>NZ_JAHGUP010000021.1 GCF_001989995.2 Vibrio anguillarum
AATTTTAGTTGACCACTACATTACGAGGCTTACTGCCTTTTGTGCGAGTAATTTTGATTGGTACTGAGTCCAAATCACTGTAGTCAGCCTTTCCTATGTCGTGAGCGGGGAAGTGAATGGCTTCGTCAATTCTGAGTCCCGCGTCGGCGCATAGCCGATAAATTAATTCTGTCGACTTTGGGAGTGACGTTACATGTTCATTAAATAAAGCCTTGTGCTCAGGGTGCATGGGCTTGAGCTTTTTATGGGCGGGTGTGTTCTCTTTTTTAGGAAATATCCTCATGATATTGGAGGTTTCATAAGTACGTTCAGAGCCTGATTTTGTGTGAGCCAACATATCGTGCTGGTTTAACTCTTGATGCACAGTTCCAGTTGTGTAGTGGGTAACAACATTCCGATCGTTATTTTTGATGTAGCCGTATTTTTGCATCCATTTATAGAATCCAATCACGGCACTCATGTAACTTCTAGCGGTAGATAAACTAAAAGCTTCATCGCCATTAGCACCTTCAATATTATTGCAGTTCGCAAGCAGAAACTCAGCAAATCGCCAAGGTGCTCCTTCTTCCTCATATTTGGTTAAAGATTTATAGCTCAAATATTCAGGAGGAATGATATTCCCATCTTCGTCTTCTTGCTCTACGCAGGTTGAATCTAAGAATCGAGTAAAGGCGAGTAGACCCTTAGCAATTGAACTAGTGTCTTTTACTTTTGCTTCACCGCGTAACTTAGACACTAGGTATAGGGATTGAGGATAGACAACCAACCCATTACGACCAATGATGATATTGGTTTCTTTGATGAACTGCTTTAAGGTGGATGGATCTAATGAGGATGGTTCTAATAAGGCTGAAAAAGCAACTTCTCCTGATTCAGTATCAGTGCTGCTTCTTATTTTGAGCTTGGCTAACGTATCAACCTTTATTGGTAATAACCAACAGTCATCATAAATGTCTAAGTATGTATTATTAGTTTCTATCAAAAAACAACCCTCAATATGTTTACTCACATATTAAAGATAGTTTTGTCATAAAAACCAATCAAGGTTATTTGTCATGAAAATTAACTAAGGGTAAACTTCTTCTCACCCCATACGCCGAACTGTTCAGCAACCACGTGGTCTTCATCGGATAATAAAGTAAAGTTTAAGTGATCACGTTCAATGAATTTACCTAAACGCTTCACGGGATCGGTGCTGACTCCGAGTACCACTACGTTATGAGCATCGAGTTCTGCTTTTACATCTCGAAGGCCTTGAGCCTGAACAGTACAACCTGGTGTCATGGCTTTAGGATAAAAGTAGAACAACACCTTTTTCCCTGAGAAATCAGCAAGGGAAACGGTATTTCCATCTTGATCTAAAAGTGAAAAAGCAGGTGCTGGCGTGCCTGCAGTAAGCGTTTTCATTATTCTTCCTTTTTTATTGACTGTTTTTTATAAAGTTAAGAGAACCTTGTACATCCAGTGTCTTGCATAAACTGTCAAATTCTTCTTGTAGTTGCATTAAGTTACACCCTGAATCGACACTGGCGGTAATGGCAATATGAAATTGGTCGTGATCAAGGCGTAACTTTGATTTATGAATCGTCTGCGCACTCAGTGAAGCCATACCAATATTACGATTGGCAAAAAATTGAGTGAATTTCTCTGTTAGGCCAATTTTGTCTTCAGACTCAACAAACACTTCAACCGTATAGGCATTATCTTGATAATCATGAGGTGATGTACGTTTCATGATGGTGATGAGATCATGTTGTTGGCCTAATAAAGGTAAGGTTGTCTCTACTCGGGTGATGTGGTTTGTATTGCCAGAGACCAGCATGATGAGCGTGAACTCTTTGCCAAACAAAGCAATTCGGCTATCGATGATATTGCAGCCTGATTGCGTAACTAAACGTACCACTTCATTACAGATACCAGGGCGGTCTGTCCCTACAGCAGTGATCACTAGATGCTGAGTCATAATATCGCTTCACTTTTATCGTTTTGGGCATGTTATCACAGTTAAATTATAGAGGAACGGTGGTGGAATAGCTTTTTAAGAACTCCGTCTTGAAAATAACGTGTTGTTGACATCGACATATTCAGATCCGCTATAAAGTTTGCCCTTAATTGATGTTGTTTGTTAAACCTCTAACATCTGATAAATATTCATCCAAATGGGCTGATTAAGCGAATTTAATCCCTTGTGTTTTTCAATCGCCTTACAGTACCATGCAGAAAGTAACAAATTAGGGAGATGGACATGTTTTCAGGAAGTATCGTAGCGCTCATTACACCGTTTAATCATGATGGTGAGGTTGATTTTGTTAGTTTGAAGAAGCTGGTGGACTTTCACGTGACAGCCGGAACTGACGCCATTGTTGCCGTCGGAACAACGGGTGAATCTGCCACGCTAACCGTTGAAGAGCATGTCAAAGTTGTCGCAAAAACCGTCGAGTTTGCCGAAGGACGTATTCCTGTGATTGCGGGAACGGGTGCGAATGCTACTCATGAAGCGGTAACGTTTAGCCGTTTATTAAATAATACAGGTATTGCTGGCTGTTTAAGTGTGACTCCTTATTACAATAAACCAACCCAAGAAGGTTTATTTCAACACTACAAAGCAATTTCTCAAGAGACTGATATCCCTCAGATTCTCTATAATGTACCAGGCCGTACAGCGGTTGATTTGCGTCCTGAAACCGTCGCTCGCCTTGCTGAAATTAAAACGATTGTCGCCTTAAAAGATGCAACGGGTGATTTGAGCCGAGTGGCTCTGCATCGTGAACTTTGTGGAAAAGACTTTATCTTATTAAGTGGTGATGACGCGACAGGTTTAGAGTTCGTTAAATTAGGTGGACAAGGTGTTATTTCGGTGACGAATAATATTGCCGCTAAAGATATGGCGCAGATGATGCACTTAGCATTAGAAGGCCGGTTCGACGAGGCTGAGCTTATTAATCAACGTTTGATGCCTTTGCATAAAGGTCTATTTGTTGAGTCGAGCCCGATCCCAGTGAAATGGGCTGCTCACAAAATGGGATTGATTACAAATGGTGATCTACGTCTACCTTTGACTGAACTGTCTGAACCTGTACGTTCAACGGTTGCCCAAGCCATGACCGAAGCTTGTATCTTCTAAATCGATTCAATATTGTGCCGAGGCTTTTTCCTCGGCAGTCTAGGAGTTTGAATGAAATTTACTCATCAGCTAGTTATCAGTTCACTAGCTGTTTTTGTTTTAAGCGCATGTGCTGGTAACGCTTCTCAGCGTCGCCAAGCAAAAGATGATTTTGCTTATTTAGAAACCCCGGCTCTAAAAGAGTGGCAACTTCCTGAAGGAGCCACTCCGCAGTTTTATCTTAACTACCAAATACCAGAAGGTGACTTCCAAGGTGGCATTGGCCGTACTGTGGATATTCGTCCTCCTCAACAAGTATTAGAATTGATCCCTGGCGCGCGTGCCGAGCGCCAAAATGGCGAAGTGACATTATGGATGATCAAGCAAGATGAAGCCGACAAGGTGTGGCAAACTGCGTTAGCCATGCTTAAAGAGCGAAACATTGGTATCGCTGCACAAAGTGAAAACCAGATTGATACTGATTGGGTGACTTGGGTTTCTGAAGATGAAGAAGTTGAGATTGGTAGCCGCTACCAAATCTCACGAGTGATGGCGAATAATCGTTTTGGCTTTAAGATTTCATTGACTGGTTGGCGTGAAGGTGGCAAAGAGATGCCAGTGAGTGCTACCAATAAAGAGCGTTATAATGCGTTCATGACCAATTTGGTCACGGCTCGTTACGATACCGATCTACGTCAAGAAGCAGCACGTAAAGCTCAACAGTTGGTTAAACAGATCCCCATTACGATGGGCAGTGACCGTAGTGGTTTCCCTGTCATTATTGCTCGTACCTCTTACGATGTTCTGTGGCAACGTTTGCCTAATCTTATGCCGCAGTTCGGTTTTACGCTCGAAGAGCGCAACCAATCTCAAGGTACAATAAAAGCGAAATACTCCGCGCCAGATGACGCCTTTTGGCAAGACATTGGCGTGAAACCTATCTCGCTGAAAAGTGGAACTTACACCTTCTTGTTAGGTGATCTAGGTAACCGTACCTCGATCAACGTGACCAATTCAGCTGGCAAACCGGTGGAAGAGGAGCTATTGAAAGATATGGTGCCTGTACTGTCGGCGATTGCCGAGCGTCAGTAATTGTGATGACGAATCCATGAAAAATAAAGGGACGAAAGTCCCTTTATTTTTGCTCTGAATCTGAGTCTTCGTGCTTATCAAGTTCGTTGAGTTTATCCAGATCACTCTTCTTCCCTTTCAAGCCAAATTTCATGTTAGCCGTGTATTTCAGCGCGGCAATATTACCGATAAACACCGCTAAGATTACAATAGTGATAACCCAAGGGTTGGTAATGAATTCCATATCAGGACTCCGGTTGGCTGATGTTAACAATGTACTGAGTGTAGATCCGATCTAAGTTCTCTTGTACCGTCGACACACCTAGGAGCGGCATGTTTTCAAGCTGTGTCGCCAATACGCTTGGCGTCAACAGGTCAAGGCAGTCTTTAGCCGCTGTTTTGTGGCTAATATGCCAAGGTTCAAACGCAACACCGCCTTTCTTTCCTTGGTAGGGGAAGAAAAAACCAAACTTAGGTAAATGCTTTTTCATCCATTGATAAAAAGGAGCTTGGTGGCCTGAGAGATATTCCCACGGTTCAAGCTTGAGCGTGACACCTGTCGGTAATGCTTTGCGATCAAAAACATCAAAGTCACAACCCCAATGGTGGCGACTGCTACCGGGCAGCGCTGACCAGCGCAAAATCGTGAATATCTTTTGTTCTTCGCTTAACTGAGCAGGGTTTACCGGTTGACTGTTATTATCAAGTAATTCGGCTTGCCCTGACATTTTCCGATTCCAGATGTTCAACTGGCGTTCAAAATCACGAAACCCACTGGCGATATGGAAATCAAAACCAGCATCGTCAGCCGCTTGCTTTAAATCGAGCAAATCTTGGATCACCCCGGGGTGAACCAAGAAAGATTTCTGCCCAATCAGCACTGATGTTAAATGGGAGTCGGTTTGTCCGGTCAACTGCTCTGGAGTCATGGGTTACACCAATAAATTCTCTAAGGTTTTTTGGTACATATCCGTCAGTTTCTCTAAATCGGCGATCTTAACGCACTCGTTAACTTTATGAATTGTCGCGTTAACAGGACCAAGTTCGACCACTTGTGCGCCCATCTGGGCAATAAAGCGTCCATCAGATGTGCCCCCTGTCGTCAATAGCTCTGGGGATTTGTGGTTCACCTCATCGACGGCTTTAACGACGGCAGTCAGTAATGAACCCGTATCGGTCAAGAAAGGTTGGCCGCTTAATGTCCAGCGTAATTCATAATCCAATCCATGGGCATCTAAGATAGAATGCACGCGGCGCTTGATCTCTTCATCGGTTAACTCGGTACTGAAACGGAAGTTAAACTGCACGTCAAACTCACCGGGGATGACGTTTGATGCCCCCGTACCAGCTTGCAAGTTTGGAATTTGGAAGCTGGTCGGTGGGAAATAAGCGTTCCCTTCATCCCATTTTATTGCCGCAAGTTCGGCTAGCGCAGGCAAGGCTTGGTGAATCGGGTTATTAGCAAGGTGAGGATAGGCAACGTGTCCTTGAATCCCTTTTATCTGTAGATCGCCTGTAATTGAACCTCGACGGCCATTTTTTATCACATCGCCCACATTTAATGTACTCGATGGCTCACCGACGATACACATCTCAATTGGCTCATTACGCGCCATTAACGTATCGACTACGCGAGTGGTGCCATTGATGAATGGCCCTTCTTCATCTGAAGTGATCAAAAAGGCAATCGAGCCTTGATGGTTAGGGTGCTGTTCAATAAAGCGCTCGACAGCGACAACCATGCAAGCAAGCGAGCCTTTCATATCTGCCGCCCCGCGCCCATGTAAATAACCATCAATTACAGTCGGTTCAAACGGCGCTGTATGCCACTGCGCTAAAGGGCCCGCGGGAACCACATCCGTATGGCCAGCAAAGGCAAAAAGAGGCGATTGAGTACCGCGGCGAGCCCAAAAATTAGTGGTATCTTCAAAGACCATTGTTTCCACTTCAAACCCTAGCGCTTGTAAGCGTTTAATCATCAGGTCTTGGCAACCTGCATCCTCAGGAGTTACTGATTGGCGACTAATGAGATCTTTTGCGAGCGCCAGTACAGGGCTGTCTGTCATCCTTGAAATCCTTGTATTAAGAGAAAATAGCAGCGTATTGCTGAGCATTAAAACCGAGATGGTAATGGGTATCGACCAATAAGATAGGTCGTTTGATCATAGCTGGTTGTTCAACCAACAAAGTCACAACACTGTGAGCATCTAACGACTCTTTTTGTGACGGCGTGAGCTGACGAAAGGTTGTACCGCGTTTATTGAGTACATTTTCCCAACCAAGCGCTTGGCAAAACTGAGCCACGAGCTCGGCATCAATACCTTGTTTGCGGTAGTCATGGAATTGGTAATCCACCCCCGCAGCTTCCAACCATTTCCGTGCTTTTTTAATGGTGTCGCAGTTGGGAATGCCATACATAGTGATCGTCATAAAAATCCTTGTTGAGGCGTATTATTTTTTTAATGGTCAAATCCTATCAGGAAGCGCTGTGGCTTACAAAATAGAGATGCTTTTATTTCGTTGTTTAAAAAAAATGTGTTTCAGTTGCTTACGATTGGAAAGTTATTGATCGAACGCAACACTCTAAATGTGAAAACAGAAATAATGAAGCGGCACAGTAATAGGAGGTGTCAATGGAACTGAGTCCTGTTTTTGCAAGGCGACTGTATTTAGCTTTGTTAGTAGAAAGCCTTGAAAGACCAAACGTGCCCAAACTCATCGAAAAAACGGGGTGGCCTCGCCGTACGATTCAGGATGTCCTGAAAGCACTGCCAGGAATAGGGATTGAACTGATGTTTGTTCAAGATGGAAGGCGTCACAATGATGGTTACTATCAACTCTCTGATTGGGGGCCATTTGATAGTCAATGGGTATTAGATCGTCGCTGTGATATTGCGACTAGCCTTGGATTTAGTGCATAAGCCAGCATTTGCTGGCTTTTTTTATGGTGTTTTCATATCCACATTGGGTAAGCAACGATAAACAGTACCGAAAATCGTGACAGAGGTTTTGAAATAATTGGAGTAGTCGAGCGTTACTGTATCGCCTCCCAGTTGATGAGCGTGAGTTTTTAGCTCGTTTACCGCCCTTCGAATCAATCTGTCATTGGGAATGAGCCAAGAGCTGAACCAGTAACCTTCACTGCCTGTCACATCCCCTAACCAGTCACACTGACCAGCATCAAATCCGGCATCAGTACGAATCTGAATGCGATCTGCATCGTTTGGGAGTGGGCTGTGTGATGAGCTACAGCCTATCATTAGCGCTGCCAGTAATAATATAGACAGTCTTTTCATCAGTTTAACCTTTCAGAACTAGATAAGAGATAAAACCAAGCCAGCTCACGATCAGCAGTGCCCAAGGTAACCATGAGGTCGATACCAAGCTGGATGACGTTTCAATATGTGTGGGTTCTTCTTCTGTATTTTGTGCGGTTTTCTTTAGCTGCAATGCTCTTTTTTTGGCTTTATCTGCCTGTCGGCTTTTCTCTTTTTGCTGCTTTTTATACAAGGCTATGCCTTTCTCAATGCCTTGAGCGATCAGCTTGGTTTGTTCTTTCGTTTGCCCTTGCTTTTGAGTGGCTAAGGCGACTTTCATGGCTTGTTGCTGAGTTTGTTCTGAGGGAATAATCGTTTTATTCATAACGTTTACAAGCGGCTATAGACAGGCGCTCACCCTATCACGTATCGTCATCCTTCACTATTGAGATTGATCACTATGCGTGATGTTCAAGTTAGAAACTGGTCAAGAGCAAAAGATCTGGCTAGCTATTTGAAATCGATTCGCTAAAGTAAAAACGTTTTTTTAAAAGAGCGAAGGTATTGATGCGTTATGCGTTAGAGCGATACGACCAGCATGGTTTTCTTAAAGCCCCTAAACTTATCTGGCTTGGTTGGTTATTTTTGGCAAAAGCTTGGATTGTTTTCGTGGTGGCAGGAGCAAGCCGAGATAATGGCACGACGATTTTAACCATTGTTTACCCAGACCATTCGATGCTTTATTTGGGGTTGATTATGGGGTTGCCAAGTATCATTCTGATGTGGCTTATCAGCTTACGTGCTCCTGAACGATCGTGGCTAAACCGCATCGTCAGCATGGGAAAACCGCTGACGTTACTTATGGTTATCTTGCAATTTATACAAACGCTTTATCATATCCATTTAGAGTACGGCGTTTTTAATTGGGCCAATGCAAGCACACTGTTGGTGCTGTTATGGTTTGGTCTATATCTACTGAAGAGTAAAAGTGTGCGTGATTGTTTTTCTATCCCGCTCATAGACAAGGCGTGATCCCAATCAAGGTCGCCCCAAAAAACTGAATTACACTGAGCAAAAATAAGTAAGTGAGGATATTTTATGACACAACCTCAAACCGCGATTCTGCCTGAAGCAGGTCCGTTTGCACTGTTTAGCCTTTTAAAAGTAAAGCAAAATCCGGCGCATGTTTTAGCGCAATTGAAAGCATTGCCCGCTTTAGTCAATGAGATAAATCAACATCAACCCGGCGCTGAATTAACCGTGTCGGTCGCGTTTACTCGCACCTTTTGGCAGCGTTTAAACCAAAGCATACCACAAGAGCTGATTGATTTTCCTGAGCTTGGTAAAGGCGAAACCATAGCACCAAGTACCGAGGTAGATGTGTTGATTCACTGTCATTCTCAGCGTCATGACTTGCTGTTTTATGTGTTGCGTAAATGGATGGAACCCGTGGCTGAGTTGGTTGAAATGGTGGATGAAACCTATTCATTTCGTTACCTCGATGCGCGAGATATGACGGACTTTATCGATGGCACTGAAAACCCTAAAGCCGAAAAACGTCAAGAAGTGGCACTGATTGCTGATGGTGAATTTGCTGGCGGCAGTTATGTGATGTTGCAGCGTTTTGTGCATAACCTTCCAGCGTGGAATCGCTTAAATGTGGCGGCGCAAGAAAAAGTGATTGGGCGCACTAAGCCTGATTCGATTGAGCTTGATAATGTACCTGCAGCGTCTCACGTTGGCCGTGTCGATATCAAAGAAGAGGGGAAAGGGCTGAAAATTGTTCGTCATAGCTTACCTTACGGTACGGTGAGTGGTGAGCACGGTTTACTATTCATTGCTTATTGCCATACGCTGCATAACTTTAAAGTGATGTTGGAAAGTATGTATGGTGTGGCGGATGGTAAAACAGACCAACTGCTGCGCTTTACCAAAGCCGTAACGGGTGCGTACTTTTTTGCCCCTTCAGCTGAGATGCTGCAACATCTTGAACTAAAGTAAGTTTCAATACTGACCTACTATCGGACCGAGCCTTGTGCTCGGTTTTTCTTTTTTAAGCATTTTATGTAAAGAAAAGCGTCTACTGTCCGATAAAGAGATCATTCATTCATTCTATGGCATGGGTCTGTTATGGCAATTACCGTTAATACCAATGTTTCCGCTTTGATTGCGCAGCGCCACTTAGGCTCAGCAAGCGAAATGTTGAATCAATCTTTGGAGCGTCTTGCTTCCGGGAAGCGTATTAATAGTGCCAAAGATGATGCTGCGGGTTTACAAATTTCGAATCGCCTTGAGTCGCAAATGAGGGGCTTAGATGTCGCTGTACGCAATGCTAATGATGGCATTTCAATCATGCAGACTGCTGAAGGTGCAATGCAAGAGACCACCAGCCTGCTTCAGCGTATGCGAGATCTCTCTTTGCAGTCGGCGAATGGCGCGAACAGTAAAGCGGATAGGCAAGCTTTACAGGAAGAAATGAGCGCCTTGAACGATGAATTAAACCGAATCGCTGAAACCACCTCTTTTGGTGGTCGTAAGTTACTGAATGGTTCGTTTGGTCAATCCTCATTTCAGATAGGGGCGAGCTCTGGCGAAGCTGTGCAAGTTTCGTTAAAAAACATGCGTTCAGACAGTTTGGATATGGGGGGCTTTAGCTATGTTGCGGCAGGCATGGCGGATAGCCAGTGGCGGGTGACACAAGATAATCGGCAGCTCACCATGAGCTATACCGGCGCCAAGGGAAAACAGCACAATATTCAAATCCAAGCAAAAGTAGGGGACGATATTGAAGAGTTGGCAACCTACATCAATGGGCAAACCGATAAAGTATCGGCGTCAGTCAACGACAAAGGACAGCTACAGCTGTTCATGGCGGGTAAAGAAACCTCTGGGACTATTGATTTTAAAGGTAGCTTAGCCAATCAGTTGCAAATGAATGTGACGGGATATGAAGCAGTAGACACTCTTGATATTACCGAAGTCGGTGGTGCGCAGCGGGCGGTTGCCGTCATTGATACCGCAATGCAGTACGTTGATAGCCATCGCTCTGAGTTAGGCGCGTTGCAAAACCGTTTTAACCACGCCATCAACAACCTCGACAACGTACATGAAAACCTTGCTTCTTCAAACAGTCGAATTAAAGATACTGACTATGCGAAAGAGACCACCCAAATGGTAAAACAGCAAATCCTACAACAAGTCAGTACCTCTATTCTTGCGCAAGCCAAAAAACAGCCAAACCTAGCATTGGCCTTACTTCGCTAGCGATAAAAATCAACAATTATCGACCTTTATCAACAACTCTTTAGCGAAATTATTACCTTTTTGGTGGGTTTTTGACCTCTCGTCCTGTTTTTTACACTAAACACATTTTTTTTAAGAAAATTGAAAAAAAATCCTCAAGCTTTGGAAAATACCGCCGTTATAAAAAGTAACTTTGAGAGAACTATTTGGTTTTCCGAGACGTCGGAAACCGGAAACATCGGAAAATCAATTGGAGTAATCACCATGGCAGTTAATGTAAATACCAACGTATCAGCGATGACAGCACAGCGTTACCTAAACAGCGCTAGCAATGCACAACAAACATCAATGGAACGCCTATCTTCTGGCTTTAAAATCAACAGCGCAAAAGATGATGCGGCAGGCCTACAAATCTCTAACCGTTTGAATGTTCAGAGCCGCGGTCTTGACGTAGCAGTACGTAATGCGAATGACGGTATTTCTATTGCACAAACCGCTGAGGGTGCGATGAATGAAACGACCAACATTTTGCAACGTATGCGTGACTTGTCACTGCAATCAGCTAACGGTTCAAACTCAAAAGCAGACCGTGTAGCGATTCAAGAAGAAGTCACCGCTCTGAATGACGAGTTAAACCGTATCGCAGAAACCACATCATTTGGTGGTAACAAATTACTTAACGGTACTTTTGAAACTAAGTCATTCCAAATCGGTGCGGATAACGGTGAAGCCGTCATGCTTAGCCTAAACAACATGCGTAGTGACAATGCTATGATGGGCGGCACAAGCTACCAAGCGGCGAACGGCAAAGATAAAGATTGGTCAGTTCAAGCCGGCAGCAACGATCTACAAATCACCCTGAAAGATACTTCAGGTACAGATCAGACTATCAATATCTCAGCTAAAGAAGGCGATGATATTGAAGAGTTGGCGACTTACATCAACGGCCAAACTGATATGGTGAAAGCATCAGTTGATGATGAAGGAAAACTACAAGTCTTCGCTGGCAGTAATAAAGTAGAAGGCCCTGTAACATTCGCAGGCGGTCTTGCTGGTGAGCTCGGCATGCAAGCTGGTCAAGCTGTTACCGTAGATGTCATTGATGTGACCTCTGTGGGTGGCGCTCAAGAATCGGTTGCCATTGTTGATGCTGCACTGCAATTTGTAGATAGCCACCGCGCACAATTAGGTGCATTCCAAAATCGCTTTAGCCATGCAATCAGCAACTTAGATAACATTAACGAAAACGTGAGTGCTTCTAAGAGCCGTATTAAAGATACTGACTTTGCCAAAGAAACAACAGCGCTTACTAAGTCGCAAATTCTTTCTCAAGCATCAAGCTCAGTGCTGGCTCAAGCAAAACAAGCGCCACAAGCGGCACTTAGCTTACTTGGCTAAAAGAGCCCAATAGCTCAAGAGTTACCCTTAATGAAAATCCAGCCTCGGCTGGATTTTTTTGCTTAGCGGCAAAGTGGAAAAAGTGTTAGTTGATGCAGCATTATCTTTCTTACTTTTTGACGCTAATCACATTTCTCATGCTCGCTGCATAAATTTTAAAAAAAGGCTTATTTTTTTCTAAAGGATATAAATCTTTCGCCGTTAAAGGATACGAGAGAAATGAGGTGTACCTACGTGAGGTGAGAGACACGGAAGTACATCAACACAATGCCTAAGGAGATCAATATGGCAATTAATGTAAGCACTAACGTGTCTGCAATGACCGCACAGCGTTATTTAAATAACGCCGCTGATGGTACGCAGAAATCGATGGAGCGTCTGTCATCGGGCTATAAAATCAATAGCGCGCGTGATGATGCAGCGGGTCTACAAATCTCAAACCGTTTAACGTCACAAAGCCGTGGCTTAGATATGGCGGTAAGAAACGCAAATGATGGTATCTCCATTGCACAAACCGCAGAGGGTGCAATGAATGAAACCACCAACATCTTGCAACGTATGCGAGATCTTTCTTTGCAATCAGCAAACGGTTCTAACTCAAGTTCAGAACGCCAAGCGATCCAAGAGGAAGTCTCAGCACTCAATGATGAATTAAACCGTATTGCTGAAACAACCTCGTTTGGTGGTAATAAACTGCTAAATGGTTCGTTTGGTAATAAATCTTTCCAAATTGGTGCCGATTCTGGTGAAGCTGTGATGCTTTCCATGAGCGACATGCGTTCTGACACAAAAGCGATGGGCGGTAAGAGCTATGTCGCGACAAATGGCAAAGCGCCTGACTGGTCAGTCACCAATGCGACGGATCTGACTCTGAGCTATACTGATAAACAAGGAGAAGCTCGCGAAGTCACCATTAACGCTAAAGCGGGTGATGACTTAGAAGAGGTCGCTACTTACATTAATGGTCAAAATGGTGACATCAAAGCTTCAGTCGGTGATGAAGGTAAATTGCAACTGTTTGCCGCCAATCAAAAAGTCTCAAGCGATGTCACTATTGGTGGTGGACTGGGTACTGAAATTGGTTTTGCTGCAGGTAAAGACGTAACCGTCAAAGACATCAATGTCACAACGGTTGGCGGCTCTCAGGAAGCTGTAGCTTTGATTGATGGTGCACTAAAGGCCGTTGATAGCCAACGCGCCTCGTTAGGTGCATTCCAGAACCGTTTCGGTCATGCCATCAGTAACCTTGATAACATCAACGAGAACGTCAACGCTTCTCGTAGTCGAATTAAGGATACTGATTATGCCCGTGAAACAACCCAAATGACGAAGTCGCAGATTTTGCAGCAAGCGAGTACGTCAGTTTTGGCACAGGCGAAGCAGTCACCATCTGCAGCTCTTAGTCTATTGGGTTAACCGATAGGCGAATGGAGCTTTGTGGGGAAAGCAGTGTTTTCACTGCCAACCTATGAGGTGGAAGGGAGATTGTTATGGAAATACCATCCTACACATCGAACATCCAGCCTTACGGCTCGCAAAGTGGCATTAAATTTGCTTCAGAAAACGATGGCGCGACACGCGCTTCCTCGAAACAAAATGAGGTGAATCGTACTGAACAGTTAAGAAATAGGCAAAACCAAAGCGTTGAAGCGGCAATCGAGCTTGCACAGCAACGAGAGCAGATCAACAAATCGGAAAGAGCCAAGATGGTAGAGCAGATGAATGAATTTATCTCATCTATCAACAAAGACTTAGCGTTTAGAGTCGATGAAGAATCAGGACGGGATGTTGTGACGATTTATGAAGCCAGTACTGGTGACATTATTCGTCAGATCCCGAACGAGGAAATGCTAGAGGTTTTGCGACGCCTTGCCAGACAAAAAGACCACAGTACAGGTTTATTGGTTGCTAAGGTGTAATCGTAGTTTTTGAGGTGATTTAATGAGCTTAGGCCCGATGGGTATGAATACTGGCATGGATATCAATTCCTTGGTCAGCAAAATTGTCAATGCAGAGCGCGTTCCTAAGCAGCAACGTATTGATAATGAGCTTGGCCAAATTGATGCCAGTATCAGTGCCTACGGCCGGCTCAAAGAGTCGCTGGATACGATGAAAAATCTTATGACGAATTTTCGTCAGGAGAAGGCTTTCGCTTTGCGAAAAGTCGATACTACTGATGAAAATGTCGTCTCCGCGACAGCCACCACTGACGCAATAGCAGGTAAATATGCTATCGATGTGTTGCAGCTTGCACAGAGCCATAAAGTTGCCTCGGATGTTTTAGAGAAAGAGGCAAAATTTGGTCCTGGTAAGCTGCAGATTTCACTTGGTGATCAGAAGTTTGATGTTGATGTCCAAGCCAATTCAAAATTGATTGATATCGTTCGCGGTATCAGCAGCACTAAAACCAATCCCGGAGTTCGTGCTTCGGTAATCAATGATGTTGAAGGACCACGTTTGATTGTGGCCTCTAATCTATCTGGAAAAGATCATGACATTAAAATTAATGCTCAGTCTGATGCCGGAAATCCGCTCAAAAATCTAGAATACAAAACGCTGGAAGAACGCGTTAAAGATTTAGAAAAAGCACGCGCTGCGGCGCAACAAATCATTGCACCACTCACGCCAGCTCAACAAGCTATCGCTGCAAAAGTCGCCGAGAAAATAGGTGCGGCGGCACGCGAAGTTGACCAAAGTATGGCGAGTGGTGTTCAAGAAGTCGCCGGGCAAGTAGCTTCCGACGGTAAAGTTGCTAATGCTGCCGGTGAATTAACCGACGCCGCTGTCAAAGCTGCCGCCGCCGCCGGTGTTGCTGCCAATAAGTATCAGAAACCGCAAGATCGTATTCCAGGGTGGACTGAAACCGCCTCTGGCACCTTGCTCGATTCCTACTATGAACCTGAGCCAGAGCTTGATGCAACCGCGTTAGAAAAAGCGCCAGATGTGCCCGGTTGGACCAATACTGCTTCTGGTACTTTGGTTGACTCCTATGTCACTCCCAAAGAAGCGCAAGCCAAGCTTGAACAGCAATTAGCAGTTGAAAAAGCCGCGGTTGCGGCGGCGGTGCGTAGTGGTGAACTGACGCCAGAGCAAGCCAAGCAGAAAGAGCGTGAAAAGCTTGACCCGCAAGAGCGTGAGTATTTAGATAAAGTGGACAAAGCAGATGCTGAACTTAGAGCGGCACAAGCATCGTTTGACGCCTATCAAGGTATGACTCAAGTACAAGCAGGCCAAGATTCCGTGGTGGTTTTGGACGGTGTGGCGACCCTTTCTAGCAACAACAACGTGATTGAAGATGCAATTGAAGGGGTTGATTTGACCCTTAAAGGGCAAACGGCCAAAGGCAAACCACCGGCTGAAATTGGCATCGAATATGACCGCAAAACCGTGCGCGATGATATTGAACAATTTGTCGCGGCGTATAATCAGTTTTATCAGGTCTCTAAAGAACTTGGAGGCGTTGACCCTCGGACTGGCCAAGCTGGGCCACTGGCGGGTGACAGTATTGTGCGCAGTGCAGATTCCCGCCTACGTAGTGTTTTTTCGACTAGAATTGAGCAGGCCCCCGAAGAGATCAAAAGTCTGATTGAGTTTGGTATTACCACCACACGCCAAGGGACACTTGAAATTAACTACGACATGCTAGATCGCCAACTCAATAACAACTTTAATAAGCTAGGTGAGTTCTTTGGTGGAAACCAAGGATTTGCCAAACGGGTTGAAGATGCTATTCAGAGCATGACGGGGGTTACAGGGTCGATTCGCACACGCGAAAAAAGCTTAGTAGAACGCAACTACCGTGTGGCGGACGACCAAGCGGCACTCGATCGCCGCATGGACAGTTTGGAGAAGCGAACGCATTCTAAGTTTTCAGCAATGCAAGACGCGACCAGTAAAATGCAGAACCAATTAGCTGGTATGATGAATGCGTTAGGCGGCTGATATGGAACAGCAACTCGACCTTTTAAGTGATCTAGATCACCAAATAAGAGCAATGCTTGTCATTGATGAAATTAATACTGAAGAAATCAATCATCTTGTCGATAAAAGGGAACGGATATTGCAAAACTTACTGACGCATGCGTCAGAAAATCCACAGTTTGCAATGTCGAGCCAATGGCGAGAGGCTATTGATGAAACTAAACATCTTGTTGAACTGATGCAGTCAAAAACGGTCGAGATCGGTAGAACGCTCCAAAAATACCGACACGGTAATAAATCCGTTCAGCAATACAAAAAGTTTTTATAAGAGGAAGACTATGCGCGGTTCTTTACAGGCATACAAAAAGGTATCAGTGGATAGCCAGCTCAGTGCGGCCTCGCCGCATAAAGTCGTACAAATGTTGATGGCGGGTGCCATTGAACGCCTTATTCAAGCAAAAGCAGCAATGCTACAGGGGAATATTCCAAGTAAGGGTGAACGCCTTGGTAAAGCATTGGATATCATTATTAGCTTACGCAGTTGCTTATCGATGAGTGATGGCGGGGATATTGCAAAAAATTTAGATCAGCTTTATGAATTTATGATCACTCAGATCACCGAAGCGAATCATCAAAATGACCCGCAACCACTGGATGATGTGATCGACATCATTCGAGAAATTAAATCAGCATGGGATCAAATCCCTCCTGAATACCACAATCTGACGGCAAGCGAAGTGGGCATATAAGTTATTTATAAAACTTTAGGCACTTATTTTTTAAAGTTTTAACTGATGTCACACCAGCTCATTGCTTGGTTGCCTTATTTTTTTTATTCCATAGAATAGAAGCCATTACTAGCCTAATGGCTTTTTTTGTTGCTGAATTCCACAAATTGTCTATCGTTTAATCAAGTGATTATAGAAAAACAAAACTGAATAACGATTTTCAGAAGTGCGGCCACAATTTCTCTGATTTAAGGCAAATATTCTCACCTATGCAAGGTTTAGCAAAACTGCTTGTGATAGAAGACGATCCGCAGATCCGTCTCAATCTAAGTAACATTTTAGAATTTGTTGGAGAGCACTGCGAGGCGATCGAGTCATCCCAAATCAAGGATATTGATTGTTCAAGATTGTGGGGGGGCTGCATTATTGGATCGCTAAAAAGTGAGCAGTTAACTGATGAGATAGCTCAGTGGTTGACTAAGGCCAACTATATTCCACTTCTAATGGCAAACAAGCAGCCATATTCATTGGAAGAATTTACTCAATACGTCGGTGAACTTGAGTCACCCCTTAATTACCCTCAACTGAGTGACGCATTACGACATTGCAAAGAATTTTTAGGACGTAAAGGCGTGCAAGTTCCCTCTACATCGCGTAAGAATACCTTATTTCGTAGCCTTGTAGGCCAAAGTCATGGTATCCAAGAAGTTCGTCATTTGATTGAGCAAGTCTCAGGCACAGAAGCTAATGTGCTGATCTTAGGTGAATCTGGAACGGGCAAAGAAGTGGTTGCGCGTAACATCCATTATCATTCTGCACGCCGCAACGGCCCGTTTGTGCCGATTAACTGTGGTGCGATTCCGGCTGATTTACTTGAAAGTGAATTATTTGGTCATGAAAAAGGGGCGTTTACCGGAGCGATAACCGCGCGTAAAGGTCGTTTTGAGCTTGCCGAAGGCGGTACTTTATTTCTCGATGAGATCGGTGATATGCCGATGTCGATGCAGGTAAAGTTGTTGCGTGTGTTACAAGAGCGCTGCTTTGAACGTGTGGGCGGTAACACCACCATTAAAGTGAATGTGCGTGTGGTGTCAGCGACTCACCGCAATTTAGAAAACATGATTGATGATGAATCATTTCGTGAAGATCTTTACTATCGACTCAATGTTTTCCCAATTGAAATGCCAGCGCTAAAAGATCGCAAAGACGACATTCCATTGCTGTTACAAGAACTCATGACACGTATGGAAGCGGAAGGTGGACAGCCATTTTGTTTTACCCCGCGAGCCGTCAATTCGTTAATGGAACACAATTGGCCGGGCAATGTTCGTGAGCTAGCGAATTTAGTTGAGCGGATGATCATTCTCTATCCAAATAGTCTCGTCGACGTCAATCATTTACCAACTAAATACCGCTATAGTGATATTCCAGAATTCCAACCAGAGCACAGCTCCTATGGCTCTGTTGAAGACCAAGAACGTGATGTGCTGGCGGGTATTTTCTCTGAAAACTTCAGTTTTGAAGACGTCGAAGAGATGCACGAAAATCTCAACGCACCGCAGTCATTGCCTCCTGAAGGCGTGAATTTGAAAGAGCTATTGGCGGACTTGGAAGTCAATATGATCAACCAAGCCCTTGAAGCTCAAGGCGGAGTGGTAGCGCGTGCCGCTGATATGCTGGGTATGCGCCGTACCACCTTGGTTGAAAAAATGCGTAAATACAATATGCAACGGTGATTCAAAAACAGCATGGGTAAAGTTTAGTCAATATATTGGCAATGGATTAATTCTTTGATTTTAAAGAAAAATAGCCTGGCATGTATTTTGCGTGTTAGGCTATTGTTGTTTTATAGGTAGAATTTCGACATGCAGTCTCCTGACACACCCATTAATCAATCTCACTTAGATTCTGTAGAGGATCAAGTTGAGCGCTATAAACAGGTTCTTGATGTGATGCCTGCTGGCGTCATTTTGCTCGATACTCAAGGCGTAGTCAGAGAAGCTAACCCTGAAGCTCAGCGGTTATTGCAAGTCCCATTGGCGGGTGAAAAATGGTATTCCGTCATTCAAAGTGCTTTTGCGCCGAGAGAAGATGATGGGCATGAAATCTCGCTGCGCAATGGTCGTAAAGTTAGATTAGCCATTTCAGCATCAGCAACAGGCCAATTGATATTAATCACCGATTTAACCGAAACTCGGTTACTTCAATCACGCATCAGTGATTTACAGCGCTTATCCTCACTCGGTCGAATGGTGGCGTCTTTGGCACACCAAGTTCGCACACCGTTATCCAGCGCTATGCTCTATGCCTCAAATTTAGGTGCGCCTAACTTGCCAAACGCTACAAGAGAGCGTTTTCAGTCTAAGCTGATGGATAGGCTTCATGATCTTGAAAAACAAGTCAATGATATGTTGTTGTTTGCCAAAGGTGGTGACAATAAAGTCATTCAGCCGTTTACAGTGACAGACTTGGTCAGCGAATTTGTTCCCATGGTGGAAACGGCATTAAAAAATAGCGCAATTGATTATCATCAGGAAGTGGAACAAGAAGGGACAGTGGTGTTAGGCAATGCAAATGCCATTGCCTCTGCACTGAGTAACTTAGTGATGAACGCAATACAAATTGCGGGTAAGGCGTCGCAAATTGATGTCTTTTTTCGCCCGGTAAATGGTGAGCTGAAAATCTCGGTACAAGACAGTGGCCCGGGAGTCCCTGCTGCGCTGCAAAGTAAAATTATGGAACCGTTTTTTACCACTCGCTCACAAGGAACGGGGTTAGGGTTAGCGGTGGTACAAATGGTCTGCCGCGCCCATGATGGGCGATTGGAATTAATTTCAGAAGAAGGGGAGGGTGCTTGCTTTACTATGTGCATTCCACTCGAGCGTCATGCCCCTTCTTCACCAACAGAGACTGGAGAAGGATGATGGCTCAAAGCAAAGTCTTAATCGTTGAAGATGATGAAGGTCTACGCGAAGCGTTAGTCGATACCTTGGCGCTGGCCGGTTATGAATGGCTGGAAGCTGATTGCGCCGAAGATGCACTGATTAAACTCAAAGCACATCCTGTTGATATTGTTGTCTCTGACGTTCAAATGGCTGGCATGGGTGGCCTTGCACTGCTGCGCAACATCAAACAGCATTGGCCCAATTTACCCGTGTTGCTGATGACGGCGTACGCCAATATTGAAGATGCTGTCTCGGCGATGAAAGAGGGCGCCATTGATTACATGGCAAAACCCTTTGCCCCCGAAGTGCTGCTCAACATGGTTAGCCGTTACGCGCCAGTGAAATCGGATGATAACGGTGATGCGGTTGTTGCCGATGAGAAAAGCCTGCGCTTATTGTCACTTGCCGACAAAGTGGCAAAAACCGATGCTAACGTCATGATTTTGGGCCCAAGTGGCTCAGGAAAAGAGGTCATGTCTCGCTACATTCATAACTCATCTCCGCGTAAAGATGGGCCATTTGTGGCGATCAACTGCGCCGCCATTCCAGACAACATGCTCGAAGCCACCTTATTTGGTTATGAAAAAGGGGCATTTACAGGAGCGGTACAAGCTTGTCCGGGCAAATTTGAACAAGCACAAGGTGGGACCATTTTACTCGATGAGATCAGCGAGATGGATCTGAACCTACAAGCAAAACTGCTGCGTGTACTCCAAGAGCGTGAAGTGGAACGCTTGGGGGGGCGTAAAAGCATTAAGCTTGATGTCCGCGTATTGGCGACCAGCAACCGCGACCTAAAGCAGTATGTGCAGGAAGGCAATTTCCGTGATGATTTATATTATCGCCTCAACGTCTTCCCAATCTCATGGCCAGCGCTACGTGACCGCAAAGGGGATATTGAACCGCTGGCTCACCACCTTGTAGAGCGTCACTGCACTAAGCTTGGTTTACCTGTGCCTCGTATCGCGCCGCAAGCCATTAACAAGTTGCTTAGTTACGCTTGGCCGGGCAACGTCCGTGAACTTGATAACGTCGTGCAACGCGCGCTGATCTTGAGCGAGCAAGGAGACATTGCAAGTGAACATATCTTGTTGGAAGGGGTTGATTGGCAAGATGCTAGCAGCCTGCAACAAGTCGTAGAGCGCAGCGATATTGCCACACCAGAGATTAAGCCTGTAGCACAAGCCGAAGTGAACAAGCTGTTTAATAACAATGGCGCTGCATTGGGTGATGAGCTGAGAGATCAAGAGTACACCATTATCATGGATACTTTAGTCGAGTGCCAAGGCCGCCGTAAAGAGATGGCTGACAAGCTCGGAATTAGCCCTAGGACACTGCGTTATAAATTAGCGAAAATGCGTGATGCAGGAATTGATATCCCGAATTAACCCCAAAGTGGGTGATGGCATATAAATTGCTGCATCACAGAAAGAAGCAGCACAGCAGTCAAAGATTTGGCGTTAGAGGTAGCAATGAGACTTGATGGTTTAAACAGCGAAATGCAAACAATGATGTTGGAAGCAACCAATGCTCGTCCTACGGCAACTGGACAAAGTGTGAGTGCTGATTTTGGCGACATGCTTTCCAAAGCCATTAATAACGTGAACAGTTTGCAAAAGACCTCAGGTAATTTACAAACCCGCTTTGATCGGGGAGATGAAAATGTCTCACTATCGGATGTGATGATTGCTCGTAACAAGTCGAGTGTAGCCTTTGAAGCGACGATTCAAGTTCGAAATAAACTTGTCGACGCCTACAAAGAACTCATGAATATGCCCGTATAAATTAGGTAGCCGCCGTGGCAGAAGATAAGCAAACAACCGATCTTACCGTGACCAGTGGTTCTGACCACGCTTTAATGGCGAGCTCAGATCTAGACATGGACACGCAAAACCCAGATCTTGAAGAGAAGAGTTCATCCAAAAGTGATTTTGCGATGGGCGACTTGGACTTGTTGCGCCAGGTGGTGTTAGTCCTCTCTATTTCCATCTGTGTGGCACTGATTGTCATGTTGTTCTTTTGGGTTCGAGAACCTGAAATGCGCCCGCTTGGCGCTTATGAAACCGAAGAACTTATTCCTGTCCTCGATTATCTTGATCAGCAGAAACTGACCTATAAATTAGATGGTAATACTATCTTAGTGCCATCCAGTGAATACAACAGCTTAAAACTCAACCTCGTCCGTGCAGGGTTAAATCAAAACAAGCAAGCGGGCGATGAAATCTTGATGCAAGACATGGGCTTTGGTGTTTCTCAGCGCCTTGAGCAAGAGCGCCTTAAACTTAGCCGTGAACGTCAGCTTGCCAAAGCGATTGAAGAGATGAAGCTCGTCAACAAAGCTCGTGTGTTATTGGCGCTGCCTAAGCAAAGCGTATTTGTTCGTCATAACCAAGATGCATCCGCATCTGTCTTTCTTACCTTACGAACTGGCGCGAACCTCAAACAAGAAGAGGTCGACTCTATTGTCGATATGGTCGCCAGTGCCGTGCCAGGGATGAAACCCAATCGAATTACCGTAACTGATCAACATGGCCGTTTGCTCAGTTCAGGCTCTCAAGACCCCGTGTCTTCTGCTCGTCGTAAAGAACAAGAACTTGAACGCAAGCAAGAAGAGGCGCTGCGTGAAAAAATTGATTCGGTATTAATACCAATTCTAGGTTTTGGTAATTATACCGCCCAAGTGGATATCCAACTGGATTTCAGTGCCATTGAACAAACGCGTAAACGTTTTGATCCCAATACTCCCGCAACTCGCAGTGAATATACGCTTGAAGATTATAACAACGGTAGTATGGTCGCTGGTGTCCCGGGTGCATTAAGTAATCAACCCCCAGCGGATGCTTCGATCCCTCAAGACGTTGCGCAGATGAAAGATGGTTCGATACTCGGGCAAGGTTCTGTGCACAAAGAAGCCACTCGCAATTTTGAACTCGATACCACCATTAGCCATGAGCGCAGGCAGTCCGGTGTTGTTAACCGACAAACGGTGGCGGTGGCGATTAAAAACCGATCATCGGTTAACCCAGAGACTGGCGAAGTCACCTATACTCCATTGAGCGAAAGTGAAATTAGCGCCGTGCGACAAGTCTTGATTGGGACGGTTGGCTTTGATGAAAACCGTGGCGATTTGTTGAATGTCTTGAGCATGCAATTTGCCGTGCCTGAAGTTGAGTCAATGGTTGATGTCCCTATTTGGGAACATCCAAACTTCAACGATTGGGTACGCTGGTTTGCTAGTGCCTTGGTTATTGTGGTTGTTGTGCTGGTGCTGGTTCGCCCTGCACTGAAAAAACTGCTCAACCCTGCTGCGGATGATGATGACCCAATGTACGGACCTGATGGTTTACCCATTGGTGCTGATGGTGAAACCAGTTTAATTGGCAGTGGTATTGACGGCGGTGATCTCTTTGAGTTTGGTTCCGGTATTGATTTGCCAAACTTACACAAGGATGAGGATGTACTGAAAGCGGTGCGTGCTCTGGTGGCCAATGAGCCTGAACTTGCGGCTCAAGTAGTGAAGAATTGGATGCAAAATGCCTGAAGATAAAAATGGAACTGAAGTGGAAGAATCAAAGATCGATATATCAACGATTTCTGGTGATGAAAAAGCGGCTATTTTGTTGTTGAGCTTAAACGAAGAGGACGCCGCAGGCATCATCCGCCATCTTGAACCTAAGCAGGTACAACGAGTCGGTAGCGCGATGGCGAAAGCGAAAGAGCTTAGCCAAGAAAAAGTGGGCGCGGTGCATCGTGCTTTCCTCGAAGATATTCAGAAATACACCAATATCGGTATGGGCAGCGAAGACTTTATGCGTAACGCGCTTATCGCTGCATTAGGTGCCGATAAAGCCAATAACTTGGTCGATCAAATTTTGCTTGGTACGGGTTCAAAAGGGTTGGATTCATTGAAATGGATGGATCCGCGACAAGTGGCGAGCATCATTGTTAATGAACACCCACAAATCCAAACCATTGTTTTATCGTATTTAGAACCGGATCAATCGGCTGAAATTTTGGCGCAGTTCGCACAGCGTGACAGTTTAGATTTACTAATGCGTATTGCTAACCTTGAAGAAGTACAACCTTCAGCATTAGCTGAACTAAATGAAATCATGGAGAAACAGTTCGCAGGCCAAGCGGGTGCGCAAGCAGCGAAAATTGGTGGCTTGAAAGCCGCGGCCGATATCATGAACTACCTCGATAATAATCTTGAGGGTTTGCTCATGGATCAGATGCGTGAGCAAGATGAAGACATGGCAACGCAGATCCAAGATCTGATGTTCGTGTTCGAAAACTTAGTCGAAGTCGACGACCAAGGCATTCAAAAATTGCTGCGTGATGTACCGCAAGATGTGCTGCAAAAAGCACTCAAAGGTGCTGATGATGCCTTGCGCGAGAAGATCTTCAAAAACATGTCAAAACGTGCAGCTGAGATGATGAAAGATGATCTTGAAGCCATGCCACCCATTAAAGTCTCTGACGTTGAAGCGGCGCAAAAAGAGATTCTGGCGATTGCACGTCGCATGGCCGACAGTGGCGAAATTATGCTGTCTGGCGGCGCAGACGAATTCTTATAATCTAACCCTGACTCAACAATAGGTAGCATTATGTCTGGAGAAAGAAAACGCGGCTTTTTACGTTTAGATGCAGACGCTAATATTGAACAAGCCAAAAAGTGGGGGTTGCCGGACTACGGCGCAGAGATCAATAAAAAAGCCAAAGAAACGGCAATGAACTACGACCCCGGTTGGATGCCAAGTTTTGATGAGCCAGTGGCTGAAGAGCCGCTGCAACTCAGCGAAGAAGAGATTGGCCAGATCAAACAAGGGGCTTATCAAGAAGGTTTGCATCAAGGTCAAGAAGCCGGATTCAAACAAGGTTATGAAAAAGGCAAAGAAGAAGGTCTGATTGCAGGACACCAAGAAGGTGTTGAGCAAGGCAAAACCGAGGGTGTCGCTGAAGGGCAAATTCTCATCCAGCAGCAGGTTGATATTTTCGTTGGTCTTGCCAATCAATTTGCTCAACCGCTAGAGTTGATGAATGCCCAAGTCGAAAAACAGCTGGTCGATATGGTTTTAACCTTGGTCAAAGAAGTCGTTCACGTTGAGGTACAAACCAATCCGCAAGTGATCTTAGATACCGTCAAATCGTCGGTTGAATCCCTGCCTGTATCCGGTCATGCCATCACATTAAAACTCCATCCAGAAGATGTTGACGTGATTCATTCTGCTTATGGCGAAAAAGAACTGGATTTCCGAAACTGGACATTGGTCAAAGAACCAGCATTAAATCGCGGTGACGTCCAGATTGAAGCTGGTGAGTCGAGTGTGAATTATCGAATGGAAGATCGCATTCGTAGCGTGTTGAAAAGTTTTTGTGGCACCAATCGTCACCAACAAGGTGATCAATAGTGTTGTCTCTTGCCGATCGCCTTAGTCAATACAAAACTGAAGGGTTAACCTGCCGCCCAATGGCATCGGGCAAATTGGTCCGTGTGGTTGGTTTAACCCTTGAGGCTACTGGTTGTAAAGCCCCTATTGGTAGCTTATGTAAAGTAGAAACCATGTCCGGAGAAATGGAAGCGGAAGTGGTTGGCTTTTCTGGCGATAACCTCTATCTGATGCCCAGCGAACAGATAACAGGCGTACTGCCCGGAGCTAAAGTTACCCCAATGACAGGGGATGCGGGGCTACCAGTCGGGATGGAGCTGCTTGGACGGGTGATTGATGGTGTCGGTAATCCACTCGATGGGCTGGGGCCTATTTATACCGAAAAGCGCGCATCGTTTAATGCTGACCCCATCAATCCATTAGCTCGCAAACCCATAACAGAACCTCTGGACGTTGGCCTAAAAGCGATCAACGGTTTACTGACGGTGGGTAAAGGGCAGCGGATTGGTTTATTTGCTGGTTCTGGTGTCGGTAAATCTGTAACGCTTGGCATGATGACTCGTGGCACAACCGCTCAAGTGGTGGTGGTGGGGCTGATTGGTGAACGTGGCCGCGAAGTAAAAGAGTTTATAGAAGAGATTTTAGGCGTTGATGGACGTCAACGTTCAGTTGTAGTAGCCGCGCCTGCGGACTCCTCACCGCTGATGCGTTTAAAAGGCTGTCAAACCGCGTTAGCGATTGCGGAATACTTTCGTGATCAAGGGTTAGATGTATTGCTACTAATGGACTCGTTGACTCGTTTTGCCCAAGCGCAACGTGAAATTGCGTTATCTGTCGGTGAGCCGCCAGCCACAAAAGGTTATCCGCCGTCGGTGTTTGCTAAACTGCCCGCCTTGGTTGAACGAGCGGGAAATGGAGGTCCTCACCAAGGATCGATTACCGCTTTCTTTACCGTGCTCACCGAAGGGGATGATCTACAAGACCCGATCGCTGATGCATCGCGAGCCATTCTTGATGGTCACATTGTTTTATCACGTGAAATGGCCGATGCCGGACATTACCCTGCGATTGATGTAGAGAAATCGGTCAGCCGTGTCATGCCACAAATCACCACCGATGAACATCTGTTGATGTCGAAAGCGGTGCGTCAAATACTCTCCATCTGCCGGAAAAATCAAGATCTCGTCTCTATCGGTGCTTACAAGCCGGGGACGGACCCTGCGATTGACAGTGCATTTACGCTAAAACCTAGGCTGGATGAATATTTGCAGCAAGGGATGAAGGATTCGGTTCCTTACGACATGTGCGTCAATATGCTCAAGCACGTTTTGCAAGTGGGGTAATCGATGGATAACGCACTCGAGTTTTTGCTTGATCAAGCCAAAGACAAAGAAGAAAAAGCCGTGATGGCGTTATCTAAATCGCGTGATGAGCTAGAGAGTTATTACAAGCAGCTAGCGCAGATTGAACAATATCGTCTTGATTATTGTCAGCAGCTTATGGAGCGCGGCATGTCGGGTTTGACGGCGAGCCAATATGGACACTTAAACCGATTTCTTACCCAGTTAGATGAAACCCTTGTCAAACAAAGAGATGCAGAACAACACTTCAAAAATCAGGTAGAGAACTGCCAAGAGCATTGGATGGAAGTGAGAAAACAGCGACGCTCTTACGAATGGCTCATTGAAAAAAAACAGATAGAAGCGCAACGTCTGCAAGATAAACGAGAGCAGAAGCAGATGGATGAGTTTTCTACACTGCTCTTTAGTCGGCAACGTTCTAATCAACACAAGTTTTAAGCAACATAAGTTTTAATCAAAATAAGTTTTAAGTCACTGACGCCTCAAGTCGTCAACGTGTCCAATAAGATGGGTGTCATACTTTCTTATCGATATTGAAGGCTTGGCTCATTTCTTGCTTCTGACTAATCACGGAGTTCATTAGGTTAATCCACTGCGCCATCGTCAAAAAATGATGAAACATGGCTTACTGGCCAATAATGAATCCGCGTCATCCTCTGTTTTTAGTGCGAGCATCATGGATATGAATGTAAATATTACAACACCATCCGACACATCTAAAATGGCCAGCGTGAGTAAAGCAGGCTCTGATGCGGTGAGTGAAGGTTCTGAATCCCAAGGTTTTTTTGAAAAACTGACCACCCTCATTATGGGTCGTAGCACTGAATCTTCGGCAGAAACTGACTTTAAGGCGCTGGATGAGGGAGCTGTGCTCACCGATGACGTGGCAGCCCAAAGTAGCGATGCCTTGTTAGATAAAGAACTTGGTGAGGCATTGAGTGAAGAGGCTGATCTTGCTACCGTGCAAACAAAATCACCCCCTTCAGCAGAGGTTGATGACTCCGCTCTTCAGCAGAAAACAGCACAAGTGATGAGCGATGGCGATGAAATCCTTGGCCGTTTAAATAGCGCCAATCAAGCACTTGCTGACCAAAACGGCAAAACCTTGCCACAAAACACTCATCCGGTAGACGTGCAAATCGACGACAACGCAGGTGACTCCTCGGATCAAGTGGAGCAAAAAGCGCCAGCGGCTGCGCAAATATCAGCACAGGATGTATTCGCTAAACCCACTACTGAACCAGTAGCACCGACGTCAGTGAATGAGCAAGCTCCATTATCTGATCAGCACATCACGGAACAAGATGCAGAGCGTGTGCTGCCTATTCAGCAGGGCAAAGAGCGTTTGATGGCTGCGGAAGGTTCACCTACGGCATCAAGCTTAAACGCAGAGACCGAAGAGAATAGTGAACTCATCCTGCCGGAATCAGTCCGAAAATTCATTCAGCCGCCTCAAGATACAAAGTCAGTGCAAGCAAGCGCTTTGTCGCAAGCGATAGAAGATGAGGCCACTTTACTTGCCACAACTGAAGTTGGCGATGCAACAGTCAACGCGGTGGCAAAAAGTGACAACGCCATGCCCATAGAGTCATCACCTTTGGTTGAAGCGCAAGCACTTGATTCACAATTGACGACAAATTTAGCAGAGGGCAAGCTACCTATTTCCCCATCCCCATCGGCGAATACACCTCAAACCGATTCGGAAAATGATCAGCAAGGACTGCCCACAGAGGCGTTACTGACTGCCGCTGCCATTCCTTGGGCGAACACAGTTGTTGCCGAAGGGCAAGCATTACCTCTAGATGTGGCACAAAGTGAAGCGGTCCTCAAGGGTAAAAATACGCCAGTTTCATTAGCCCATTCTGTTCAGCAAGCCTTAGCTCAGCAACAATCTCAAACCATGCAGACTGCCGTGGCGGCAGATAAAGCCGCACTAGCATCGTCACCTCTTGTGACAGCAAGCAATGAGTTATCCAATGTACAAATACAACAGTTAGCGAATGCGGCCGCGATACCAGCTGCAACCCATGCAGAATTGCCACTCAACCCCGCGCTATTCAAAGCCGGATTAGGCGCGAAAGCGTTATCGGGTGTGAATGATGCAGGGTCGGCTCAAGAGCAAAAAGAGGGCACATTAGCGCAGCAGCTTTCGAGTGCTTTGGGGCAACATGGTTTGAACGCGACGCAGAGCCGTGCTGACAACTTGCAAGCCGCGCAACAGCCTCCTTTGTTGCTTAACCGAGAAATGGCCAGTGAGCAAATGGCGGAACGGCTGCAAATGATGATGTCGAAAAACCTTAAACATGTCGATATTCGCTTAGATCCACCGGAATTGGGGCGTTTACAAATTCGTATGAATATGAATGGTGATCATACGACGGTTCATTTTACGGTCGCTAACCATCAAGCACGTGATGTGATTGAACAATCTATGCCAAGGCTACGAGAAATGTTGGCACAACAAGGTGTGCAGTTGGGTGAGACCTCTGTCCAACAACAGAGCGCTGGTCAGCAACAAGCGCGCTACACTGCTGACGGGGATGCTCAATCTGGTCAATTGGCGCGCAACGGAAGCTATTTAGACGAAGAAAACCTTGATACAGACGTCAAACTTGATTTGAATGTCGCATCAAAGCGTGATGGAATCAGTTATTACGCTTAAACTAACATTAAAATAACGACATAGAGAAACATTATGGCTGATGAAGAGTTAGGCGCGGAAGCCCCCAAAGGGAAGAAAAAACTGCTGATTATCGTTATTGCTGCCGTAGTGTTACTGCTTGGTGGTGGTGCAGCTTTCTTTTTGATGAGCGGAGATGAGGCTGAAGCCACGAGTGAGCAAGCCCCCGCAGCGCAGCAAGCTTTGCCAACGGATCCTGTGGCTTACGTTAATATTGCACAGCCGTTTGTGTTTAACGTCACGGGTGATAAGAAAGATCGTTTGGTGCAAATCAAAGTGCAGTTGATGGTGCGAGGTTCAGAAAACGAAAGCCTTGCACGTTACCATTCACCTTTAGTGGAAAGTTCTTTACTGGCCACTTTTGCGTCTGCCACTGTGGAACAGCTTCGTAGCCCTACCGGGCGAATTGAGCTGAGAGATAAGGCGACAGATGATATTAAAGCGGCACTCACTAAAGCGGTTGGGCAACCTGTGATCGAAAAAGTGTTGTTTACCGATTTTGTAATGCAGTAGGTGAGAAGTGACTGATTTATTAAGCCAAGACGAAATTGATGCCCTGCTCCATGGTGTAGACAGTGTTGATGAGGCGGAAGACGATGACGATGTTGACGGTAAGCCGGCGATTAATTTTGACTTCTCTTCACAAGACCGCATCGTTCGTGGGCGTATGCCTACGCTGGAGCTTATCAACGAACGTTTTGCTCGTCATATGCGCATTAGCTTGTTTAACATGTTGCGCAAAACCGCCGAGGTGTCGATTAACGGCGTACAAATGATGAAGTTTGGTGAATACCAAAATACGCTTTATGTTCCGACTAGTTTGAACATGGTGCGTTTTCGTCCATTAAAAGGGACCGCGTTGGTCACGATGGAAGCGCGCTTGGTGTTCATTTTGGTAGAGAATTTTTTTGGTGGCGATGGCCGTTTCCACGCTCGAATTGAAGGGCGAGAATTTACACCAACAGAACGGCGCGTCATTCAATTACTGTTAAAAATTGTCTTTGGCGACTACAAAGAAGCTTGGTCACCAGTGATGGGCGTTGAGTTTGAATACTTGGATTCTGAAGTGAACCCAAGTATGGCTAACATCGTCAGCCCAACGGAAGTGATCGTGGTGAGCTCGTTTCATATCGAAGTCGATGGCGGCGGTGGTGATTTCCACGTGGTCATGCCTTATTCTATGGTTGAACCCATTCGTGAGTTGCTCGATGCGGGTGTCCAGTCGGATAAAATGGAAACCGATGTGCGTTGGAGTTCTGCATTGCGCGAAGAGATCATGGATGTGCCCGTCAATTTCCGAGTCAATTTATTAGAGCAAGATATTTCATTGCGTGACTTAATGGATCTACAAGTAGGCGATATCATCCCAATTAAAATGCCCAAAAACGCAACGATGTTTGTTGAAGAGCTGCCTACTTACCGAGTGAAAATGGGTCGCTCTGGCGAAAAAATGGCTGTTCAAGTCTCTGAAAAAATCAAACGCCCTGATGTAGTAAAAACGGATCTCGCCTTTTTAGGCAAAGACATCATGTCTGAATTTGAAGATGATGACGAAGAAGATAACGAAGAATAATAGAGTAGGTAACGAAGATGGAACCAAGTGACGACCAAAGATTGGCAGACGAATGGGCAGCCGCATTAGGGGAAGACCCATCCGCGCCTAGTATTGATGTAGATGAAATTCTGGCCGCGCCTCTTGATGAATTAAAAGATACTTCGCCACCGATCACCGAAGATGAGCGCCGCAAACTTGATACGATCATGGACATTCCAGTGACCATTTCGATGGAAGTGGGGCGTTCGAAGATCAGCATTCGTAACTTACTGCAATTGAACCAAGGCTCAGTGGTTGAGCTTGATCGCATCGCGGGTGAGTCATTGGATGTGATGGTAAACGGCACCTTGATTGCTCATGGCGAAGTGGTAGTGGTTAACGATAAATTCGGTATTCGTTTAACCGATGTAATCAGCCAGACTGAGCGTATTAAAAAGCTGCGTTAGCATAACGTCAGTTTACGAGAAAGAAGTATTTGGATGAAAAAACTGATCGGTTTATTGCTCTGTTCAAGCCAGGCGATGGCAGCGCCGAATGATCACTTAGATTTAGCGACCACTTTCGGGTCGCTTTTGTTCGTTATTGCGCTAATTCTCTTTTTGGCTTGGGTGTTAAAACGCATGCGAGTGCCCACGTTCGGTAATCAAAAAGGGCTGAGCATTGTACGTCAACTGCCGGTGGGTACTAAAGAGCGTATCGTTATTGTGCAAGCGGGAGAAGAACAATTTCTCGTCGGAGTCACGTCACAATCCGTCCAATTGATCGCCAAATTAGATGCCCCACTCAAACAGGAGGAGGCTGAGGTCAGTCCGTTTGCCGGTCAACTGACTCAGCTGCTAAAGAAAAATGACAAGAAATAGTCGCACGGCCTCATTGGGTTACCTTGCTCATCTATGGCATCTTTCTATGTTGCTGGTGGCATTATTGTTTACCCCGTTTGCGTTTTCAGAGCAAGAGTTAGCCACGCCAATTCCTTCCAGCGCCGTAGGCGCAGAAACGGTGACAGTAACGGCGATGAATAAAGACAGTGGTGCCTCTAAAACGATAGCCGCTGGTAGCGTCAGTGGTGGTGGCGGTATTCCAGCATTTACCATGACGACCAATCCAGATGGCAGTCAAGATTACTCGATCAATCTACAAATTTTAGCCTTGATGACCATGTTGGGTTTTTTGCCTGCCATGGTCATTTTGATGACTTCCTTTACACGTATCGTGATTGTGATGTCGATCTTGCGCCAGGCAATGGGCCTGCAACAAACGCCGTCAAACCAAGTAATTATCGGCATCGCTATTTTTCTCACTTTTTTCATTATGTCACCAGTCATCAACGCCATTAATGAGCAAGCTGTGCAGCCGTATCTCAATGAGCAGATGACGGCGCGTCAAGCGTTTGATACGGCTCAAGAGCCACTAAAAGCCTTCATGCTGAAACAGACGCGAGTCAAAGATTTAGAAACCTTTGTTGAGATATCGGGCTCTGACGCAACCAATCCTGAAGAGGTCTCGATGGCAGTGCTGATCCCTGCGTTCATCACCTCGGAGCTAAAAACGGCGTTTCAAATCGGCTTTATGCTATTTTTACCCTTTTTAATCATTGATTTAGTGGTGGCGTCTGTTTTGATGGCGATGGGTATGATGATGCTTTCGCCGATGATCGTCTCGCTGCCTTTTAAACTCATGCTGTTTGTACTAGTGGATGGATGGAACTTGATCCTCTCAACGCTAGCTGGCAGTTTTGCTTTATAGCGGGGGCGCGAATGACTCCTGAAGTCTTTGTTGAGCTGTTTCGAGACGCACTGTGGATGGTGCTTATCATGGTGTGCGCCATCATCATCCCGAGTTTGTTGATTGGTTTAGTGGTCGCCATTTTCCAAGCCGCGACCTCAATTAACGAACAGACGTTGAGCTTTTTACCGCGTCTCATTGTGACGTTACTGGCACTGATGTTCTTTGCCCATTGGATGACGCAGATGTTGATGGAGTATTTCTTCTCTATCGTTGAACGGCTACCACAGGTACTGTACTAGGAGCTTGAATGGAGTACCCAACAAGCCTCGTTTTAGAGTGGATTGCTAGCTATTTTTGGCCCTACACTCGTATTTCCGCCATGCTGATGGTGATGTCAGTCACTGGTGCCCGCTTTGTTCCGACCCGAGTGCGGCTCTACTTAGGTTTGGCTATTACCTTCGCCGTGATGCCCGCGATTCCTGCCGTTTCAGAGACCGTTGAACTACTTTCATTTAAAGGTTTTTTGACCACCTTTGAGCAGATTATTATTGGCGTTGCAATGGGCATGATCACCCAGTTTATAATCCAAACCTTTGTTATGCTTGGTCAAATATTGGGTATGCAAGCCAGCTTAGGTTTTGCTTCAATGGTCGACCCCGTAAACGGGCAAAACACCCCTTTGCTTGGTCAATTGTTTATGTTTTTAGCGACCTTGTTCTTCTTAGCAACCGATGGTCATTTAAAGATGATCCAACTGGTGGTATTCAGTTTCAAAACCTTGCCTATTGGCGATGGGGCATTAACGACCGTGGATTTTCGTGAGCTCGCATTGTGGCTGGGAATTATGTTTAAAGTGGCGCTGAGTATGTCTCTTTCTGGCATCATTGCGCTATTAACCGTCAACTTATCATTTGGTGTGATGACTCGTGCAGCCCCTCAGCTCAACATTTTCTCATTGGGTTTTGCGTTTGCGCTTTTGGTCGGCTTGCTACTCTGTTGGTATATTTTAGGCGGCTTGTATAGCCACTATGATCTATTTTGGTTAGAAGGCGAGCAGCAAATTTGTCGCCTAATCCGCATGAACTGTTAGGAGGCGCGTTTGGCAGAGTCAGACGGTCAAGAACGTACCGAAGACGCCACGCCCAAGCGATTGGACGAGGCGCGAAAAAAAGGTCAAGTCGCTCGTTCAAAAGAGTTAGCGTCCGTTTCGGTACTGGTGGTGGGTGCGATTGCATTGATGTGGTTTGGCGAATCGTTAGCCCGAGCCTTGTACGCTTTGATGGGTCGAATCTTCAACTTAAGCCGAGAAGAAGTGTTTGATCTCGGAAAGTTGTTTGATATTGCGGCTGGTTCTCTTGCGACCCTGGTATTGCCACTCTCGCTTATCTTAATTACGTTATTTATTGCTGCATTAATTGGCGCAGCTGGCATTGGTGGAATTAACTTTTCTGTCGAAGCTGCGATGCCAAAGCCCTCCAAAATGAACCCGCTCAGTGGCTTAAAACGTATGTTCGGTTTGCAAAGTTGGGTTGAGTTATTTAAGTCCATTTTAAAAGTACTGCTTGTTTCTGGCGTTGCTTTTTATCTGATCAATGCATCGAAAGAAGATCTATTTCAACTGAGCATGGATGTCTATCCACAAAATATTTTCCATGCGCTCGATATTTTGCTCAACTTTGTGTTGCTGATCAGTTGTTCTTTATTGGTCGTGGTCGCCATCGATATCCCATTCCAAATCTGGCAGCACGCTGACCAATTAAAAATGACCAAGCAAGAAGTAAAAGACGAATACAAAGATACGGAAGGAAAACCTGAGGTTAAAGGTCGAATTCGGATGTTGCAGCGTGAAGCGGCTCAGCGGCGGATGATGGCGGAAGTGCCACAAGCGGATGTAATCATCACCAACCCAGAACACTTCTCAGTTGCGCTGCGCTATAAACAAAATACGGATAAAGCACCGATTGTGGTGGCTAAAGGCGTCGATCACATGGCGATGAAAATTCGTGAAGTAGCACGTGCGCATGATATACACATCATCCCCGCACCGCCTTTGGCTCGAGCGCTTTATCACACAACCGATCTTGAACAGGAGATCCCCGACGGGCTTTTCGTGGCGGTTGCGCAGGTACTGGCTTATGTCTTTCAGCTTAAGCAGTATCGTAAACGCGGTGGCCAAAGACCCAAACTCGATGAAAATAACATGCCGATTCCACCGGATTTACGACATTAATCCTCATCGTTATGCTGGAGCAAAAGCGTTAATGCTGAAGTTAGCGTCAGTTTAAATCACTTATCAGGAATAGAAAGCAGCACCAACACCGCGCCATGCCCGCCAAATTCAAGAGGGGCTTGATGAAACGCCATCACATCAGGATGTTGAGCGAGCCAGAGAGGAACTTTTTGTTTGAGAATGTGTTTACCAATCCCATGTTGGACACAAGCGCAGTGAATATTTTCCTTCACACAATAAGCAACCATCGCCCCTAGTTCTCGTTTCGCTTCTTGCTGCGTCATGCCGTGCATATCCAAAAATACATCTGGCACATAGACGCCACGTCTTAACCGTTTAACTTCATATTTCGACACATCATCACGAGCATAGCGCGTCGGGCCTTCATCGCTGAGTTTTGGTATAAACTCATCGGAAAAATAAAATTCGGTATCGCTGGCTTCCCGCGCAATACGGCGGATTTCTTTTTGTTTGGGGTTTCTGTTTGGCGGCTGGATTATGGTATCCTGTCGCAACTTTTTAACGCCCTTTACTGCATCCCGAAACAAGTCGAAAGCGTCATCGTGTTCGGTCTCTTTTTGGCTCATTGGGTTTGGTCATTTTCTAACAGATCGATATTGGCAGTATTGTAGCGCTTTTCGGAGGCAATTTTGGATAAGATTTTTGTAGAAGAGGCGGTTTCTGAACTTCACACGCTTCAAGATATGATTCGTTGGACGGTCAGCCGTTTTAATGCCGCCAACTTATTTTATGGTCATGGGACCGATAATGCGTGGGATGAAGCCGTTCAGCTAATCCTACCGACACTCTATCTTCCGATTGATGTTCCTCCGCATGTACTGAATTCTCGTTTAACAGGCAGCGAACGTCTGCGTATTGTTGAACGGGTGATTAAGCGCATTAATGAACGTACTCCTATCGCCTATTTAACCAATAAAGCCTGGTTCTGTGGCCTTGAATTTTATGTGGATGAGCGAGTACTGGTGCCACGTTCACCGATTGGCGAATTGATTGAAGCGCAGTTCCAACCTTGGTTGATCGACGAGCCTGTACGCATTATGGATTTGTGTACTGGCAGCGGTTGCATCGCCATTGCGTGCGCCCACGCGTTCCCTGATGCTGAAGTGGATGCGATTGATATCTCAACCGACGCACTGCAAGTGGCGGAGCAAAATATTCAAGATCATGGTATGGAGCAACAAGTTTTCCCGATCCGTTCCGATCTATTCCGTGATTTGCCAAAAGAGAAATATGACCTAATCGTGTCGAATCCACCGTATGTGGATCAAGAAGATATGAATAGTTTGCCCAAAGAGTTCAAACACGAACCAGAACTCGGCTTAGCCGCCGGTACCGATGGTTTGAAATTGGTGCGTCGTATTTTGGCCAATGCGGCGGGGTACCTCACTGATAACGGTATTTTGATCTGTGAAGTGGGCAATTCGATGGTGCATATGATGAACCAATACGACCACATTCCGTTTACTTGGCTTGAGTTTGAAAATGGTGGGCATGGCGTATTCATGCTGACTCGCCAGCAGTTGGTTGATTGCGCTAGCGACTTTGCGCTTTATATCGACTAATGCCGTACGCATAAGAAAAACGCCAGCCACAGTGCTGGCGTTTTTTTATCCATTAGAAAAATACACATTGCTTTATTTTGGGGCTTTACATCATTTCGTAATAAAGCCACTATGAATCCACGAACAATAGAATGAAGCGGTGATAGGGAGCATGTCGCTCTGTGTCATCAATATTGAGGAAGTAATGGCAGGAAACAGTATCGGACAACATTTTCGGGTGATGACATTCGGAGAAAGTCACGGTATCGCACTAGGATGTATCGTCGACGGATGCCCTCCGGGCTTAGAAATTACAGAAGCTGACTTACAGATAGACCTAGATCGTCGCCGTCCTGGCACATCTCGCTATACAACGCAGCGCCGTGAAGCGGATGAAGTCAAAATTCTTTCTGGTGTATTTGAGGGGAAAACCACAGGTACATCGATCGGTCTATTAATTGAAAATACCGACCAACGTTCAACCGATTATTCAGACATTAAAGACAAGTTTCGCCCCGGTCATGCCGATTATACCTACCACCAAAAATATGGCATTCGCGACTATCGTGGTGGTGGCCGTTCATCAGCACGAGAGACAGCGATGCGAGTGGCAGCGGGAGCCATTGCGAAGAAATATCTCAAACAAGAATTTGGGGTTGAAATTCGCGCTTACTTGTCACAAATGGGTGATGTTTGTATCGATAAAGTGGATTGGAATGAAATTGAGAATAACGCCTTTTTCTGTCCAGATGCAGACAAAGTGGCGGCATTCGACCAACTGATCCGTGATTTGAAAAAAGAAGGTGATTCGATCGGTGCAAAAATTCAAGTTGTCGCGACCAACCTGCCTGTTGGTTTAGGTGAGCCGGTATTTGATCGTCTAGATGCGGATATTGCGCATGCTTTGATGAGCATTAATGCGGTGAAAGGGGTAGAGATTGGTGACGGTTTTGATGTCGTGCAGCAAAAAGGCAGCCAGCATCGAGATCCTCTAACACCGAACGGCTTTCGCTCAAATCATGCTGGCGGTATTTTAGGCGGTATTTCGACTGGACAAGATATTGTTGCCAGTATTGCACTTAAACCCACGTCAAGTATTACAGTACCTGGCGATACCATTACTCGCACGGGTGAACCCACACAACTTATCACGAAAGGTCGCCATGATCCTTGCGTTGGTATTCGCGCCGTGCCCATTGCCGAAGCAATGCTGGCGATTGTGTTGATGGACCACTTACTTCGTCATCGCGGGCAGAATTTTGCGGTTCAAACAGAAACGCCTAAAATCTAATCCAGCATAACCGAATTAAAATGAAAAGCGCCCTTCTTGTTAGGGCGCTTTTGTTTTAAGCAATTTTCTGTTTGGCCAATTTCCGCGGCTGAATGAATTTTTTATCGAAACAAGTCAGCTAACTAACTAAATATCTAACATCGGATTGTGGCTAATGAATCTGATTTTCAGCATCAAGCTGGAAAGAAGGCAAACGCCATTTAAAACGCACTGCCGCCATACGCAATAAATAACCCACAATAAGCGTTACTATCGTGCTGGTGACATCATTGATGCCGAATGCGAGTAAGGTTAAATAAAGCCCTGAAGCGACTAATGAAACCGAAGCGTAGAGTTCTTCATGCAGTACCAGTGGCGTTTGTCTGCAGATTAAATCGCGTAATAACCCACCAAACACCCCAGTGACCAACGCAGAAACCATACAAATGCCGGGATGCAAACCCATGCCCATTGCGACTTTTGTGCCTATGATACTGAACACAATTAGCCCCAATGCATCTAAACGAATGAACAACCCTTTGAGTTTGATTACCCATTTAGCTAAGCCTGTGGTGAGAACGCCTGCGATACAGGTAATGGCTAAAAACTCCGGATTCTTCACCCAACCTAGCGGATAATGGCCGAGTAAAATATCCCTCACCGTACCGCCTCCAATCGCAGTGGCACTCGCTACTAACATCACACCGAACCAATCCATTTTTCGACGGCCTGCACTCAATGCGCCAGTCATCGCTTCGGCAGTAATACCAATAATATATAAAACACTGAGCAACATAATGCGGTACTCCGACAGCACTTCCTTAGGTATATAAGAACCGAGAAAGCGGTTGAACTTAAAAATGGAGGCGCAAGTGTAGTAGTAAAGTCAGGCGATGGCGAATGAGATTTTATGCCAAGAAACCGTTTGACCGATTAATAAAACTAATGAAGTGGGGCGATTGAATGGCTTTACCTGACTACAGAAAAATAAGAGAATGCGTTGAGAAATTTTTGCCTGCATGACTGAGCGATGACACATCAATACCAAGACTTGATCTCCCTGTTCAATGACACTTTTTTTGAGCCATTCAATACGCGTTTAGAGCTCGGTGGTGATGAGCCGATTTACTTGCCTGCTGATGCGCAAATCAATCATCACCGCATCATTTTCGCACGAGGCTTCTTTGCCTCGGCACTGCACGAAATCGCGCATTGGTGTGTCGCCGGCCCTGAACGACGATTGATGGAAGATTTTGGCTATTGGTATCAACCAGACGGGCGAACCGCGCAAGTTCAAGCCGAATTTGAAAAAGTAGAGGTTCGCCCTCAAGCGTATGAGTGGATTTTATCGGTCAGTGCTGGCTTTCCTTTTACTGTGAGTTGTGACAACCTACACGGCGCTTTTGAACCAGACCGTATCGCCTTTATGACTCAGGTACATCGTGAGGTAGTCGCTATCTTACAGGTTGGACTTCCACCCCGAGTGAAGATGCTGTCAGATGCATTACGTGCTTTTTATGGTACGACAGAATTAAGGCTAGAGCACTTTATTATCAGGTAACTAGCTAAATAATAAGAGAAAATGAGAGTTGTATGATTATTGGATTTGAAGAAAAACTGCTGGAAATGATTGATGCACGTATTGCGACGGCATCGGACGATGAATTGTTTGCGGGTGGTTATTTGCGAGGTCATATTTCTTTGTCTGCAGCCGCGTGTGAAGATGAAGGAATTGACGATCTATCTCTGTTTAAAGCACGAATTGAGCAAAGCCTAGAGCAAGCGCGCACAGAGCTTACGCCTGCCGACCGCGTGATTGTGTTCGATTTATGGACCGAGCTTCACAACCAAGCTTAAGATGAGCACACTTAACTCATTCGAATTCTTTGAATGAGTCCGTAAAATTTTTATGGTTGTTGTTAATTTGTGCGATCGCTATGCTTAAGCCATATTCGAACACACAAGGGCAACACCATGAAAGTCATCGCATTTGGAGCATCAAACAGCTCAACTTCAATCAATAAAGCATTGGCCACTTACACCGCTCACCTCATCGAAGGTGCAGACGTGGTGGTGCTTGATATTAACAACTATACCGTTCCTATGTTTAGCGAAGATCTTGAAAAAGAGCTTGGTCAAGCCGAAGGCGCTCAAGCTTTTCTGCGTGATCTTGCTCAAGCGGATGCGTTTGTTATCTCTTTTGCTGAGCATAATGGTCACTACCCAGCGGCGTACAAAAATTTATTTGACTGGGCAACACGCATTGACCGTGAACTATTCAAAGGTAAACCTGCTGTTTACCTAGCCAGCTCTCCTGGTCCTGGTGGCGCGCAATCGGTTTTGGCGGCGGCAAATAATTCTGCTCCTTATTTTGGTGGTAATGTAAAAGCGTCTGTCTCGGTACCGAGTTTTTATGACAATTTTGACTTGGCCACGGGTCAAGTGACTAACCCAGAAGTGGCTGCACAATTGAAAGACGCGGTTGCGAAGCTCGTATAGTTTTCTTGTCTCGTTTTAAATTCGTCTCACGTTAAGTTTCACGCCTTTTCGCGTGAAAAAGTGAGCATTAAAAAAGCCTTGCTGGATAAGCAAGGCTTTTTTCTATGATGGGTTTTATCGAGGAGTACGTTCGGTGATGGCTTTGCCTTTTTTGAGTTTTCTCACCCACATTCGACTTGGATGAAGCGTTTCGAGTACATCAACAGCAAGTGGTAGCGGATCGCCACTCATTTGTGAAGCCAGCAACTCAGCCATTAATGGCGCAGAACTTAGCCCTCGCGATCCTAGCCCGAGCATGCAGTACAAATGAGGATAGTGAGCCACAGATGGAGTCTGTTGCGGATCTTGGGACGTTAACGGCTGGTAGTCGAGCTTGATCTGTTCAAAGTTGCCCACATTCCCGACAAACGGCAAATGATCGCGGCTGACACAGCGAACGCCTTGGCGAGATTGATTGCTAGATGTATCGACTTGCTGTGTCCAGTTTTGGTCGTTAATACAACGGGTTAAGCGTTGTCCATTCTCTTGCTGCGCCGCCGCATCGAATGCTTGGTTGATTTGACTTCGGTCATAACTTGCGCCAATGCAGTGCTGTTGAGTGTTGGGGTTGTGCGGCGTCATATAGCCGTCATAACACAACACGCTGCTCAGCTTTTGCAATGTTTCTGTGGTTGGAATATGGCTCACTTGTCCTTTCACTTTGCCAAGTGGCAACGCTTGTGTTTGCTCGAAATGGTCAAATTGATGACCGTTTGCAATGACCACACACTGATGGTGCTTTTCGTTACCATTAACACATAATGTCCATTGCCGCTGTATTTCATCCCAGCGCAAAGACTCCACCTTGTGATTGAAATAGACGTTGAATCGCTCACTTTGGCTTAATTGGTCAAACAGGCCTTGTGTCAGTTGAGCAGGGCAAAGCCATCCTCCTAGTGGGTAATGTAAGCTGTCCATGTCAGTCGGTAAGCCGACGTTTTGTAACGTTGCTTGTTGATCGCAGTAGTGCATTAGCTGAGGGTTAAATTTCCCTTCAAGCATCGCCATCTGTTTTTGGGTCGATTTTTCATCCCACATCAATTGGGTCACACCACACCAATCATGATCAAAAGGGACGGTTTGCGCCATTTGTTCAACAAATTGCCGAGCAAACAGAAAAGCGGGCGCAAAAACACGCGATACACCACTGTGGTTTTTATTCAGCAGTGGGTAAACCGCACCTTGTCGGTTACCTGAAGCACCTTGAGCGGCCTGAGGATCGGCGCAATACAGGCTGACATTGATACCGCGGCGATTGAGCATTTTAGCTAATGTGGCACTAGCAATGCCGCCGCCGATGATCGCCACGTCGGTAATATTGGTTGTCGGCGCAATCGCAAACCAAGGTTTTATATTGCTGTACGGCGTTTTGTGTTCCAGTTGACCAGCAATCATCTCTCTTTTGGTGCCAAAGCCTTTCACTTTTTTCATCGAAAAGCCTGCTTCTATCAATCCGCGTCGTACAAAACCTGCGGCGGTAAAAGTGGCGCACGTGGCTTTGTGTTTCGCCAGTTTGGCCATATTCTCAAACAGCGTTTGATTCCACATTTCAGGGTTTTTACTGGGAGCAAAACCATCCAAAAACCATGCGTCTACCACGCCTTGCTCGGTTGTGGGAACTTGCGGCATACACTCTTTGATATCACCGAACCAAAGATCAAGGGTAATGGCGCCATCATCAAGAACAATGCGATGACATTCTGGTACTGCAATCGGGTAGTGTTGTTGAAGCTTTTTCGCATAAGTCGCTAATTCAGGCCACGCTTGGTGCGCTGTTATCAAGTCGTGTTTATTGAGCGGATATTTTTCAAAACTGATAAAATGCAGCGCTTGCAATGGCGCATTTGGGTTTTGTTGCCTAAACGCATCAAATTCTTGCCATACAGCGAGAAAATTTAACCCAGTGCCAAACCCCGTTTCGGCAATGACGAATCGTTTTTGGTCATATTGGTGCCATCTTTGTGGTATATGATTTTGGGAAAGAAACACGTAACGCGTCTCTTCTAGGCCGTTAACGTTGGAAAAGTAAACGTCATCGAATTGGTCGGAAACGGGTGTGCCCGCTTCATTCCAACCCAGTGTTGCGTTGGTTATGCTGGTCATAATGGTGTAATTCTGTGAAATCGGGCGATATATAGCTCGAGATTGTACGAATTTCTGGGAAAGCTGACCACTTTTGTTATTCTTCTTAGTTATTATCTAAGCGAATTTTGAATTATAGGAATGTCACATGAAACGAGTCGTAATCACCGGTATGGGTATTGTTTCAAGTATCGGTAACAACGTCGAAGAAGTTTTAGCGTCTCTAAAAGCAGGCAAATCAGGTATTACCGCTTCTGAGCAGTTCAAAGAGAACGGTTTACGCTCTCAAGTGTGGGGTAGCCTGAAAATGAACCCTGCTGACCATATTGATCGCAAACAGATGCGTTTTATGGGTGATGCGGCCGCGTTTGCATACCTATCAATGGAACAAGCGATTGCCGATTCAGGTTTAGCACCAGAGCAGGTCTCTAATGACCGCACTGGTATTGTGGCTGGTTCTGGCGGTGCGTCGTCGTATAACCAAGTTATTGCTGTCGACACATTGCGCACAAAAGGCGTGAAGCGCGTTGGTCCTTACATGGTTCCACGTACTATGTCTTCGACTGTTTCAGCCTGTCTTGCTACGCCATTTAAAATCCGTGGCGTCAACTACACCATGAGCTCCGCTTGTGCGACGTCGGCTCACTGTATTGGTCACGCAATGGAACTTATCCAATTGGGTAAGCAAGATGTTGTGTTTGCAGGTGGTGGTGAAGAGCTCGATTGGTCTTTAACTATGATGTTTGATGCAATGGGTGCGTTGTCAACTAAGTACAACGAAACACCAGAAAAAGCGTCACGTACTTACGATGCTGACCGCGATGGTTTCGTGATTTCAGGCGGCGGCGGCATGGTTGTGGTTGAAGAGCTTGAGCATGCACTGGCTCGCTGCGCAAAAATTTACGGTGAAATCGTCGGTTACGGTGCGACATCCGATGGCTACGACATGGTGGCTCCATCAGGTGAAGGTGCTGTGCGTTGTATGAAGATGGCAATGCAAGCGGTAGATAGTGTGGATTATGTCAATACACATGGTACTTCCACACCTGTCGGTGATGTAAAAGAGTTGGGTGCCATTCAAGAAGTGTTCGCTGGCAACAGCCCAGCTATCTCGGCAACAAAAGCAATGACTGGCCACGCATTGGGTGCGGCAGGTGTGCATGAAGCCATCTACTCTACCTTGATGCTTCACCACGGCTTTATCGCGCCAAGCATCAACATTGACAATTTAGATCCAGCGGCTGATGGCCTTGATATTGTGACCGAAATGCGCGAGCAAGAGCTAACCACTGTGATGTCTAACAGCTTTGGTTTTGGCGGTACCAACGCGACGCTAGTGATCAAAAAGTATCAAGGCTAATAAGCCTACACACCTCTTATAAAAAGGTTTCCAGAGCGGGTCAGCTTAGCTGATCGAACAGACGCAGACTCTGTCCCATGGAGAGCGGGACGGGATCCTTTTGTTCTGGGTTTTTGCCCGGTTTCCGTGAGGAGCCGGGCATTTTTATGGAAAGCGGGATTTCTTCTCGACAGTCTGTGCGCTTTTCTGCACAATTCCTTCAATTTCGAAAATTGTGAACTCCGCTATGAAAATCCTTATTGATGAAAACATGCCTTATGCTGAATCGTTATTTAGCCAGCTTGGTGAGGTGGTGTTGAAACCCGGTAGAAGCTTAACGGCTGATGATCTTATCGACGTTGACGCCTTGATGATTCGTTCTGTTACGAAAGTAAATCAAGCACTATTAGCGAAAGCCAATAAATTAAAGTTTGTTGGTACGGCGACGGCAGGTATGGACCACGTTGATCAAGCGCTTTTGGCTGAAAGAGGCATCTTTTTTACTGCCGCACCGGGGTGTAATAAGGTGGGAGTGGCTGAGTATGTTTTCAGTGTATTGATGGTGTTAGCACAGCAGCATGGTTTTTCTGCCTTAGAGAAAACCGTTGGCATTATTGGTGCTGGTCAAGTCGGCAGCTATTTAGCCGAGTGTTTAGCGGGGATTGGCATCAATGTACTGCTCAACGATCCCCCAAAACAAGCACAGGGTGATTGCCGCGAGTTTACTCATCTTGATGTTTTACTTGATAAAGCGGATGTCATTACGCTGCATACACCCATTACTAAAAGTGGTGAATGGCCAACTCATCACTTGATTGATGAAGTTCGACTTGCCCAGTTGCGCAGTGATCAGATCTTGATCAACGCGGCTCGTGGCCCTGTGGTGGATAACCAAGCGCTGAAACAACGCCTACAGAAGAATGATGGTTTTATTGCCGCTTTAGACGTGTTTGAATTTGAACCTGAAGTGGATATGGAACTGCTGCCTTTGCTCGCGTTTGCGACGCCGCATGTGGCTGGCTATGGGTTAGAAGGTAAAGCCCGAGGCACGACCATGATTTTCAATAGTTTTTGTGAGTATCTTGGTGATGACCATTGCGCGAATGCCAGTAGTTTATTACCCGAGACCCCCATTGCCAAAGTGTATTTATCACGCGGTTGGGATGAAGAAACATTACGCAGTTTAACCCAATTGATTTATGACGTACGCAAAGATGACGCCTTGTTTCGCCGTGAAATTGGCAAACCAGGTGCTTTTGATCAAATGCGTAAACTTTATTGGGATAGAAGAGAATATAGCGCGATGACTGTCGTCGGTAGTGAGTCGTGTGATCTCACTCCCTTAGCTAAATTAGGTTTTAAAACAGAGGTAACAAATGAGCCAAGAATTTAATATCGCTATTTTAGGAGCAACCGGCGCGGTTGGTGAAACCATGCTTGAAGTGCTCAAAGATCGCAAATTCCCCGTTGGTGAACTTTACCTACTTGCCAGTGAGCGTAGTGAAGGTAAATTCTACCGCTTCAATGGTAAGACCATACAAGTACAAAATGTTGAAGATTTCGATTGGTCACAAGTTCAGATTGCACTGTTTTCCGCTGGTGGTGAATTGTCCGCAAAATGGGCACCTATTGCCACAGAAGAAGGCGTGGTAGTCATCGATAACACCTCACATTTCCGCTATGAGTACGATATCCCACTTGTTGTGCCTGAAGTGAACCCTGAAGCGATTGCGGATTTCCGTAACCGCAATATTATTGCGAACCCAAACTGCTCAACCATCCAAATGTTGGTGGCGTTAAAGCCGATTCACGACGCTGTGGGTATCGAGCGAATTAACGTATCAACTTATCAGTCCGTTTCAGGAGCTGGGAAGTCAGGCATTGATGAGTTGGCGGGACAAACCGCAAGGCTGTTAAACGGTGTTTCGGCCGATCCTGATGTGTTTAGCCAGCAAATTGCGTTTAACTGCATCCCACAAATCGACCAGTTTATGGATAATGGCTACACCAAGGAAGAGATGAAAATGGTGTGGGAAACGCAAAAAATATTCAATGACTCAACCATTATGGTCAACCCAACTTGTGTACGCGTGCCAGTTTTTTACGGCCATGCTGAGTCACTGCATATTGAAACACGCTTACCGATTGATGCTGAGCAAGTTATTGAGTTATTAGAGAAAACTGAAGGTATTGAAGTATTCAGCGGGAATGATTTCCCCACGCAAGTTCGCGATGCGGGAGGGAAGGATACGGTTCTTGTAGGGCGTATTCGCAACGATATCAGTCACCACAGTGGCATTAACATGTGGGTAGTGGCAGATAACGTGAGAAAAGGCGCTGCAACAAATACGGTACAAATTGCGGAAGTGTTGATTCGAGATTATTTCTAATTAATACCTAGTAAAAAGGAGTGGCTTACCACTCCTTTCTCTTTACACAAAAAAGCCGAGTGATTGATTCACCCGGCTTTTTTATTATCGTCCAGCTCAAGGCTGAGAATGATGGCTATCTTTTTGACTTGTGCGCGTTAGGGTTCTGCTTGCAACTGCCGTCGGCACATTTACCATATAGATAAAGGCTGTGATTGGTGAGCTGTACATTATATTGCTCAGCAATCTCTCTTTGGCGTTGTTCGATCACCTCATCTGAAAACTCAATCACTTCACCACAATCTAAGCACACTAAGTGGTCGTGGTGGTGTTGTGTTGAAAGTTCAAAAACGGATTTTCCACCTTCAAAATGGTGACGAGTGACAATACCCGCATCATCAAATTGGTTTAATACTCGATAAACAGTCGCAAGACCGATTTCTTCACCAAGATCAATCAATTTCTTATACAGTTCTTCAGCGCTGATATGTTGGCATTCAGGCTGCTGTAGCACTTCTAAAATTTTTAGCCTAGGAAGGGTAACTTTAAGACCTGCATCCTTGAGCGCTTGGTTATTATCTGACATACACTTTCCTGTTGATGATCTGCAGCAGTTAACAGAATTCATAATTGCGATCATTATAGGGGAGTCACTGCTAACAATAAACCACGAAGTTCAAAGGGTTACTTTATATTTGTCACAAAGCCGCGCAATATCACTGATATAACAGCTCTTACCAGTTACAATTGCGTAACATTTATTAGTGATTGAGTCGATAGGTTTAAAAGGTGAGCACGGAATGAATCACTCTTTAGCAAGATTTTATAAGCCAAATATTGTTAAGTGGGCGTTAAATAGCTGGCCTCCTTTTTGGGGCGCTGGTATCCACATTGATGAAATTAGTAACGACTTCCGTCAGGTGAAAATGCGCCTAAAGCTGCGGTGGTGGAACAAAAATGCCAATCGCACTCAGTATGGTGGCAGCATTTTCTCTCTCACGGACCCTGTTTACTCTTTGATGTTAATGGGGATTTTGGGTGAGCAATATTACGTATGGGACAAAGAGGCCAGCATCAACTTTATCAAACCGGGCCATTCTGATTTGTATGCGGAGTTTCTGATAACGCAAGACCAACTGGATTCAATCTTAGTGAGCACGGCCAATGGGGATAAATGCTTTCCGGAATTTGTTATCCATGTTAAGGATGCCAAAGGCGAAGTGGTCTCTGAAGTGCAACGTAAATTGTACGTGCGCAAAAAACCTAAATACAGAGAAGAGAGTGATGCAGACAAAATGGTTACTTTTTGTGACCGCTAAGGCTGTTCGTTCTGCATTTGGCACAGCTCAATCCAAGCTTCGGCGGTGCGAGAAACGTACCGTTCCGCGTGCCATATTAATCCTAAGTGCCAATCAATACTGGGTGTCATCGGTTTGACTAAGACGCCTTCTCCTTGAATTCGTCGACAAAGTGGTTCGGGTAGAAAGGCAACACCTACGCCACTTTTGACCAACGCGACTAAAAAATCCCACTGGCTACTGCGCGCTGCAACTTGTGGTGTAAATCCGTGTTGTAGGCAGAATGAGTGGATGTAGTCACTCAGCGTAAAATCATGGGTATAGAGGTAAAATGGCTCATTTTGTAGTTGCTCCCAACCGATGGCTTCTTGCTGCTTCCAAGGAGATGAATCGGGGAGTACGGCGCAAATGGGGTAACTGTCTAAGGAGAGTGACCGCAGATTGTCAATCGGATGAGGCGAAAGCATGGTGACGGCTACGTCAATTTCGCCATTGAGAATAGCTTGCTCTATTTTACGTCCGCCATACTCAACGATGGTGAGCTCTACATGAGGGTAGGTTTGACGGTATTGGCGGATCAGACCTGCGTAAAGGTGTCCAACCATTGGTGGAATACCGAGATGCAGTTGTCCCCGCTTTACCTGATTGAGATCGACCAATTCGGCTTCTAACTGAGACATCTGCGCTAAGATCTCTAGCGCTCTTTGATAGACAACCTCTCCTGCATCGGTAAGCCAGAAACGTCGACCTTCACGATGTAATAGTGGCTGTTCAATTTCCTGCTCTAGACTGCGGATCATCTTACTGATGGTGGGTTGGGTGACGAACAGTTGCTCGGATGCGCGGGTAAAGCTTTGTTGATTGACCAACTCAACAAAATAGCGCAGTGCTTTAATATCCATAATATCTCCTTTTTATCATTCCATTTTGGCATGAAAATGATAATAAAAAGTCATTTTACGATGGTTTTATGGCTTAATATAATGTGACTAATTTCACAAAACGGCATTAGTCTCATCATGCAAAGAATAAGAAACAGCCAAAGAGTAAAAAACAATCTGCAAACAGCGGTACAAGTTGCTGCGCTATCAATGATCTGGTTTTTGGCGGATTTTCTAGTCAGCACTTTTCATATTCCTTTACCAGCAAATTTAACTGGCATGCTATTGCTGTTAACTTTAGTGATTATGCGAGTTGTAAAAGTTGATTGGCTGCGCAAGGGAGCAACTTGGTTATTGGCGGAAATGCTGTTGTTCTTTGTACCAGCGGTCATTGCGGTCGTTAACTATCAAGAGTTAATGCAACAGCAAGGGTTACGAATTATGGCGGTACTTGTCATCAGTACCATCATGGTCATTGCTATTACTGCTTGGACCGTTGATAAAATGTATCGTTTAGAGCTGATACTAGCGCGTAGAAAAAGCAACCGGGCAATACGCCTAACTAAAGTGGAGCGTTCATCATGAGCTCACTACTTACCTCAACGCTGCTTGGTGTATTTTGCTTGCTGTTAACCTTGGCCTTTTACTATGGCAGCAAGTGCCTTTATCAACGTAAACGTTCTATTTTCTTAATGCCGCTGCTATTGGCCCCTATATTGTTAGTGGCTGTTGTGATGATCTTTCACATCCCTTACCAAACCTATATGGCAGAATCTCATTGGTTATTGTGGCTACTTGGTCCGGCGACAGTGGCTTTTGCTATTCCTGTCTATGACAACCGATTGTTGATCAAGCGCCACTGGCTCTCTCTATCCGTGGGAGTGATCGTATCGGTTGTGGTGGCTGTGGGGAGCACGGTTTTGTTGGCTCGTTGGTTTGAATTACCCGATATGCTTCAGCGCAGTTTAGCGATGCGCTCGATTACCACGCCTTTTGCTGTTGAGGCGACGAAGTCAATTGGTGGGCAAAGTGATCTGACTGCTCTGTTTGTGGTACTTACTGGGGTGATAGGCATGGCGGTAGGTGAAGTGGTGTTAGCGTTATTATCCATTCGCTCTGGGCTTGGTAAAGGAGCCAGTCTTGGCGCTTCCGCGCACGGTGCAGGAACGGCAAAAGCGTATCAAATTGGCAATGCTGAAGGGGTAGTGTCGAGTGTGGTGATGATGATTGCGGGCATGGTCACTGTGTTGCTTGCTCCATTTATCGGCCGTCTACTTTGGTAAAGAAAAGAGTGCTGTTGTATACGGGTCAATAAAAAATCCCCTCGCAAGGGGATTTTTTATGTTTAAGAGATTAGCCTTCAAGTTCAGCTAAACACATCTCTTCATAAATCTGCTTAACCCATGTGCTGACGCGCTGTTCAGTCAACTCTGGTTGACGATCTTCATCGATGCATAAACCAATAAAGTGGCTATTGTCACCTGCAACCAAGGCTTTAGAGGCTTCGAATTCATAACCTTCAGTTGGCCAGTGGCCAATAATCGTTGCACCTTTGCTTTCGATAATGTCACGCACTGTACCCATCGCGTCACAGAAGTATTCAGCGTAGTCTTCTTGATCGCCGCAACCGAAAATAGCAACTAATTTCGTCGAGAAGTCGATCGCTTCTAACTCTGGGAAAAAATCATCCCAATCACACTGCGCTTCACCGTAGTACCAAGTAGGGATACCCAGTAACAATAAGTCAAAATTATCAATGTCTTCTTTGCTGCTTTTCGCAATATCTTGAACGTGAACGAGCTGCTTACCCAGTTGCTTTTGAATCATTTTCGCAACGGCTTCAGTATTACCGGTATCGCTACCAAAGAAGAGGCCTACACTTGCCATAGAATCATTACCTTTAATTTGTCATTTTCTGGCGGATGAGCGTGTTCTTTACCCCAGTCCGGTGCCTTCCCAACTGAGTTGGATAAGTCCTTTAAGGATAAAGCCAGCACAACCTAAAAACAGAACTAGCCATACAATACGGCGCCCAAATGGCGGTACATTACCTTGCTTAAGGACATCTTTTATTGCCATACCGATAAGGAAAAATATAGACGCAAAAAGAAGATCGAGTCCAATCGACTCAAGCATGTTCATGTAGTCGTACAGCATGGGTATCCTTTATGCCAATTTGCTTGAGCGCACTATAACACTGTTATTCGTCAAAGTTAATGCGCGCATTGGTACCTATTTCACACTTGTTGTTTCACAGTAAAGCGGCTAGCTGCCAATGAACTTCCTGATCGCTCGTAAAACTTCAACGGGCTTTTCTGCGTGTAGCCAGTGCCCTGTGTTGGCGATGACGTGCGCTTTCGCTTGGCTAAACTGCTGCTGGATCATTTCTTGGTGTTCCGCTAGTAGATAGTCAGAGTTGCTGCCTTTAACCAATAAGGTTGGAACAGAGCTGCAAGGGATTGGTTCCCAGCCTAAAATATTCCAGTAATTTTTTTCAATGGCGGGAACATTAAAACGCCAGCTCATTACACCATCTTCTCGTTTAAATAACGATTTACTGAGAAATTGTCGTACGCCTTCTAGCTCAATATGTTGCGCTAAAATGGCCATGACCTCTGCTCGCGAGGTAGGCTGCTGCGCAATAACCGCGTTGAGCCCCGCCAGTACGTTATCATGTTTCCGATGCTGATAGCTGACGGGTGCCATATCTAAAACCACCAGTTTGGCGACTTTGGATGAGGCGATGTCAGCCAGCTTCATGGCAACTTTACCGCCCATTGAATGACCAATCAGAGTGACTGAATCACAAGCTAACTCTTCGAGTAAACTAGCAACATCGAATGCCATGCTCGCGTAATCATGTTCCTCACTGTGAAATGATTGACCGTGATTACGCAAGTCAATACTCAATACTTGGTGATCGGCTTTTAGGTCTCTTGCAAGTAAACCTAGGTTGTCTAAATTGCCGAATAAACCATGGATCAAAACAACGGTGTGACCTTCACCTTCGAGTTTGTAATTAAGAAGTGCTGACATTTTATCTTATTAGTGATTGGTTTAACGTAGAGTATCAGTGAAGATCTCGCTATAATCCCTCAGAGTTTAAACATTGAGATTGTGAAAAGCGAATGAAAACAATTGAGGTTGATGAGGATCTATACCGTTATATTGCCAGCCAAACCCAACATATTGGAGAAAGCGCGTCGGATATTTTACGCCGTTTGCTCAATGTTGACGGTAAAGTGTCTGCAGCAGCGGTCGTGACGCAAGTAAGTACCGAGCCCAAGGGCATTGTTGTGAGTAAAGATGCCGTACAAGAGATACAGATTGATAGCGTAAAAGAGATGCGTTCTTTGCTCATTTCTGATGAATTTGCGGCTTTGAAAAAAGCAATTGATCGTTTTATGTTGGTGCTTTCAACCTTATACCGTATCGATCCAGTAAGTTTTGCTGAAGCGACCTTAGTGAAAGGACGTAAGCGTGTGTATTTTGCTGATAACGAGCAAACCTTGCTTGCTAGTGGGCAGACAACCAAGCCAAGAGCGATTCCAAACACACCATTCTGGGTCATTACCAATAACAATACTAGCCGCAAACAACAGATGATCGAGCAGCTGATGGTATTGATGAATTTCCCGAGTGACATTATTGAGAAAGTGACGCACTCAATCTGATTTGTGCCCATTCATAGATAAAAATCTGATTCAAGCCTCATACTGCGGACCACTAAGTCCGTATCATGAGGCTTTTTATTTCGTTGTTATTTTAAGAAAGGATGTCAAAAATGGCTATGCACCCACGCGCCGGACAAAAAGCACGGCAGGAAGACTTACATAATATCCCTGCGCTCGTTGCAAACTACTTTTTACTTCAACCTGATGCGGCTAACCCAGACCATAAAGTACAATTTGGTACTTCGGGGCATCGTGGTTGCGCGGATAAATCGACATTTAACGAAAACCACATTCTTGCTATTGCTCAAGCGGTAGCAGAAGTGCGCGCTCAGCAAGGAACCACTGGGCCGATTTTTGTCGGAAAAGACACGCACGCACTCTCTGAGCCTGCTTTTTCTAGTGTACTTGAAGTACTGATCGCTAATGAAATTGAAGTGATCGTTCAACAGGATAATGGCTATACGCCAACGCCGGGTATTTCACACGCAATCTTGACTCATAACTTGAAGCACGCGCAAAAAGCTGATGGTATTGTGATCACACCTTCTCATAATCCACCACAAGATGGTGGTATTAAATACAATCCTACCCATGGCGGCCCTGCTGAAGGGGAAATCACCCAAGCGATAGAAAACCGTGCCAATGAGATCATTGCAGAAGGTATGCAAGGCGTGAAGCGTCTGCCTATTATGTCGGCAAAGCAATCGCCGCTGTTTAAACAAGTTGATCTTGTGAAACCTTATATTGATGACTTAGTGAATGTGATTGATATGGAGGCCATCCAAAAAGCCAATCTAAAACTGGGTGTTGATCCGCTCGGTGGCAGTGGTATTGACTACTGGCGTCAAATTGGCAAAGCGTATCAGCTTGATTTAACACTGGTGAGCGAAGCGGTGGATCCGACATTCCAATTTATGTCACTCGATAAAGATGGTGTAGTGCGTATGGACTGTTCTTCTCCTTATGCAATGGCGGGGTTATTAGCGTTAAAAGATCAGTATGATCTCGCGTTTGGTAATGACCCTGACTACGACCGCCACGGCATTGTCACTCCGAAAGGTTTGATGAACCCAAACCATTTCTTAGCCGTATGCATCGATTATCTGTATCGTCACCGCAAACAATGGCGTAAAGAAGTGGCTGTTGGTAAAACGTTAGTATCAAGTGCATTGATTGACCGTGTGGTCGCCGATCTTGGCCGTGAGCTGTGTGAAGTACCTGTCGGCTTTAAGTGGTTTGTTGATGGCTTATACAGTGGTCACTTCGGTTTTGGTGGTGAAGAGAGCGCAGGTGCGTCATTCCTGCGTAAAGACGGAACGCCTTGGTCAACGGATAAAGACGGTATTATCCTTTGCTTACTGGCGGCGGAAATCACCGCTGTCACAGGTAAAAATCCGCAGCAATATTATGAAGATCTGGCCGCGAAACATGGAGAGTCTAAATATAGTCGTATTCAAGCTGTCGCAAATGGCCCACAAAAAGCAGTGCTGAGCAAATTATCACCAGAGATGGTCTCCGCGAAAACATTAGCGGGAGATGAGATCACAGCCCGCTTGACGCATGCTCCCGGCAATGGCGCAGCCATCGGTGGATTAAAAGTGACCACTGATTATGGCTGGTTTGCTGCTCGTCCATCAGGCACAGAAGATATTTATAAGATCTATTGTGAAAGTTTTAAGGGCGATGAGCACCTCAAGCAAATCGAAGCGGAAGCGCAACAGATTGTTAATCAAGTCTTTGCCGACGCTGGTTTGTAAGCAAACTTATCAATTAAAATAGGCGGCCAGAGGCCGCCTATTTTATATTTAGTCGTCTACTATCTTGGTTAAAGCTGAGGCCAACTGTCGGGAACGATGAACCAGAACTTTCCGCTGTCACTTTGGCAATGCACAAAACCATGCTCTTCATTTGCTGTGTAACGTGTGCAGTTTTTACCTTTCCCGCTAATCCATTGAGGCTTTTCCAGTAAGAATAACGCTTCATCTATTTGATGTGACTGGCTTTGATAACACCAAAAACCAGCAATTTGTGACGGGTTGAGTTTATAACCTAGGCATTCACTAGGAACAGGCTCATCGTGAAAAGGGTTTACATATAAGCGCCCTTGCATCAGTAAATGACGGCTAACGTCACGCCAAAGTGGGTAAGCCGCACTAAATTGGGCTGATTGGGAAAGGGTCAATTGGTGGTTCAGCATATGTTCAAGTTTGAGATCTAATCGATCTTGAGCATTGGGACCATACCACAGCCCTTGATGTAGTAGGTAAAACTTCACTGCGACTTCCCAATGCTCATAACGCTGACTGCGTTTATTTTTGATGACAAAATCTAGCGAACCTAGTGTACTTCCTGCCTCGTTCAGTTGAATTTCTTCAGAAACGGCGGAATAAGTGGGGTTTAGCGTAAACAATAAAGAACATAAATGCTGGTAGAGAAAGCCTAACCTAGGGTTCCCTCTGTATTCTTCTTTCAATATCGGAACATTGGGTAAAAAAGGAGTACGCGCCGCGACTACACCCTCTCCTTGGAAAAGAGTAGGGGTTGTCGACACCCAGTGTGCCAGTGTGTTGAGGTCCATTGTCATTAATTGTTCTCGTCCTTATTTTTCGACATTCTAGCTTGAAATTGTTATAACCACGCTAATGATAAAACTCAATTTTGGAATGAAAGATGGATAATTTAAAACTTGAAGCTCTGCTCAATCAAAAGCTTAATCCTCAATTGATTAAAGACTATTGCCCTAATGGATTGCAAGTTGAAGGTCGCACTGAAATCAAAAAGATTGTAACGGGTGTGACGGCCTCGCAAGCGCTGATTGAACAAGCAATTGAACGAAATGCTGACGCTTTATTAGTGCATCATGGTTATTTTTGGAAAAGTGAGCCTGAGTCCATCCGTGGAATGAAAGGGCACCGGATCCGAGCTTTGATACGAAATGATATAAATTTATACGCGTATCATTTGCCGTTAGACATCCATCCAGAATTAGGTAATAACAAATTGCTAGCTGATTTATTGGGGATTCATGTTGATGGCGGATTAGAAGGGCACCCGCAGTCGGTCGCCATGTTCGGCCATTTTGAACAAGCGTTGACAGCCGATGAGCTCAGTCAACGAATCGAGCAAGCTTTACAACGACGGCCACTGCACGTAGTTCCGAGCTCAAACAGAATCATCAAAACGGTGGGTTGGTGTACTGGTGGTGGACAAGATTTCGTCGATCTAGCGGCGCAGCACGGATTAGATGCGTTCATCTCTGGTGAAATATCAGAGCGGACTACCTACTCAGCAAGAGAGCAAAATATTCATTATTTTTCTGCAGGGCACCATGCCACAGAGCGTTATGGTGTGAAGGCACTGGGAGAATGGTTAGCGAGCGAATATGGCTTTGAGGTTGAGTTTATCGATATCAATAACCCTGTGTAGCGGGTTTGTTTCTGATCAATGTATCAAATGAAAAAAGAGCGAGTGGGAACTCGCTCTTTTCTATTAGGTACTATGACTGGGTTTGCTATTCGCGTTCGTGTAACGGTTTAAAGTTACGCATTTTTTGACCAGTGTAAAGTTGGCGAGGACGGCCAATTTTATTATCTGGATCACTGTGCATTTCATTCCAGTGGGCAATCCAACCGATAGTGCGAGACATTGCGAAGATAACGGTAAACATAGAGATTGGAATACCGATAGCCTTCAGAATAATACCTGAGTAGAAATCCACGTTAGGGTAGAGTTTTTTCTCAACAAAGTATTCGTCAGAAAGCGCGATGCGCTCAAGTTCCATCGCCACATCCAATAGTGGGTCCTGAATATTGAGCTCTTTGAGTACATCATGGCAAGCTTCACGCATTACCGTTGCTCGCGGATCGTAGTTTTTATAAACACGGTGACCAAAACCCATTAAACGGAATGGATCATCCTTATCTTTTGCTCTGACCACATACTCAGGAATGTTATCAACGTTGCCTATCTCTTCTAGCATACGCAGACAGGCTTCGTTAGCACCCCCATGAGCAGGCCCCCACAACGAGGCAATGCCAGCCGCAATACAGGCAAACGGGTTAGCACCAGAAGAACCGGCAAGGCGAACCGTTGAGGTTGACGCGTTTTGTTCATGATCGGCATGCAGTGTGAAAATTTTATCCATCGCGCGTGCAACCACAGGATTCACTTCATACTCTTCACACGGCGTTGCAAACATCATGTGTAGGAAGTTCTCGGCATAGCTTAAGTCATTACGCGGGTAGATAAATGGTTGGCCGACAGAATACTTGTAGCACATCGCCGCCAATGTTGGCATTTTTGAGAGTAGGCGGTAAGCCGCTATTTCTCGGTGTATATCATTATTAATATCAAGTGAATCATGGTAGAACGCAGCAAGCGCTCCAACCACACCACACATTACAGCCATTGGGTGAGCGTCACGGCGGAAACCGTGGAAGAAACTTGCAATTTGCTCGTGGACCATAGTGTGACGCGTCACCGTATGTTTAAACTCTTCATATTGCTTACGATTAGGGGCTTCACCGTAAAGAAGAATATAACAAACTTCCAAGTAATCAGCGTTATTGGCTAATTGATCAATAGGGAAGCCGCGGTGCAGTAACACCCCTTTTTCGCCATCGATATAAGTAATTTGAGATTCACAAGATGCAGTGGCAAGAAAACCAGGGTCAAAAGTGAAATATCCGTTGGCTCCTAGCTTACGAACGTCGATTACTTGTGGGCCTACAGTCCCATCCATAATCGGCAGTTCGATTGGCGCTTTCCCTTCGATATGAAGGGTCGCTTTCTTATCTGCCATAACAATCTCCTTTGTTTATTATTTAATCCGTCCAGGATGTTTGTGTGACATTTTTTTACGTGTGTTCTTAATTAAAGTCAATTTTTCTCGTCTGATGTGTGCACTTGTTTTGATTTTTTATACATATAAAGTTAAAAATCTGTTCTGTGTAGCAAAAATTGTTACATCAATTGTATTAGAATGTTGCGAGCCGTATAGTGGCACTGAAAATTTTGGTGAACACCTTATAAATAAAAGGCTAGAAACTGTATTTCAGTATTGCATTCTGTCTTTTTTGTTAACGGAATTGTTACATTTAACTGCGCGATATTAGGCTTTTTATGTTAAAATAATGTTAACTTTTATGGGTTTTACAACCAAAATTCATTTATAACTATAAATGCTCAATGGAGCTGAGTGAGCAAGCCCGTGAAAGAAAGAAAGTCAAGACCTGTTAATTTAGATTTACAGACCATTCACTTTCCGATCAGTGCGATTGCATCCATCCTACACCGAGTGTCTGGGGTGATGATGTTCGTTGCGGTCGGAATTTTGCTGTGGTTACTCTCCCTCTCGTTAAGTTCTCCGGTAGGTTTTATGGAAGCCAGCAACATTGTGAATGGCTTTTTCGCAAAATTTATTTTATGGGGAATTTTAACCGCGCTGTCTTACCACATTGCAGGTGGTATACGCCATTTGTTGATGGACCTGGGCCACTTTGAAGAGCTGGAGTCAGGGGCTATGAGTGCCAAAGTCGCCTTCATCGCAACAGCAGTGCTTTCAGTTTTAGCGGGAGTATTGGTATGGTAAAACATGTTTCTTCTTTTGGTCGTAACGGAGTGCATGATTATCTGCTGATCCGTGCTTCTGCGATCATTATGACTCTTTATACTATCTACCTAGTCAGCTTCTGTGCTTTCTCTGGTGATATCTCCTATGTTTCATGGACACAGTTTTTTGGTGGAACCTTTACCAAAGTCTTCACAATGCTGGCGTTAGTCTCTGTCCTTATCCATGGTTGGATCGGTTTATGGCAAGTATTAACAGATTACATTAAGTGTTCTAAATTGCGTGGTGGCCTGCAATTGGTCGTTATTGCAGTGCTCTTTGGATACTTCTTCTCTGGCTTATTTGTATTGTGGGGTGCGTAAGTGACTATTCCAGTTCGTGAATTTGATGCCGTAGTGATCGGCGCTGGTGGTGCTGGCATGCGTGCAGCACTGCAAATTTCAGAGCAAGGTTTATCCTGTGCTCTGCTTTCTAAAGTTTTTCCAACACGTTCTCACACGGTTTCGGCTCAAGGTGGTATTACCGTTGCGTTAGGCAACGCGCATGAGGACCACTGGGAACAACATATGTATGACACGGTGAAGGGCTCCGACTATATCGGTGACCAAGATGCTATCGAGTACATGTGTAAGAATGGTCCAGAGTCGGTGATTGAACTAGAGAAAATGGGTTTGCCTTTTTCTCGTTTTGACAATGGCACCATTTATCAGCGCCCATTTGGTGGGCAATCCAAAAATTTTGGCGGTGAACAAGCGGCTCGAACCGCTGCTGCCGCTGACCGTACTGGTCACGCACTACTTCATACCTTGTATCAACAAAACATTAAATATAAGACCACTATTTTCTCTGAGTGGTACGCACTTGATTTAGTGAAAAATGAAGAGGGTGCAGTACTTGGCTGTACCGCCTTGTGTATGGAAACTGGTGAAGTTTGTTATTTCAAATCTAAAGCCACAGTATTAGCGACTGGCGGAGCTGGCCGTATCTATGCTTCAACCACCAACGCACACATCAATACGGGTGATGGCGTGGGCATGGCTATCCGCGCTGGCGTTCCGATGCAAGATATCGAAATGTGGCAATTCCACCCAACAGGGATTGCTGGTGCTGGCGTTCTTGTGACGGAAGGGTGTCGTGGTGAAGGTGGTTATCTTTTAAATAAAGATGGCGAACGTTTCATGGAACGTTATGCACCAAACGCGAAGGATTTGGCTGGTCGCGATGTAGTAGCCCGCTCAATGATGATTGAGATCCGTGAAGGTCGTGGTTGCGATGGTCCATGGGGTCCGCACATCAAGCTTAAACTGGATCACCTTGGCAAAGAAACTCTGGAATCTCGTCTGCCGGGCGTATGTGAGTTGTCACGTACGTTTGCTCACGTCGATCCAGTTAAAGAACCGATTCCAGTGATCCCAACCTGCCACTACATGATGGGAGGAGTACCGACTCAAGTTTCAGGTCAGGCGATTAAGCAAGATGCTAAAGGCGCTGATGTGGAAGTTCAAGGTTTGTTTGCGTGTGGTGAAATTGCATCAGTATCGGTGCATGGCGCGAACCGTTTGGGTGGTAACTCTCTACTGGATTTAGTGGTCTTTGGCCGAGCAACAGGCTTGCATTTGGGCGAAACGTTGAAAAAGCAAGCGGACGCAAAACCTGCCACAGAAGCGGACATTGAAAAATCGCTAGAACGTTACAACCGCTGGGAAAACAGTACAGGTGGTGAAGATCCCGCGCAAATTCGTAAAGATTTGCAACGTTGTATGCAAAATAACTTCTCGGTGTTCCGTGAAGGTGAAGCGATGGCTAAAGGTCTTGAAGAGCTTAAAGTGATTCGTGAACGTTTGAAGAACGCACATCTTTCAGACAAGTCAACCGAGTTCAACACTCAACGGATCGAGTGTTTAGAGCTGGAAAACTTGATGGAAACAGCATTTGCTACCGCGGTTGCTGCAAATTATCGTACCGAAAGCCGTGGAGCCCACGCTCGCTTTGACTATCCTGAACGCGATGATGCTAATTGGTTATGCCATTCAATTTACAACCCTGAGACTGAAAGCATGTCGAAGCGTAGCGTAAATATGGAACCAATTTATCGTGAAGCGTTTCCGCCTAAAGCGCGCACATACTAAGGAGAAGGCACTATTATGAAATTGAAATTCTCTTTGTATCGCTATAATCCGGACGTCGATCAAAAGCCTTACATGAAGGATTATCTGCTTGAAGTCGAAGAGGGCTCTGACATGATGTTGTTGGATGCACTCATTTTGCTGAAAGAGCAAGATCCCACCATTGCTTTTCGTCGCTCGTGCCGTGAAGGAGTGTGTGGATCTGACGGTTTGAACATGAACGGTAAAAATGGATTAGCGTGTATTACTCCATTATCTGCGCTTTTGGCCAAAGGCACGATCGTTATTCGACCTCTGCCGGGGCTACCAGTCGTCCGTGATTTAATTGTCGATATGGCCCAGTTTTATGAAAATTACGAGAAGGTTAAACCTTATCTTGTGACTGACGGAAACTTGCCTCCGGCTCGTGAGAACTTGCAATCACCAGAAGAGCGAGCGCATTTAGACGGTTTATATGAGTGCATTATGTGCGCTTGCTGCACAACTTCATGCCCTTCTTTCTGGTGGAACCCGGATAAATTTATCGGCCCAGCAGGTTTGTTGGCGGCTTATCGTTGGCTAATTGACAGCCGCGATACCGCAACAGATGAACGTTTATCTAATCTTGATGATGCTTTTAGCGTTTTTCGTTGCCATGGCATCATGAATTGTGTAAGTGTTTGTCCTAAGGGATTAAATCCGACGAAAGCCATTGGACATATCAAATCAATGCTTGTGAACCGTTCGGTTTAAAATGAATGAAAATTGCAGGTCTTCGGACCTGCCTTTTATAGCTCGGCATAGACCGAAGCAAACGTGAAAACTACTGGTTAAGGGAAAATATGCACAACGGCGTGATGAAGGCATGGCTCGAGTCTTCACACTTGGCTGGCGCCAATGCAACTTACGTAGAGGACCTCTACGAACTGTATCTAAGTGATCCTGATCTGGTAAGTGAGGAGTGGAAACGTGTTTTTGATGGCTTGCCTGCGCAAGCTGACAATGTGGTTGAACAGCCACATTCACGTGTCCGTGACTACTTCCGACGACTCGCGAAAGAAACAAAGCATTACAATGTCCAAGTTAGTGATCCAGATGTCGATGCTAAGCAAGTAAGAGTCTTGCAGCTGATTAATGCTTACCGTTTTCGCGGTCATGAAGCGGCTCAACTCGACCCCCTAGGTTTATGGCAACGCCCATTAGTGGCAGAATTAGACCCAGCGTTCCACAATCTTAACGAAGGTGACTTCGAAGAAACTTTCAATGTCGGCTCTTTTGCTATCGGGCAAGAGACAATGAAATTGAAAGACATTTATCAAGCCCTCAACAAAACCTATTGCGGTTCCATCGGTGCAGAATACATGCACATTATCGACACTGAACAAAAGCGTTGGATACAACAACGTCTTGAATCAGTCGTTGGTCAACCTTCTTTCAGCAAAGAAGAAAAACGAATTTTTCTCGAAGAATTGACAGCCGCAGAAGGACTTGAGCGTTATTTAGGCGCGAAATTCCCCGGTGCGAAACGCTTTTCTTTAGAAGGTGGCGACGCACTCATCCCAATGATGAAAGAGTTGATCCGTCATGCTGGTAGCACAGGTATGCGTGAAGTTGTGATTGGTATGGCGCACCGTGGTCGTCTTAACATGCTCGTCAACGTCTTAGGTAAAAAACCTCAAGATCTGTTCGACGAGTTTGCGGGTAAGCATGGTGAAAGCTGGGGAACGGGTGATGTTAAATATCACCAAGGTTTCTCTGCTGACTTTGCGACACCCGGCGGTGATGTGCATCTAGCCTTAGCATTTAACCCTTCGCATCTTGAAATTGTTAACCCAGTCGTGATTGGTTCAGTTCGTGCTCGACAAGATCGATTGGGAGATGAAGACGGTTCGACAGTGCTACCTATTTCGATTCATGGTGACTCTGCTATCGCTGGCCAAGGTGTCGTTGCCGAGACATTTAACATGTCTCAAGCGCGCGGCTATTGCGTGGGAGGGACGGTACGTATTGTTATTAACAACCAAGTTGGTTTTACCACGTCAAACCCTCGTGATACACGCTCGACTATGTATTGTACTGACATCGCTAAGATGGTTCAGGCACCCATTTTCCACGTCAATTCTGATGATCCAGAAGCAGTTGCTTTCGTCACCCGCATTGCACTCGATTATCGTAATGAATTTAAGCGTGATGTCGTCATTGATCTGGTTTGTTATCGCCGTCACGGCCATAACGAAGCCGACGAGCCAAACGCAACTCAACCGCTGATGTATCAAAAGATCAAAAAGCATCCTACGCCGCGTAAGCTTTATGCCGATGTTTTGATAGAGCGTGGTGAGTTTGATATCGAGATTGCCACACAGTTAGTCAACGAATATCGTGATGCTCTGGATCATGGTGAAGTCGTGGTGAAAGAGTGGCGTCCAATGGCACTGCATTCTGTTGATTGGTCACCGTATATTGGCCATGAATGGGATATGCCATGGAATAGTAAAGTTGACCTTGAGCGTTTAAAAGAGCTGGGTAACCGAATTTGTCAGTATCCAGAAAGCCATAAACTGCAAAGTCGTGTGGATAAAATCTATACCGACCGACAAGCGATGGTTAATGGAGAGAAGCTTCTCGATTGGGGTATGGCTGAAACGCTGGCTTATGCAACCTTAGTTGATGATGGAAAGCGAATCCGCATTTCGGGGCAAGACTCTGGGCGTGGAACCTTCTTCCACCGTCACTCGGTATTGCATAACCAAAGTGACGCAAGTACCTATATTCCATTGGCGAATATCCATGATAAACAGGGTCCTTTTGAAGTATTGGATTCGGTTTTGTCGGAAGAAGCAGTGCTAGCTTTTGAATATGGCTACGCGACAGCGGAGCCGAGTGGTTTGACGATTTGGGAAGCTCAGTTTGGTGATTTCGCCAATGGAGCTCAAGTCGTGATTGACCAGTTCATCTCTTCCGGTGAACAAAAATGGGCGCGTTTGTGTGGTTTAACCATGCTGCTACCTCATGGTTATGAAGGGCAAGGCCCGGAACACTCATCAGCACGCCTAGAGCGTTATTTGCAACTGTGCGCCGAACAAAACATGCAAGTGGTGGTTCCCTCTACGCCAGCGCAGGTATACCACATGCTGCGTCGTCAGGTTATTCGTCCAATGCGTCGACCATTGATCGTTATGTCACCAAAATCGTTGCTGCGTCACCCACTATGTATCTCAACACTGGAAGACTTGGCTGACGGATCGTTTTTGCCGGCTATCGGCGAAGTTGACGATCTCAACCCAGCGAACGTCAAACGTGTTGTGTTCTGCTCTGGTAAGGTTTACTACGACCTGCTTGAACAGCGCCGCAATAACGAACAAGGTGATGTTGCTATCGTCCGTATTGAACAGCTATATCCATTCCCGAAAGAAGAAGTGGAAGCGGTTATCGCTCAATACACTAATGTTGTTGACTATGTATGGTGCCAAGAAGAGCCTCAAAACCAAGGTGCTTGGTACAGTAGCCAACATAACTTCCGTTCTGCCATTCCAGCCGGTGCTGATCTGAAATACGCAGGTCGCCCTGCATCAGCATCACCAGCCGTTGGTTATATGTCGGTACACTTGAAACAACAAAAAGCGTTGGTTGAAGACGCTCTGACCCTAGCTTAACGAACTAGAAGTAAAAGGAAGACACAGATTATGACAATTGAAATTCTGGTTCCAGATCTACCTGAATCAGTTGCTGATGCAACAGTCGCGACATGGCATAAAAAGCCAGGTGAAGCCGTCGCTCGTGATGAAGTACTCGTTGAGATTGAAACTGATAAAGTAATTCTTGAAGTGCCAGCGCCTGAGGCGGGTGTTCTCGAAGCCATTATCGAGCAAGAAGGTGCGACGGTGCTTTCGAAACAGTTATTGGCGAAATTGAAACCTGGTGCCGTTGCAGGTGAACCGACGAAAGATACCACCAACGATACAGAGCCGTCTCCTGATAAACGCCACAAAGCCACACTGACAGACGAAACGAATGATGCGCTTAGCCCTGCGGTACGCCGTTTACTCGCCGAGCATGGTTTGGAAGCAAGCCAAGTGAAAGGCTCTGGTGTGGGTGGACGTATCACGCGTGAAGATATTGATGCTCATCTAGCAGCCGCAAAATCAGCGTCAGCAGTTGCTCCAAGTCAACCTGAGCCTGTCGTTGCGATGGCGCGCAGTGAAAAACGTGTACCGATGACGCGTTTGCGTAAACGTGTTGCGGAGCGCCTGCTTGAGGCAAAAAATAGCACGGCGATGTTGACGACGTTTAATGAAGTTAACATGAAGCCTATCATGGATCTGCGTAAGCAATATCAAGGTCTGTTTGAAGAGAAACACGGTATTCGTTTAGGCTTTATGTCTTTCTACGTGAAAGCGGTAACAGAAGCGTTAAAGCGTTACCCAGAAGTGAATGCATCTATTGATGGCCAAGATATTGTGTATCACAGCTATTTTGATATTAGTATGGCAGTTTCAACGCCTCGTGGCTTAGTGACTCCGGTTCTTAAAGATTGCGATACGCTAAGCCTTGCCGAAATTGAGAAGGGCATCAAAGAGCTTGCACTCAAAGGAAGAGATGGCAAATTGACGGTTGAAGAACTGACTGGCGGTAATTTCACGATTACGAATGGCGGTGTGTTTGGATCGTTAATGTCAACACCGATCATCAATCCGCCGCAAGCGGCCATATTGGGTATGCACAAAATCCAAGACCGCCCAATGGCTGTGGATGGCAAAGTAGAAATTTTACCAATGATGTACCTAGCACTTTCTTACGACCACCGTTTGGTGGATGGCCGTGAGTCAGTTGGTTTCCTTGTGACAGTAAAAGAGCTACTTGAAGATCCAGCACGTCTGCTACTGGACGTGTAACCTCACTGAACGTTGTTCAGTGAATTTAAGGCTAGGCAGGCTCACGTCTAGCCTTCATTTAAGCAAAAAGCTACAAGCTATCCTCTTGGATAAATTGCAGCCGCTTAATTTGAGAAGCACCCTACAGATATATGGCGCAGCATAGCTGCCGCTTTATGGAAATAATAAATCCCCTAAGGGATAAACAAACGGAAGAACATAATGAATTTGCATGAATATCAAGCCAAACAGCTGTTTGCAGAATTCGGTTTGCCTGTACCGGAAGGTTATGCCTGTGATACTCCACAAGAAGCTTTTGAAGCGGCGGGTCGGATTAGCACAGCGAAGAAAGTTGTTAAGTGTCAAGTGCATGCAGGTGGTCGCGGTAAAGCGGGTGGCGTTGAGTTGCACGACACTAAAGATGGTGTCAAAGAGTTTGCTCAAAAATGGCTAGGTAAAAATCTGGTTACTTATCAAACGGACGCAAATGGCCAGCCAGTATCAAAAATTTTGGTTGAAGAAGCCTCTAATATCGCGAATGAGCTTTACTTAGGCGCTGTTGTTGACCGTGCGACTCGTCGTGTCGTGTTCATGGCCTCAACAGAAGGCGGCGTGGAAATTGAAAAAGTAGCGGAGGAGACTCCGGAGCTGATTCATAAAGCCGCAATTGATCCTTTGGTTGGTCCGCAAGCCTACCAAGGCCGCGAACTTGCTTTCAAACTTGGCTTGGAAGGCGACCAAATTAAGCAATTTGTGAAGATCTTTCTAGGTCTTGGCGCTATGTTTACCCAGTATGATCTTGCACTGCTAGAAATCAACCCATTAGTTGTCACCGCTGAAGGGAACTTGTTGTGCCTTGATGGCAAGATCAACATCGACTCAAACGCACTTTATCGTCAACCTAAACTTCGCGAAATGCACGATCTCTCACAAGAAGATGAGCGCGAAGCTCATGCTGCTCAGTGGGAACTGAACTATGTTGCTCTTGATGGTAATGTTGGCTGCATGGTTAACGGTGCTGGCCTTGCAATGGGAACGATGGATATTGTTAACCTTCATGGCGGCAAACCTGCAAACTTCCTTGATGTTGGTGGTGGTGCAACCAAAGAGCGTGTTGCTGAAGCGTTCAAAATCATTTTGTCTGATGACAACGTGAAAGCCGTATTGGTGAATATTTTCGGCGGTATCGTACGTTGCGATATGATTGCAGAAGGCATTATCGGCGCGGTGAAAGAAGTTGGTGTAACGGTTCCCGTAGTCGTGCGTTTGGAAGGTACAAATGCGAAATTAGGACGCGGAGTACTTGCAAATTCTGGTCTTGATATCATTGCAGCTGAGTCGTTAACGGACGCAGCTCAGAAAGTTGTTGCTGCGGCGGAGGGTAAATAATGTCGGTACTTATTAATAAAGACACCAAAGTAATCTGCCAAGGTTTCACTGGTGGTCAGGGAACTTTCCACTCCGAACAGGCGATTGCCTACGGTACACAAATGGTCGGTGGGGTTTCTCCGGGTAAAGGTGGTCAAACTCACCTTGGTCTGCCTGTATTTAATACGGTGCGTGACGCAGTGAAAGCAACGGGTGCAACGGCAACCGTTATTTATGTACCTGCACCATTTTGTAAAGACGCTATTTTAGAAGCAATTGACGCTGGTATTGAACTTATTGTGACGATCACTGAAGGTATACCGACTACCGATATGATTGACGTAAAAGTGAAGCTCGAAGAGACTGGTGTGCGTATGATTGGCCCGAACTGTCCGGGTGTGATTACACCGGATGCGTGTAAGATCGGCATCATGCCAGGCCACATTCATAAGAAAGGAAAAGTGGGTATTGTTTCACGTTCAGGAACGCTAACTTATGAAGCCGTTAAGCAAACAACAGATGAAGGCTTTGGTCAGTCAACGTGTGTTGGTATCGGCGGTGACCCAATCCCGGGCTCTAACTTCATTGATATCTTGAAACTATTCCAAGACGATCCTGAAACTGAAGCGATTGTGATGATTGGCGAGATCGGTGGTACAGCCGAAGAAGAAGCCGCGGCATTCATTAAAGAGAATGTCACGAAACCGGTGGTGTCTTATATTGCTGGTGTGACCGCGCCTCCGGGTAAACGGATGGGCCATGCTGGCGCTATCATTTCTGGTGGTAAAGGGACAGCTGATGAGAAATTTGCAGCGCTTGAAGCCGCGGGTGTGAAAACCGTCAAAAGCCTTGCTGATATCGGAAAAGCATTGCGTGAAGTGACGGGTTGGTAATCACGCCTCCCTCAGTTTGAAGACAAACCCCGAACCTTGTTTCGGGGTTTTTACTTTAGATTCAATAGGTTTTGATACTAGCGTTTTACAAGTTGACTGCACATAAACATCGTTGTAGCCGTCACGACAACCGAAGGGCCTGCAGGTGTGTCAAAATGCCACGAGAGGATTAGCCCGCCCAGCACAGCTAAAGCGCCGACCAAAGAAGCCAATATTGCCATCTGCTCTGGGGTTTTTGTGAGTCGCCTAGCGGTCGCCGCGGGAATAATCAGCAGCGATGTCATAATCAGAGCACCAACAAATTTCATTCCTAGTGCAATCACCACCCCAATCAATAGCATCAGCAGCAAACGCATTAAATCAACGTTTATGCCCTCAACAAACGCAAGTTCTTCGTTCACTGTAGTTGAAAGTAATGGACGCCAAAAAAGAAATAGCAGTGCACTTACTGCAATTGCTCCTCCCCAAATGAAGGCTAAATCAGTAAAACTTACCGCCAATAAATCGCCAAAGAGATAGCTCATTAAATCTATGCGGACGTTATCAAGGAAGCTTACTGCAATGAGACCAATGGATAACGAGCTATGAGCGAGAATGCCGAGCAAAGTGTCTGTCGCCACAAGCTGCTGTTTCTGCATAGTAACCAAAATGATTGCAAGCCCAAGACAGCAAACGAGCAACGCAAGATAAAGGTTGATATCAAGCAAAAAGCCTAGCGCCAATCCCATCAGCGAGGCGTGTGCGAGGGTATCGCCAAAATAAGCCATTTTTCGCCAAACCACGAATGACCCAAGGGGACCTGCGATAACGGCAATACCAAGGCCTGCTAATATTGATGGAAGAAGAAATTCAATCATGATGGTGACCGTGTGAATGATTTGAACAGCAAGTTGCATCTCCTTTCACAGGTTGGCCTGCTAAGTCGTGATGATGCTGATGTTTGTGATGGTAAAAAGCTAAGGCTTCGCGATTGCGCGTACCAAATAATGCGATATAGCTTGGGTGTTGAGTAATCGTTGCCGGTGAACCGAAACAGCAAACATGGTGATGAAGACAGATAACATCATCCGTTTTTGCCATCACCAGATGCAAATCGTGAGAGACCATGAAGACACCACAGCCGAAACGATGTCGTATGGCATCGATAAGATCATACAGATCAATTTGCCCTTGCACGTCAACACCTTGAGCTGGTTCATCAAGAATTAGAATATCTGGGCGCTGTAGCAATGCACGGGCGATAAGAATCCGTTGTGTTTCACCACCGGACAGCTTATGCATATCATAATCAAGAAGATGCTCGGCCCCGACTAGTCTGAGTGCGTCTAGCAACTCTTGTTGACTAAAACGTCCAGCCAAACTTAAAAATCGTTTAACGGGGAGTGGTAACGCGTCATTAAGTTTTAACTTTTGAGGAACATAACCAATTTTAAGGTTTTTTACGCGCGTCATCGTTCCGCTATGGACGGGCTGTAGCCCGAGCAATACTTTAACGAGCGTCGACTTGCCCGCACCATTAGGACCTATCAGTGTGGTAATCTTCCCTTTTTCTAGGTTGATACTGACATTGTCCAAAACACGGCGGTTGTTGAATTCGACACAAATGCCTTGCAGCTGAATTAAGTTGGACATGAATGGAACTTATTTGCAATTCGGAAGTGTTATAATGTAACATTTCGTTCCCTTTAACGCTATATACCGAATGGAAAAACCATCATGTTGCGTCAGATTATGCTCCTTCTTTGCTTAATAACATTATCGCCTTTGGCGTGGTCTACGGTCATTTTGACCAGCATTAAGCCGATTCAGATGATTACATATGAATTGACTCTCGATGTGAATGAACCAGAAGTACTACTGGGGGCAAATACCTCACCGCATGACTATGCGTTGCGCCCTTCTGATGTTAAAAAAATCAGAGCGGCGGATTTAGTGATTTGGTATGGAAAAGACCTTGAGCCATTCTTAAGTAAGACATTAGCGAGTCACCACAACGTTTTGACCATCAGCCAAATTGATGGCCTGACACTGAGAGAGCTCAGTGGCGAACAACACGATCATGATGGGCATCACCATGGTATGTATGACCCACATTTTTGGCTTGGAACAGATCAAGCCAAGCAAGTGGCAGCGGCGATTACCGCAAGTTTAGTGAAAAGTGATAGCGCTAATGCCGAGCAGTATAAAGTAAACTTAGTCCGCTTTTTAGCTCAATTAGATTCGACCCATCAAGCAATCACGCAGAAGATGAGCAAAATTAGTGATAAAGGATATTATGTTTTTCATGATGCATACGGCTATTTTGAACAGCAATACCATTTGAATAACCTCGGCCATTTTACCGTTAGTCCTGACAGAAAGCCGGGTGCTAAAACCCTAATCACCATTAAAAATTCAATCATTAATAATGAAGCGAAATGCGTGTTTTCAGAACCTCAGTTTACTCCGGCGGTGATTGATACTGTGACTCGTGGCACTAAGGTTAAAACGGGAGTACTTGATCCATTAGGCGCAGATATCAAAGTGAAAAGTGGCAGTTATTTTGAGCTGTTAAATCAGCTGAGTAACAACTTTTACACTTGTTTGTCTCAATAGATGTACGCTGTATTGTATGTTGTACGATCTGCACTGAAATCTAGGATAAAGATTCACAGATTGTCGCTTTCTTAGCTTCAAAAAGCCTTATCTTTGGTTAGAATGTTTTGATAATTATCGCCACGAAAAAACAGTTTGCAATTTGGCGTGATATTGATTGAGGCTCTGTCTGTTGAAAGGAAAGAACGACTATTTTAAACCTTTGTTCTGGATCTTGGGTTTTCTGACGCTTTTATTAGCGCAGGGGACACAAGCTCTAGACAAAGCACCTTCCATCTTCTATCCATTGCCAGCTCAGGCTCAAGGAAAAATTTTTGCCGCACAAAATTTGTTTTTAGGTGAAGAAGGGGGAATTTGGATACACGATGTGCATGGCAAAGTGGTTTTCTTTGATGGACAAAACATCCTTCCCCGGCGTGGCTCAGTGCTTTCACAAGAGAGCGAAAATATTACCTATCTTAATAACGCTTTTTGGACGTTCATTGATAATGAACTTTATCGAACTTATCCCGCACAAGATCGCGAATTAGTATTTAGCTTAACGCCTGGAATCATCATAAAAAAAATAGGTTCGTCAGGTAATTTCATCTGGTTAGCCGATGAGACGCACTTTTATACATACCATGCGCAAACCCACAAGTTAGTTACTTATTCTTTTAAAGAAATGTATCAATTAAATCAAGCTAGTCGATTGATCGTTAATGATGCGAAGTTTGTGCTTTCTAAATGGGTATTAGCCACTAATGCTGGAGTCTATCTGTCAGATGGAGAGAGTTTTTCTCACGTGCTCAGCTCTGGTAAAAACTTCATTGAGAAACTCTATTTTTCCGAGAAACGTAGAGAACTTGTGATTGGAACGCTCAATGGTGGGCTGATTATTGATGTCGAGGACCCAAAGCGCCAACAAAAGTTGGTTGGAGATTCCCATGTATTATCTGTTGCTGAGACAGATCAAGAGTATTGGATTGGTACTGAAGATGGATTATTTGTTCATTCGTTTTTGACAGGTAAAACCGTCAAGTTAGAAAGTAATGACCAAGACAATAATGGGTTACCAGGCAATAAAATTTATTCATTGGTCAATGACTTACAGGGTGGGATTTGGATCGCAACGGATAAAGGTATTCGTTACTTTTCTCTGTTTGGACAAAAATTTAAGCGCCATTCCATTGCACAGCTCAACAATAATCCCATAACAAAAATTGTGACAAGGTCAGATAATAAAGGGTATTTGTTTTTAACTCGACAAGGGTTGTACCAAGTCGATGCTGAAGATTGGCAAGAGCCTAAACTTATTTTCCCTGGAGAAGTGCATGATGTCGCTCAAATAGATGATCATTCTCTATGGATAGCTACACATACAGGCATCGTTATTTATCACTTGCAGACAAAAAAGATGATAGAAACGAGCGTGTTACCTCTGAAGCTGCGTTCGAATGATACTAAACATCTTGAATTTGATCATGAAGGACTGTTGTGGGGAGCAACAGGTAACCATTTGTGGTCATATCAGTTGGCCGATAACTCGCTAACCGATTTCGGTTCTGAATGGTTTGTTGATGCATTTTTGCCTGCAAAAATAATAAAACTTAAGTCAACTCGGCGAGGGGTATTTATCGGCACTGACCATGGTGTTTATCTTTTTGACAAAGGCAAAATTGTTTTTCTTCGAGCGACTAGTCATTATGGACAAAGCATTGATATATTTGAGAGTAGCAAGGGTGATGTTTGGTTTGCTAGTGCTTATGGCGTCTTTGTTTTGGCACATGATCGTAGTGATATTCGATCTATTGATATGGTTGAAGAGAATATTAGCCCCAAATGTTTAACTGAAACGGGCAACGGTATTTGGCTGACTTCCTCACAAGGAATCTCGCTCTACAATCCTATGGGTGAGATGGTAAAGCATTTTGGTGATCCACACGGATTGATGAATAATGAATTTAAAAGTGGAGTTTGCGAATCAAGTATTATCAATAACCAACAGCAGTTGCTGCTAGGTTCCCGTTTTGGCTTAGTGACAGCATGGTCCTCTGAACTCACGGTTGCTACCCCTCCTAATACCAATATTATCTTTAGCCAAGTGAATGTCGATCACATTCCTGTCATGTTCGGTCGTGGTCGTTTTCAGACACTAGAATTGGAATATGGAAGTTCGATAAGCTTTTTATTTGGTGCATTGCCAGAATCGAGAGCCTTATCATTGGAGTATCGTATTGCAGGGGATAAGGAGTGGCAGAGATTAGAAAGCGCTCAGTTGACACTTGATCACCTGTTACCTGGACACTATCGTTTGCTGGTGAGAAATTACAGTCCAAATCCGCAAAACAGTATGATAAACAGTCTATCATTTATTGTGGATAACCCGTGGTATTGGTCTTCATGGGCTATTGTTCTTTACCTTTGCCTTTCTATAGGCCTTATTGCTTTTGCTTCATGGTGGCGTTCTCGTTGGGTTACCAAAGTAAACCGAAAGTTAAAAGCTCAGGTGGCCTTGAAAACGGATCAACTACGGCATCAAAGCAAAATTGTTTTGACTAATAACCAGCAGTTGCGCAAGCAATTACAAATTCGCCATATCGTTGTTGAACAGATGTTAGATTCTATTACTCCTACATTAAATCAGCTGATTTATCGCTCCCAACTCCATCAACTCGCGCGACTTGAGTCTTTAGCTTTAAAAGTAAAACGTGAACTGGCGTTACTTCGTAACGTAAGAAATGATAAAACAGCGACTCAGTTGCTCTACGACCTATCGATAATCTTGAACTCTTGTGTGGACGGATGGCGTGAAGAGTTCGCGAAAGCGAATATTTCGTTGGCGGTGAACAATGAGCTTAAACAATCTTATATTGAATCTGCCCATTTTAACCTAGACATCATTTTCAATACGCTACTGTCTGATGCGGTAAAACGTCTTTACAGAAATCAAGAGCTACAAATTCATTGTTATGAAAGGGAGAAAAGACTGTTTATTGTGATGATTGACTGTGGCGATCAGGTGCAATCCATCAATAGCGATAAGCGTATCTCTGGTTTTGAACTAGAGGAGATGCAACTGTTAGTACAGCGCAGTGGTGGGGAAATACATATTTTTTCATCGCCAGAACGAAATTTAGTTGAGCTTTCTTGGCCATCAGTTGAGCTTGTGAGTGATGCACCTGAAATGATCGTCGTAGAGGAGCATTCAGAGGACAAGTTTATTGATGTAACGGAAAAAGAGTGGCTTAAAAAAGTCGAAAAATTGGTACACAATTACTATTCAGATCCTGAATTTAGTACCTCTAGTGCGGCCAAATCACTCTTCGTATCGGAACGTAGTTTGCAGCGTCGTTTTAAAGCGATCACCAATAAAACATTCAAAGAGTATCTAAATGAGATCCGCTTAGAGAAAGCGTGCCAATATTTGCTCGCAGGAGGAAAAGTCGCCCAAGTCGCTTTTGATTGTGGGTTTAATGATCCGTCTTATTTCAGCCAAAGATTTAAACATCACTTTGGTTTATCGCCAACCCAATTTGTTGATGATAACGAGTAATACCGCCCCTGATAATAGTGATAACTTTCCCACTTGAAGCTGCAGCGATGTTAGCGACATTCAGTCACCCTAATCATAAAGCTTATTCAGGTGTGTGGATATGAACTCACTTTCCGCCGACCTGCAATCAAGCTGTATCTCCCTTCTTGATTAGATTGGCTGCTGTGTTAGCTACACATATTTGTCTATGCTTGCGTAGATACACTCATTAATACTCAAAGTCGTAATATCAATTTATTTTGGGAATAGCACTTACTCAATAAACAGGCTGGGTCGGTGATTGTGTTGCAGTAAAGATGAGATGAGTAGAAAAAAAATATCGTGGTATAGCCGGGGGGACTATACCACGGGTGTCAATGACACCTTCGCTTGCTGCCGGAGTGATACGAGTAACACCCGTACCACCTCTGGAATTTGTATCTAAGGAGTAATTCCTTTCGATGGATTTACTATATGGCAAAGGACTTATTTCATTTATAAAATTAACGACAACCTAGTATAAGAAAAACGACAAAATATATAATTAACATTAACTGATTGATTTTAATGGTTTATTTTGGTTTTTCCTGTTTTTGTTTATTTTTTTATGTTGAGCTCATTTGTACCTGATAATTTTTTAACGTTTTTAACGTCAGTTTATTTACCGAAAACAACGTGATGGATTTATGCAATCTTTGATTTCACGCAATAAAATAGAGGGTTAGCGCGTGTATTATTCGCCTGTTAATAAAAATATTTCTCATTACCACTACCATTGAGAGCAAGATAGATGAAATTATCTCAATTAAATGAAGGAGATAGCGCGAGCATCGTCGCGTTCAATCAACTTCCAAATGACATTCGTAAAAAATTGATGGTGATGGGCTTGCTGCCTCTAACTACTGTTACGTTAATCAGAAGAGCTCCTATGGGAGATCCACTTCAACTTGAAGTGAGAGGCGTCTCTTTAGCGGTACGTGAAAATATAGCCGCTTGTATTGAAGTGGAGATAGCGTAGTGCGATATCAAATTCTAACCGTTGGTAACCCTAATAGTGGCAAAACAACGTTATTTAATGGGCTGACTGGTTCTAAGCAGCAAGTCGGTAACTGGGCTGGTGTTACAGTTGAGAAAAAAACGGGCCGCTACACTCATTCTGGAGATGAATTCATACTAACGGATTTGCCGGGCATCTACGCACTTGACAGCGGGAATGACAGTAACAGCATTGACGAATCCATTGCCTCTAGAGCGGTTCTTACACATCCTGCCGATTTAATCATTAACGTTGTGGATGTGACGTGTTTGGAGCGCAGTCTCTATATGACGCTTCAATTGAGAGAGCTCGGTCGTCCAATGATTGTGGTTTTGAATAAAATGGACGCTTTAAAAAGAGAGCGTCAAGGTCTAGACATTCAACAACTTGAGAAAGTTCTAGGTTGCCCCGTTTTTATGCTTTCTGCTACCAGTAAAGAGCAGGTGAGTCGATTCAAAGAAAAGCTGCATAAAGTACTGCTGCAAGGCGTAGCTCTTAAAGAACTGCTATTGGATTACGGCAGTGCATTTGAACAATCGATCGGAAAATTAGCCACTATTTTTCAACATAAGCAAGTGGCACCTCGCGCATTAGCTATTCGTGCCTTAGAAAATGATCTTTTGGTGATTAATGGATTACCAGAAGTGCAGCGTGAGCTTATCCAGAAAGAGCAATTGCAAAGTGGTTTAGATATTGATCTGCATGTCGCTGATACCAAATACACATTTTTGCATGAACAATGCCAGCAGATCCGCAAAACAGAAGGGAAACTAAGCCACAGTTTTACACAAAAAGCGGATAAGCTGATTTTAAATAAATGGGTGGGTGTACCGTTTTTCTTTGTGGTTATGTACTTAATGTTTATGTTCTCGATCAATATTGGGAGCGCTTTCATTGATTTCTTCGACATTGGCGTCGGGGCGTTATTGGTTGATGGTGGGCACCACTTACTGGATGATCATTTGCCTATTTGGCTAGTGACATTATTAGCAGATGGCCTTGGCGGAGGTATTCAAACCGTCGCCACATTTATCCCAGTTATCGCTTGTTTGTACTTATTTTTAGCTGTACTCGAAAGTTCAGGCTATATGTCTCGCGCGGCTTTTGTTTTAGATAAAGTGATGCAGAAGATAGGCCTACCGGGTAAAGCGTTTGTTCCGCTTGTCTTAGGATTTGGTTGTAACGTTCCCGCGATTATGGCGACCAGAACTCTAGATCAAGAACGTGAACGTAAATTAGCGGCATCGATGGCACCCTTTATGTCATGTGGTGCACGTTTGCCAGTGTATGCGCTATTTGCTGCGGCATTTTTCCCTGAAAGCGGTCAAAATGTAGTTTTTGCTCTTTATTTATTGGGCATTTTAGCCGCAGTGTTCACTGGTTTGGTTTTGAAGCATACGCTCTATCCGGGTTCAAGCGACAGCCTAGTGATGGAGATGCCAGATTACGAGATCCCAACGCTACAAAACATCATGATCAAAACATGGCAGAAATTAAAACGTTTTGTTCTCGGTGCAGGGAAAACGATTGTCATCGTTGTTATGATCTTAAGCTTCCTCAATTCAGTTGGTACTGATGGCAGCTTTGGTAATGAAGATAGTGACAACTCCGTGTTATCAAAAGTGGCTCAAGTGGTTACGCCGGTATTTGCTCCTATTGGTATCAATCAAGATAACTGGCCAGCGACAGTGGGTATCATCACGGGTATTTTTGCAAAAGAAGCGGTAGTCGGAACATTAAACAATTTATATACCTCTGCTGAAGGTGATGAAAGTGAATATGACCTAATGGCGAGCCTACAAGAAGCGGTTATGTCTATTCCAGAAAACCTAACGGGATTAAGCTTCTCTGATCCGCTCGGTATCGAAGTCGGAGACTTGACAGACAGTAGCGCAGTGGCTGAAGAGCAAGCCGTAGATGCCTCAATCTTTGGTAATTTGAAACAGCACTTTGTCACTGGTCATGCCGCATTTTCCTACCTTATCTTCATTTTGCTTTACACGCCTTGTGTTGCAGCCATGGGGGCTTATGTTCGTGAGTTTGGTGCGAATTATGCTCGTTTTATCGCAGTATGGACGATGGGGCTTGCGTATGGTGGCGCCGCGCTTTATTACCAAGCGACTAGGATCACCGAAACCCCTGTCGAAAGTTTAACGTGGATTATTGCCATTGTTATGGCGAGTTTGTTGACCTTTAAAATGCTTAAGCGAAAAGGACTCCAGCAGAAAACGGTGCTTGAGGTACAAGTGGCATGATATTAAATGAGCTAAAGCGCTACATTGAAGAGAATGGGATCGTTAGCCGCTCGGCGATTGCGAAAAAGTTTTCGCTCAGTGAGGACGGCGTTGACGCTATGTTAGCCGTGTGGATAAAAAAAGGTGTATTGTCGCGCACTATCGATACCAACAAGGCTCACCACGTAACAAGAGTGCGTTATGGGCTTAACCGAAACAATGGGCTGTCTTTGACTGTCGTACTTTAGTCATAATTGATGCTAGGCATTCTGTCTGATAAACGAAAGCCGCTGATATCAGCGGCTTTCAAACTTTTACCCAATCTATCTTTTACCTAATATATGGTGTGAGAGACGACGTTTATCCTTTTCTAAAAATAGAACTCAGTGATAGGACATTTTGGATTCTGGTTAAGATCGCTTGCTGTTCTTGTTCGGCTCTCACTATCCCTTGAGTATTGCCCCAGATAGGCCCAGGCCATGCTATGTCATTTTTAAATCGAGCAACATGGTGAATATGGAGCTGAGGAACCATGTTACCTAGCGCACCTAAATTGAGTTTATCTGGACAAAACGTGGCTTCAAGAGCTTGGCTAACGGCTTGAGATTCGCATAAAAATTGTTGCTGTTCCTGCATTGGTAGATGATGCAGCTCTTTCAAATTGGCACGTTTAGGCACCAGAATAATCCAAGGCACGGCATTATCTTTATGGAGTAAGGCTAAGCAAAGAGGAAATTCACCAATGACGGAAGTGTCTTTGGCCAGTTGCGGGTGGAGTTCAAAATTCATGTCAATCTCACTTGCACGGATGTTATCACCGATAAAAGAAAAGGCTGACCATGGTCAACCCTTTCATTCACTCATAGCTGTCGTTACATACGTTCTAATGTATCAATACCGAGTAGCGACAGACCTTGCTTGATGGTTTTTGCTGTCAACGCAGCCAGTTTTAGGCGGCTTTGTTTCACACTTTCATCTTCAGCGACTAAGATTGGGCATGCTTCATAGAAGCTAGAGAATTGGCCAGCTAATTCAAATAGGTAGCTACACATAATGTGAGGTTGGCCTTCGCGGGCAACAGCTTGTACCGCTTCTTCAAACTGCAGAAGTTTCGCAATCAAAGCTTTTTCTTTCTCTTGTGTGACTTTAATTTCACCCGTCAGGTTATCCATCGATACGCCTGCTTTAGCAAAAATTGACGCAACACGTGTGTAGGCATACTGCATGTAAGGTGCAGTGTTACCTTCAAATGCCAACATGTTGTCCCAGTCAAACACGTAATCGGTAGTACGGTGCTTAGAAAGATCAGCGTATTTCACTGCGGCCATCGCGACAGTATTGGCAATGTTGGCTTTTTCTGCGGCGTCTAAATCAGGGTTTTTGGACTCAATTAATTTAGCGGCACGCTCTTGCGCTTCATCGAGAAGATCGGCCAGACGAACAGTACCGCCAGCACGAGTTTTGAACGGGCGGCCATCTTTGCCTAGCATCATACCAAAGGCGTGGTGCTCAAGAGTCACTTCGTCAGGTACATAGCCCGCTTTGCGGACAATCGTCCATGCTTGCATTAGGTGCTGATGTTGACGCGAGTCGATAAAGTACAGCACACGGTCCGCACCCAAGGTTTCATAACGGTATTTTGCACACGCGATATCGGTTGTGGTGTATAAGAAGCCGCCATCACGTTTTTGGATGATAACGCCCATCGGCTCGCCATCTTTATTTTTGTATTCTTCAAGAAAAACGACTTGTGCGCCATCATCTTCTTGCGCCAAACCTTTTTCTTTTAAATCGGCTACGATGCCGGGCAACATGTCGTTGTACATGCTTTCGCCCATCACATCATCGCGCGTCAACGAAACATTCAAACGATCATAGTTACGCTGGTTTTGGATCATGGTGATGTCCACCAATTTTTTCCACATTTGAGCGCAGAATTCGTCACCGCTTTGTAGTTTGACCACATAATTTCGTGCTTTAGCAGCAAACACTTCATCTTCGTCGTAGAGTTTTTTTGACTCACGATAGAAAGCTTCAAGATCGGAAAGTTCCATTGAAACTTCGTTACCAGATTCTTGTTGCACACGTTCAAGGTTGGCTATCAACATACCAAATTGCGTGCCCCAGTCACCGATGTGGTTGGCGCGGATCACTTTATGGCCTAAAAATTCCAAGGTACGTACAACGGCGTCACCAATGATGGTTGAGCGTAAGTGGCCTACATGCATCTCTTTGGCAACGTTAGGCGCTGAGTAGTCTGCGACGATCGTCTTCTGCGCTTCTTTGGTTACACCAAGGTGCTCATCTGCTAGGGCGATATCCGCTTGTTTAGCAAGAAACGCTTCACTGAGGAAAATGTTGATAAAACCTGGGCCTGCAATTTCCGTTTTGCTCGCAATGCCATCGAGGTCCAGAACATCCAATACTTTTTGAGCAAATTCTCGCGGGTTGGTACCCAGTTGCTTAGCTACGCCCATAATGCCATTGGCTTGATAGTCACCAAATTGCGCTTTAGCCGATTGGCGAACAGCAGCAGGACTGCCAGCTGGTGCGCCTGCGGCTTCAAGAGCCTGAGATACTTTGTCATTAATCAGTGCTTGGATATTCACACGCGTTTCCTTTAATTCTTGGAATTGCAAAGGTATGCATTTTATTCACCATTTAGTGCCAATACATATCTTAATTTTGTTCATCATTTGGCGCACATAATACCAATTTTATTGAGGCGCTTATAGGGACTAAATTAGGAAATTTTCTACTTTTCGAAGAGTTGTTGGTACTATTAGACGATAATCATCATTTTGGACCATTTAAATGCTTGAACCATTGAAGAATGCAGCGCTTCATCCTGAACAGCTTAAGCAGGATTTAGATAAATTTATACATAAAATTCAAGAATTAACCAAAATTTTGCATATTGATTTATCCACAAATCAAGCTGACCACATTGCACTGCGCATTAATGATCGTAAATTAGCGTCATTAGCACATGCGGCATGGCTGGAGGAAGGACGAGAAATATCGATTGCTCAGATAAATGGCCGTCCTATCATTGTGATTGAATTTTCGGTGCCGCTATCGGCTTATGGTTGGTCAATAGAATGTTTGGAATTGCCTTACCCTGCCGAGGGAAAAATTTACCCAGAGCAGAGCTGGGAGCATGTGGAATTTGTGGTGCCATCTGAGGCACAAACCGCGCAAGCCTATTTGCAGGATATACTGTCGGTTTACCCACAATTAAAAGAATGCTGGACAACATTAGACACTCAAGGTGTTCAAGTTAAATTGTCCAGTCCAAAAGGGGAAGGAGAGCGATTACATAACCCGACGGTTGCATTTAAGTGGCAAGGCGTGTGCATTAAACTGCATCCCCACTCTTTAAAAAAGATCGTAAAATCAGAGCAAAGATAAATTGCTCTGATGGCGATGAAGTACGGTTATCCTAAGTTATAGCTTTTAGGCCGAAGCTGGAACGCTTCAATTGAGCCAATTTCTTGCCCTAAACTGAGTTTCTGAACCGTTTGATGTGCGTTTCCTTGGCTGTGCATGATCAGTCGATTGGCGGTCCTTGGTTTTAGCTCATTGACCACAAAGCGGATCATATCACTGCGACTGAGTGATTTCAGTTCACTCAAAACCTGCTCTCTTTGATCAAAGCCGGCATCTTTATTGCCGATAGCAACCCAAAGTCTTTGCGCACGGCTGCGAAGGGTGGGGTCGGGGGTTGAAATTTGATTCCACAAACCGCGTTTACTGCTGTGCCACTGGTATTCGTTTAGCTCCAGCAGCACCATGTAAAAAGCATTTAAAAATTCATCTACAGCGCTAATCAGCTCATAAGGGGCAGCATTCGGTGACTGGACATAGAGTACGATGCCTGGGTGACGGTTTAATGGCATGTTGCCCGTTCCGACCATATAACCAAGTTGTTGCTTAGTGCGAATTTCATGAAAAAATGTAGCGGACATCAAGTGATTAGCTAATGAATATAAGGCGATGCTGCGCGGTGCGGCATCATTGCACTGATAATAGACCACCACAGCAGAATCTTCTTGATCGCAGTGAACCTCTTTTTGAAAAGTCCCACTCTCTCCGAGCATGACGAGTGATCTTAATGATTCCTCGTACTCTTGATCTTTGACTCGTAATGCATTTTTAAGCGTATCTGCCATCGCTTGTGCATCACTTCTTAACCAGTCGCCATAGACAAACATCTCAACATGAAGTTGCGCTAATATTTGTTCAACGAAATCACTGAGCTCATCGACTTCTATCTGTTTTAAGGCACCAAGTAGCGTTTCATAAGGAGGGTTGTTGGGTTGTAAAATACCCGTCATTGCATTGAAAAGCTGCGAAATTGGACGATCTTTAGTGGTATTTTGCCAGTTACGAAGCAGTTGTTGCTTGATGGTGTTAAAGCGTTTTAGGCTAAAATCACGTTTAGCAAAGCGTGCGAGAATCATCTCCATTAACTGTGGTTGTTTTTCGCTAAAACCAGAAAGCATCAGGGTGACGCCGCCTTGATGAGCGTACATGTTGTAACTCATCCCAGCAATTTCTGCTTGATAAGTTTCCGTGGCCAGCGAGTCTAAAAACATTTCCACACAGAGACGTGTTTTAACAATATTTCGAGCAGTGGCTACCGAGATGGGGCTATCAATCGCGATGTAAATTACCCCTTTAGGCACTCTAAATTCATGGTCTTGTAGATGCCATAAACGAAAGCCTGGTAACTCTTCAATGATTTCCGGGTGTAAAGACGTTGAAGGCTCTAACGGTTTTGGGTCTAAGTCGTAACAGATAAAAGGATTGAGTGGCGGTAAGTTTGTTTCAATGTCGCAAGGGGTTGCGAATGCTGCAAGTTGTGACGCCGATAATGGAGTAATTGAATAGGGTGTAAAATACCATTTCGCTTTCTTATCGTAATACCCATCTTTAGCAATTAACGTGGCGCGTAGATTTTCAGGAGTCAAATAATGAAGTGCTTGCTTAAGTAGTGATTCGTTGTAGCCCGCCATCATGTAATCGCCATAGATGGTGTCTTGCGGCTGATAGTGCTGCATATTAACCACTAAATGGCTGACCATGTCTAATGGCCTTGTCGTTTCTTGAAAGCGAAAAGCCGATTCAAGCACCGCTCTTTTCTCAAGGTAACGCCATTCGTTTAGCCCCTGATCTGCGATTAATTTAATCTGAGTAAAGAGTGACTGGATGATGTTATCGACCTGTTTTACGCCTTCATGTGTCAGGCTAAAACTTATCGAAAACTCACGATAATTGCTGCCACTCGCGCCGCCTCCAGCCGATAAGGACGTGATCCAACCTTTCTCTTTTAATGCCAGCATTAAACTGCCTTCACCTTCGTAACCGATGAGATGGGCGAAATAAGAGAGAGGTTTGACATGATAAAAGTCATCCGCGCTTGGGGCAGGGAAGCTTAAAATCAGTTTGCGGATCTCTTTTCGTGGCTCGATTTGAATCAAGACGCCTCGGTGCGCGTCTAAAACAAAAGGCACCTCTATTTTTTTCGGGCCGAGCTGTTTATTTGGGATGGAGGAAAATTCATCTCTTGCCCACTGCTCTAACTCATCAAGTGTCTGTGGGCCTGCTAGCGAGAGCGTCATCAAATCAGCCGAGTAATTTTCATGGTGAAAACGGACAATTTCTTCACGGATAGAGACACCATTTCTATCACACAGCGTTTCTAAATTACCCACTGAAAATTTAGCAAACGGGTGTTGCGGATTAATGGTTTCTTTTTGAACCTGATAGAGCCTTCTCGAATCATCCTTCTGTTTGAGTTTAAATTCAGAATCCACCGCTTGACGTTCTTTATCCAGAGCTTCTTCATTAAACAAGGGGGCACAAAAGAATTGGCTGAATCGGTCCAAGGCTTTTTCAAAATGATTTGGGCTTACATCAAAGAAAAAACAGGTGTGCTCTGTACCAGTCCATGCGTTATTGCTGCCACCATGTTGATTAATAAAACTTTGAAACTCACCAATTTTCGGGTACTTTTCTGTGCCTAAAAACAGCATGTGTTCCAGATAGTGGGCAAGACCTTCTCTGTCTTCAGGGTCATCAAAATGCCCTACATTAATCGCTAAAGCAGCGGCTGACTTTTGTGCATCATCCGCTTGAATAAGTAATGTTCTCAGACCATTAGTTAACGTAATGTAGCGGTATTGGTTGGTGTCGTTAGGGCTTAAATGCACAGTGACTCTCCACAGAAAAGGCTTTTTTAATTATGGCGTTGAAACGGTTAGGTGCAAATTTCAAGCAATGATTTTATGAGCAAAGTGCCATTTTAGTCCTTCAGGAGACTTTTTAATAGACTGTTAACAGTGTCGAAGTCTTTGCTTGGTTGCCTGATATAATCGAGAATAAAGCCGCCTAGACGGCATAGATAATAACCACTAGGAATGAGTAATGAAGATTTTTATTATGCGTCACGGAGAAGCTGAACATTATGCAGCGAGTGATGCACAAAGGGCCTTAACCGAAAGAGGTCTTCGTGAGTCTGTTGCTGTGGCTCGTGCTTGTGAAAAGCAAGATCTTCGCCATGTAGATAAAGTATTGGTAAGTCCTTACTTACGGGCGCAGCAAACTTGGGCTGCGATAGCTTCTTATTTTAATGCCGATGATGTTGTGACCTGTGATGACATCACACCTTATGGGAAAGCGGAAGTGGTATTTGAGTATGTCTCTGCCTTGGCCGATGTAGAACAAATCGAATCAGTGCTGCTGGTGTCTCATTTACCGTTAGTTGGCTATCTCGCGGCTGAATTCGTTACCGATTTAGTCCCTCCAATGTTCCCCACATCCGGTCTGATTGGTATCGAATATGATAGAGAGTTGCGTAAAGGACAGCAGATCTGGAGTATTAATCCTTAAACCACCATTCAAAGTAAAAGAAGTTCACGTAATTTGAATAACTAGGCTACGTTAAGTGAAGGGTTATTGCCTTTACCAATGTAGCCATTATTTTGACTGTTTTACTGGACTAAAAATTGCATCGCCGAGTTAACGCATTGTCGCATTTATAGATATTTATCAACAGATTGCTTGCTAACCTATGAAATTTACTCTCCCATTTGCAGATAAATTGCCATCAATACCGCAGCGAAGTATGCCAGCAATCGGTGCGCCGGTTATGGTATTGGCCACGTTGGCTATGGTCGTTTTACCGATCCCAGCCTTCCTATTGGATCTGTTTTTCACTTTTAACATTGCCTTATCGATGGTGGTGTTACTCGTCACTGTCTATACCCGTAGACCGCTTGATTTTGCTGCTTTTCCTACGGTTTTGCTTATTGCAACCTTACTTCGACTAGCCTTGAACGTTGCTTCAACCCGTGTGGTTTTATTGTATGGTCATGAAGGCCCTGGGGCGGCTGGTAACGTCATTGAAGCGTTTGGTAGTGTGGTGATCGGTGGTAACTACGCCGTCGGTTTAGTGGTGTTTTTGATCTTGATGATCATCAACTTCATGGTAGTAACCAAAGGTGCGGGACGTATTTCTGAGGTGAGTGCTCGCTTTACCCTAGATGCCTTGCCGGGTAAGCAAATGGCCATAGATGCGGACTTAAATGCGGGTTTAATCGATCAAGACCAAGCGCGGCTGAGACGCTTTGAAGTAACCAAAGAAGCGGATTTCTACGGTTCAATGGACGGTGCGTCAAAATTTGTTAAAGGGGATGCGATTGCTGGGATATTAATTTTGTTCATCAACATTATTGGCGGCTTATCGATTGGTATGGCGCAATATGGGTTGGGTTTTAAAGAAGCGATCCAAATCTACACACTGCTGACCATTGGTGACGGCTTAGTGGCTCAGATCCCCTCATTGCTGCTTTCGATTGGCGCTGCCATGATGGTTACCCGTCAAAATACCGATGAAGATATGGGAGAGCAAGTCGTCTTCCAACTGTTTGACAACCCTAAAGCATTGATGATTACCGCTTGTATTCTCGGCATCATGGGCATTGTACCGGGTATGCCTCACTTTGCTTTTTTACTGCTAGCCGCGTTAGCGGGTGGTTGCGCGTATTGGATGATACGCAAACAGAAAAAAACCGCCGATGAAAAGAAACTGCCTGCAAAAGTGGACAACGAAGCACCCACTCAAAAAGAGCTCTCTTGGGATGATGTTCAACCCGTTGATGTGATTGGCTTAGAAGTGGGCTATCGATTGATACCGCTGGTGGACCGAGATCAAGGTGGAGAGCTGCTCGAACGCGTAAAAGGTGTTCGGAAAAAACTGTCGCAAGACTTTGGCTTTCTCATCCCCGCAGTGCATATTCGCGACAATTTAGAATTAACACCCAATAGTTATCGCATTACCTTAATGGGGGTTGCTGTTGGTGAAGCGGAGATCCGCCCAGATCAAGAACTGGCGATTAACCCTGGTCAAGTCTATGGTGTTATTGACGGTGAACGCACACTCGACCCTGCATTCGGCCTTGAAGCGGTTTGGATCCGTGAAGAACAACGTGAACACGCACAAGCTCTCGGTTACACAGTTGTGGACTCATCGACCGTACTCGCCACTCATTTGAGTCAGCTTCTCACTAATAACGCCTCGCAACTGATTGGTCATGAAGAGGTTCAAAACTTAATTGAAATGCTGGGTCGCTCAGCGCCAAGGCTAGTTGAAAACTTCGTTCCAGATCAACTGCCGTTGGGTACAGTCGTTAAGGTACTGCAAAACCTACTCAATGAAGCGATTCCAATCCGAGATATTCGAACCATAATACAAACCTTGGCGGAGTATTCTGGGCGGAGTCAAGAACCTGACATCCTAACGGCGGCCGTTCGAATCTCATTGAAGCGTTTAATCGTCCAAGAAATCAATGGTATAGAACCTGAACTACCAGTGATAACACTGATTCCTGAGCTGGAACAAATATTGCATCAAACCATGCAGGCGTCAGGAGGAGAATCGGCAGGTATTGAGCCAGGCTTAGCAGAGCGTTTACAAGCTGCACTGAGCCATGCAACGCAAGAACAAGAATTGAAAGGTGAGCCCGCCGTGTTACTCACGTCTGGTGTGCTTCGTTCCACTTTGGCGAAGTTTGTGAAAAACACGATACCTAATTTGCGTGTGCTCTCTTATCAAGAAATACCTGACGAGAAACAAATTCGGATTGTTCAAGCCGTTGGGAACTAACGAAACTGTTGTTACCTAATCGGGCTTTAGCCATTTAACACGGATATCTGCTTTGAAAATAAAACGATTTTTTGCCAAAGATATGCGAACAGCGCTGCTGCAAGTGAAAGAAGAGCTTGGTGCGGAAGCGGTGATCATGTCGAATAAAAAAGTCGCGGGTGGTGTGGAAATCGTTGCCGCTGTGGATGGTGAACAGCCCACCCAGCAAAACAGTGCCAAGCGCTATAATTCGCAGCCTAGACAACAAGGTTACACCCAAGTCACCCCGTCTTTGAACAAATCCTCTCGTGAGTTGGATGATGATCGAGTCAGCCTGCAAAACAGCGCAGATACTGGGCGTTCAATGACCAAACGTTTTGCAAATATGTTAAAGCAGTACAGCACACCAAGTGGCTCAGATTCGGACTATCACGCCGAAAATGAAGATTCGCTCTCTGCATTATTGCAACGTCAATCAGGTTCATCTAACACTAACTCAGGACACGGTAGTGCAGAGTTACGAGCCGATTCGCCATTAGCGAAGTTAATTGCAGAGGATAGAAGAGCGTCCACCCGTCAAACGCCGAAGCTAGATCCGTCGCGTTATGATCGTTACCCAACGCAAGAGGCGAGTGTTTCGAACCCAGAGCTGGAAAACATGCGTGAAGAGATGACCTCAATACGCCGCCTGTTAGAACATCAAGTGTCAGGATTAATGTGGCAAGAAGTTGAGCGTCGAGAGCCTTTGCGTGCCATGCTCATTAAAAGACTTGAGCGCATGGGGGTTTCACAAGAACTGGCTGACCAGCTTGCGTGCTATATCCCAGAAGATACTGCTCCAACTAAAGCTTGGAAGGCACTGCTTGGCTTAGTGGCTGATCAAGTCCCTGTTTCCAAACAAGATATTCTGAAACGTGGTGGTGTGGTTGCGCTATTAGGCCCAACAGGGGTTGGTAAAACCACCACCATTGCTAAACTAGCCGCTCGCGCTGCTATGGAGTATGGCGCTGATAACGTTGCTCTAGTCACCACAGATACCTACCGTATTGGTGCTCATGAACAGCTCTCTATTTATGGCCGAATCATGGGTTGTCCAGTAAGAGTTGCTAAAGATTCCAGTGAGTTAGCCGATGTAATATATCAGCTAAGAAATCGGCGTTTAATTTTAGTTGATACCGCGGGGATGGGGCAGCGTGATGTTCGGTTATCAGAGCAGCTCGATACCCTGATGCAAGAGAGTGGCGAAATCATCCACAGTTACCTTGTTCTGCCTGCAACGGCACAAAGAAAAGTATTACAAGAAACAATCGAGCACTTTAGAAGGATCCCTCTTTCAGGGTGCATTATGACTAAGCTTGATGAGTCATTGAGCTTAGGGGAATTTGTGAGTGTCGTGGTTCAAAACGCACTGCCCGTTGCTTACATCGCGAATGGCCAGCGTGTACCAGAAGATATTGTGATTGCCCAGCCGAAGTACATGGTTGCAAAGGCAAACGAATTGCTAGAGAAGTCGACAGAGAATGAACCTCACTATTGGAGCAGCGACTCCGAGAGATTCTAGGCGGCGGACAAATATGGCGAATAATATGATATATGACCAAGCGAGCGGTTTACGCCGCTTAACTCAACCGTCACTGACCAAAGTCATATCTGTGACTGGTGGTAAAGGTGGTGTGGGTAAATCTCACGTGACACTCGGCATGGCGATCTGCATGGCTCGTCAAGGCAAAAAAGTCATGGTGTTGGATGCAGACTTAGGTTTAGCTAACGTGGATGTGATGCTTGGCATACGCCCGAAGCGAAACTTAGGGCATGTACTGGCTGGCGAGTGTGAACTCAAAGATGCCATCGTCGAGGGGCCTTTTGGGATACGAATAATTCCAGCGACCTCGGGCACACAGTCGATGACAGAGTTGTCACACGCCCAACATGTTGGTTTAATACGCGCCTTTGGCAGTTTAGAAGATGAGATGGATATTCTGCTCATCGATACAGCCGCAGGTATTTCTGATATGGTCGTGAGCTTCTGTCGCGCCGCACAAGATGTAGTGATCGTGGTATGTGACGAACCGACATCCATCACCGACGCTTACGCGCTGATCAAGCTCTTAAGTCGTGAACACCAAGTGCAACGTTTTAAAATTGTGGCCAATATGGTGAGAAGTTATCGTGAAGGACGGGAATTATTTGCTAAATTAACTTTAGTGACAGAAAGATTCCTAAATGTGAGCCTTGAACTTGTTGCTTGCATACCTTTGGATGATAAAGTGCGACAAGCAGTAAAAAAACAAAAAATAGTGGTCGATGCGTTTCCACGGTCACCTGCGGCACTGGCAATCAGCTCGTTGGCAAGTAAAGCGTTAACGTGGCCAATTCCAAGAACGCCGACAGGCCATCTGGAATTTTTTGTCGAGCGTTTGCTAAATAGAACAGAAAGTGTAGGGGAACCATTCGGTGAATAAAGCGCTTACTTATGACCAACACGGAAACCTAAAGAGCCAACAAGCATTTTTAGAAAAATACTCTGTATTGGTTAAGCGTATTGCACACCATTTAGCAGGTCGCCTGCCACCAAACGTATTGGTCGAAGATCTAATACAAGCCGGTATGATAGGCCTACTTGAAGCACAAAAAAATTATGATGGGAGTAAAGGTGCAAGCTTTGAAACCTACGCAGGAATTCGAATTCGTGGAGCTATGCTCGACGATATTCGGCGTGGTGATTGGGTTCCACGCTCGGTTCATAAACACAACCGAGAGATAACCCATGCAATTTCAGTTCTAGAAGGTGAGCTAAACCGAAACCCAACTGATACAGAAGTTGCGAAGTATTTAGGCATGTCGCTGGATCAGTACCATACTGTATTAACTGACATTAATTGCTCACGGATTGTCGGAATCGAAGATTTAGGTATTTCTGATGATGCAATTTCTCCTCTGGATGACGATGAAGACAACTCGCCATTTAAGGGAGTCGCCGATGAATCGTTTCGTAAAGCATTGGTTGAATCAATAAAATCACTTCCAGAACGTGAAGCTTTGGTACTTTCGCTCTATTATGATGAAGAGCTAAACTTAAAAGAAATTGGTGAAGTTCTAGGTGTTAGCGAATCCCGCGTTAGCCAGATACTAAGCCAATCTATGCAGCGACTAAGAACGAAGTTAAGTTCTTGGACGCAAAATGACTAATATCACTGATTTCGAGCTCAGTGGAGGCAATTTTGAATAAAAACATGAAGATCCTTATTGTTGACGACTTTTCAACAATGCGCCGTATTGTTAAGAATCTACTTCGTGATTTGGGCTTCAATAATACCCAAGAAGCAGATGATGGCCTGACAGCGTTGCCTATGCTAAAGAAAGGTGATTTTGAGTTTGTGGTTACAGACTGGAATATGCCGGGCATGCAAGGCATCGATTTGTTGAAAAATATCCGAGCAGACGCAGAACTTAAGCATCTGCCTGTTCTGATGATCACCGCAGAAGCAAAACGCGAACAAATCATCGAGGCTGCTCAAGCAGGTGTGAATGGTTATATCGTAAAACCTTTTACTGCTGCTACGCTTAAAGAAAAACTGGATAAAATTTTCGAGCGTTTATAAAGCGTGTGGTCACAGACAAAAGGTGCTCTATTCATTTATGCGCGAAAAGGCTAATCGATGATTTCATTAGAACAAGCAAAAGAACTCGTTCAGCTACTGGAAAATGGACAGCAAGATCAGGCGAATCAACTCTTTAAAGAGACCTACGACAAAGCAAGCAATCCAATGCTGCAAGAAATAGGCACTTTGACAAGGGAACTGCATGAATCGCTCAAACAGTTCAACCTTGATGAACGGATGGCTGAGATTGCAAATGACGAAATTCCAGATGCAAGGGATCGTCTTCAATATGTAATTGATAAAACGGAAGTAGCTGCGAATAAAACAATGGATGCAGTGGATCGATGTATGCCGATCGCTGACAGCCTTCACGAAGGTTTGTTAAAAGTGCGTCCACAATGGAATGAGTTGATGCATGGGCGTATTGATCTCATTGAGTTTAAAGCACTTTGTCATCGTATTGATGATCTACTATCACAAGTTGAAGGCAACAGCAGCGAATTGCGAGGTCAGCTAACTGAGATATTGATGGCTCAAGACTTTCAAGATCTCACTGGCCAAATAATTCGGCGTGTTATTACGCTGGTTAATGAAGTTGAGAAACGCCTAGTTGAGATTCTCACTGCCTTTGGGGCTAACCAAATAGAACAAAAAACAGACAAGAAGAACCCATCTATCGAACCTGAAGGTCCTATTTTGAACCCTCATGAAAGAGCCGATGCGGTTTCATCTCAAGACGAAGTCGATGATTTGTTATCGAGTCTTGGTTTTTAGGGGTAACGTATGAGCTACGAATTAGACGACGACATTCTTCAGGACTTTTTGGTTGAAGCAGGTGAAATTCTCGAATTGCTCTCAGAGCAATTGGTTGAACTTGAGAACAACCCCGAAGACAGGGAGTTATTAAATGCGATTTTCCGCGGTTTCCATACCGTTAAAGGTGGGGCCGGGTTTCTTGCCCTCACCGAGCTGGTTGAGACGTGCCACGGTGCCGAGAACGTATTTGATATCTTACGCAATGGCCAAAGAAGTGTAACATCGAGCTTGATGGATACGATGTTACGAGCTTTAGACACCGTTAACGCACAGTTTCGCGCTGTTCAAGATCAAGAACCCTTAGAGCCTGCAGATCCCGCTCTACTCGATGAACTTCATAAATTGTGTCGTCCTGCTTCTGAAGATGAAATTGACGAAGTGGAGCCTGTTATTGCTGAAGTTGAAGTCGAGGAAGAGGCCGCTATCGAAGCGCCTGAACCGGAAGTCATTCAACCAGTGGCCTCAAAGGCTGTCGCGTCAAATTCTATCGATGAAATCACGCAAGATGAATTTGAAAAACTGTTAGACGAATTACATGGCAAGGGCACCGCGCCTAATGCTCATTCTGAAAATGCCGCACCGGCGGCCCCAGCGCCTAAAGCCCCAAGTGCATCAGTGGCTGCTAGTGGTGACATTACGGATGACGAATTTGAAAAGCTGCTTGATGAACTGCACGGCGTAGGCAAAGCTCCAACCGTTGAACCCGCTCCTGAGGTTACAGCGAAACCAACTACTCCGCCTAAATCAACAGCGGCACCTAAAGCTTCTGCTGGTGGTGGCGATGATTTGATGACGGACGAGGAGTTTGAAAAGCTTCTTGACGAACTGCATGGCTCAGGAAAAGGGCCATTGCCAGAAGAGTTGGAAATGGCAACCAGACCTGCTTCTGAAAATGTGAAGCCAGCAGAGCCTATAAAACCAACAGAGACCGCAAAACCGAAAGCTGAAGCGGCGAAACCTACACCTGCTCCTCAGCCTAAAGTAACGGCTCCAGCCGCCTCTTCCCCGGCGAAAGCTCCGGTTGCAGTGGCTGAGAAAAAAGAAGTATCAGCACCTGCTGTGGCTAAAAAAGCGCAAACTCAGCCGGAAACAACAGTCCGTGTTGATACATCAACGCTCGACATCATTATGAACATGATTGGTGAATTGGTGCTAGTGCGTAACCGCTTGCTGAGTTTAGGGCTTAATAGCAACGACGAAGAGATGGCAAAAGCGGTGGCTAACCTTGATGTAGTTACTGCGGATTTGCAAGGCGCTGTCATGAAAACGCGCATGCAACCGATTAAGAAAGTGTTCGGTCGTTTCCCTCGCGTGGTTCGAGACCTTGCACGTACCCTGAAAAAAGACATCGTGCTTGAAATGCGCGGTGAAGAAACAGACCTTGATAAAAACTTGGTCGAAGCGCTTGCAGACCCATTGATCCACTTAGTGCGTAACTCAGTTGACCACGGCATTGAAATGCCTGATGTGCGTAGCAAATCTGGAAAGCCAAGCACGGGTAAAATCATACTCTCAGCTTCGCAAGAAGGTGATCATATTGAGCTAGCTATCGTCGATGACGGCGGCGGTATGGACCCAGATAAGCTGCGTAGTATTGCGGTTAAACGAGGCATGATGGATGAAGATGCGGCGTCGCGTCTCTCCAATAAAGAGTGTTTTAACTTAATCTTTATGGCGGGATTCTCCAGTAAAGAGCAAATTTCAGACATTTCTGGTCGTGGTGTTGGGATGGATGTTGTAAAAACAGCCATCAATACACTCAATGGTTCAATTGACATCGATTCTGAGATGGGCAAAGGGACTAAGATTACGATCAAAGTGCCGCTAACACTCGCTATCTTACCGACATTGATGGTTGGGGTCGCAGGGCATCCATTTGCTCTACCGCTTGCGAGCGTGAATGAAATCTTCCATCTTGATCTTAGCCGGACGAACGTCGTTGATGGACAATTGACCATCATAGTACGTAAAAAATCGATACCACTCTTCTACTTACAGAATTGGCTAGCACCTAAAGCGGGTAAAATAGAACTGCGTAAAGGTCATGGACATGTTGTTATTGTTCAGATTGGTAGCCAGCGAGTTGGTTTTGTGGTTGATACCTTAATTGGCCAAGAAGAAGTGGTAATCAAACCACTAGATAAGCTTCTTCAAAAAACACCGGGTATGGCTGGGGCAACGATTACCAGCGATGGACATATTGCACTAATACTAGATGTGCCAGATTTGCTTAAGCAGTATGCTGCTGCTTCCCGCATTTAAATGAGCACACAATATAAGGACACCCATGGCGATTAGAGTATTAGTCGTTGATGATTCGAGCTTTTTTAGACGGCGTGTGAGTGAAATTATTAACTCTGACACCCGTCTAGAAGTGATTGATGTTGCAACTAACGGTAAAGAAGCCGTAGAAAAAGCGAGAATCTTAAAGCCTGATGTCATCACAATGGATATTGAGATGCCAGTTATGGATGGCATTACTGCTGTCCGTGAAATTATGGCTGCGAACCCGATCCCGATCTTGATGTTCTCATCGCTGACTCATGATGGTGCCAAAGCAACGCTAGATGCTTTAGATGCTGGAGCGTTAGATTTCTTACCGAAAAAATTTGAAGATATTGCCCGTAACCGTGATGAGGCTGTCGCTTTATTACAACAACGGGTTATTCAAATCGCGTCGAAAAAAGGGATGCTGAGAAGACCTTTGGTTTCACGCCCAGTGCCGAGCACATCATCGCCGTTTGCCAATAGAACAGCGGCTACAACGGCGAGTTCCCCTGCGCCGAAATCAATGGGCACATTGGCTCGCTTTAAAGCTACAGGTAAAAAATATCAGTTGACTGCTATCGGTACCTCTACAGGGGGCCCGGTTGCGTTACAAAAAATATTGACGAAGTTACCTGCGAATTATCCGCATCCGATCGTACTCATTCAACACATGCCTGCCACCTTCACTGCTGCATTTGCAAACCGGCTCAACTCACTGTGTAAAATTGAAGTGAAAGAAGCAGAAGATGGTGATGCATTGCGCCCAGGTGTTGCCTATTTGGCTCCGGGTGGTAAACAGATGATGATTGAGGGCCGTCCGGGTAGTGCTAAATTGCGCATTATCGATGGTGGCGAACGTATGAACTATAAGCCGTGTGTTGATATAACATTCGGTTCTGCGGCGAAGATCTATGCAGATAAAGTGCTATCAATGATATTGACTGGTATGGGAGCCGATGGTCGTGAAGGGGCTCGAATGTTACAAGCCGCAGGGGCAACCATTTGGGCTCAGGATGAAGAAAGTTGCGTGGTGTATGGCATGCCGCAAGCTGTCGCAAAAGCGGGGATCTCGTCTGAAGATTTACCGTTAGAGCGTATATCAGAACGAATGTTAGTTGAAGTTGGCCTCGCATAAAGGAAGTTCAATGATTGTATGGAGTATTGCAAACCAAAAAGGCGGTGTGGGTAAAACAACCACAACGATTACGCTTGCCGGTTTGCTAAGTCAGCAAGGCAAAAGAGTGCTGTTGGTCGATACTGACCCTCACGCCTCGCTTACTACATACTTAGGTTATGATTCTGATGGCGTGCCCGTCAGCCTGTTTGACCTATTTCAGCAACGTGAGTTAACAGAGCAAAGCGTTACCCCTCTTATCCTAAAAACCGATGTTGAAGGCATTGATCTCATCCCTGCCCATATGTCTCTAGCCACTTTAGATAGAGTCATGGGCAACCGCAGTGGAATGGGGCTGATTTTGAAACGTGCGCTTCTTGCATTGCGCCATAATTATGACTACGTATTGATCGACTGTCCTCCAATTTTAGGGGTAATGATGGTTAATGCATTGGCCGCCAGCGATCGTATCTTAATTCCAGTGCAGACTGAGTTTCTGGCTATGAAAGGGCTCGAAAGGATGATTCGCACCTTAGCCATCATGCAAAAATCTCGTAGTCGATCGTTTAAAGTGACTATCGTACCGACTATGTACGACAAGCGAACCCGGGCTTCTTTGCAAACGCTGAATCAACTTAAAAAAGATTACCCAGAGCAAGTTTGGAGCTCTGCTGTACCTATAGACACCAAGTTTCGTGATGCGAGTTTAAAGCGCTTGCCTGCTTCTCATTTTGCTGAAGGTAGCCGTGGTGTTTTTGCTTATAAACAGTTGCTGATTTATTTAGAGAGGCTAGCTATTGATGAGTAGTGGGCCATTTTTATCCAGTGAACAAGCACTCGATGACTACTTTACAGCGTTACTAGATGAAGAAGCGATTGAACTTGAGCTGAAAGCGGAAGAGCAAAAAGAATTGTCCCTTGCTGAACCTGAGTTAGCGCTTTCGACATCGGTGCAATCTGTACCGGAAAAAAGTTATTACCATGCTGAAGTGGTTGAGTTTGAGCTGCCGAATTTAGATGATGTGCAGCGCTTATTAAGCCAGCTAGAATCAAGTAATCCAGTGGCAGAGTTAGAGCTGGAAGAGATCATGGAGCAAAACACCGTTCAGATCGCTTTAAAAACTCAACCAGTGACTGAAATTGTTGAAGAGATCCAAGAATGGGATATTCCCGCCGATACCTTGGAAACTGAACCTGAAGTTGAAATTCTGACTGCGGCAGACACTGTTGAAGTTGAAGAATTTGCTGTTGACGTGGAAGTGGTTGAGCAACCGACGGCTGAAGTCGAACTTGAAACGCAAGCGGGCTACTCTGGAATTGGTACATGGCAAAGCACTGCGAGAACACGAGATTTTCAAGTGCTCTATTTTGAAGTGAATGGCGTGACGTTTGCGGTGCCTCTTGATGAACTTGGGGGGATCCACCGTATGGCAACGCTCAATCATTTAATCGGTCGACCTGCTTGGTACCTTGGACTGCAAACTAATAAAGATAATCAGCTAGATGTTGTCGATACGGCAAAATGGGTAATGGCAGAAAAGCTCCATGATGATAGCTACAAAGAAGGTTATCAATACATCGTCATGCTTGGTGACAGTATGTGGGGGTTAGCAAGTACTCAGCTTATGGGTACAGAATTGCTAAGCTCAGAGAAGGTCCGCTGGCGAGAACAGGCAGGCAAAAGGCCGTGGCTTGCTGGAATGGTAAAAGAAAAAATGTGTGCTTTGATCCATGTTGAAGCATTGATAGCTATGCTTAATGCAGGGCTTGATGTAAAAGCACTAGAGAAATAATAATACATTGATGTCGGAATCGACTTAGAGAGGAAAAGGTATGTCTCAGACTAACGAAGTAGAAGTAAGAAAAGACAAGTCTAACGACGAAGTGCTTCAGTGGGTGACGTTCCAACTAGAAGAAGAAACATACGGAATTAATGTAATGCAGGTACGTGAAGTACTCCGCTATACAGAAATTGCACCGGTACCAGGTGCTCCTGATTATGTTCTTGGCATCATTAACCTACGTGGTAATGTTGTGACCGTCATTGATACACGATCTCGTTTTGGCTTAATGCAAGGTGAAATCACGGATAATACACGCATTATTGTGATTGAATCTGAGCGCCAAGTGATTGGTATTTTAGTCGATAGCGTTGCGGAAGTAGTTTACCTACGTTCTTCTGAAATCGATACTACACCAAGTGTTGGTACCGATGAGAGCGCTAAGTTTATCCAAGGCGTGAGCAACCGTGACGGTAAGCTATTGATCCTTGTTGACCTGAATAAACTGCTAACTGAAGACGAGTGGGACGAGATGGTCCACCTATAATGAGCGAAGCTATGTTGTTCAGTGCTCCTGTTATTCTTATAGGGAGCGCGGTTTTTGTTGTTGTATTTTTGTTGCTGGTGTTACTTCGTGTACGTCAGGGACTTGCCCAACAAATTGATCACCAAAGACAACAAGCCCGATCGTTAGATAAGGAGTTGCAAAAGGCGAATAGACAGCTGTTGGAAATACGCTCAGTTGCTATTGGTCTTGGCCAAAAAGTGACGGATCAGCAGGATCTCATCCAGCATTTAAACGAGCGAATTACTGAATTGGAACATGTTGATACGGATGGGCGTTTATACAGCCGAGCGACAAAAATGGTCCAACTCGGTGCTGACATCAATGAGCTTATTAAAGAGTGTGAGCTACCTAAAGCTGAAGCTGAGTTGATGATGTCCTTGCAGAAGAAAATTGCAGGGCATGAAAGCATCCCGCCACTGAGTAGTCACCCGGAAGGTCGCGAGCCGGTGCAAAGTACGAGGCGACCTGCCAAAAAATAGTCGAAAGAGCAAAACTAGAGAGGGAAGCCAATGGCCTGTCTCTTGATCACAA
>NZ_JAHGUP010000022.1 GCF_001989995.2 Vibrio anguillarum
TGGGATCATGGGGCGCTTACCTCAAATCGGTTAGATTGTTTTAATTAACGACTGCGCAATGCGTTTAAACGAGGCAAAGCAGGTATCAAAATCATGAGGCTCGGTGTTAAACACCATAGGGGTAACAAAGTCCTGAAAGCGCTGGCGAAAAACTGGGTTATCTTCAAGTTCTTTTAGCCCGAGCTGTAGCTCTTGTTTAGGGTTAGCTACAAACTCAGTGTGTTGATTACCAAAGCGATCGATATCTTCCTTCAATACCGTGTTAAACAACGCTGTCATTGCTGTAAGGTCGAAGTTTTCTAATTGTGCTTCGGTCTTTAAAATGCAGTAAACATCATAGATGTGGCGTACAAGCGTGGCATCGTCCTTACGTTGCGTATCGCGCTTTACTGACATGGTACGGCGCAACATTGAAATCACTTTCTCCACCAAGGTCGCTTGAATAGAGACGCAATCAAACGCTTTTACTTCTTGTGGCTGTCGATACAGTTCCGCTACCAATGATTGGACCGGCCGTGGTTCTACATCCAGTAGGGGGATCGTCTCTATTAACTCAAGTTTAATGATGGGGCGAAGACATGGCGCTTGGCTAAACTACTGCGGGTATCTGAGTTCAAACTCGACATAGCGATATTCATCACGAACGAGACGCGACTCAACGGTAAATCGCTCTGTTTGAGTGATCGCCATTTCAATCTCGTGAATGCATGTCTTACGGGCGGCTTTCTTTTGGCCGCGACTCAGCTCACCAAATTCTTGATGGGGAATGAGCTTTATATCCACATCTTCTGACATTCTCAGGATTTTAACGTTTGACTTGGCTAGCGCAGTCCCCCCAGAAAAAACCATTTGATGATTCACAGGCGATACCTTCGCTAATTCGCTAAGTAAGGCGACGACCCAGTAATCTTTTTCAATAATGGCTGGGTTTCCGAGCTCAAGCGCATCGGAAACCTCAAGGAATTGTTGTTTTAGTTTTTCCATATTAACTCGGTGAGTTTAAGACTCGGTTACCGACAGCTAACTTGCGATTAAACTGTTTATGGTTCCAGGAGTATTGAATGGAGGATGGGATTTGGGTGCTTTTACCAGATAGGCTTTGTAAAGACAGTTTGTCCATTTCAAAATCGACACCTTTCATCTTTAAAATTTCACGCATCAGGGCATCGCTTCCGCCAGGGTTTGTGGGCATGGGTCTGCCGGTTAGACTATTCATTCTTGCTTTTGTGTATAGACCGTAGCCAAGCTTGATTAACTCACCTTGCTTAACTAACTGCCTTAACGCTCGACCGATTTGGTCGTAGCTAGCAAAACCATCAAAGTCTTTGCGCTCAAAAACATAACGTCTCGAGCGCTTTATCTTTTGATAAACGCGTTCAACTGCTGTCATTTGAACCTCCTAGCTTTCATACGTGTCGGTAGTATAACGCAACCTTATAATGACAGAAAGAAATACGGCACATTCAAAAGAAGATATACGGCGTTAAAAAACACAAAAAAACCATAAAATATTGATTTATATTTACTTTTTTATGATAAATAAAAACGACCTATCTATGAGTTACATCCTAACCTCACTATGAGTCTATCCCCTCAGATATGTTTAGAGCATCCTCTATTTCTACACCTAAATAGCGAATGGTATTATCTAACTTCACATGGCCAAGCAATAACTGCACAGCGCGAATGTTTTTAGTTCTCGCATAAATTAAGGTCGCCTTGGTACGGCGCATCGAGTGTGTACCATAGAGGTAGGGATCGTAGCCGAGTTCGGTTACCCAGCGGCGAATGATAGTGGCATAGTTGCTATAACTCATCGATTTCCCCTGCCTCCTAGGACTAGGGAAGATATAGTCTGATGCCGTCAGCTGGCGCTGCATTAGCCATTGAGCTAATGATTGTGCAGTACGAGAAGTAATCTCAAATTGTACTTCTCTGCCAGTTTTACTCTGACTGTAAAGTACTCGTTCTTGAATTACACCACCAGAAGAGATATCCCTCACTTTCATTCTGAGCAAATCACATGAACGCAATTTGCAGTCGATAGCGAGATTGAGCAGAGCCAATTCCATGATGTTGCCTTCGATTTCTAGTCTAGTGCGAATCCGCCAGATATCTTCGAGCTTGAAGGGCTTTTTCTGCCCAGTGAGGTGACCTTTCTTTTGATCCGCACCACCAGTTTT
>NZ_JAHGUP010000023.1 GCF_001989995.2 Vibrio anguillarum
GTCTGGCTGGAGCAGATCACCTAGGAAAGAGAGTGCCGCTTCAGACATGATCGCATTGGCAATTTGTACAGTTGAGATAACCAAAATAGGCGATAAACAGTTAGGTAAAATATGGCGAAACATGATGCGTGGTGATTTAAAACCCATCACACGAGCCGCTTCCACATACTCTTTTTTCTTCTCGGCGAGCACGGACGCACGAATTGTCCGCGCGTATTGTGGCCACTCAGCCACGCCGATAATCACCACCAACATCACAACCGCATACTGACTATAAAATTCACTCCCAAAACTGGCTTTGAAAATTGCCGAAACAATGATCGCTACCATCATGGTTGAAAACGATAGCTGCACATCGGCAAAGCGCATCAAAAAGCTATCAATACGCCCACCAAAGTAGCCAGCGGAAAGGCCAATCACGATACCAAGTAATAACTGTAAACCGACCGCCAAAAAGCCAATCGTCAGTGATAGACGCGAACCATACAGTATGGTCGACAAAATATCGCGCCCTTGCTCATCCGTGCCGAGAACAAAGCGCTCATCGGCTCCGTCCATCCAAGAGGGAGGTAATTCTGCATCCATCAGATCAATCGATGATAGGTCGTACGGGTTACTGGGAGCAATGAGTGGCGCAGCGACAGACAAAGTTAAGAATACAAAAAAGATGACGAAGCTGGTCATCGCCACTTTATCACGCAAGAAATAGTACAAAAAATCAGACTGTTTAAAACGCTCCCAACGAGATGGAGCAGCAGCAAATTGGCTCATGATTAAGCTCCTTTTCCAGTAAGGTTCACAGTCGGGTTAATCAGACCGTATAACAGATCGACAATGGTGTTGGTCACAACAAAAATCAGGCCAACGAATATGACGTAAGCGGTGATCAGCGGAGTATCAACTCGGTTGATCGCTTCAAGGAAAAGAAAGCCCGTACCCGGCCACTGAAAAACAGTCTCGGTTAAGATGGTGTAGGCCACCATAGTCCCAATTTGTACACCGCCGACGGTTAGCACCGGTAACATGGTATTTTTAAGTGCATGTTGGTAGTAAATTTTGTTCAATGCCAAGCCTTTAGCTTTAGCAAATTTGATGTATTCCGAGCTCAGCACTTCCAACATTTCAGAACGCACTAAACGAATAAACAGCGGCAGCATGATCGACGCCAGTGAAACACAAGGCAGCACCAAGTGTGCTAATCCATCAGCCGTGAAAAAGCCAGATTCCCAACCCAACCAATTGGCGGTTTCTCCTCGTCCATACGATGGTAACCAACCTAACGTGATCGAGAAAACGTACATCAACATAATCGCAGTTAAGAACACTGGGATAGAAATACCAATACTGCTGCCCGCCATCACCACTTTGGTAAAGAAGCTTTTGGGATGAATGGCTGTGTAAACCCCTAATGGAATGGAACAGACAATGATGATTACGGTCGCACCGAGCACAAGCTCTAACGTTGCGATTAATTTATCGAGAATAACGTCTACCGCAGGACGTTTGAAAAAGTAGGACGTGCCTAAATCACCCTGCACCGCGGCCGTAATAAAACGAGTATATTTGGCAATGAAAGGATCATTCAGTCCAAGTTCATCGCGCAGCGCTTGGCGCTCGCTTTCTGAAACAGACTGCCCAACAAGCTCACGCAATGGGTCGCCTAAGTTATCCTGAATGGCAAACGCCACCAGACTGATCACAAACATCACTATCAGTGCCTGAAACAGGCGCTTGACCAGAAACGAAAACATTCCTTGCCCCTTAAACTATCCATGATGGTTCTTTTTAAAATTGAATTAACTTTAATAGGAACGAAAAAATTCAGCCTAAAAAATGACACTCGACCCGACTGAAATAAAGCAAAGTGCAGAGATCTTAATAAGGCATCCAAGCGGATGCCTTGAGTGACTTAAGCGCCGCCCACATTACATGAGCGGCCAACTTAAGTAATTACTCGCTAACGACTAGGTCGCCGAAATAAGGGAATTCCATCGCGTTAACAATCGGTTTGATATCTAAAGTAGATTTCGCCCCCCACGCTAGGTTTTGCCAATGCAGTGGAACAAATGCTGCGTCGTTGTACAAAGTCACTTCGACTTTTTGCAGCATCTGTGCACGTTTCGCAGGTTCGGTTTCTACGTTTGCCGCTTCAACCAACTTATCCACTTCTGGATTTGAGTAGTGACCACAGTTGTACTGGCCTTTACCACTCTCTTCGTTACGTGTCATGGTTAAGAACTCGGTGAAGTTTGCTGAGTCTTCAGTATCTGAGTGCCAGCCAATCATTAACAGATCCGCGGCGCACTTATCAAACTCAGGCCAATATTGCGCTTTTGGCATGGTTTTAAGATCAACCTTAATACCAATTTTCGACAACATCGCCGCTGCAGCTTGTGCAACTTTCGCATCGTTCACATAACGGTTGTTTGGCGCGATCATGGTGAGCGTCAGCCCTTTCTCATAACCAGCCTCTTTCATCAGCTCTTTCGCTTTTTTCAAATCAAAACGAGGCACAAGGTTCGCGTCATAACCAGAATAACCCGCTGGGCCTTGTTGGCCAGCTGCTGTCGCAAAACCTTTCATGATTTTGTCAACGATACCTTGGTTGTTGATGGCATGAACAATGGCTTGACGCACGCGAACATCTTTCAGTGCTTCATTGCTGTTTTGGTTCATTTGGAAAGTGATGATGCGCGTACCCGGCAAGGTCACAAGATCAATACCTTTGGCTTCTTCCACACGTTTATGATCGTTTGGCGCAACAGGTGCAATCATATCCACATCACCCGAAAGGAGCGCCGCAACACGAGTGGCATCTTCTTTAATCGGCACTAGGGTCAGTTTGTCTACGTTGCCTTTTGATGCGCTATCCCAATAATCTTTAAAGCGTTCAAATTCCACTTTTACGCCTTGTTCGCGGAAAGTTACTCTAAATGGGCCAGTACCAGAAACGTTGGTCGAAGCAAACGAGTTACCGTGCTTCACAATTTCAGATTTCTCTTTACCATCAGCCGCTTTGCCCGAATAGAACTTGCTGTCCATAGGGAAGATGTAGGTTGCGGTTTGCAGAACCAGCGGATAAGCGCCTTTGGATACGATCTCGACGGTGTAATCATCCACTTTGACCATCTTTTCATACGGTTCAAAAATAGCTTTGAAATCAGGAGAATCTTGTAAACGATCGAACGTCCAGACCACATCGTCTGCCGTCATTTCGTTACCTGAATGGAATTTCACCCCTTTACGCAGCGTAAAACGGAATGTTGTATCATTGACACGTTCCCATTTCTCAGCAAGGCGAGGTTCGAAATCAAATGTCTGGGTGTAACGAACGAGAGGATCAAACACCATGTGAGACATTTGTAGCGTACCACCAGATAGCTGCTCATGCGGGTCAAGTGACACTGGGTCAGCATCATAAGCGACGGTAATATTGGCCGCGCTAGCTGCAAAGCTTAAGCCTGCCGCCATCAAAGCTACTGTTAGTTTGCTTTTCATGGTTTTCATTGCATAACTCCTTATGCGGGAATCCAAATCCCTAGTTGTTGTAATTGCTTCTGTTTATTCATTCCAAGCACGCTTGGTCATGATATCTCTATCTGTAACTTTTTTGGCTTACGCCGTTACTGCATCTTCTCTTAAGCCCGTAAACTCAGGCATTAAAGAAATCAAATGCTGGCTGTATTGGTGTTGAGGTGACTTAAACAACTGCTCTGTAGGGGCGACCTCCAGTAAGGTCCCCATTTGCATGACCCCGACACGATCGCACATTTGGCGGATCACAGGTAAATCATGGCTGATGAACAGCATGGTCAAATTGAGCTCATCTTGCAGATCTTTCAATAGGTTTAAGATCTGCGCTTGCACAGACACGTCGAGCGCGGACGTAGGTTCATCACAAATCAATAAGCGAGGACGCGTGGCGAGTGCGCGAGCAATCGAAATACGTTGACGTTGACCGCCGGAAAACTCGTGCGGATATTTCACTCCCGCCATCTTACCTAGGCCTACGTGCTCTAAAAGATCATGCACAATTTGCCGTGTTTCCGCTTCGCTACGGGTTAATTTATGAAAACGAATCGGCTCGGCAATGATATCGAAAATCTTCATTCTCGGATTCATTGAGGTATAAGGGTTTTGAAACACCATCTGCATCTGGCGGCGCATCGGACGGCGCTCGTTTTCCGATTTCAGCGCAGTAAGATCAATCCCTTCAAAACAGACTTTGCCTGAGTTTGGAGCGTACAGACCCGCAATCACGCGTGCGATGGTTGATTTACCGGAACCTGATTCCCCAACCAAACCAAAAGTTTCCCCTTCAAACACCTCAAAACTGACGTCATTTGAAGCTTGGACATATTCACGGCGACTTTCAAACAATGAGTCTTTGGTCGTAAAGCGTAAATTCACGTTTTCTACTGTCAGCAGTGGGCCTGTGTATTGGCGATTATCTTGGCTCTGACCTAACCAATGGTTTTTAACATCCAGTGGTTTTAACTCACTTGCCTCTTCGATATAGCTCACCAGCGGAAAGCGATCGAGTTTTTTATCTGAGCGAGGAACGGCGGAAATCAAACTGCGCGTATAGGAGTGATCCGGAGCGCCCAACACTTTAGCTGTCGGTCCAAATTCAACCAAGTCACCGCGATACATCACCGCGACGCGATCCGTCACATTCGAGACCACACCCATATCATGGGTGACCAGCATACAACCAACATTGTTTTTAATGCATAGCTCGCGGATGAGGCTCAAGATTTGATCTTGAATAGAAACGTCTAATGCAGTGGTCGGTTCATCGGCAATAATAAGATCAGGTTCACCCGCCAGCGCAATGGCAATCACAACACGTTGACGCATGCCACCAGAGAATTGGTGTGGGTACTGCTTCAAACGGTTTTCAGGCTGAGGAATACCCACTTGCTTCATCAAAGAAAGTGCACGCTGATACGCTTCTTCCTCAGTCACTTTCATATTGGCGTGGATGGTTTCTGTCAGTTGATGTTCAACCGTAAATAGTGGATTAAGCGACGTCATTGGGTCTTGAAAAATAAAACCAATTTTAGAGCCGCGAACTTGGCGCATCTGCTCAGGCGATAGGCCTGAAATCTTCTCACCATCTAAGAACACATCACCACTGGCAATGAGACCGGGTGGGCTCAATAAATCGATAACCGCATTACCTACGGTCGATTTTCCGGCGCCTGATTCTCCCACAACCCCAACAATTTCACCCCGCTCGATATTAAACGAAAGCGATTTCACAGCAACGTGAACACCATGACGCGATGGGTATTCAATACGCAGGTTTTTTACTTCTAAAAGTGACATCCCAGACCTCTACGACTTGGGCAGTGTTGTGCCCTGTCTGTAACTACCTTTGAACAACAAAGCGTTCAAAGCCAGTAAAAATGAATCCATTCATACCAGTACAATATTCTGGTAATTAACAAGGCCATCAATTTGGAAAATATTTCACAGAAAAGCAACATCGATAGGATAAAAAGTCGATATCAAATCAAACCAAAGCAGTAACATCGTATTTTTATGCACCAAATATGCATTAATCATTGGTATGACCAATATTCTAGCACGCAGTAATACACCCCAAAACATAGACGTTAAGCCTAAGAAAACGCCAATTTACCATGCATTCTAAAAAAGAATGCAGAATAAAATTTCAAATTATATTTCGGCATATCACGTAACACATTAGAAACAAAAACCAGAATAACCAACAAAATGCCAGACTAAAAACTAATGATAAAGCAGAAAAGCAGTGAATTCATCTGAACAGAAAATTTAGGGTTTAGCCTTTAAACATGATAATTCACTGACTTAATGAGATAGGAGCCAATAAGGAATCGAACATTGAATAGAGAGAATGGTCTTTCGACTGAGGCTTATTAAGATGGCCGGTGAAGAGCCCGGTTTTG
>NZ_JAHGUP010000024.1 GCF_001989995.2 Vibrio anguillarum
TGTTGCTGTTGCTGTTGCTGCGCTTTTTTTACGATTTCCAAATTATGCTGAGCATCTTTATGGTTTGGGTCGCGTTTTAACACCTCTTCATACAAGGTTTGGGCCTTTTCCAATTCTCCATTTTGCGCGTAGGCGTTGGCCAAGTTGTATTGCACTCGCGCACTGTCTTGTGGCAGTTGAGAGAGGGTCTCCACCGCTGCATGATATTCCCCAGCCTGATATTGAGCGATGCCTTTCCACTCTAAGTCTGTAAATTGTTCACTGGCCGCTTGATACTCCTTTGCATCAAACGCTTTTTTGGCTTGTTGATTGCTATTTAGCCAAGGTGAAGCCTGTACACTATTGCTGTGCAGTGTAGGGATGAAGAGCAGTAACAAAGAAAAAATGACGCCACGGCGAAACAAAAGCAAACACGGGATAATGAGGAGCAGCACTAACCAATAGCCATTGTTAACGCGCTCTTTCACCCTTTGTTGACTCTTGGTTGTACTGTGTGGTTGTTCGTTTTGGTCTAGTTTAGCGATCATCGCGACATCGCTATTGTCTAAGCTGATTGGTGTAAATAATCCATTTATAGTCTGCGCGAGCGACTGCATATTGGCAAAGTTGGTCTTGGCCACCACTGTCTGCCCTTGTGCATTTTTCAGTAAGCTGCCATCGCTGAGCGTAATGGGTGCCCCCGCTTGTGTGCCAATGCCTAAGATCACCAATTTCCAACGCGTATTGGTAAGCTGTGTTTCAATCTGAGTTTGCTCTTGTGAGTCGATGTCATCGGCCAATAACACAATGTCACCTTGTGCAAGGCCAGCATTTTTCATTATGTCGATGGCTAATTGAACCGCGCGAGCTGCATCTGCGCCGGGGTAGGGCATAATATCGGGCGATAGATTGGGCACTAAGTTGCTTAGGGTTGCGGTGTCGGTGGTTAATGGGCTAACGGTATAGGCATCACCTGCATAGGCGACAAGCCCTGTGCTACCTTCTTGCCATTGCGTGAGTAAGTCGAGCGCTTTATAACGCGCTTGCGTTAAGCGGTTGGGTTTTATATCAGTAGCGTACATCGATAGTGACATGTCCATCACTAATACGCGCGCGTTACTATTGCTGTAACTGGGGCGTGTTTGAGATTCAAAACTCGGACCAGCCAGCGCCAGTACTGCGATCAGCCAACTGATGCCGATGATTACGATGGCCGCGTTATGTTTTTTAGCGTTCAAACCCATCGCCTTAGCCAGATGCGGTGCTATCAAAGAGTGTCGTTTGGCACGCAGAGTGAACCAGCCCAGCAGTAGTGCTAAGGGGAATAGTGCGGTTAACCACCAAGGTGTAAGAAAAACAAACTCAGACATGATTTCTCCTTAGTAGCGCTAAGAGCATAGAAAGCACGAGCGCCATCGCCAACGGATAACCAAACCATTCGCTTTGTGGACGCCAAGTTTGGCTTGCTTGGCTTATGGGTTCTAATTGATTAATGGTGTCGTATATTTTGGCGAGATCTTGGCTATTTCGTGCGCGAAAATATTGGCCGCCAGTCATGGTCGCTATTTGTGTTAACGTCTTCTCATCTAAATCTTCCGCGGTATTGATTTTTCGAGTCATAAAAAACTCTTTGACCATCATTTCGCCCGCGCCAACACCGACTGTGTAAATGGTGGCATTGTATTTTTGGGCAATTTGCGCAGCTTCGATTGGGTCGAGCACGCCAGCGGTATTGCTGCCATCGCTGAGTAAAATCATCACCCGCTGTGGGGCATCACTATCGATAAACGTTTTGGTCGCAAGCCCAATCCCTTCACCAATGGCGGTTTGGGTGCCGATCAGCTTAAGGACGGCTTGATTAAGCTGCTGGCGAATGGTGTTTCTATCCAGAGTCAGAGGCGTTTGTAGATAGGCGTGATCGGCAAATAAGACTAACCCAAGGCGATCACCTTCGCGCTTGTCAATAAAATCAGAGAGCACATTTTTAACGGCGCTCAAACGATCAATGTACTGATCGCCAAGCAGCATATCTTCTTGGCTCATGGAGTAAGAGAGGTCAACCACCAGCATCAGATCTCGGTGTTTGGGCTGAGCAATAACCGGGTCGCCAAACCACACTGGACGGGCTGCGGCGATCAATACTAAGCACCAAATAACGCTTGCAATGATTTTAGCGATGATCTGGTTTGGTGCTTGACGCTGATTATCTTTAGGAAGGTAGGGCAGGTGAATCGCTGCCCTTTCTTTTGCTGGTGGTAAGAATCGATAAACGACCAGCGGGAGTGGCAGTAGACATAGCATCCACCACCATAATAACTCTATATTTGCCAAAGCCTAGCTATCTCCGTTTTTTAGGCGGCAAAGCATCATTAACCCATTGATAGCAGTGATTAATCAGCTCTTGGCTGTTTTCTGTTTTCTGCTTTTGGTATAACGCTTGCTGCCACAATGTTTCATTGGGAACAAAAAGAGGGTAAGAAATTTGTGAATCTAAAAAGGTGTACCACTCTTTGCCGGTAAGATGTGCGATTTCCATACGAGGGTAGTAACAAAGCGCGGCTTGACGAAGTAGCTCAATCGCTGAAGAAGGAGTTAAATGCCCAAATTGGGGGTTGAGTAAACGCAGCGCCGTTTTTTTCGGGGCTAAGCGTTTACGACGCCAACGAATGGCTAACACCAGAATCAGCAGACAGAGCAGTATGCCCGCCGCGCTTGCCCACCATCCCCAAGCCAAGGGAAACCAAGAGGGTAGCTCAGGCAGTTGCATCGCGCTTAAATCTAAAAGTGTAGCTATTGATGATTCCTTCATTCTTTATATCCGGATAGTTGTTGCAACAAAGGTTTCTCACTAGAGAGTGAGGTATAAGAAATTGCCATAGTTTGACTCAATGATTTTAGTTTTTCTTTTTGAGATTCAAAGGCTTTTTTTAACCCTAAGCGCGTACTATTTTTCGAAAAGTTGAGCCAGCTCGTCTGTTGGTCATCGGTTACGCGTTCTACACCGCGAAATTGGGTCTCTCCTTGCTCTAATGGATCGTAAATGTGCACAATTTTTACACGATTATGTCGCTGCAATTGGTTGAGTATTGGTTGTAATGTGGCATTGAAATGGACGAAGTCACTGATCAAAATCACTTCACTGCCTTTAGGGCACAAACGATTCAACGCAGTTAGGCCGCGCTGCATGCTGTGTGATTTCGTTTTATCAAGCTCCAGCAGCTGTTGGTTTTGTAGTGTCACCAACTGTTGCAACAGCTGTAATGGCCCTTTTTGGCGGCTAGTCGGTTTTAACTCAACCAGTGTCGAACCAGTATCAATCACCGCGCCCACTCGGTCCTTATTGGCAATGCTTAACCAACTGAGCAAGCTTGCCATGTGCGCCGCTTGCACTGATTTGAGCATTAACTGCGATCCAAACTGCATAGAGCGGCTCAGATCAACGTAAAGAATGACGGGTTTTTCTCGTTCTTCACTGAACAGTTTGGTATGAGGCTTTCCCGTACGCGCAGTAACGCGCCAGTCGATGGTCCGAATATCATCTCCTGCTTGGTATTGCCTGACTTCAGCAAAGTCCATTCCTCGGCCGAGTTGCTTGCTCTGATGCTGCCCCAATACTTGCGCCCATAAACTTTTAGCAGGTGGCAGCCAGCGAATAGCGTGCTGCTTGTAAGGCAACAGTTCAGCCAATGAAAGTGTGACACCCGTACTAAACGGTGGAAGTGACTCTTGCATAGTAAACCTTAGTCTTAGTGCTAAGCACTACCAACCAGTGAAAGTAAGTGAGTGATAACTTGGTTGGGATGTACGCCCTCAGCCTGTGCTTGGTAGCTCAATAATAACCGGTGGCGCAAAACCGGAAATACCATCGCTTGAACATCTTCAGGGCTGACAAAATCACGCCCACTGAGCCATGCATGAGCGCGAGCGCATCGATCAAGCGCGATGGTTGCTCGCGGGCTGACGCCCATCTCTAGCCATTGTGCCAACGTGGTATCGTAGTCTGCGGGTTTACGTGTTGCCATGATCAGGCGAATAATATATTGCTCAATAGGTTCGGCCATGTGAATGTTCAGCACTGCTTGCCGAGCACTGAAAATATCGCTTTGGCTTAATGTTGGCGGAGAGACTTTCTCAATTCCCTGCGCTTCTCCGCGGTTCAAACGTAAAATGGCGAGTTCATTTTCAGCGTCTGGATAATCAACATTTAAATGCAATAAAAAACGATCCAACTGCGCTTCGGGTAGAGGATAAGTACCCTCTTGCTCGATCGGGTTTTGGGTAGCCATCACTAAAAAAAGTTCAGGTAACGGGTAGGTTTTTCGACCTGCCGTGATCTGTTTTTCGGCCATCGCCTCGAGCATCGCAGCTTGTACTTTGGCTGGAGCGCGGTTGATTTCATCAGCCAATACTAATGAGTTAAAAATCGGGCCCGCTTGAAAAGTGAACTCACCTGTTTCAGGGCGGAAGATATCGGTACCGGTTAAATCGGCGGGGAGCAGATCAGGCGTAAATTGGATTCGATGAAAATCACCTTCTATGCAATCGGCGAGTGATTTCACGGCACGGGTTTTTGCAAGGCCAGGAGGCCCCTCGACCAAAATGTGCCCATCAGCAAGAAGTGCAACTAATAACTGTTTAACCAAACCTGTCTGGCCTATGACTTGCTGATTTAAATAGTGTTGTAGCGATTGAAACGCGTGCGATGGCATTGAATGGGTCTCCTGCTGTTTTGCTGAATTAGTAATTTATTGATTCGAAAAGTTCCATGAAAAGCGTGATGCATCAACTGATTGGCGAATTATTATCCATTTGGCGAAACGAAAGAATGTTTGGTCACCATACTCGACTATGCTTAGGAACAACCATTGTTGGCCATGATCACATTCTACGTGAAGATAAATCGATTCTATCGATAAATTTCTCAAGAGAGAGGGTTTGTTGCCGATACAAAAAAGTTATTCATGACAAGCCAATAATAAAGAGCGCAAATAATGTTCAAACTTAATTCGATGAGTATTAAGCAAAAGGTTGTATTAGGAATTACGTTCGCGGTACTCGCTTCGACGGTTATCGTTGGTGTAATGGCGCAGCGTCAAGCACGAGAGGTACTGGAGCACCGATTAATTGATATCGAACTTCCCTCGTTACTTGATCAAATCAGTAGCCAGATAGATCGAGAAGTATCGCAATTGCTCTTTTCTGCTGAGCAACTAGCCAATAATGAATTTATCAAGCAAGCCGTTCAGACGACCGATATTAATGCTGACGCTGAGGCGATGCTGATTAAGCAGCTCAATAATGTACGCGATCAATATTCGTTAAATGATGCTTCTGTGGCTAACCGAAAAACGGCGTATTACTGGAACCAAAATGGTTTTCTGCGTCAGCTTAATCAACAGCAAGATGGCTGGTTTTTTGGTTTTACGCAATCGGGACAAAAGACCATGGTCAGTATGTTCCAAGAGGCAAGTGGCGAAGTAAAAATGTTTGCCAACTACCAAAATGTCAGTGGCGATACGATGTCTGGTTTGTCGAAATCAATGGATGACATGGTGAACCTGCTCAATGGATTTAAAATCGAGGACACAGGTTTTGTCTTTTTGACCAACTCGAAAGGGGAAGTGCAAATCCATCGCCAAAAAGAGAAAGCTAAAGCCTCATTAACACAATTGTACGGCTCAAACGCAAACCAACTATTGAATAAAAGCCGCTTCAACCTGATTTCGACAACCTATCAAAACCAAGATGTTTTTGTCGCTAGTGTCTACGTGAAATCGATGGACTGGTTTGTGATTGGTTCAGTACCTGTGTCGGAAGTCTTCGCAGAATTAAATGCCGTTGCGCAAAAAATGTTGTTCACAACCTTAGCTGTGGCGGGTTTATTTATTTTGATGGGTCTTTTTCTCGCTAATAGTATTGCCAACCCAATTAAACAGATTGCACAACGCTTTACCGATTTAGGTAAAGGCGATGGTGATTTATCGCAACGGATTGAGGTATTGGGCCGCGATGAAATCGCTCAATTATCAGCGGGCTTCAACGGTTTTATTGAGAAGATTCATCAATCGATGAAAGAAGTTGCTTCTACCAGTCATGCATTGCAGTCGGCGGCGGGTCGGGTGTCGGAAAAATCGACGCGAACTCATGACAATAGCCAAGAACAGCGTGACCAAACTATACAAGTGGTGGCGGCGATCAATCAAATGGGGGCGACTATCAGTGAAATTGCTTCTAACGCGGCGACGGCAGCTGAAACAGCAAATCACGCGGCTGATAACACTGAAGTAGGACGTGAAGTGGTAAGCAAAGCCAAAGATGCCATCAGTCGTTTAGCCGCGGATATCGAAAATACGGGTAAAGTGGTGGAGCAGCTAGCATCGACCACTCAAGATATTGGCTCTATTTTAGGTGTTATCCGTGGTATTTCTGAACAAACCAACTTGCTGGCATTAAACGCTGCAATTGAAGCGGCGAGAGCTGGAGAGCAAGGTCGAGGTTTTGCTGTGGTGGCAGACGAAGTGCGCAATTTGGCCAGCCGCACGGCCTCTTCAACGGAAGAAATTCAAAAGATGATCAATCAATTACAAAACGATGTAAAAGATGCGGTCTCGGCGATGTCTTCTGGTAAGGCTGTTACACAGGAAGGGGTTGACGCTTCCGATGAAGCGGTGAACGTTTTAGTGAATATTTCAGAGCGGATCCACGATATTTCCGATCGCAACACGCAGGTTGCCACGGCAACTGAAGAGCAATCAACGGTGGTGCACACAATCAATCAAAATATTGAAGAGATCAACGCCATCAATGAAGTGACCACCAGCACCGCAGAAGAGTTGGCAGAAGCGAGCCAAGAGCTGCGTGATCTGTCTGGCCGTTTAGATAAAATGGTGGGTAGCTTTAAGCTCTAGAATCATGAGGGGGAAATCGGTACACTTCCCCCATTACGTTTATGTTTAGGTAAGTAAAATGAGTGATTTCGAAAAAGAGTTAGCACAATTGTCACAACAGGTGGCGGGTGAACCTGAAGTGAAACTGCCTTCGTTGGAAGAGCAAAAAGCGATTGTGGCTGAACTTAAGCAGCTAGAAGCGGAAGGCAAGCTGACGCCAGAAGTGCTGGAAAAGCATTTTGGACAGTTCTTTACAGAAACGGATACTCCCGTCCATTAATTCAAACCCACTTTATTTAATTTAGAGCACACAAGTTTATTTAGAGTACACAATAGTATTTAGAGTACACAATAGTATTTAGGGCACACAGTAGTGGTGCCCTTTTTTATCAGAAAACGTTATTGAGTCATAGGAAGCTGTTGCGCGATATCTTCGAGTGCCTGTTGAAGGATCTCTGTCGTTTGCGCGCCTGAGATAAGATGGCGTTGCTCAATGATCAAGGCTGGCACAGCTTGAATTCCTGCCTCTAACCACTGTTGCTCTGTGACAGAAACGGTTTTCGCCCACGACTCATCAGTTAAAACTGCGCGGCAGATTTCTCTGTCTAAACCAAGGCTCTGTACTAGGTCGAGCAAGACATCATCGTCATCTAAGGCTTGCCCGAAAGTGAAATAAGCACGAAATAGTGCCATTTCCAGCTCTAATTGTTTTCCTTGGCTATTCGCCCACATTAATAATTGATGTGCTTTACGGGTATTATAAATACGCATGTCGTCACTGAAATTGAATTGAAAGCCGACTTCTTGCCCTAGGGCGCTGAGGGTTTGGCGTGCTTGTAAACTTGCTTCTATCGACGTGCCATATTTTTTGGCTAAATGTTGCTGTAGGTGTTCACCACCTATAGGCATAGCAGGGTTGAGTTCAAAAGGGTGCCAATGGATGTCTGCATCGATCGTATCGCTGAGAGCCAGCAGCGCTTGCTCTAACCGCTTATAGCCAATGATGCACCAAGGGCAGACAACATCTGACACGATATCAATGCGTAGTTTTTTCATTTTCTTCCCTACCGCGATTGGCAATTCACTGACCTTAATTATAGCGAGATTATCAGCATAAACTGTGACTTGTTGTGTAGCCCTTTGGAAAGCTAGGCGCTTTTTTATCGCTCTACGCCTTTTCTCTCATACAAACAATATTGCAATAAGGCTGATGGAATTGCTGAAACGCTCTCTATACTCTAAAAACGTTAAATGCAGAGAATTAAACTGCGCTTTGAGAAACAAGTGACGTATTGTGAGGTTTCGCCTCTTTCAACTTGTGAGTTAACCATGATGAACAGGGACATTGACGTATGACAAATGTTCAACCAACCGATGTGATTTTGCATGCTTTTGATTGGCCGTATCGTTTAGTCGCTGAGCGTGCAGAGCAAATTTTCCAACTGGGTTATAAAACGGTGTTGATTTCACCGCCGATGAAATCGTTCAAAACCGCTCAAGGTACAAAATGGTGGCAACGTTACCAGCCGCAAGATTATCGCATCATTGATAATCAACTGGGCAATACCCATGATTTTAAACAGATGGTTGAAACCTTAACCGCATTAGGCTTGCGAATTTATGCCGATGTGGTGTTCAACCATATGGCCAACGAATCCAAATTGCGTTTGGATTTACAATACCCGAGCGCACAAGACTTAGCTTCCTACCAGAATAAAAGCGATGAGTACCAAGCGCTGCGCCTCTTTGGTGATCTGACCCAGCCACTCTTTGATAAAGATGACTTTGTGGAAGCGTTTGGCATAAAAGATTGGAAGGATCGTTGGCAAGTGCAAAATGGCCGCATTACTGGAGGGGCGCATGATCCGGGCCTACCCACGTTGCGTGATAATGAACATGTGGTTGTACAACAACAGGCTTATTTAAGGGCGTTGAAAGCGTTAGGAGTCAAAGGATTTCGAATTGATGCTGCTAAGCATATGTCTATTGAGCATTTGAAGAAAGTATGGGCCGATGACATTACGCAAGGCATGCATATTTTTGGCGAGATCATTACTGATGGCGGTGCAACCAAAGAAGAGTACCAACTTTTTCTAGAGCCTTATCTGCAAGAAACCAAGTTGGGTGCTTATGATTTCCCACTATTTCAAACGGTATACGATGCGTTACAAACAAAAGGTAGCCTGAAATGGCTGATTGACCCTTATTGTTTTGGTCAGGCGCTTTCCAACAACCGAGCGATTACGTTCACCATTACGCATGATATCCCCAACAACGCTGTGTTTGCCGACCTAGTCATGGATGAAGCCTTAGAAAATATCGCCTACAGCTACATTCTTGGTCGCGATGGGGGAGTGCCATTAATTTACACCGATTTAAACACCAGTGGCATTCTGAACCATGCTGGTCTTCCGCGCTGGCAAGAGGCATGGTGTTCGCCACAAATGGCGGCGTGTATTGCTTTTCATAATAAAATGCATGCGTTGCCAATGAAAACGCTAGAAGCGAGTGATGACTTGTTAGTGTTCAGCCGCGGTAAGGAAGGGATAGTGGTTTTGAACAAATCTCAACGCAGTCAGCGCGTTGAAATTGGTTGGGCAAATCCAATGGTAGAATTGTTTACGAAGCAGCAGTATCAACCCAATAACCAAAAGATTGTCATGGATATCGCCGCTCGTTCTAGCGCCATGCTTTGTCGGCTATCAAATGTCTGATGGTGAATAAAACGGTGAGTCGTTAGAAAAGTAAAGGCGCGTAATCAGCGCCTTTACTGGTCTACCCAGTTGCTGCGGTAGAGGATTAAACGATAAATTTATTCAATATAGCATCTTGTTCTCTGATATTTTCGGTTTGAGCTTGCATGGCGATATTGGCATTGTCAGCGGCGTCTGCAACTTGAACGGAAAGATCTTTGATCTTAACCGTGTTGTTGTTGATCTCTTCTGCTACCAAGCTTTGTTCTTCGGCTGCCGAAGCTATTTGGATATTCATATCACTAATTTGCTGAATAGCATCGCGGATTTTCAGCAGAGCATTATTCGCTTCTTCGGCACGATTGACCGCCTCAGCTGCCGTTGTTTTACTCTGATTCATCGCATTGGCAACAGACGTAGCGCTCGACTGCAACTTCTCAATCATATTACGGATCTCCGTCGTGGATTGCTGCGTTCTTTGCGCCAGCGTACGCACTTCGTCTGCAACGACCGCAAAGCCTCGGCCTGACTCTCCAGCCCGAGCCGCCTCTATCGCCGCGTTTAGTGCCAGCAAGTTGGTTTGGTCGGCAATGTCGTTGATCACTTTCAAAATGGTTTCGATGTTTGCCGTTGCATTTTCTAGTGCACTTACCTCTGTTACTGCTTCATCAATACGCGTCGAAAGATTATCGATCGCTTGCGTGGTTTGGGTCACAACATTGGTACCAAATTCTGTCGCATCATCAGCATCTTTTGCCGCCGATGCCGCGCCTTGCGCGTTGTTGGCGACATCGCCAGAAGTGGTGGCCATCTCATGCATGGCCGTAGCTAATTGCTCAAGTTCATGCAGTTGATCACGCATCGCTTCGGCCGATTCTTGCAACCCCATCGAGGTCATTTCCGAACCGCGTAAAATTTCTGAACCGATGGCTTTAGACTGGGTAATTTGTTGTTGTAAGGCTTCAGTAAAGGTATTGAAACCGACCGCTAATACCGAGAATTCTTTATCCGTGTCGGTGGCTAAGCGTTGGGTTAAGTCACCACTACCAGAGGCAACGTTCTGTATTGCATTATTGAGTGCATCAAGCGGTTTCATCAACAGACGGATAAGCACAAGCAGTATCGTAATACTGAAGACTAAAGCGATTAACGTATAGATGATCGAACTGTTGCGCAGTGTTGCTAAAGACGCATAGGCGATCTCTTCATCCAAAACGACACCGACGTACCAGTCCTCTCCAGGGACTTTTGAAAAATCTAGTGTGTAGTGTTTGCTATCGATCAGCACTTGTTTAGGCTCTTCGACGATAACGGCATTGCCTAAGTATTCTTTCATTGGCTTGCCGTTCATCTCTGCTCGAGGGTGGGCTATGGTTGTGCCATCGGATGAAACAATAAACACATAGCCTGCATCAAATAATTTTACGGTGTTGACCAATTCTGCTAACCCAGCAAGGCTAACATCGTAGAAAATGGCGCCGATAAATTTGCCGTTATCTTTAACTGGGGTAGCAATAGACACCAATATTTCATTCGTGGCAGAGTCGGCGTAAGGCGCAGTAATAATCAGTTTGTCGGCATTTTTTGCATCAATATACCAAGGGCGCACGCGTGGATTCCATGATGCGCCTGGGTTCCAAGTAGGATCATTACTGATGTAAGAGCCATCACTCTCAAAACCGACCCCAGCCAGTAAAAAAGTTTGTTTGACAATCGGCCTTGTGATGACCTTAGACATACTTTCTCGGTTAATGTCGACTTCCAACATGCTGGTGGCGTAAGCGGCAATGGCCTTGCGGCTATTGATCTCTGCACCAGCTGTATTGCTAACCCCATCCACTATTTCAGTTACACTCGCTTCAACTTGTGACTTCACTTCTTTTTGGACGGTGAAGTATTGTTGTATCGTCAGCAGAGTAACGGTGACCAACAGCAGCAAAGATGACGCCGCGACGATCTTATGGCTGAATTTCATGGCAATCCCTTCCATCAATAAATATTAATAAATGTATAGTTAGGGATTGATCATTCAGCCAGTAAACAATCCATTTTTAAGCGAAAAATTACAAATTTCGCCCGAGAACTAAAAGCGCAAGTTGTTGGCACTCTTGTTCATTTCCTTGGAAAAGCTCATCGACGATTTGGTTCAGCTTGATGCCAGACAGTTTGCGCTTTTGTGCCTCACGAACACGTAGTGCTATTTGACATTCAATTGGTAGCTCACTTACTTGATGTGGTTGCCACGCTGATAGTTTTTCGCTGAAGTTGTTTAACGATAATTTGGGTTTAAAATGCGTGGCTTCACTTTTTAGTACATGAAGAAGGTGCGAATAGATTTCATCGTTAGGTTGACATTGACTCAGGTGATCACAAGCGGCTTGGCTCAGTTCAGATAAGGTAACGTAACCCGCTTGATGGGAAAAATCGGCGGTTAAACGTACTGAAAAATCGACACGCTGCCACTGCGTATTAGGAAAAATAGTCAGCGAGCATAAACAGTCAAAAGGGATCCAAAAACTCTGCTTTGCTTCAACTGAATATTCATGTTTGCCAAGTTTACACAGTACTAATCCGCTCATTACTCGAATCAAACTGTGTTTGATGACTTTCTTGCGAGGGGTGACAACTAAGTTAGCAGACAGTAAGGCTTCAAATTGAATCGCGTAGTTCATGGTACTTCTCACTGATTTTGGGGCGCTAAGAGTACCTTGTCTCACAGAAAATGCCAAATATGCGAACTAAAATCACCTTATTCTGGTCTGACCTTAGTGAATCTGTTACGACTGTAGCTGCGAGCTACGTCAACTATGCGTAGAATGAGCCAGCTTTTTATTTGATGTATGAATATATGACCACCACAACTGATCCTTATGTAGATATCCGTCCTTACAACGACGATGAGATTCCAGCGGCTATTGACCGTTTAATCAATGATGAAGAATTTATCTCAGCTATTTTGCAACATCGTTTTGATAAACGATCTGCTTGGCTAAAATCGATACTGAGCCCTTTTGTAAAAGCATACTTAAAGTTTAAATGGGCCAAACTCACGTCCGTGGAAGCAATCCAACTTGAAGTGAAGAAATACCTCACGAAAACGCTAGAATCAACGACACAAGGTGTCACCTTCAGTGGTCTCGATAAATTGGATAAACAGACGGCTTATTTATTTATTTCGAACCACCGTGATATCGCGATGGACCCAGCATTAGTCAATTATGGCCTGTATACGTCTGGTCACAAAACTGTGCGTATTGCGATCGGTGATAACTTATTGAAAAAGCCTTGTACCACAGAGCTGATGCGTCTTAATAAGAGCTTTATTGTGAAACGCTCAGCTAAAGGTCCGCGTGAGATGATGAAAGCGCTCAGTACCTTATCTGCCTACATTAAACACTCACTTGAAACTGGAAATTCTATCTGGATAGCGCAAAAAGAGGGGCGAGCAAAAGATGGCAACGATTTTACCGATCCGGCCATTTTGAAAATGTTCCATGTGGAAGGGCGCAAGCAGAAAATAGAGTTTGCTCAGTATATTCAATCGCTCAAAATTGTCCCGGTCGCGATTTCATATGAAAATGATCCGTGTGATACGGCCAAAGCGTGTGAGTTATATGAAAAAGCGACGCATGGGCGTTATGAAAAAGGGGAATTTGAAGATATTGAAAGCATTGTCCAAGGTATTGTCGGTGAGAAAGGCCGAGTACATGTTGGCTTTGGTGAAGTGATTACTCAAGCATTTGAAACGCCAGAAGCATTGGCGCAAGAGATTGATCGCCAAATTCACGCAAACTACAAATTATTCCCGATCAATAAGTTAGCGGCTGGGATAGAAAGTAGTGATATCACGCCAGATATCCGCGCTCACTTAGAAAGCAAGCTGACCCAAATCCCTGAAGGGGCACAGCGCTATTTACTCGATAGCTACGCCAACCCAGTAAAGAATCAGCAATAATCATTAAACGATGAAGAGAGGGGCTCACGGCTTCTTCTCTTCTTTTTTCTAGCCTATCTTGCGACCGCGCCGCCAAGGGTCAGTTTGCTTGGCCATTTACTGATGACATTACCTCCCAAATAAATATTGCCATTGACGGTCATCGTGTCAGGAAATTCGGTGATTTTGGAACCTCCAATAAACAAACTCCCTTCCACGACTAAACCTTCGGGCAATTGGGTTAATGGCGTTCGAATTACGCTCAAATCTCCCTTGACTAAGAGATTCGCAGGCAGCGTTTCAAGCGGTGTATCCGTGAAATTCAGGTAACCACCGACCTTGATTCTCATTGGCCACGATTTGATTTTACTACCCAGTAAGTTCGCATAACCACGAATGGTGGTACCTTTTGGAATATTCTCTAGCAAGCTATTAGATGCTTCTAAACTACCCTGCACATTCAAGCCCTTAGGCAGGGATTTTATCGATGTCTTAGCAATATTTAGGTTGCCTTTAAGCGTGAGATTTTCGGGCAATGTTGTGTAGGGTTTATTACGCAAATAGAGATTGCCGTAATTATCAAGGTGGTTAAGAATTTGATATTGATCGAGCGGCTGTGACCATGCACAAGAGGCATAGAGAAGGTTGCATAATGTTAGTAAAAGCGAAAACTTATTCATAAAGCCTGCAGATGAAGACACGATACCTAGAGTATCGGCAGATTACGGTTAAGCTTCAATAATGCATTGCCTAGGATGAGAAAGCAAAGTGCTTGGGCGATAAAAAAGCGAGCCATGATTAGGCCCGCTAAGAGCAATTAGATTAACGAGCCAAAGAGCGCGACTTCAGTTCAAAAATAAGTTTTTCGGCACTGACTTCAAATTTGAAACGTGCATGCAATTCAGTAGAGTTATCATCTAACGGTGAAACTTCAAACTCAACATTATCTGAAACCTGTTTGGCAAGAGCGAGGTACTTCTCAAATTCAGCTTCTAGCTGAGCTTTGTTGGGAGCCATGACCATCACTTCGGCAACTTCATCACCTTCTTTGATAATAAAGCCAATTTCGCCAGCGCAGCCACATGCTTCGCAGACTTGGATATCAACGTCTTTTTCGATCCTCATTGTGAATCCTCTTAGTAAATGTATGGACATTCTAACGGGCAAATCGTTTATCAGCCACAAAAAGCCAATCAGGTTTGGGGTAAATCGCGTCTTATTTTGGTTGTTCGAAAGTTTTTAGCCATCGTTATGAATTAATGAGTGTGATACTGCTCAAATAATCACTAGTTTTTGTGTCATAAATTTGTCAGAACAGTGTTCAGTTCGTTGCGAATTGTTGATGATTGTAAGATTATTCGGTTGAAACAATTATTAATATTATAAATTGCGCTTCATCCATTAGTGGTGATGACTAATAAACTGGAAATTTAAGTTTTATTAGTGATAGCTAAAGGAGTGACAGTAACAAGCCAGTAGATAACGCTTTTAACAAGATAATTCTGGTTTGAATTTACTGTTTTAAAGGATGGTTTTTTAGACAGAAAATGCCATACCACGAGGGGTGATTCGCGAAACGGCACTATCATCGCAATTGAGTTAGATGGATTAATAAAAAAGAGAAGAGTCTGGACCATGCCAAAGCGTAGTAAAGAAGATACTGAAATCACCATTCAGAGAATAATGGATGCTGTTGTCGATCAGCTATTGAGACTGGGTTACGACAAAATGTCGTATACCACGTTGAGTCAGCAAACAGGGGTTTCACGAACGGGGATTAGCCACCATTTTCCAAAGAAAACCGATTTTACGGCCGCTTTAGATGGGCGGATTTTTAAGCTGTTTGTTGAGCATTTAGATTTTGAAAATGACCTTTCAAGCTTTTCAAATAGCTGGATAAATGCGCTGGAAAATGCACAATTTTTGGCTATTTTGCGTTTATTATTTCATCATGTTGTGACGACTGAAAATGCGGATGAATTTGCAGCAAACGGTGTCGATCGGTTATACAAAACGGTGGCTGTACAGTTTGGCAAAGAGAGCGCAAGGGAGCTTGAGTGGCTGATTGGTAAATCACTGATCAAAATGAGTCAATAATTTGGCACTTTGTGCAAGCTTGTATTGTCGACTTTAACACTAAAGCCAACTGAGAGGTTGGCTTTAGTGCTTTTTATAGAGAGATTGTGTCGATCAGTCGTACAACGTTGGGATCGGTTGACGTTTATGCTGAGTTGCTGTGTAAATCGCAACAAGACGGTCAATCACGTGCTGGGAAACAGGCTTCCCTTCTAAAAAATCATCGATTTGGTCATAACTTAAGTTTAACGCATTTTCATCTGCTTTTTGTGGTGCGAGCTCTTCTAAATCCGCAGTGGGTGTTTTTTGAACCAATTGTTGTGGTGCACCTAATTGAGCCGCTACCGCGCGCACTTGACGTTTACTCAAGCCAAACAGTGGTGCTAAATCACACGCGCCATCACCAAATTTAGTATAAAAACCGGTGATGTTTTCTGCGGAATGATCCGTGCCGAGCACTAACGCACCAACAAAACCTGCAATTTCGTACTGCGCAACCATGCGAGCGCGCGCCTTTACATTCCCTTTCACGAAATCAATTTTGGCACTGTCAGTTGGAGTTAAGCTTGTGCCTTGTAGCGCATCAAGAGAGGCTGAGTGCAGGCCATCTACACCCGCTTTAATGTTGACCGAAATTGAGTGTGTAGGTTGAATGAAGGAGAGAGCAAGCTGCGCTTCATCCTCATCTTTTTGTTCGCCATAGGGTAAACGAACGGCGATAAACTGATAGTCGTTAACAGCGTATTCTTGGTTGAGTTGTGTCACGGCGAGCTGGGCTAGACGGCCGCACGTTGTTGAGTCGACGCCACCACTGATGCCAAGCACTAAAGACTTACAACCAGATTCTACCAATTTGCGTTTAATAAACTCAACGCGCCGTTCAATTTCATAAACAGGGTCAATGGATGAGAGAACACGCATCTCATCACGGATCATTTGTTCCATTAGGGTTCCTTTTCCTGCAAGCAATATAAATCTTTGGTGTATCATACCGAAATCATCAGATTAGAAAACCGAGAAAATGGTTTTCAGACTTGAATAGGATTGCTATGACCAAAATTGCCGTCTTTGGGAGTGCTTTTAACCCTCCGAGCTTAGGACATAAAAGTGTGATTGAATCGCTAAGCCATTTCGATTTAATTCTGTTGGTACCGAGCATTTCACACGCTTGGGGTAAGCAGATGCTCAGTTATGAGATCCGTTGTGAACTTATTGATGCTTTTATTCGTGATTTGCAGTCAGATAAGATACACCGCTCAATAGTCGAAGAGGAACTGCAACAGCCCGGGCAGAGCGTCACAACTCACGCTGTTTTGTCATTACTGCAAAAACAATCACCTGATGCTGACATTACTTTTGTAATGGGCCCGGATAATCTGTTCAATTTTGCGAAATTCTATAAAGCTCAAGATATCTTGCAACGCTGGTCAGTCATGGCCTGTCCTGAAAAAGTCGCGATTCGTAGTACTGATATTCGTCAGCGGTTAGCTGAAAATTTAGATATTGCCGATTTAACGACTATCTCTGTTAGGAAAATCTTGCAGCAAAGAAAACTTTACTAGACAATCCACGCCCTTTTCGTGGTCGGAGCTGTTTGCATTCATGAAGTTAAATGTGGCTGTTTGTGCGTTAATCATGTTTTCGTCGCTGACGGAAGCTTGCGATCTCTATTCCGGTTCATTATTAACGCCAGAGTTAGAATTAACACTAGGTGCAGATAGTAGCCCAACAATGTTACCAGCATCGGGCGTCTGCTTTTCTATATTAGATAGTATGGGCTACGCATCGAAACAACTGCTGGCTTTAGGTTTATTTGAAGAATCTCCAGCCGACTCTTCTTACTGGGCCGATTGGTTTTTAAAAGCCGATTCGGATCCCCTGTTTACTCAGAAATTGGCCACAAGCTACATTGGCTTTGGAGTCTGGATACCCTCTGAATTGCTTGACGAGCAAAGTGATATGTCAACCGAAGAGTGGTTAATGAGTCACGGCTTGCAGCTAAGTATCGGTTTTGGCGAGAAAAAAGCGGGTGAGCCGCGCATGCGTTTTGACTATCGTTGGCATGAAGATTTCGACAGTGTTGTCATGATGCAAATTGAAGTTCCCTTCTAACGTTTTCCCTCAGTAAACACACTCCCTCAGAAAACAAAAAAGCCAACCGCAATATTCGCGATTGGCCTATGTAAATTGTGAACAAAGAGTATTCACTAACAACGTCAGTTGGCTAGGTGACCCTCGGCTTAAGAAGGGTCGATATAGTTATTGCAGCATACGTGCCAAGTTTTATAGCGCTTAGTTGCTATTGTTTCCTTGTTTTTTCAAACTTCCCCAAGAAAATTTTTGCAGACTGCAAATGCAAACTGCAGAAACGACTCAGATTGCTAATGCCGCTAGGTTCAATCACATTCGCTCTGCTATTCCACTTTTATTTAATTACACATCTAACTAATTGGTGGTTTTTTGGTTAAATATTCAATCTTATTTATTTATTTTAAATCAGTGATTTATATATATTGTTGTTGTTTTTTGAATTTTTGGGTTGAATTTTTCATTTGTACTGTTAGTTTATATAGAGGTTTTTAATTAGAGCTCTAACTATTCATGTGGCAGACAATGATTACAGCAGCACCTTGGGTTGCATACCCGGAAATTATGCAAACAAAGACAGAACAATGGACGTTTCGTACCCCTAATCAAGCCGACGGGCAGCGTGTACATGATTTGATTGGGCTATGCCCTCCCTTAGATGAAAACTCCTCATACTGTAACTTCCTACAAGCGATTCACTTTCAAGAGACCTGCATCTTAGCGGAAAGAAATGGCGAAACCGTGGGGTTTATTTCGGCCTATTTAAAGCCTGACAATTCTGATGAATTGTTTATTTGGCAAGTGGCCGTGCATCCAAATGCTCGTGGGCTAGGACTTGCCTCACATTTGTTACATGAATTGCTCGCTCGTGACGTTATGGCTGATGTTCGTGTATTGGAAACGACTATCACGAAAAACAATCAAGGTTCATGGAGCCTCTTTAAGAAGTTTGATCGAGCACATGGCGAGCAAGGAGAGGTATCGACCTTTCTCGATCAAACTCGTCACTTTGAAGGTGAACATGATACCGAGTATTTATACCGTATTCCGCTCAAACCTCGTTCTAACTTAACAGGATAACTATCATCGTTATGGACATTTTTAAAAAGAAAGAATCAAACGTGCAATCTTATGCCAATCACTTTCCCGTAGTTTTCTCTACGGCAAAAGGAAGCTGGCTATTTACCGATTCTGGTGATCGCTACTTAGATTTTTTGGCTGGAGCTGGTTCGTTAAATTATGGTCACAATAACGCCCTCTTTAAGCAGGCGCTATTGGAGTACATTGATAAAGACGGCATTACTCACGGCTTGGATATGCACTCCTCTGCCAAGGCTGAGTTCCTCGCGGTATTTGAAAGTCTCATTCTTGAACCAAGAAACCTCGACTACAAAGTGCAGTTTACTGGTCCAACTGGGACTAATGCTGTAGAGGCGGCAATGAAGCTGGCCAGAAAAGCCACGGGTAGAAGTAATATTGTGGCTTTCACTAACGGCTTTCATGGTTGCTCTTATGGCGCACTTGCCGCAACAGGGAATCAACATCATCGAGGCGGCGCTGGGCTTAGCTTAGATGGCGTGACGCGGCTCCCTTATGATGGCTATGCCAATATTGATGGCCTGTCGCTATTTGAAAATATGCTGAATGATAACTCATCGGGTTTAGACAAACCGGCTGCGGTATTATTGGAGGTTGTCCAAGGCGAGGGCGGCTTGAATTGCGCGTCCAACGAGTGGTTGCAACGCTTAAGTCGTCTCTGTAAGAAAAACGACATTTTGCTTATCGTTGACGATATTCAAGCTGGTTGTGGACGTACGGGAACCTTTTTCAGTTTTGAGCCATCAGCAATAAAACCGGACATAGTGACGCTATCGAAATCGCTCAGTGGTTATGGGTTACCTATGGCGATTGTGCTGCTGAAACCTGAGTTAGATGTGTGGAAACCGGGAGAGCACAACGGAACCTTTCGCGGTAATAATCACGCCTTTGTAACCGCTACAAAAGCGCTGGAAACCTATTGGTTAAATGATGATTTTACCACTCATATCGCACATCGAGCCAAGCAAGTGACGCATGTCATTCAAACCACACTGCGTCGTTTCCCCACACTGTTTAACCGCCACAAAGGGCGTGGACTAATGCAAGGCATTGAATGTAGCAGTGGTGAGATCGCCCATAAAATTGCTCGTCGTTGTTTTCAACTAGGGATGGTGATTGAAACCGCAGGCCCAAATGACGAAGTGATTAAGTTTTTCTGTCCACTCACTATCACGGAAACCGAACTCGACCAAGGTTTAGATATTTTTGCACAAGCGGTAGAAGAGCTAGCCTCTCAGTTAATAAAAAAAGCATCTTAGGAATAAAAAATGATTGTTAGAACATTAGAAGAGTGTCGCCAAAGTGAGCGCCGGGTTGTTGCTCAAACTTGGGAAAGCGTTCGTATGCTGCTGAAAGATGACAATATGGGTTTTTCATTCCATGTTACGACCATTTTTAAAGGCGGCGAGACCCATATTCACTATCAAAACCATTTGGAATCAGTGTATTGCATGTCAGGTGAAGGGGAGATCGAAGTGATAGGAGGGGAAACTTACCCGATAAAGCCCGGCACTTTGTACATCCTTGATCAACATGATGAACACTATTTAAGAGCTTATTCTGGTGCAGATATGGTTATGGCATGTGTTTTTAACCCGCCACTGACAGGAACTGAAACGCATGATGAAAAAGGTGTTTACCCAATCATTGAGTAATCACTCGCGACGATTCACTGCATTCAATTTAAAAGAAAAGGAGATCCCATGTCTTACACCGTAGAAAAAATCGGTGGAACATCAATGAGCGCTTTTGATGCTGTGCTCGACAATATTTTACTAAGGCCTCATCACCCTTATGATCGAGTGTTTGTGGTATCAGCGTATGCAACTATTACCGATGCCCTACTGGAATGCAAACGCACTGGCAAGCCCGGTATTTACCAGATGATCGCGAAACATGATACGCAATGGCAAGAAGCCATGTACCAACTTGAGCAACGTATGTTGCTGATTAATGAGCATTTGTTCGCCGATCCGATGAGTCGTATTCGCGCGGATAAATTTATTCGTTCGCGGATCTCAGAAGCAGTCAACTGCATTAATAATATTCTAGAAACGTGTCAATACTGGCAGTTTTCATTGCGTCAGTATTTGCCTCAGGTGAGAGAATTTTTATCTTCAATAGGCGAGGCTCATAGTGCCTATAACACCAGTTTGAAGCTAAAAACTCTTGGGATTAATGCATGCTTCATTGATCTCTCCGGGTGGAATAATGGGCAAGCAGGAAGCTTAGATGAGGTGATTTTGGCTGCTTTCGAAGACATTGATGTAGCAACGCAATTGCCAATCGTGACTGGCTACGCCTACTGTAATGAAGGATTAATGAAAACCTATGATCGTGGCTATAGTGAAATGACCTTTAGCCGCATCGCCGCATTAACCAACGCAACGCAAGCGATCATCCATAAAGAGTATCACTTAAGCTCCGCAGACCCGAGAATTGTAGGCGCGGATAAGGTTAGCCCGATGGGATTGACGAACTTTGACGTAGCAGACCAACTGGCTAATTTAGGTATGGAAGCGATTCATCCGAATGCGGCAGCTGGGCTGCGTCAGCAGGGGATTGAGCTCAGAATCAAAAATACGTTCGAACCAGAGCATAAAGGTACTCTCATTTCCAATGTTCATAAGCCTCAGAACTATAAGGTAGAGATTATTGCGGGCAAGGACAAAGTGTTCGCCTTGCATATTTTTGACCAAAGCATGGTCGGGAAAATTGATAATGCCAGTTATGAATTGATGGAAGTGATCGCCGAAGCTAAGGTACATCTCGTTGGTAAAGAGATGAATGCAAACTCGATGACGTATTACCTCAGTGGCAGCAGCGATAACTTAAACCACGTGTTGTACAAAATAGAGAAGCGCTACCCGAATGCATCCGTATCAGGAAAAATGGTCGCCCTCATTTCCGCAATCGGTGCATCAATGAACACCAACAACGCATTAACGCAAGGCATGCAAGCGTTAGTTAACGCAAAAATTAGCCCTATTGCCGCTCACTCGTCGATGCGTAATGTCAATGTACAATTCGTAGTAGAAGACAACGATTACAATCGCGCGATTTGTGTTTTACATGATGTGTTGATTGCGAAACCGCTATCTACCAAAAAAGCGGCTTAGCGGTTCAGATTGAAGGATCGTTCCCCCCAATCGACCCCCAATCACATAGTAATCTACGTGATTGGGGATTTATTTTCTGAGCGGCTGTTTTTTAAGTGGTTTAGCTCGCTTAGGTTTCAAGCGGTTTGGAAAGCTACAACATCACTAAACTTGCTGTGCCCAAGAAGGCAAAGAAGCCGACAACATCCGTTACTGTGGTTAAGATGACAGAGCCCGCTAATGCTGGGTCAAGCTTAAACTTATCAAGCGTGATCGGGATGAGTACCCCAAACAGCGCGGCGGTAATGATATTTACAACAATGGCCAGTGAAATGGTGGCGCCAATCATCGCTGACTGGAACCAGAGCCCTGCCAAAGCACCAATGATCAACGCCCATAACAAACCGTTAATGGAACCAATACCAATTTCATTTTTGAGCAACGCAAAACGGTTACCCGGTGTAATTTGGTTCAATGCCATGGCACGTACCATCAAGGTTAAGGTTTGACTTCCCGCAATACCGCCCATCGAGGCAACAATTGGCATCAACACCGCTAACGCGACAACTTGCGAGATGACCGTTTCAAACATACCTATAGTGACCGAAGCGAGGATGGCGGTCAGCAGGTTGATCCCGAGCCAAAGGCCTCGTTTTTTGGAACTTTTAATGATGGGTGCAAATAAGTCATCTCCTTCATCCATACCTGTACCGGCCATTAAGCGCGATTCGTAAATCTCTCGTTGTGTACTCAGGGCAAATTGCCAGTCTATTTCACCCACTAAGATTTCATGGTTATCAATGATGGCGACGGTCGGCAATTGGGAATGTTCTAACGCTTCTACTGCTTCAGAAAGTGACTGGTGAGCATTCAGCGTAAAGAGATCATCTTGCTTGATGTTTTTCAGTAAAGTTTTGCTTTCAGCAAGCAAAATTTCTGTATAACTCACGATACCTTGGAATTTTTTTGCTTTGTTGATCAAATAGATATGTTGTGGAGAGTTATAATGATATTTCTCCAATAGTATCTTGGCTTTGTCGACACTGATGCTGAAAGGCAAGGTATACACTTTACGGTTTGCCCAGTGGCCAACTTCAGTATCTTCATAGGCATTGGCTTGATCATACAATTCAAGCTCGTCGCGACTAATTAAGCGCAGCGCTTCACTGATGATTTCATCAGGCAGAGAATCGGCCCATTCGAGCAGAGATAGGTTATCGAGTTTGGCGAGAGTCAGTTTTAGTTCTATTTCTGACAGTGCGTTGATGATAGAAAAACGTACTTCAGCACGCATCTCTGTCAGTACATCAATGTGTAGCTCTAAGGGTAGGCTACGCCACAGACGTACCCGCTGCTCGACAGGAAAAGCTTCTAAGATGATTGCGATCGAGCTTTCATCAAGCCCACTTTCCACGTACTCGCCGAGTAAGTCGATTTGTTGCTGCTCATCGGCTTTTGAAATCGTTTCAATATGCAGTGAAAGGTCTTGATATTCGTTCAACGTTTTACTCCGATAGGAAGTTGTTTCTTCTCGATTTTTTTTACGGCTTTTTCTGGAGTTTTGTTTAATACAATTACAGGGCGAACAATAAAGAGGTTGTTTGGATAGAGCACTGTATTGCCATCAACATTCTCTAATACGACATTGAGTAGGTTCATGTCGACGATTTTACCTTCAACAAAATTTGCGCCATCCACCACTCGCACCCATAAACCGATGCGACAGTGGTTTTGTACAAATAAAACCAGAAATGAGGTGACGTTGCTCAGCAAAGACCAACCTGCAAACAAACCGACGCCAAGCAACGCAAAAAGTGATGAGCCAACAACCAATAACCCACGCAGTTCCACGCCCCACATCATTAGCAGAGTCAACACTAACACCAAGAAGAGTAAGGTCTTCACCAGCCAACGTGCTCGTTTAAGCCGATGAATATCGACTTTGCCTATGACCATATTCTCAAACCATCGCACGGTGTAGCTGGCTGTTTTAGGATAAATAAGCAACGCCATGATCGTGATGATCCATTGATAATTTTTTTGAAATAAGTCTAAGTATTCCATGACGAATCAGAAAAAGGAGATTTGGTTCAAAATAACCGAAATTCAGTCAATTACAACCTCTAATCTGGCTGAGGTTGATAATTGGAATTGGGTTGAGAAAAAAGTAACCAATTTGCTTTAGTCGGTCGAATAAAAACTAGAGAGGATCATCGGGTTCTAGACTAGACAATAGTGTCGATGCTTCTATTTCTGGTGTTTTCATCATCATCGATAACCGCTGTAAAGTAGAGAGAATGAGAGTTTGTTCCCATGCGTTTAACGCCTGAAATTGTTCAATAAAGCTATCTTTTAGCAGTGTGGGTGCTTTGAGTAATAATTCATCTCCTGTTGGGGTCAACAACGCATGAACTTTACGTTTATCTTGTTGATCTCGCTCTCGAATGATCAGTGCGCGCTTTTCTAAGCGATCCAAAATGCTGGTCGCTGTAGCTTGGCTCATATTAGTATGATCGGAGAGTTGCTTTATGGTCATATCGGCCGAGTTTTGGATCGCACGCATTAACAATAGTTGGGGGCTAGTGAGGCCAAAATCTTTGTTTATTTTTTTGGAATGGAGATCTGTCGCACGAATAATTTGGCGTATAGCGACCAGTACTTCTTCATGAATATCCAATACTTTCCTCCTTGAAAATAAGCAGAGCCACCCTTTTGATATGGGTGGCTCCATATTCTTACTTCGCTGCTTCTTTGGCGGTTTTTATCCACGAATCGAATTCAGATTGGTGAGCTTTTATCCAACCATTGGCATGAGCTTCAATATCTTTGGCAGAGTTTTTACCTTTACTCATGATCATGTTTTGCGCACTGATATCATTAATATTCAACTTCATGATTTCAAAAAGTTTTGCTGCGGCTGGGTTTTCTAGAGCGAATTTTTTATTGGCGACAATCAGCATACTGTTCATCTCAAAGCCGAAGTTCTTTCCATTGGGTAGGGTTGTATCGATATTTTTGCGCTCACCAGGTAGGGCAGAGAAAGGGACTTCAAGCCAGGTGACATCTTTACCAGGGACCAAAACCCCACTCACCCAATAAGGTGTCCAAGTGTAATAAAGGATAGGGTCGCCTTTTTTGTAGCGTGAAATTGTATCGGCAATGATAGCGGCATAGTTACCCTGGTTGTGAGTAACGGTCGGTCGTAAACCGTAGGCGGTTAAGTGCTCCTCAATCACCATCTCACAACCCCAGCCGGGTGTGCAGCCAGTTAAGTCTGCTTTACCATCGCCATTTGCATCAAACAGCTTGGCGATTTTAGGGTCTTTTAACTGAGCAATATTGGTAATACCGTATTTATCTGCCGTTTTTTTATCAATCAAGTAGCCTTGTGCTGCTCCTGATATATATTGACCTTTTCGATAGAACTTGGCGTCGCCGCCCGCCATCGAGTATTTGTCGGCGTGTAAAGGAAACCACCCAACGGCGAGATAGGTTGCATCGCCTTCGGCAATCGAAGTATAAGCCACGTTGTAGTCGACTTCTTTGGTCGGTTTGACATCGTACCCCAGCGCTTCCATCGCTTTGTTCACGATGAGAGTTTGAAATGTTTCTTCAGCCACTGTCGATTGTACGGGTTGTACACTAATACCTTTGCCAGGAAGTTTATCAGCCCAAGCGCTGATGGGTAATGCCGCCGATGCGATTAAACTGGTTGAGATTAACGTCTTCCATGCGTAATTCATTTCTGTTCTCCTAGATTGTTGGCACTCTGATGAGTCAGTTTTTGCTTCAGTAAATAAAAGGGTGAGATAGGGCCGGTTTGATACCAGCGTACTTTTTGATCGCGATTTTCTGTACCGATATGCTGAGTTAGGCGATCAAGTAAGATGGCGAGAATGACAATGCCAAGTCCCCCCACGGCAGCGAGTCCCATATCAAGTCGGCCAATACCACGCAAAACCATTTGCCCTAAGCCACCGACAGCAATCATGGAGGCAATTACAACCATCGACAGCGATAGCATCAGTGTTTGGTTGACACCGGCCATAATGGTCGGCATGGCTAGTGGTAACTGAATACGGTAGAGCATCTGTTTTGGGCTTGCGCCGAATGCATGGCCTGCTTCGATAAGCTCTTCGGGAACTTGTTGAATACCTAAGATGGTTAAACGAACAATCGGTGGCAGGGCGAAAATAATGGTTACCACCACGCCAGGTACGTTGCCAATTCCGAACAGCATCACGATCGGGACTAAATACACGAATGCGGGCGTGGTTTGCATCGCATCCAAAACGGGGCGGATGAATTTTGCAGCCGTTTGATTTCTGGCCAGCCAAATCCCAAGTGGCAAGCCAATCAATAGGCAAAAGAATACCGAGGTCATGACCAAGGCGAGGGTGACCATTGCTTGTGACCACGCTCCGATTAATCCAATCGTAATCAGCGAGGCTAATGAAGCGATACCCATTTTAGGTCCAGCAAGTTGCCATGTGATCAAAAATAAAATCAACAACATCACAGGCGCTGGCGTTGAAACTAACGTGGTTTCAAATGAACTTAAAATAAAATCAACAGGTACTCTGACAGCTTGAAATAATGGCCTACCGTGTTCCACTAACCAACCCAGCCCGGTTTCAACCCAGTGATCAAAGGGGATAATTGCATCTTGAAATGGGTGCAGCCAATCGAAAGGCGCGGGAGCGTCGGTTGCGCCATTTAACCAATCACCTGCTGTAGTTGGAGACGCAGTAGTCGCTGACCAAGGATCGCTGCTGACAGGCGTTTGCGCGGTAGACGCCCATGGGTCAAGCGCCTCTGTGGATTGAATGTTGGTTTCCGTTGTCATAATTATTCCCTATCCAAAGTCTGCAATAAGCGTGATTTGGTGATCACGCCGTAATAATTTCCCTGCTGATCGACAACAGGCACGGCGTAGGGGACTTCAGCAACTTGGCTGATTAGTTCACTAACAGACAGCTCCGGATCAACCGTCACAATGTCAGGCAGTAGTGCCGCGCTAAGTGATGTTTGTTGCTTGAGAGCTTGTTTCAGAGAGTCGAGCGACACAATGCCAGAGTATTTATTCGTACGGTCAACTACAATTCCGTAGTCTCGGTCATGATCCATCAGTAACTGCATTGCTGCAGCCGGGCCATCATTGTCGTGTTTTTTAAAAACGGCCGCGGGTTTTTTACGGGCAATGTCTTTAGCTGAAAAAACACTGGCAACATTAACGCCACGAAAGAATGAACTGACGTAATCGTTAGCAGGATGATGCAATATTTCATCGGGCGTGCCCGTTTGTACGACGATGCCATCTTGCATGATGGCGATACGGTCACCAATTCTCATTGCTTCATCAAGGTCATGAGAAATAAAAACGATGGTTCGCTTATCATCATTTTGCAGGCGGATTAGTTCATCTTGCATTTCGGTGCGGATTAACGGGTCGAGTGCGGAAAATGCTTCGTCCATTAACAAAATGTCAGGGTCGTTGGCGAGTGCACGGGCCAAACCAACGCGTTGTTTCATCCCACCCGATAACTCATCAGGGAATGACTCACAGTAGGCGTCTAAGCCAACCCGAGCGAGCGCTTCTTTTGCACTTTTATTACGTTCATGAGCCACCACTCCTGATAGTTCTAATCCAAAGGCAGCGTTTTCAAGAACGGTCATATGTGGCATGAGTGCGAAGTTCTGAAATACCATTGAGATATTTTTACGTCTTACATCGCGCAGCTCTTGCTCTGAAATATGAGCAATATCCTTACCCTTCAGTAAAACACTTCCTTGGGTTGGCTCAATCAGGCGGTTCAACAATCGAACTAAAGTGGACTTGCCCGAACCGGACAAACCCATAATGACAAAAATCTCCCCTTCATTGATTGAAAGAGACACATCCTTGACCCCAACAGTGAGCCCGGTTTGCTCGAAAATTTGGTCCTTATCCAACCCTTTTTCTAACAGCGGGAAAGCCTGTTGTGGAGTCTCTCCAAATACCTTGTAGAGGTTCTTAACTTCTAACACGGGTGACATGATTTACATCCTTTGTTCTTCATGGCTATTTAATGTTTAGCCGTAAATATGTATAGTACACTAAGCATTAATTTGACGATTTTCAAGTTTTAACCCAGTTTTCATTAGCTATTTTGTCATTAACTTACTGATTTTTTATATCAAAAATAAATTTAAAAAAACAAAAAATAGTTTGAGTTAAAATGGTTGTATGTGGATGACAGGCCAGAGAAATTTGGGTCCATCGGTGTGCAGATTTGAAAATGGCGACGAATAAATCGACAACGTGTCTGATGAAAGAGGTAGAGAGTGAGAAAAATAAATGAGCAACCGATTGTGCGGCAATTATTGCAGCTATTCTTGTTCCTGATAGTGCTAACGTCTTTCCCAACACTGGCACAGGAAGAGTCTTATTCTGAATCGCCAATACTGGATCGTCCTTTGGTTGAGCGCTACATATTGGATGAGCTGAAAGCGTTAAGACAAGATCAACAAGATCTTGAACGGCGACTCACGATTCAAATTACCGACAGAGAATTGTCCGTTGCAGACAAGTCACTGAATTACTCGAATGTGACGGTGACCTATTTTTTCTATGTCATCGCTGGTGTTGCCTCATTAGTTGCATTAATTGGTTGGCAGTCACTTAAAGAAGTGAAGCACAACTCGCGTGAACTGGCCGATAAACGGCTAAATCAAATTGCGCAGGAATATGAGAAAAAATTCCTCGCCTTGGAGCGAGATCTCAAGCGCAAAACACGCATCATTACCGAAAACAACCGTGAAATTGAAATTATTAATGAAATCCATAACTTATGGTTGAGAGCGCAAAGTGTCCAAACACCAGAGCAGCGTATTGAAGTGTATGACGAAATTTTAAAAATCCGTCCCGGAGATTTGGAAGCGTTGACATACAAAGCAGATGCTGCGATGGAAATTCGGGAATACTACTGGGCACTGAGCCTATGTAATCGCGTGCTAGAGTTAGATGATGCTAATGCGCCAGCCTTGTACCAACGAGCATGTGCGTATGCGCGTATCGGAGCCGAAGAACAAGCGATTGAGGATTTACAAAGAGCCACGGAAATTAGCGCTTCATTGCGAGATTTAATTGCAGAAGAAGCTGATTTAGAAGGGCTACACGGCAATAAGAAGTTTGACGAGCTGATCAGTGGCAACGTTTGATTTTGTATTAAATTTCATCCACTTTTTATAGCGAACTGGTGATAATCAAACGTAATCTTAACGACAAATTATTATCATTAGACACACATACGCTTTTAACCGTTAATGCGCCTGACGTTACAGGCGTCAAGTCGTGATATCAGACTTTCTGATTCACTTTTTACTCTCTGTTTTTGTGAGATTAGATGTGGAACAACCATCCAAATTAGATCGCGTTCGCGCTGACTACAATGTTCATTATTGGAGCCAAGGCTTCTTCGGTATTGACAATCAAGGCGAAGTTTATGTTTCGCCGCGCCATGATAAGGCGCACCAAACCCCCTTGAGTTCGATCGTAAAGCAGCTTGAAGCGCGTGATTTAAATTTGCCTGTGCTTGTACGTTTTCCGCAGATCCTGCATCAACGCGTACATAACATTTGTGACGCCTTTAATCAGGCGATTGAAGAATACCAATATCCAAACAACTACCTGTTGGTCTACCCAATCAAAGTGAACCAACAAAAAGAAGTGGTAGATGAGATTTTAGCCAGCCAAGCGCAGCTAGAGACTAAACAGCTTGGATTGGAAGCGGGCAGTAAGCCAGAATTATTGGCGGTATTGGCTTTAGCCCAACAAGCAAGTTCAGTGATTGTATGTAACGGCTACAAAGACAGAGAGTACATTCGTCTGGCCCTGATTGGTGAAAAGCTTGGCCATAAAGTATTCATCGTTTTGGAAAAATTGTCTGAGCTGGATCTCGTGCTGAAAGAAGCGAAAAGCCTAGGCGTGAAACCACGTTTAGGGCTCCGTATTCGTTTAGCTTCTCAAGGCGCGGGGAAATGGCAGGCGAGTGGTGGTGAAAAATCGAAGTTTGGGCTCTCTGCATCTCAAGTGTTGACCGTTATCGAACGCCTTAAAAAAGAGCAGCAATTAGAAGCATTGCAACTGGTGCATTTCCACTTAGGTTCGCAAATGGCGAATATTCGTGATGTGCGTAATGGCGTGAACGAAGCGGCGCGTTTTTACTGCGAGCTGCGTGATATTGGTGCGGAGATTGACTTCTTCGATGTGGGTGGCGGTTTGGCGGTGGACTACGACGGTACACGCAGTCAATCATCCAACTCGATGAACTATGGTTTAGCTGAATATGCACGCAATATCGTAAGCACGGTAAGCGATGTGTGCCAGTTATATAGTCAGCCAAGGCCAGTCATTATTTCTGAATCAGGCCGCTCGATTACCGCGCACCACGCCGTACTTATCACTAATGTTATTGGTACAGAAGCGTATTACCCAGAAGAGATTCCAGAAGTCGGTGAAGAAGCTCCGGTATTGCTACAAAACATGTGGCGTAACTGGCAAAGCTTAAGTGAAGGCTCTGATGCGCGTGCACTGATTGAAATTTACAACGATACGCAAAGCGATCTGTCGGAAGCGCACAACCAGTTTTCGACTGGCGTTATTAACCTTCAGCACCGTGCTTGGGCTGAACAGCTATCGCTGCGCATTTATCACGAATTGACACTGCAAATGAGTACCAAAAACCGTTTCCATCGTCCTATTTTGGATGAACTGAATGAGCGTTTGGCGGATAAGTTTTTTGTTAACTTTTCACTGTTTCAATCATTGCCAGATGCGTGGGGAATCGACCAAGTTTTCCCTGTGTTGCCATTATCTGGCCTTGAAAAAGTGGAAGATCGCCGCGCCGTGATGCTGGATATCACCTGTGATTCTGATGGTGCCATCGAGCAATACGTCGAGGGGCAAGGTATTGAAACAACGCTGCCAGTGCCAGCATGGAATGCTGATGAACCGTATTTGATGGGATTCTTCCTTGTAGGAGCCTATCAAGAGATCTTAGGCGATATGCATAACCTATTTGGCGACACACACAGCGTGGTGGTGAACATGGCAGAGAATGGAGAAACCGAAATCGTATCGATCAACGAAGGAGACACGGTTGAAGATATGATGCGCTATGTTCATATTGATGTGGATGCTATCCGTAAAAACTACCGCGAATTAGTTAGCCAGCGTGTGGCGGTTGAAGAACAAGAAAATGTATTGCAAGAGCTTGAGCAAGGCTTGAGCGGTTATACCTATCTAGAGGATTTCTAAATGAATGATTTGTTTACTAAAACTGATTATTCCCTGTATTCCAATGCGATGACGTTTGTACGTCGTCCTTATGTTAAAGACCCAGTAAGTGCAGATGCCGATGTCGTGGTACTGGGCGTACCTTTGGATATGGCTACATCAGGTCGCCCGGGGGCGAGAATGGGTCCAGATGCGATTCGTCGCGCTTCAGTGAACCTTGCATGGGAAGGTAAAAAGTTTCCTTGGAACTTTAACTTGTTCCAAGATACCAAAGTGATCGACGCGGGTGATTTGGTGTTTGATTGTGGTGACGCTGAAGATTTCACTTATCGCTTAGAAGCGGCGACTAGCGAAATTCTAAAAAGTGGCAAAACCATGCTTGCTTTAGGTGGTGACCACTTTATCACGCTGCCTATATTGCGTGCTTATGCCAAATATTATGGCGAAATGGCATTGATTCACTTTGATGCTCATACAGACACCTATGCCAATGGCAGCGCTTATGATCACGGCACTATGTTCTATCATGCGCCGAAGGAAGGGTTAATCTCAGCCAAGCATTCTGTGCAAGTGGGTATTCGTACCGAATACAAACAGGAAGGGCACGGTTTTAATGTCATCAATGCGATGCAAGCGAATGATATGTCAGTGGAAGAGATCGTCGCTAATATTCGTCAAACTATTGGTGATAAACCCGTATACCTAACGTTTGATATTGACTGCTTAGATCCCGCTTTTGCTCCTGGAACGGGTACGCCAGTATGTGGTGGATTGAATTCCGATAAAGTGCTGAAAATCATTCGTGCATTGGCCGGTATTAATTTGGTGGGAATGGATGTTGTTGAAGTTTCTCCTCCGTACGATCAAAGTGAGCTAACGGCTTTGGCTGGTGCGACAATTGCTCTAGAGCTGCTTTACGTTTGGGCTTCTAAGCCAAACGTGGCGTCATAAAAAATAAGTCAGCGCGCAGCACCACTGCGCGTTTTTCTTAACCATCATCTCAACGTATTTCCATTAAAAATCATCATCTTGTCTTTCAATGTAAAATTCACTTTGCGCACTCAATAATAAATATTAATGACATAACTTGCATAAGTGTTCGCCGTGTACCAATTTTATTAAGTTGGCTAGGTGTCTCATTGGTCTACCATTCATATTAATAATATGATCAAGTTTCACCTTAATCTTTCTAGCTGTTATACGGTGAGGGTGAATCTATGACTTTAGGTTTTAAAAGCAGAATATATGTGAGCGTAGCACTGCTCGTTGCGATTTCTTTAATCGTTTTGGGCACCATCAACATGCTGTCGTTAAAAGAGAAGATGATTACCTCTTTAACCACAGAAACTCAAAACAAGCTCAACTATCACGTTTCTGAACTCGAATCTTGGGTGAAAACACGTTATCAAGCCGTAGTTAAAGGTTCACAACATTTCCGATCTGCTCTTTCTGATCAAGAGAATGTCAACTTAGTTCGATTGTTAGCTGAGAGTGCGCAAATTTCAAATGTCATTATGGCGTATGACGATGGCCGTGCCTATATGTCGTTTGACAAAGACAACGGAGTTGTTACAGGTCAACAAAATTTCACCAGTAGGGATTGGTATCAGCAAGCAAAAACCTCTCGAACTGCTCAGGTAACTGAAATTTATGAAGATAAAATCACCGGTAAACAGGTTATTAGTGTAGTTATGCCTGTCTACCAACAAAGCCGTTTCATTGGTGTTTTGCTGGGAGATATCCAACTGGATGAGGTTATTGTCCAAGTCAGTAATATGCGCTTTGCCGGCGGTGCAGCGACATTAACCGACAAGAATGCTGTCTTTTTTGCCAGTGATGATCCTAGTGATATTGGACGAACGCCCTCGCAAGTCAGCCCTAATTTCCTCGAAATGGAGAAACTTTTTAGCCAGCAGGATGCTGGTCACTTGTCATTTCCTTATTTAGGTATTGAGTTTGATGGTTATTTCAAGCGCGTTAACCTAACCGATAACATGTACTGGACCATGATGGTGTTCGTCGACAAAGGTACGGCGTTAGCTAATGTGTATGAAGCGCAAAGTAGCGCTATTTACACTGGGGTGATTTTGCTCATTATCAGCGTCGCGGCAATCTTCGTCATTCTTAATTATATCTACAAGCCTTTGCTACGCCTGAAAAAAGCGGTACTTGATCTTTCGAAAGGCTCTGGTGATTTGACACGCCGCTTGGAGGTGAATGGTGATGATGACTTAGCGCAGATAAGCCAAGGCTTCAATTTATTCTCAGAAAATCTACAAAAAATGATGTTGCAAATATCTGATGCCAGTCAAAACATCTCATCTAATATTGAGCAGTTAGGTCAAACGGCAAAGGAAAATGAGCGGATGCTGCTTTCGCACTCATCTGAAACAGAGCAAGTGGTGACGGCCATTACTGAAATGAGTGAAAGTGCACGTACTGTGGCAGAGAGCGTTACGCAATCGAATCACATTACTGACTCGGCGAGCAAAGAGGCCAAACAATCGATTATTATTGTGAATAATGCGGTTGAAACGGTCAGCTCATTGGTGAGTGATGTTGAACAGATGTCTGAGCGCATTGCCAATATGAACAAAGATGCGATCAAGATCAGCGAAGTATTGACCGTGATTGGCGCTATTTCAGAGCAAACGAACTTGCTTGCGTTGAATGCGGCGATCGAAGCGGCGCGTGCGGGTGAGCAAGGCCGTGGGTTTGCGGTGGTTGCAGATGAAGTTCGTGCTTTAGCGGCGAGAACGCAAAACAGCACTACTGAAATATCAGATATGCTGGCCAAGCTACTTGAAGGGACGGATAGCGTTGTAGCCGCAATGGACAAAACTAAAAACCAATGTCAAACCACAGCAGATAAAACGTCCGAAGTTTCTGGTAGTTTAAACATCATGAGTACTTCCGTTTCCGAAATTGATGATCTCAGTACCCAGATTGCTGCTGCGACCGAACAGCAAAGTACAGTCGCAGAAGAGCTCAGTCGCAATATGCTAGCAATAAGAGACATCGTTGAATCATTGGTGGTGAGTGGCAGACAAACTGTCAGTGCTACAGAGTCACTCTCTTACTCAAACCATGAGCTTGACCGCTTGGTCTCCAACTTTAAGTTAAAGTAATAAAACGCCGCTAACGCGGCGTTTTATTTGGGATTAAGCACGGAGAGAGCATCATGAAAACAGCGTATTATAGCGTGTGGCTAGATGAGCACGCCAACCAACTGAACCCTGCGTTTGAGCAAATTTTCCAGACAGTGAAAGCGCATTTTTTTGCTCGCGATCCCAATCGTTGGCCTTTGTATCGTATTCACGAGATCGCCCGTTGGCTTGAAGAGCGAAAAATTGATGCGCCAACCGTGATAAATACTGCATTGCAGCAACAATTACGGCATTCAAACACCATTCCTCGACACTCGAGCCACGCCATTCACCCTTTTAACGACTTAGCGCTTTATGCCGCCAAACGTTCAAAAAACTGGGATGACCCTCGCTCAGTGGAAAATGTGATCTCGACACCTTGTGATCCGGCCATTCACGGTGCGCTACTTGCGACTATTGCCAACCCTAACTTGGTTTATAGCGAATATGCGGGAGATGCCATTGAACTGGAAAAATTAGTCGTGCGGCAAATCGCGCATTTAGCTGGTTATGATAGTGATCAAGCGACTGGAGTATTCACACAAGGAGGTACATTTTGTAATTTGTACGGCTATCTATTAGGTATTCGAAAAGTGTTGCCAAAGTCAGCTCTGAATGGTTTGGCGGGAGAAGATTACAGGATATTCAATTCAGAAGCGGGTCACTATTCAAACATGACAAATTTGTCGTTGTTGGGGGTTGATGTTCAAGGTAAAGCGATTCGGATCAAAGTTAAAGATAACAATGAAATGGATTTGGCTGAATTAGACCAACAATTGATTTTCTGTTTTAAAAATGGCATTGCTGTTCCTAGCATAATGCTGACATTTGGCAGTACCGATACCTTCGCAACTGATGATATTGAACAGGTTTATGCGATAAGAGAAAGAAGATGCCAAGAATATGCGATTTCGATAAAACCACATATTCATGTTGATGCTGCTGTTGGGTGGAGTATGTTGTTTTTTCAAGAGTATGATTTTGAACGCAACCCTTTATCGCTTAATCGTGCAACATTGACGGGTATTGAATCCTTATTGCCGAGGATTAAAAGTTTACAATTAGCGGATTCATTTACGGTCGATTTTCAAAAATGGGGTTATGTCCCTTATACTTCCAGCTTGGTGATGCTCAAAAACAAACACGATCTCGCGGTATTAAAAACAGACCCCGGTTATTACTCCTACTTTGAACATGCTCAAAGAGAAGAGAGCCATTTGCAATCGACCATTGAATGTTCACGCAGTGCCGTGGGTGTTTTTTCTGCCTATTCAGCACTGCAACATTTAGGTATCGAAGGCTACCAAACCGTGATTGGTCATACATTGCAAAATGCTAATTATTTACGCTGCCAATTAGCCGCTCTACCACACTGCAAGGTGGCAGCAGTAGAAAACCAAGGGCCAAGTGTTACTTTTCGTCTCTATGATCCACAGAAAGTGACGTGTGCTGAATCGATGTTTGAGCAAGAAATGAACGTCGCACGTCAGGGCTCTATGGTTGATTCGATAGTAGAGAATACGCTCTACCATCGTCATCAGTTCTTATCTCATAAAGGCCAGCATCTCAACACCAATTGGGTCGATTCGATTGCGCGCACTCATTATGATGACACTGGACATTGCTTACATATTCCGGGAGAAAAAGCGGTTTTAATGAACCCCAATACCACCCGAAAACATATCGAACAGTTTTGCCAAAACATTGTTCGGCGCTAGCCATGGAAAGGGTGAGCGCGAACTGAAATGAATGACTAGTCACGTCAATGTAATGTTATTTTTCACCACGGATGCGGTATGAAGAATGTATTACCATGTGCGCGTGATATTAACCTGAATGTTACATTTTAGATAACAAGCTGTCTCAAGGAACGATAATGAAAAAACAACTGTTGACCCTAGCAATTAGCGTTTGCTTTACCTATGTGGCGCAAGCGAATGAATGGGGATATGAAGGTGAACGTGGCCCTGAACATTGGGGACATGTTTCTAAAATTTGTGAAATGGGTAAAAATCAAAGCCCAATTGATATCAATGGCCTCGTTGAAGCTGATTTAAAATCTTTGGATATCCACTATTCAGGCGTTGTGGGTGCATTGACCAACAATGGACACACGCTGCAAGCCTCAGTTTCAGGAAAAAATACACTGGTAGTGGATGGTACAGAATTCGAACTCAAACAATTTCACTTCCATACCCCTTCTGAAAACTTGATTAAAGGACAACAATATCCTTTAGAAGCGCATTTTGTGCATGCTGATGCAGCTGGCAATCTGGCAGTTTTGGCGGTGATGTTTGAAACGGGCGCACAGAATGAACCATTAGCTCAGCTTACTGCGGAGTTGCCTAAAGTTGGGACGAGTGTGCAGTTAGCAAAAGGGTTAGCAGTACAGTCACTGTTACCTAAGCGAGATGAGTATTACCGTTTTAATGGGTCACTCACAACGCCGCCTTGCAGTGAAGGTGTGAGATGGTTGGTGGTCAAGCAGCCGAAAAGTTTGTCACAGCAACAAAGTACAGCACTACATAGTGTGATGGGAAATAACAATCGGCCCATACAAGCTCACAATGCTCGCTTAGTGCTAGAAAAAGAATAACAACGTTCTTTAAGCGATTTGAAGTCGCAGTCGGGCTCACAGGGTTTACTACTTCCTTTCCGCTCTGCTTCTTCAAATTTTAGGTGTAAGTGCTTAATTTAGCTAAGCTATTTTTTGTGCTTATCCATTGACGGCATTTAATGTATAGCGGCTTGCACTGGCTAAAGATAGTGGTTTTGAAAACCAATAGCCTTGTAAATAAGTTGCCCCCATCTCTTTAAATTTTTGGTACATGTCGCCATTTTCAACCCCCTCAATAACAATGTCGACGCCATTGGTGTGACAAAACTGGATGAGAAAGGCTAAATATTGTTCTGATGCTGGGTTGGTCAGTGTTTTCCATACAATGCTTTTGTCTATTTTAATTTGATTGAGGGGCAAATCAAAGAAGCTATTGAGTGAGCTAAAACCAGCTCCAAAATCATCCAGCGACAGTTGAAACCCCATTTCATTTAAGGAGTGAAGCTGGTTAATCGCATTTTTATCGCCATCGAGTATGACAGTTTCCGTCAGTTCTAACACAATAGAAGAGGGCAATACAGCGGAAGCCTTAGCCATCGTTAGTATCTGTTGTGGGAAGTCACTTTTCAGAAGTTGCAGGACTGAAACATTAATATTAACCCGAATATTGACCCCATTTTGTTTATTGTAACGGCCAATAAACTCACAGGCTTTTTTGAAGACAAAATAGCCTAAATCAACAATCAGCCCCTTTTTTTCTGCAACGGGAATAAATTCGTCCGGGAAAATCTCACCAAACTCTTTTGAGCGCCAGCGGACTAAGGCTTCAAAGCTGGATACCTGTCCTGATTGTGCATGAATAATGGGTTGGAATTTCACAGATAATGAACGTTGAGCTAATGCTTCCTTTAAGCCTCTTTCGATGAAGAAATAACGATCAACGTTCTTTTGAATTCGGCCACTGTAAATTTCGATACGAGAATGATTTTTGGCACTGGCAAATTGGCAAGTTCGTGATGCAATATTTAACAACTCATCGGCAGATATAGCACGGTTTATCTCAGGATAGACACCAATGCTAATATCATTACCATAGAGGTGCCCATGCTCCGTGGCGGATTTCGAATAGTGCTTCATTATTTGAGAGCAGATATGCTTGAGCTCATCGTATGAGCGTTCTCCTCTAAGTAATATGGCAAAATCGTCAGAGCGAATACGGTAAAAATCAGCAAATTCATCGGGCAGTTCACGCAGTGCACTTACGACGTGATTCAGTAAATCTTTAACAATATCTGAGCCGTATTGATTGAGATAAGACTTAATATCTTCAAGTTGGATGTAGATAAGTGAATAAGGCTCTCCAATTTTGAGTGCTTTCTCATCAATATCGAGCAGTAATTTACTTCGATTATAGAGGCCTGATGAGCTGTCAAAAAATGCAGCTTGATGAATGTAATCTTCCATCAATTTTTGATCGGAGATATCTTTATGGCTACCCACCATAAAATGTTCACCGTTCACACTTTTTGTGACCGCATTCCCCTCTAACCAGATATATTGACCATTTGCTTTTTTGACTCGGTATTGAATCGATTCCCTTGATTCAGTGGTGCTGATATGCTTGTCGACGCGGCTGTTGAGCAGTGCACGATCCATAGGATGAACCAAACTCAGCCAATCAGCATAGGAAATAGTTTCGCTGTTTACACCAAATTGTACATAAAATGTTGGATTATAGAGCACCATGTTTCCATCGCTGCTCATATAAAACAGACCTTGACTAAAAAAATCGAGAATATGAACCAGACGCTGCTTTGCAACGGCACTGTCTAGGTCTGAAATTGAATACTCTTCCTGCGGAAATGACATGGTCATGTTAATCCTAATTCAAGCGAAAGCAGCAATGGATGATAATAGTGAGTCTTGATCCAAAACATTGCTTTATGACTCATCTTTAAAGAGTACTATAACGCTTGTACTAAGATGTCTCAATTATAAAACTATTGATTCATCAATTAGGCACAAGTTATCAGTTTATTTCACGGAAGTTGTTATTTCTGAAACGAAATGGTGAGACTTAAATAACGTAGGATCGCATCGTGCGGTTTATTCGTTGTGGAAAGAATAAAAGCGACAAATTGTCGCTTTTATTCATGTAGAAGTCATACGATTTAACGATCCCAATACGCTTCTTCTAGGCTATCTTCACGTTCTGGTAATGCTCGCGATAAACGAGGAGAGTGCTGTGTGAGCACTTCGTAGCTGACACGGTTTGCATATTTGCAGATCTGAGATAACGAAGAGTAAGTGAGATATGGCACATCATGTTTGGCAGAGTTTGGAACATTACGTTGATGATAACTATTCGCAGCCATATCGTGCAATAAAGCCGATAGCGCTCCGTCTCCCGCTCCGTTAGTGTTTTTGATTTCCAATGGGCCACCCAAGTAAGGGCCAATGTGTGAATACACTTTTATTGGGTTGAGACAGTCTTGTTTTCGCATCGCACGGCTAAATTCGTACTTGTTAAATTCAGCAATATTACCCGGTAGGAGAGGCAGTTCAGTTTCGCGCTTTGCACTTTCATCAGTGTAGCTAGCCATATAAAGACCCACGGGCCCCGCGGTGCAGAGGATTAAATCTACCCATTCGAGTGCTTTGTTAGCCGCAAGCAGTGGATCTTTCTCACCAGTTAACGCTTCACCTTCTTCTTCATTCATGGCGACGACTGTGATGTTTTCTTTGATGTAGTCTTGCCACCACTTCGCATTACCTTCAATTACATACTTAGTGCCTAGGGTTAACACCACTGGAATGTGCTTGGATTTAGCGATCTCAATAGCGCGTTTGACCGCAAGTGGCATTGGATCTTCGGGCTTTCCACGCATTAAGTAAGAAGAAACAACTAAAGCGGAAGCTTTTTCAAAAACCTCTTCAGGAACACTATCGGGGCGAAGTTTATTCATATGCCCTTCATTAATGGCGAAGGTGCGCTCTCCATCATCAGAAATTAGGGTGTAGCAACGCCCGATAGGACCATCGACAGTTTGAAGATGGTTTAGGTTCATGCGCGATGAGGTTCTACACAAATAACGATAGCTGTATGAGCCGACTTCAATATTTTTGGACATCACGCCGAGCAAAACAGATTTGCTATCGGCCAACACAGAGTAGTTGTGCAGTGTGTTGCCAATCGTATCTCCCGGGTATTGGTGAGTAATTAAACCTCGTTCGACTAACTCTTCATAGAGCGCATCGGCTTTGCTCTCTTCGAGCACCAGTGAGTGACCTTTACTCAATTGATGTTTCTCTAAGAACTCATTGTCTACACGGGCTTCAATATCAACAATGGTTTGCCCAACACCGACCACTGTTGGGCGGTGGAGCATAGCCGTTTGTTGAATTTGATTGACGAGAGGGTCACGAGCATGAGTCGGAAAATAGTGCTTAGATTTACGCTGTCCAGGAAACTTCATGTTGAAAAATGAGAATTGAAAATTTCCCGTATCATATCACGGATGTGAAAGGTTCCTTTCATTTTTATTACATAAAAAAGTGAGCTAAATCCAGATCACCGAGGCGTTAGCGGCTATTTAGTGAGCGTTATGTCCGTACTATAAGCCTTAGTCCCCCAAAGCGGTACGGTCGATAGGCTGTGCTTGAAGCTACCATCTGTTTCTTTGGTAGTATAAGACAAGTAGATCAGGGTTTGATTTTCTGCATCGTAGATACGTCTGACTTTCATTGACTTGAAGAAAATGCTTTTTGACTTCTTAAACACGATTTCGCCTGATTTGCTCTTATCAATTTTCGCAATCATCTCTGGCGTAATGTCACCAGTCTGACGACACGAGATTGAGCTATCACTTGGATCAGAAAGACTCAAATTAGCCTCAATTGAAGCAATATGGCACGTAACACCAGTCACAATATCATCACTTAGATTTTCGATTTTTACGTCTTTAAGCGTGAAAAATCCGAGCGATACATCGCCAACTTCATTGCTATCGCAGCCAACTAAACCAAAGCTAAGTATGAATGCGGTGGTGATGAGTTTCTTGTTCATGTCTATAATCCATTTATCCATCTTTCTGCACATGATAGCAGCATCAAAGGAGAATGATATAGGCTGTTATGTTGATGTTTTGGCCAGCATATCTGCAGTTTAGATGAGGATAATGTGAGTAATGGCTTGTCGCATATCGATCTGGTCAGTATCCTGCTTGCAACAATGAGAAGAAGAAGTAAATAACAATGATTAACCAACCTGACGTTGCCGCCATTAAAAACCAATGGCTATTTGACCAAGTGAATGTCGAATTTCCAACAGAAGAGAGCTTACAAGGTCGAGATCTCTACCAAAAAGCGGTTGTTCAACGCAGTTCTCGCCCTTTTATTGAGCTCACTGAGGAGCCTAACCTATCGTTGCTTGAAGAGGTTTATTTGGTTGATTTTCATCGGATGACAATATGGTTTGCTCTGTTGCAAGCAAGCTTATGGAGCGATAAAAACGATCAATCAAAAGTTATCGAATTCTTTACCCAAATCATTTATTCAGCACCTTGCGAGCTTTACTTAGGTTTTCAAAACGGGGAGCCTGTGGCTGCTGGTATCGTCACCTCCACTTCACATGAGATACTCATCTCTGACATCGTTACTCTGGATAAAAATGCATTTGGAGGTGAAGATGTATTCACGCGGTTGTTGCTCGCAAAATGGCGTGCTAATCATGAGTGCAATGGTAATGTTTTTATAGAACAGTAGATTGTCCTGATGAAATTGGTACTATAGCGCCTGGTTTGGTATTAATTTTAGCCTGCACGGAGAGCTATGTATGAATAAACAGCAAATAACATATTGGCTTAGTTGGACTGCTATGGTCTGTTATGCGCTGTTTTTGTCGTTTCCTGCTAAGTCAACTCGCTGGGAGCCTAAAAATATTCTTGTGCTGCATTCATACGAATCATCTTATCAATGGACATATGAATTTCAAAAGGGCATTGATGCTGTAGTTAAGAGCAGCAAAACACCGATTAAGCTCTCCATTGAATATCTTGATACAAAAAGAATTTATAGCCAAGAGTATCTTGAGGAGGCCAAAAAATACCTCCACGTTAAATATCGTGATTATCCATTCGATGCGGTTATTATTACCGATGACAATGCGTTAAAGTTCACTAAAGGGCTCTCAAGCCTATTTAAACCAGATACGCCTATGGTTGCGGTTGGCATCAACGACAAAAGTGCCACACTCGATGACATGACTAAGTACAATAAAATTATTTATGAATCTGAAGCTATTATAGAAAACTTCTATTTAATCAAATCATTACGTCCAAAACTCAAGAGAATCTATTATTTATCAGATCAAAGCCATACTTCGCAATTGATCCGAAAAAAAGTCGATGAAGTGCTGGCTACGGATCTTTTAAAAGGTATCGAGTTTATCGATATTAACTCCATCACTTTGGCTGAAGCAGAAAAGGTGCTATTCCAGATCTCCCCTGATGATGCGGTACTGCTATCGCACTTTAATACAGAGATAAATCAAGGTGTTTACCATACTTATCAAGAGATTTCCTACCGCCTAGCACAAGCTAGCGCTGCCCCCATTTTTGTACTGTGGGAGTTTTATATTCGTGATGGTATCGTTGGAGGGCATGTTAATCGTTCTGAGCAACTGGGAAAAGATATCTTGATGGCGTTAAACCAATTTGTATCATTAGATTTGGCCTCCGCAGTTGACATGCAAATCAGTAGTGCAAGAGCGGTTTTTGATTACCAAGCCATGCAGCGACATCAGATTGACATGAAAGCCTTGCCACAGGATGTGTTGGTTCTTAATCGTCCTCTCTCTTATTTTGAACAGCATTGGAAAGTGTTACTCGCGGCTAGCTTTATTATTCTCTGTTTACTGGTTGTGATTGTTATGCAAGGGGTGACCCTCAGACAAAAAAGAGAGCTTGGCGTCAAAAACCGTAAAATAGTGGTATTGCAAGAGCGTACATTAGCCGTACAGCGGGAAATGATTCATTTACTCGGAGAAGCAATAGAAACGCGCTCTGGTGAAACGGGTAATCATGTTAAGCGGGTAGCAAGGCTCTCTGCGCTGCTGGCTCGTTTGTGCGGGTTAACGCAGCGCGAGGTAGAAATGATCGAGATCATCAGCCCAATGCACGATGTGGGAAAAATTGCGATTCCAGAGTCGATTTTGGATAAGCCTGGAAAATTAACACCAGATGAGTGGGAAATTATGCAGACTCACACTACTGCTGGTTATAACATCCTCAATACAAGCGAAGGTGATATAACTAAATTAGCTGCGATTGTCGCGCATGAACACCATGAGCGTTGGGATGGTAAAGGTTATCCTAATCAGAAAAAAGGCACAGACATTCATATATTTGCTCGCATTACTGCGATAGCGGATGTGTTCGATGTTTTGCTAAGTGAGCGTTGTTATAAAGAAGCATGGCCGCTTGAGAATGTAGTAAGTTTATTTGAACGTGAAGGCGGTTTTCAGTTTGACCCTACTTTAGTCAATTTATTGCTTAATCATTTGGATGATTTTATCCAAATCCGTAATTTGTATCCCGATACGACAAGCTATTACCGAGCCGGCTAAATACCGCCCCATTGAGTATCAAAGAGTGATGTGGCTATAAGTTATGCATATCAACTCTTATCTTCGTTTCATTCTGTTAACTCAATCATTTTATACATTCACCTAGCGGTTAAAATTAAGCATTGGATGAAGGAAGTGTTTATGACTGAGAAAAAAATAAAATGTATTATTTTCGACTGTGAAGGTACTTTAGTTGATAGTGAGCGTTTGTGCTGCGAAGCGCTAGTCAATGTATTGAACCAACTAGGAGCCCACCTTACTTTTGCACAAGTGAGTAACCATTTTGAAGGTGGGAAGATTGCGGACATACTGTTTCAGGCACTTGAACATACGAACATTAACGCCGATCTTGATCTTTTAGAGAACCTTTATCGGGATAAAGTTAATGAGCTCTTCGAGCAATATCTTTCACCCATGGATGGTGCGATAGAACTACTTGAGTATTTACGCCAGCAGGGTATTGAATACTGTGTCACCTCTAATGCACCTAAAGAAAAAATATCATCAATTTTACAACGGAGCGGTTTGCTCCCTTTGTTTGAAGGACGCATTTTTTCAGCCTTTGATGCGAATAGCTGGAAGCCTGAACCTGATTTGATTCGTTATTGTGCGATGAATATGGGATTTCTTTTGCAAGAATGTATTTATGTGGATGATTCAGCAAAAGGGGTTGAAGCGGGTATCAATGCAGAGGTACCAACCGTTCAGCTAGCACCTCTTAACCCACAGGGTTTTTCTCAAGCGCCTAATGTCGTTGTTATCGACACATTACTCGAGCTTAAGCCATGGCTCAATGCACATTGTTGGCCAAGCAATGAATGTGTTTATGACTGATTAGCGCTGTGTGTACACCAATCATTTGCTGGACGCTTTGTAAGTGGTCGGTTTTAAAACCACATTGTGCGCAGATAAACTTTTCATTGTTTGTGGAAATAAAGTATTCGTCATGTTGACAAAGTGGACAGCAGTCTATTTTTTCAAGTGTTTTATTTATATTTTTCATAATCAATTCTCAGCAGCAAAAAGGGAGAGTCATGTTCTCCGTACTCACAGAATAAACACTAATCAAAACTTGCTCTCGGTAATATTTACCTTAGTTCCAAAAATTAGAGGCATTTCATACTTCACTGTAAGGAATGTTTGATTTTGGCCTAAACCATAATAGGCAAAGTGCCGTCATTGCCCCAAGGGTATCGCATAACATGTCTTTTTGTGCGTCCCAAATGTCGCCTTGTGAACCCAGAAAAGCGATTCCTTCATCACCACCCGCGATTGAGGCATACCACCATTCAATAATTTCGTAACCTGCTGCGATACTCATGATAGAGAAAAGCCCGAACAATGAGGCAATTAGCGGTTTACAGAGCTGCTTTCTAATTAAATATTCAGCGATAGGGTAGGCATAAAAGCCAATTGAGAAATGAGCGACGCGATCAAAATTATTACGAGATGATCCGATCAGTTCGTTGAACCAAGCAAACGGAACATCTGCAAATGTATATTTAGCCCCAATGGTATGCAAACTAAGCCACACAAACATCAGAATATAAGCCGTTGAGCTAAAGCGTAGTTTTGTTGAAGCCCAATAGACGAGTGCTAAGATCCCTAGCGCAGGGATGATTTCTGCTAACCAGACAGCACGAGAAACCGGCGCGATCGCTGAAAATAGAAAGAGTACACCGTAGATCGCCGTCAAAAATAAAAGCGTGCGTGAGAAGTTGAGAGACATGTTTTTTCCTATCACAAAATACCGATGGATAGTGCCACTATTTTGCACGATGTTCAATTTTGTTGAATTCTGTATCTTATAGACGTAGAAATTTGTGTTTGAGATGTGCGTATCTACCTTCGTTTTGTGATTGATTTTCGCATCGTCTTAGCAAAGAGATCAGCAAGGTGGAGAAGATCATGCAACAACTCGATCTTTCTCTTTTTATGTATTGATAGATAGTGCGTGTGATAAACGGACTCTAGTTCAAAAAGCCAAGATAATATGCGGTAAGAAACTCGACAAAAAAGCGATATTGGATTTGAATGAAGAGAGAACCTTAATGTGAACGTCGAGACTATGTCCCAAAGTAGGCCCGAAAGTATGTCTGAAAGCTTAGAACTTACCGCTCAGTTTCAATCTTACATGGAAAATCCGCTGCTTTGGCCAATGTTGGAGGTGTTGCGTAAACAGCCTTCCGGTTGGAAAGTCCATACGTTAGCGGCACATTTAAGTGAACAGGGATTCATGCCTGTACTTGATAGCGCACCTGAAAAAGACCTCTTTAAGCGTAATTTTTTGATCATGAACGCGCTCTATCAGCTTCAAGAGACGCTTTACCCTGAAAAGTGGTTACAAGTATCAGCAATGGACATTGTACTAATGCCTGCGCATCGTGCCGTTAATTGTGAAATCGACCCAGATGAACCATTGCGTGATTATTACACTCAGTGGAAAAATTATGAGGCTGATGAAGGAGAAGTGCGCCGCTTGTTGAACGAATTCTGGACTCGTTACCGTAAAGCAATGGGTGGAACGAGTAACCTTAATATGAATCGTCTTCAAGCATTGAGGTTGTTTAAATTACCAGCGGAAGCGACGCAAATTGAAATCCGAAAAACATGGCGCAAGTTGGCACTAAAGTGGCATCCAGATAGAGACAATGGCAATGCTGAAACATTTAGAGTGTTGTGTGAAGCATGGAATATTTTGCGGCAAAATAGTTAAAGTCCAAACCTTAAACTCTAGACAAGATGTTCGCCGAATAAGGTCAACTGGCACTGTAAGGCATACCTAAGCTAACTACCTGTAATGTACTAAAGCAATAAGGTACTGAGGTAAAAAAGAAGCGATCTCTCACTTCTTTTTGCTTTTGTTGTTGGGGAGTTAATCTTTACTGGTGGTTTTTAAATTGCGACTTGCGCATACGGTTCAACGCCGCCATCACATCAATGACACGTGGTTTCGCCAAGTCACCGTGGTTTGGCATATTTTGGTGCCATGTTCCTGCTAATAAAGCCATCATCTCTTTGCTTGGTTGCGCTGACCACCCCGGAGTCTGCGCAAACTGGAACCAAGTCCAGCCAATCGCATTGACTTCAGAAGGTGACTCCAATTGTTCTAACGCATTTAAATCGGTAAATTCTTTGCCAAAGCGAAGCGAATCAACGCCTTTGGCAGAGACTCGGAATTTACCATCAACCAGTAATTTTTGCAGCGCAGTGCGATTCACCGCGCGTTCTGGGAAAATAGCCAGTGGCGTTTCACATTCGTTGTGACGAGCAGTTGGGTGCTGTTTGATGACTTCTTTAGCTTTGTTAGTCACATCAACGGCGTGGTAGTCATGCATCTGGATGACAGTATCGGCGACATCTAAGTAATCACCGGACCCCCCCATAACAATCAGTGTTGAGATATCCAAATTATCGCGAAGTTGCCCGATACGATCAACCAATGGTGTAATGGGCTCATCACCTTTACTGACCAGCGCTTGCATACGCTCATCACGGATCATGAAGTTGGTGGCGGAAGTATCTTCATCAATCAGTAATGTACTAGCGCCAGATTCAATGGATTCTTGTAACCACGATGCTTGCGATGTTGAACCGGACGCATCTTGAGTGCTGAAATCGGAGGTTTCTTTACCCATAGGTAGGTGATTGATGTAGTTGGACAAATTTAAATTATGTACGCAACGGCCATCTTCAGCGCGAATTTTCATGGCTTGATGATCCGTAACAATTCGCTCACGGCCATCACCGGGAATATGGTTGTAAATTGAACGCTCAATCGCCGTTAACAAAGTCGATTTACCGTGAAAACCACCGCCGACGATAAGGGTTATACCTTTGGGGATGCCGAGTCCTTTAATTTTTCCTTGGTTTGGTGTCTCAAGCTCAACTTCTAGCGATGTGGGGGCTTGGAAAGTAACAGCGTCTTTCATCGGCAGATCACAGTTACCTGCCAAGCGAGGTAATACGCTGCCATTAGCCACAAAAGCAACCAGATTGTGCTGTACCAGTTGTGCACGCATTACTTCTTGATCTTCGATCACAGCGCAATGCTCAAGTAGGGCATCTTTATCCAGTTCACGTTCAATGGTGGCCCGGCGAATGAATTTTGGCAGGTAGAAGGTGATGATGTTGAGCGCTTTCTTGGCCAGAATGTCACGACCTTCAGCGGGTAAATTGATGCGAAAACGAAGCTCAATACCATGCTCCGTAAAGAGAACAGCGGTACTATCAAGCACCGTTTGGCCCGTCAATGCGATGGCAATATGGTTCTCTTGCTTAGCAAACTCCGCAAAACTACGAGCGATAAAATCTCTTGCAGCCATTTGATAAGCAGGTGATTTCTCTTTTAACCATTCCAGACCGGTCAGAGACCATGCTCGAGTAGCGCGAAAGCGAGATGCAGAAGCGTAAGGGTCCGCTTGGATATGATCGATATGCAAGGTGAAATCACCAAATTCGTATTGACCTTTGATCTGCTGATAGGCGCGGTAGTTCTGTTTTTCTAGCTTTTTGAGAATTGATGTTAATAAATCCATCTCGATATCGCTCGTTTGGAAAGGAAAGGCGGCGATTATAGGAACCGCCACACTGAGAGTAAAGACATGATAAGGGATTCCTTTATCCTACAAAACCTTTGTCTCGATAGGGTGTGCATAATTTTGGTTCAGTAGCCCAGCCTCAAACTCGTCACAAGGCATCGGTTTACCATAGAAATAGCCTTGGCCAAACTCACACCCTTCACTGATGATAAAGTCTTCTTGGCTTTGATTTTCAATCCCTTCGAGGATCACTTTCAGCTTTAATTTTTTGGCAACGTGAATGATTGAGCGAACAATTTCTTTATCTTCCTCACTTTGATCCAATTGATGTACAAAGCTTTTATCTATTTTTATGCAATCGAAGGGAAATTTTTTCAAATAGCTGAAAGAGGCGTAGCCCGTGCCGAAATCATCAAGTGACAACGTCACGCCGAGTTGGTGTAGAATTCGCAGTGTGTTGCGAGCCACCACTTCATCCGCAATCAAACAGCTTTCTGTTACTTCCAACTCTAAGTACCGAGCTGGAAGTTGGTAGGTGTTCAGTAGCTCACGAACTTGGTCTGCGAATTGGGCATTCTTTAATTGGACGGCTGAAACGTTAATGGCCATTTTGAAATTATCGACCTGTTTTGCCCATTGGCTCGTTTTTTCGATGGCCGATCGCAGGACAAAGTTACCCACTTCAAAAATCAGTCCATTTTGTTCGGCCATGTGAATTAAGGTTTCATTGGATATATCGCCCAATACGGGATGCCGCCAACGTAGTAGCGCTTCTGCCCCCGTCCAGCGATGAGTGGTTGGAGAGACCTTAGGTTGAAAATAGAGCATGAGCTCATCGTTGCGCACTGCTCGTAATAAGTAGCTTTCTAATTGGTTGATTTGCCGGAGTGAGTCACTGAACACTTGCGAGTGATAGCAAAACTTATGACCGGAATCTTTGCAAGAGACCATGGCAGCAGAAGCTTGTTTGAGCAGTTCTATAGCATTGTCAGTGTCTAAACTCGTTGCAATACCAATATAGGAATGAAGATGAACATTATGGTCATCGAGCTTAAATTCAGAATGACCGATTTCGACCAATTTATGGCACAACTTTTCCAAGTGACGCGCTAATAGTTTTGTTTTGACGATCAAGACTAAATCTGTCGACGTGGGTCGAGCGGTCAATATTTCAATTTTATCGCAGCGGCCTAGTCGCTCACGATATCGAGCGATGACTTGATCCCATGCTCGGTAGCCAAAGTGAGATTGAATATGACGAGCATTAGTGAAACCAATATGAATGGCGGCAACTTCGGTGTGCTGCTTTGTTGCTTGTAAAAGGCTATTTTTGAGCTCCAGTTCAAGTGCGTTGCGATTTAAAAAACCTGTGCTGATGTCATGCCACTTTTGATATTGAATCTGTTGTTCTGCGGCGCGGCGTTTATCGATTTCTTGCGTGAGCGAGTAGTTGAGATCAGCAAGATCTTGTGTTCGGTTATCGACGCGAAGCTGAAGCTCATCATTGAGCTGCTGAAGTCTTACCTGTTGGTATAAGGTGGTGAGCTGGGATTCAATGGTATCGCGAAAACTTTCCAGTAACTGCCGATAGGTGGGGCTAAAATGGTTCTCCTTGCTATCGAGTACGCAAATGGTGCCAAACATATCACCATTCGGCCACTTTAATGGGATGCCACAATAGGCAATCATGCCCAGTGGTACATCTGGATTATGCATCCATTTTTTATCGGCTAAAGCATTCGGGACCAATAGTTCCTGCTGTGTTTGCATCACAGTTTCACAGTACAGACCTTGTCCTAAGGGTTCTTTATGTCCGGTTTGATAGGGGTTGTCGACGTTGGTATTTTTACAGAATATTTCGAGTTTTTGCTGGCTAGCACGCATGATCAATGCGCTCGGGACGTTTAAAATTTCAGCGAGTAAATTCACAATGCGTTGCCATCCATCCATCATTGAAGAGGGGATGAGCATCTCATGTGTCTTTATTTTCGACATATTATCAAATTCCTTTGGACGACAAAGCTTAAAAAAGCCGAGCATTCATTGCTCTAGACTGACGATGACAAGATCCGCTCCTATGACCATAGTATGGTATTAAGAATAAGAACGCGCCGCCAATGTAACAAAAAAAAACCCCAATAAAATATTGGGGCATTGAGATAGTTAGCTGTGTCTCGTAAATGATACGGAAGGAGTTAATCGGCTTGCTTGATATAATGGTCGATATTAATTTCTTGAGCATAATCAACACAGTCAAAGTCGAAGCCATTGAGCTGCATGAATTCTCGCTTAAAGCCCTTATAGTCACCTAGTTGCTTAAAGTTGTACTGATCCATTTTCTCCAGTAAATCGGCCACTTTTTGCTGAGTATCTGGGTTGAGCTCCCAATCATCCATACGGATCAGTCGTTCGCCATCAACGGGTACTTTGCCTTTGCTAGAGAGTTTTTCGCTAAACAGACGCTGCATCTGCTCGATACATCCTTCGTGCGTCTCTTTTTCTTTCATCACCTTATACAATGCGACAATGTAAGGGCTTAAATTGGGAATGAACACGCTCGCCTTCGTGACTAAAGCTTTACAAACAGTCGCATAAGCCCCGCCGCCATAGTTAGACAATTTTAGGTTGAGAGAGTGGCTGGTTTGGTGCAAATCAATTTTGGCGCGCCCCAGTGTACCGTCAAGATAAATGGGGTGAGTAATCTGAGGGCCGATGTATGAAAAAGCAATGGTTTTACACCCTTGTGCAATCGATTCAGTGTTGATCAGCGTATCTATCCAGTTTTCCCAATCCTCGCCACCCATTACTTTCAGTGTACTTTCGATCTCTTCGTCATTTGCAGGGGCAATGGTGGTTTCTACCCACGTATCGTTTTCTAGTAATATCGTCGCACCAGAAACGGCCTCACCAATCGGTTTGATGGCGGAGCGCCAATACTGATCTGAATTGGGTTTTGGTCTCATGCCGCTGGCGATACTGTAAATGACTAAATCGACTTCCCCTTCAAAATAGGTCTCTATCGCTTCAATCACTTGCTCGCGTACTGATGATGAAAAAACATCCCCATCGATATTGACGGCGACTCGACCCGCTTGCTCGGCCTGTTGTTTAAAAAAGAGATTGTTGTACCAACCAGCACTACCAACCCCTTTTTCTGATGGCGTTTTTTCAAAGGAAACGCCAATCGTATCGGCTTCTGAACCACCAAAGGTTAGGGCAATGCGGGCGGCGAGCCCAAAGCCTGACGATGCGCCTAAAATGAGAACTCGTTTTGGCCCGTGAGTGATCGGTCTGCAAGATTTTACGTAATTAATCTGTTGTAACACAGCTTGTTCGCATCCGAGTGGATGAGCAGAGCGAGCGACCACACCTTTGATCACAGGTTCAATGTGCATAGTTTGTACCTTTGCGGTTAGGGGAATGGTCTAAAAAATATCGTAAAACTAGGTAAAGTTCATTGAGCTGAGGCATTAAAATCAGAGATGCTCTGCTAAATGTTGCGCAACAAAATTGGCGATCCACGGCTGAGCGTCGACCGTCGGATGTAAGCCATCAGCCATCATCCACTCTGGTTTAATGATCACTTGCTCTAAGAAAAAGGGCAGTAACGGCACAGTGTGTTGGAGGCTAAGCTCAGAATAGAGGCTATAAAAGGCATCGCTGTAGCGTTTGCCATAGTTTGGTGGAATGCGAATCTGCATCAAAAGAGGGGTTGAGCCTGCTTTTTTTATTTGGCCAATGATGGCGGTTAAATTGCTGCTGATCAATTGAGATGGAAAGCCACGCAATCCGTCGTTCGCACCAAGCTCAATAAGCACCGCATCAGGGGTATGTAGGGTGAGTAGTGACGGTAAGCGGGCTAGGCCATTGCCCGTTGTATCGCCAGAAATACTGGCATTAATGACATCAATGTCTGATTTACCTTCAGCTTGCAACGCATTAGGTAGCAAGCTAGGCCAAGCGTTTTCAATCGGCATTTGGTAACCAGCGCTTAAACTATCACCCAATATCAAGAGTGTGGTACTACTAGCGCTAGCCGAGAATAATAAAATACAAATCAAGGAAAGAAGTCGAGTCATGCAAACATCCGTTATTAGAGCACATTCATTATCTAAAACAGTCTCTACCAATCAAGAGCATTTAACAATCCTAAAAGAGGTAAACCTAGAGATCAAAAGTGGTGAAAGCGTGGCGATAGTCGGAACGTCTGGTGCGGGGAAATCAACCCTGATGACGCTGTTGGCTGGGCTTGATACGCCGACACGCGGAGAGGTAGAGCTATTGGGCCAGCCATTATCTCAACTGGACGATGAAGGACGCGCGGCGATCCGCAGTCAATCGGTTGGCTTTGTGTTTCAAAGCTTTTTGCTGATCCCAAGCTTGTCTGCGTTAGAGAACGTGACGCTACCTTGTTTGTTAAAAGGTGAAAAAGAGGATGTAGATCGTGCTAAATCCTTGTTGACGGCCGTTGGTTTATCGCATCGAATGCATCACTCTCCTGCACAACTTTCAGGGGGCGAGCAGCAACGAGTCGCGCTAGCAAGAGCCTTTATGATCAATCCGAAAGTGCTGTTTGCCGATGAGCCTACTGGCAACCTTGATCAAGAAACCGCGGCAAAAGTGGTTTCATTATTGTTTGAATTAAATAAGCAGCACGGAACGACCTTAGTGCTGGTTACCCATGATCCCGCTCTTGCGGCTCAATGTGATCGTATTTTCCACATGCAAGCTGGTATGTTGGAGGAGCGGTAATGAGCGAGATGTCGAGCCGTTCACTCAATAAACGATTAATTCGCTGGAGCTTAGGTGAAATCCGCCACGGACAGTTGTGGCCTATTTCAGTGGCGCTAACCTTGATCATTGCTTGTATTTTTGCGCTGACTGCCTTAGCTGAGCGTATGGAGCAAGTGATTGTTAAACAAGGTAAAGACGCACTCACTGCCGATAGTGTGTTTGTTTCCGCAAACCCACCCCCAGCGTCATTGCTCGATCAGATCGAGCGCTTGCAACTGCCGTCTTCACAACTTACGCGTTACGCGACAATGGCATTCAGTGAGCGCGGTATGCAGTTAGTCACTGTCAAAGCAGTGGATAGTGCTTATCCGCTACGCGGTGAAATGCGTCTTTCTGATGATGTGACGACATTTCAGCACCTTGCGCCGAATCAACTGTGGTTAGATGAACGAGTGTTTGCGCAATTAGACGTTCAAATTGGTGATCAGGTCACACTGGGCGATGCTGACTTTACGGTCTCGGGACGCATCCTTGAGGAGCCGGGACTCAGCTTTAATCCGTTTCAACAGATGCCAGCGGTGTTGATCCACCAAGACGATGTGGCTCGTACTGGTGCACTTCAATTGGGAAGCCGGGTGCAATTTAGCGTGTTCATTAATGGTGATGATGGACAGATTGAAGCAGTAAAACAGCTCGTTACTTTAACGCCTAGCGATCGTTGGCGCGACCGAAATAGCGCCAGCCGAACGAATGAGGTTTTTGAACGCACAGAGCAATATTTGTCGTTAACCGTAGCGATTGTGATCATCATGGCGGCAACCACATTAGTCCTGACTTGTCAGCACTATGTTTCTACGCGGCAAAAAACCATCGCCATGTTAAAAAGCCTTGGAGCGAGCAAACGTTGGATCCGCCAATGGTTGATCGTACAAGTGGTGATTTTGTTTGTTTCTGCTGCGGTGCTTGGGGTATTGATCGGCATTGGCCTAGAGTCTTTATTACGCGTGCCGCTAGTGGATTTATTGCCTACGCCTTTACCGAGTTATGGCGCTAAACCCGCTTTTATTGCGCTGATGGCGAGTGTATTGATCGCTTTTCCTGCACTCGGCATTCCTCTATTGCATTTGCTAGATACAAGTGCGCTCAATGTCATGCAAACAGAGCGAGCGAAACCGAATCATCGCCGTAATGGGTTGCTCATCTTGATTCCGTTAGTACCGATGCTGTGGGTTTATTGGAATAACCTCTTAGTGTGGATTGTGTTGGCTGGGATCGTGACGCTTTTTGCGGTGCTTGCTGTGGTCAGTGTTTTGGTGGCTCGTAGTTTAGGACGTCTTCCGCTCTCTACCGCGCTTAAATTAGCGCTCAGCCGAATCAATCGTTCGGCAATCACGACCGGAGTCCAGTTCGGCGCGTTAGGACTATCGTTAATGTTATTGGCGATCATCTGGTTAGTGCGTACCGATTTACTCTCTGATTGGCAGCGAACCTTACCCAGCGATGCTCATAACGCATTTGCACTCAACATTTCACCAAATGAAGTTAATGATTACCTTAACACGTTAGACAGCGCCAACATTGTGCGTTCGCAAGCCTATCCGATCATCCGAGGGCGTTTATCGACTATTAATGGCATAGAAGCCAAGCAACAAGCTCAAGGTGAAGAGGGGAGCGATGCGTTGAGGCGAGAGCTTAATTTCACTTGGGGAGAATCGCTACCCAGCAACAACCAACTGACGGCAGGAACGTGGACAGAGCAAGGTGGCGTTTCGGTTGAATCCGACGTTGCTCGTGGTTTGGGGCTAAAACTGGGTGATAGTTTAGGCTTTGTGATCAATAGCCAAACCGTGGAAGCGAAAGTAAATTCCATTCGCCAAGTCGAGTGGCGAGAAATGAAGCCTAACTTCTATTTCATTTTTACCCCAGACCTATTACAGGAGATCCCTGCCACGTGGCTGGTGAGTTTCAGAGCGCAAGATCAAGATAACGCCTTGCTTGCCACCCTTGCTCGCACTTACCCTACGGTCAGTTTGATGGATATCCGGGCAATGGGCGATAAGATTCAAACTTTGCTGACGCAAATTATCTGGTCAGTGACAGTGCTGGCTGCAATGGGCGTGATTGCTGGTATTTTACTGATTTTTACCCTGTTGCGTTTAAGTTTAAGCCAGAGGCAACAAGAAATTCGCTTATACCGCACTTTAGGGGCCAGCAAGCGCCGCGTTGAGCAGACTATTTGGGCTGAATACGGTTTGATGGCGCTCATTGCCGGTGTTGTCGCAAGCCTTGGCTCTGACGCGGTGGTGGCCAGCGTCATGAAGTTCGGTTTTGAACTAGAACCTATGGCGCATTACAGCATGTGGTTGGTGCTACCCTTGGCGACGTTTTGCACATTATCGCTGGTCGTGAGTAGTTTAATTAAGCGGCTGTTAACCCCTATAAATAAAGAGTTTAACTAGCGATATCCATAATCCCAGACTGAGTTATCCACAAAAACAGTGGATAAAGTTTGGGATAACTCGACGGCTTGATAACGGCCTATTTGCGCTTAGCCCCGTAGTTACCTTGGGTTGCGCAGTTTTGTTATTCACAAGGTTGAAAAAACGTCGTTTTGGCTTTATTGAGTCAAGCAATTTTTTAAGTTATTTGTCGATTATGCGTATTGCTTGTTAGTCGTAAAACAGATAAGACCACGTGAAAAATGTGATTTTAATAACGCTTTACAAGCTTTAGAATGCATCCGGGTTTTCCAGAGTACTCGTATCTTATGTCATATAAAAAGTTCAATACAGATTCTCCATATGTCGCAATTATTGGTGGGGGTGTGGCTGGTGCCACTGCCGCCGTTCATATGGGAGAACTGGGGCTCAATGTGCTGCTTTTGGAAAAAAGCGCCGGTCTCGTTAATGGGCCGCCGATTTGCCATCTGCACGCGGGCGGTAACCTCTATCGCGAAATTTCGCAGCAGCAGTGTCTTGAGTTACTTAAGCAGTCGATTGAAACCGTCAGGCTCTACCCCCACACGCTGAATAAGCGACCTACTGTGATTGCTGTTCCGCATAGTGATGGCGGTGAGCCGCAAGCCTTATTACCAAGGCTAGAGCTTATTCAGCGCAGCTATCAACAATTGGTTGATGAAGACCCACGTAATCAGCAGCTTGGTCAACCCCAAGAGTATTTCAAACTCTACAGCCGTGAAGCACTGCAGGTATTAGCAACTCAGCAACAGAGTGATCAACCGACATCATTCGATGATTGGGTGATCCCTTTTGCTCAACATGCAGATTTAAATCAGTTGAAGTACCCAGTCATTGCGGTGCAAGAATACGGTTGGAGTGTTTTTCGGCTGGCGGCCAGTACTGAGCTTGCGTTAGCGGCGATGCCTCATTGCCAAGTTTTAACGCACGCTCAATTAATCAAATCTGATTTTATTGATGAGCAATGGCAGCTCGTTTATCTGGATGCTCAAAAGCATGAACACGTTATTCATGTCGATTATTTAGTCAATGCATGTGGTTATGAAACGGGAATAGTCGATGATTTGGCTAAGGCTCCGCGTCAACGCTTGGTGGAATTTAAAGCGGCCTACGTTACCCGTTGGGCAGAATGCGACCAGCAATGGCCAGAAGTGATTTTTCACGGGCCAAGAGGCACCCCACAAGGAATGGCTCAGCTAACACCGTATGCTGATGGTCTATTTCAGTTGCATGGTATGACCGAGGGAATCACGTTATTTAAAGATGGGTTAGTGGCCTCGCAAGCTGGATCATCACAGCCCGTATTGCCTGATTATCTCGAACGCAAAATTAAGAACGGCTGGCAACAGGACGCACTACAAGAGCGCAGTGAACGAGCCATACACCACATGAGTCAGTTCATCCCACAGTATATTCAAGCACAAGTAGCTGGTAAGCCACTGTTTGGTGCGCAGCAAATTCCCGGTCAAGATGCCACATTACGAGCCGCTGATGTTACGTTTGAAGCTCATAATTATGCGCGAATCGAAGTGGTCAAAGGTTCATCCGCGTTGGAAGCGGCAACTAAAATTGTTCAGCATTGGCAGTTAGTGAACGATGAAGACTTGCTACAATCGATAGAAGCTCGTCACCCAATCAGCATGAGTTTGGCTCTTGAGCAGGTGGAAGAGAAAGCCATCGCGTTAGCTAAGGCACGCGCTTATCCTGAAGAATTGGCAAAAATTGTCGGTATGGTTTGATTGGTGACACCTTGCGGTTTTCTAAAGGAGCAAGGTGATAGTTGTTAGTAGCCGAAATAACGCGCCCATTGGCACCAAACCTCTTGCAGGCCTTGTATATCACCTTTGACAAAACGTATTTTCTGTCCCGGTTTTGCTTGTGCCAAACGGGGCAGATCAATGCGAGCCACACACCCTAATTTAGGGTAACCGCCGATGGTTTGGCGATCGTTGAGTAAAATGATCGGTTGGCCATCTGGCGGGATTTGAATCGCGCCCAAAGCAATTCCTTCCGATAAAATAGGTGTCGCGGGTGGGGTAACCGTATCGCCATTAAGACGATAGCCCATGCGATCGGCATGCTGACTGACAGTGAAGCTGGTTTGATAAAAGCGATCGAGTTGCTGCGATGAAAATTGCAGGGCTTGGTAGCCTTCAATGACGCGTAATTTAAGTGGCAGATTATAATCAGGCTTATAACGAAAAGTGATGTGTACGGGTTTGTTATCGATAGCGTGGGGATTAAAGTACAGTGAATCGCCCGCTTGCAGTGGTACGCCGTTTTGCGTTAACCCACCAAGCTGTTCTTTGGGTACGGTGGCAACACTACCTAAATGGTGAGGCACAATGAACCCTCCGCGCACGGCCAAATAAGCTCTTAAGCCATTTTTGGCTAGGCCAAATTTCAGTGTTTGCCCGGCTTGCGCGCTAAAGCTTTGCCAATTACCAATAACTTTGCCATCTAACGTGGCCGATAAATCACCACCTGCAATGGCCAGCATACATGGATGTTTAACATGAAATTCCGCCTGACCAAGCGTGATTTCAAGCGTTGCTAAATTGACTCGGTTACCCAGTAAATGGTTGGCCCAACTGTAGGCGTAATCATCGACTGGTCCTGATTGAGTAATACCGATATGACTGAGACCAAAGCGACCAAAATCTTGAATTAAGCTCAGTTGACCGGGTTTTATCACCTGTAGTATGGGGCTCATGAATGGTGCTCCCACTGCGCGGCTAATTGAGGTATTTCACCTCCTAATGATAAAAATTCCTCGCGAGTCATCGCTGTAAACTTCACTTTAGTTCCAATCGAAAAAGGCGTCATTGGTGTTTGATGAGGAGAAAAGAGCGCATGGGGGCAATTGGCGATGATATTCCATCCTCCGGGAGAGTTGTTCGGATAGACGGTCGTTTGCTGTTCTGCAATCGCGACGCTGCCTTTGGCCACACTAAGGCGTGGGGTGGCATGGCGCGGTAAGCGTAATTGTTCATCTACTTCAGCCATAAAGGCAAAGCCTGGTGCAAAACCGACGGCACAAACGGTGTAGACCGTTTGAGTGTGCAGCGCGATAACTTGTTGCGTGGATAAACCAAGCGCATGGTAGCGCTTTAAATCTGGGCCGACACTTTCATCGTAGTAAGCGCCAAGCTCAACCAAATTGTGGGTGGCTTCCACAGCTAAAGATAAGGCCGAGATCGCTGTGATCAATTGCTGCTCTAGCTCCCTTTGACTTATACGATAAGGAAGGTAATCGATCAAAATGGTAGTGTAAGAAGGGGTGACATTCATCAGGTAAGCAGAAAACTGCACCATGATCTGTTGCGCAATTTGTCCGATATCGAGTGAGAGATCGGCCGATGGCGAATGGTTAAAACGCAGTAAGAGACTGCATTCCGCAACGGGTTCAATGCTGTAGTTCAATGGCACTTAACACTCCTTGTGATGACGTTGTAGCCGCTAGGAGATACACGTGTAATGGTTCAATGCTCTCGTAGACAAATTCGGATTTTCTCTATCAGTTCAATCGCCGCCGGGTTATCGCCATGCACGCAAATCGTATCGGCTTCGATGGGGATCACAAAGCCATCCGAACTGGTCACTTTTCCGTAATCAACCAGTTGTTTAATTTGATTGATGATCGCCTCTTCATTAGTCAGCACTGCATTGGCTTGGCCTCTTGGAGTGAGCATACCATTAGCGAGATAAGTCCGGTCGGCAAAGGCTTCAAACAGCAATGGCACGTCATAAATATCGGCGATATCAAGGTAATCTTGGTTATTGCCTGAAGCTAAGATCATCAAGGGCACATTGAAGCAAGAAACTGCATCGACCACTGCGCGAAAGACAGATTTGTCACGCATCATATCGTTATATAAAGCCCCATGAGGTTTAACGTAGCTTATCTCGGCATTTTTGCTCTCACATAATGCCTTGAGTGCGCCAATCTGGTAAATCAGTAACTCGCATATCTCTTCTTCGTTAAAACTCATTGAACGGCGACCAAAACCTTGCAAATCGGGGTAACCCGGGTGAGCGCCAATCATTACATCAAATTGAATCGCCAGCTCAATCGTTCGGCTCATCACGTGTGGGTCAGAGGCATGAAAGCCACACGCAATATTGGCCATGTCAATCCAAGGCATCACCAACTCATCAGCGTCCATTTGCCATGCACCGAAGCTCTCGCCCATGTCACAATTGAGAGTGATTGTTCTTTTTGTCACGGGTTGCATCATCCTTGAGTGTCCATGTTGAGTAACTTGCCGTAATCAAAAGCAATATACAATGATCCGATTCATTGTTTGGCGATAAGTATGGGCCGAAAGAGAGCGAATTGGCCTGATAGACAAACATTAAAGCAGATTGATTTATAAGTGAAGTTTAGGTTGAAAGTCGTTAAACTTGCACAACCAATGTCAGAAGGTAAAAACAATGAAAGTATTAGTGACAGGCGGGATGGGGTATATCGGTAGCCATACCTGCATTCAAATGATCCACGCCGGTATGACACCCGTAATTTTTGACAACTTATACAATAGTAAAGCATCGGTTTTAGAGCGCATCGAAAAAGTGTCCGGTGTGAAGCCGCTGTTCGTCCATGGTGATGTACGCAACCAAGCACAACTGGTTGAAGTGATGAAAGCGCAAAATATTCAAGCGGTGATCCATTTCGCAGGCTTAAAAGCAGTCGGTGAGTCAGTAGAAAAGCCATTGGAATATTACGATAACAATGTGAATGGCACATTGGTACTGGTGGCGGCCATGCGTGAAGCTGGCGTGAAGGCACTTGTTTTTAGTTCATCTGCAACCGTATACGGTGACCCAGCCTCAGTGCCTATTACCGAAGATTTCCCAACCAGCGCGACCAACCCTTATGGCCGTAGTAAGTTAATGGTTGAAGAGTGCTTGGCCGATTTCCATAAAGCCAACCCAGATTGGAGCATTACACTGCTGCGCTATTTTAACCCTGTAGGTTCACATCCATCAGGCGAGTTAGGTGAAGATCCACAAGGCATTCCGAACAACCTAATGCCTTTTGTCTCGCAAGTGGCCGTGGGTCGAAGAGCATTTCTCTCTGTTTTTGGCAGTGATTACCCAACTAAAGACGGCACAGGGGTTCGCGATTATATTCACGTAATGGACCTAGCCGATGGTCATATTGCTGCGCTGGAAAAAGTAGGCCAACAAGCAGGCTTGCACATTTATAACCTAGGCACAGGAAATGGCTACAGTGTACTAGAGATGGTGAAAGCGTTTGAACAAGCGTCAGGTAAAAGCGTGCCGTACCAATTGGTTGAACGCCGCGCTGGTGATATTGCGGAGTGTTGGGCAGATCCAAGCAAAGCGATGGCGGATCTAGGTTGGAAAGCGACTCGCAGCCTAGAAGCGATGACACAAGATACGTGGCGTTGGCAGTCAAATAATCCACAAGGTTATCCTGAGTCTTAAGCTCTTGCTTCAACTTCTCTGCGATGAATGAAATAAATAGCCAGTCAAATGACTGGCTATTTTGATCTGACTTGATTACTCAAGCAATCCAATGATCAGTTGGTCCGATAACGGCTTAAAATTTCACCAAGGTTGCGCGAAGCGTTTGCAAGGCTAGCGACACCTTGCGATGAGGTTTGCGCAACACTGCGAATCGCATTGGATTGTGTACGAATATCGCTCAGCTCAGCAGCAATATCATTAGCAACGGCGCTTTGCTCTTCGGCTGAAGTTGAAATTTGAATACTCATGTCATTGATCATTTTTGCTGATTCAGCAATTTGATTGACGTTATTGCCGATGTTAGCGACTAAATCACTACTGGTTTGAGCTTGACTAACCGTTTGCTCAGTAATGTGTGCGATATCTTGACTTTCGGTTTGCAGCTTCTCAATCATGGATTGAATTTCAACAGTAGCCGCTTGCGTGCGGCTAGCTAAGGTGCGAACTTCATCAGCTACCACGGCAAAACCGCGCCCTTGTTCACCAGCACGTGCCGCTTCTATTGCAGCGTTCAGTGCCAATAAGTTCGTCTGTTGCGAAATGGCATTGATGGTGGTGATCACATCATTAATCTGCGCTGTATTTTCATTCAATGTAGACACCGAATGAGAGGCTTGTTCAATGAACTTTGACAACTGGGAAATTTCATTAATCGCTTGCTGAACTAGTTGTGAGCTCTCTTCCGCTTGTTTTGAATCTTGATCGGCTTGCTGATTGGCTTGTTGGGAAATTGTGGAGACTTCTTGCGCCGAGGCCGTCATCTCTTCCATGGCCGTGGCGACGGAATCCAATGAAGCGTATTGGCTACTGATTTGTTGCTCGCTCTCTTTCATCTCATGGGCAAAAGAGCTGGATGTCTCACCGAGAGTGGTGGCGTTTTGTTTTACTGAAACTACCAGTTCGGTCAAGATGTCCATGGCGTTATCGAGCGCGCAGCCGATGGTACCAAACTCATCTCGACCGGGATGAAAACCTAATCGTGAAGTTAAATCACCTTTTGAAATTTTCAAGGTTGTTGTGTATAGCACCCACAATGCACCGCCAATAAAAGTAGCGACCCAATAGAGGAAAATAGCAAAAGGGATTGCCCACAAATAGCTCAACAGAAAAGTCGAGAGTGCCGATCGCTGAGCGTCTTTTTCAAGATAAGAGAGATTCTCTGTCAGCGCGTAAACTTTGCCATCGCTGTGTTTTGCTGTGGCGGTAATCACCCCTTTTTGATAACTAGTTGCGGCTAAAGAATGGCGAGTTTCAACCGCTGAAAGGGTTTGTGGATCTGCGCCGCTGGCAAGCAGACCTTGCAGTTTGTACTCAACGGCCAACTTCGATTGCGCTTCGATCTGGGCCAGTGAATCAACATAGCGATTTCCTGCGACAAAGCTTAAAGCGGTGAGGAATAAAGCGAAGATCACCCACATCTTGTCATTAATTGACATTTTAATGAACACGCGGTCAATCGTCCTGAACTGAACTTCTTTCATTGCTGCTCCGATATGCAAAAAAGTAATAGTAAATTTTATAAATATACTAAGGCTAAATGTGTGTGTTCGTGCAGAATTTTATGAAATGAATGTTGACTTAAATATCAAGATTGAGACTTTGATCTTATTTTAGGTTAAAAAAGTGGGGAGAGTAATATTACTCTCCCCACTTTTAACTTTAATTGATTAACCCAGAGCGGGTAGTACACCAAGGCTAATAAAGATTTGCGAAGTGACGATCATCAAACCAATGGTTGCTGTCATGGTCAGAGCCAGTTTGCCGCCTCTGACTTGATATTGTGTTCCACCCTGCAGTTGGAATACTTGGTTTGAACGCACTTTAATCACCATCACAATCGGTAAGAATATGGCCAAAATAGTCAACGCAATAGCCGCGTAACCGAGCGCCATAATAAAGCCTTGAGGGTAAAATAGCGCAAAGACTAATGGTGGCAGATAGGTGATGACGGAGGCAGCCATACGGTGCAATGGAATGTTCTTTTTCTTAATCGTATCGCCCATGAATTCAAACAAGCCCAAGCTTACGCCTAAGAATGACGTCAAAAGTGCAAGGTCGGCAAACACGCCAGTAATGCTGCTTAAATTGGATTGATGAACGGTTTGCCCTAATGTCACAATTAGCGCACTCAGGCCGGAATTCTCAACCAGCTGAGGTTGGCTAACGACACCTAACGTGACGATCTGCCAAAAAATGTAAATAATCAACGGGATAGCAGAACCAATTAAGATGGCTTTGCGCAGCGAAGGGGTGTCGCCATCTAAGTAATTCACAATCGCCGGAATACTGCCATGGAAACCGAATGAGGTGAAAATGACGGGAATTGCAGCAACGATTAAGCCTTGCTCAAGTGGCATACTAAGCAAGTATGACTGAGAAACATTAGGTGCAAGAAATGAGAGCACTATAATCATCGCGACCATTTTACCGGCAAACAGCAGGCGGTTCACTTTATCAACCGTGCTGGTGCCGATCGTCACCACAAGTGCAACCAGTAAAGTAAAAAGCAAGGTGCCTAGCGGATTGCTGATCTCAATGCCAGCAAACTCTGTCAGGCGATGAGTGAATTGTGCGCCGCCACCGGCAATGTAAGCTGCACAAAGCGAATAGAACAAAAATAGCATAGCAAAGCTCGCTACCCACTTTCCTTTTTGCCCTAAGATCTGTTTAGCCAATGTATGTAAGGTGGCGTCTTTGTCTGCATATTGATGGATTTCAACCATTAACAATGCAGTGAAAGCCATTAATGCCCAGAGGGCGATCATAATCAGTAATGATGTGCCAAAGCCGATACCTGCAGAAGCGAGCGGTAGAGCTAGCATGCCTGCACCGATAGTGGTCCCTGCGATGATCAAAGTACTGCCGAAAATCTTTGATTGAGTCATGGTGTAAAGTTCTTTATACGTTATGTTGTGTTTCAGGGAGTGATATATATGAATACAACGGGGTGTTGACCATTAATCCACTCATTTTGGGCTATATTGTAGAACTTCGGATTCATTTTCAACAGCTTTGTAAAAATAAAAATCCATGAGTGTATTTTTTTGTTTACATGGCAAGGTGGCGGCTAAATAAGAGTGGTCGAAATCGTTTCGCTGTGATAGATATTGTGGTGATGATTAATTTGACTATTCGCTTTCAAAAAACTGTCATATAAATCATTTAAAAAGGATCTTGCGACGTGATAATCCCGTCTCAGTAAATATCAAAGGAGGTCGATTAATGAGTGACCAATATAAAAACGATGAGTGCTTAGAGTGGCTCGACGCCATGGAGATCGGATTTGATTTATCCGATTATGACTCTGTATCTCATGAATGCTCTGAACAGAGCGCAGAATAGTACCAGCCAGCAGCCTATGCTGGCTATGCTCCTTACATTCCCCCTTCGTGTATCAATTCCCTAACACTATTGATTTCCGCTGATTTTGAATAGGCGATTACCTTGCGCTTTGTTACAATCCGCGCCCTGATTTCCAATAGGTAAGCTGCAATGTCTGATACTGTGCACCCATTCCAACGTTTAGGACTTTCAACCACATTAGTTAGCGCTCTGCAATCTTTAGGTTTTGAACAACCGACGGATGTTCAATCTCAAGCTATCCCGCATGTTTTGGCTGGTAAAGATGTCATGGCTGGGGCGCAAACGGGTACCGGCAAAACGGCAGCTTTCGGTTTACCTATTTTGCAACGTTTTCTTGATAACCAAGCCGAGCGAGAAGCCAATAGTAAAGTTGTGCGCGCGCTTGTTTTGGTTCCGACTCGTGAGCTGGCTCAACAAGTGTTTGATAGCTTAAGTGCTTATGCACAAAGTACTACATTGAAGATTGTCACCGCGTATGGTGGAACGAGCATGCAAGTGCAAACACGTAATTTACGTGGCGGTGCGGATATTTTAATTGCGACGCCTGGGCGGTTAATTGACCATCTGTTTGTGCGCAACATTATCCTGACGCAAACCGAAGTGTTGGTGCTGGATGAAGCCGATCGCATGCTCGATATGGGTTTTTTGCCTGATATCCAACGTATTTTGAAACGCATGAATGATGAACGCCAAACGCTGTTTTTCTCGGCCACCTTTGATGACAAAATCAAAGCATTAGCACACAAAATGATGCGCGACCCTGTCGGCGTGCAAATTTCACCAGCCAATGCGACCGCTGATACTGTAAAACAGATCGTTTATCCAGTGGATAAAAAACGTAAAAGCGAGTTATTAGCTTATCTAATTGGTTCACGTAATTGGCAGCAAGTATTGGTATTTACCAAAACCAAACAAGGCAGCGATGAGCTAGCCAAAGAACTGAAATTGGACGGCATCAAAGCGGCCTCGATCAATGGCGATAAAAGCCAAGGGGCGCGCCAAAAAGCATTGGATGATTTTAAATCAGGTAAAGTTAGAGCGTTGATCGCCACCGATGTTGCAGCTCGTGGTATTGACATTCAGCAACTTGAGCAAGTGGTTAACTACGACATGCCCTATAAAGCGGAAGATTACGTGCACCGGATTGGTCGCACAGGCCGGGCCGGACTAACGGGCTTCGCGGTCTCTTTGATGAGCCGAGATGAAGAGTATCTGCTTGAAGCGATAGAGGCCTTACTCAATCAACGCCTGCCACAAGAGTGGTTAAAAGGGTTTGAGCCGAGTTTGTTGGAAGCCTTACCGACTGAGCGTAGCAGCCGTAAACCTAGCCGTTCAGCGGAAAAAAGAAAGATGAAAGCAAAACTAAACATCCATGCAGGTAGAGGTAAGCGATAAAGCGCCCGCTTTATTTGGCCCAGTCACATTCAATATCATATAGCAACTCATTGATGGAGTTTGGACAGAGCGTCTGAGCTTCGTCGATATGGAACTTGGTTATCATCAAGTCATTAAAGAGCTGCCAATGTTTTAGTAAGCATTGGTTCACATCTTGAGTTTCATCTGACCATGTTTCTTTTAAAAATGGCGTGAGGCTCGCCGCGCCGTGCGCGTACATGATCATCTGCCATTTTATCTCCCACACCTTTATTGGTGTGGCTGAAAATTCACGGTTGTATTGCTCGGCAAGTTGTTCGACGAGCTGCTCAATTTCACCTGCACTGTCGATAAAATAATCAAACAGAGCATCTTCTTGCCTTACCGCATCGGCGATCAGTTGAATCGGCTGTTTGACTGTCAGCATATGCGCGAGCAGCCGTACAATGAACAAATACAACTGCACGTTGGCGGGGGTGTTGGCTGGGATCTCTTTTAATATATGACGTAAATAATTCTCCATATAAAGATGGAGACCATCGCTGATACTGCGCCATATTTGCTCTTTACTACCGAAATGATGACGCAGCAAACTGTGCGAAACCCCAGCTTTTTCGCTGATCGTTCGTAATGACACTCGTGCATAACCTAGCTCGCAAAACAGATCCGCAGCGACCACTAGAATGTCTCTTTTGGTTTTTTGGGCATCAGTGGCACTTCGGCGGCCTTGTCTTTTGGTCATTTTTTAACTCGTCTCATTTTTTAACGAGCGCAGTTGTACCAGATTTGAGAGGCAGTTTCACGGAAAAAACGCGTTGGCAGTCATAACCGATGATAAGGTTATGACTGCACAATGTTAATTGGATCAGAGATAAAGGGAGAGTTTGCTGATTAGAAAATCAATATCATCGCGTGAGACGTCTTTATGGGTCACAAAACGTACCGGATTACCTGGCGAAACTTTTATTCCATCTTGCGCCAACTGATTGGTAATTGTATGGATATCGATAGAATCAGCTAATTTGGCAAATACGATGTTGGTTTGCACTAAATCTGGATTGACGGAAAACCCGTTTAAGTCCGCTAATTTGCGCGCTAAATATTGGGCATTGTCGTGATCAGTCTTCAGCTGAGTGACTTGTTCAGTCAATGCAAGATGGCCTGCTGCGGCCAAAATGCCAGCTTGACGCATGCCGCCACCGAGCATTTTTCTTAAACGTCGAGCCTTGGCAATGTAGGTTTTTGAACCCAACAGCAGCGAGCCGATAGGAGCTGAAAGCCCTTTAGATAAACAGACCGTCATTGAGTCAAAGTATTGCGCAATCTCTTTAACATCCACATCCAGCGCTACAGCGGCGTTGTATACGCGCGCGCCATCTAAATGCAGTGCCAAATGGTATTGATCAACAAACGTTCGCGCTTGCGCTAAATAGGCGAGTGGTAGAACTTTGCCATTGATGGTGTTTTCAAGGCTAAGTAATCGAGTGCGAGCAAAGTGGGCATCATCAGGTTTAATGGCCGCGCGCAGTTTATCGAAGTCTAACGTGCCATCAGGGTTATTTTCGATTGGCTGCGGCTGAATAGAGCCAAGAACCGCGGCGCCACCCGCTTCATATTTGTAGTTGTGCGCTTGTTGGCCACACAGGTACTCATCACCACGCTCACAATGTGACATTAAACCCAGCAGGTTGGCTTGTGTGCCTGATGTGGTAAATAGCGCCGCTTCAAAACCGTGTCGCTGCGCGGCCCACTCTTCTAAGGCGTTGACGGTTGGGTCATCGCCATACACATCATCACCCACGTCGGCATTAGCCATTGCTTCACGCATCGCGGCGGTGGGTTTAGTCACGGTATCTGATCGAAAATCCATATAATCTCCTCATGCGTTTTTCTATTTTTGCTAGAAGCATTTTCACTTCAATTCTTATCTGTGCTTGTACTTTATTGATAGCTAAGCACTTTCTCGATAGCTAAGTATTTTATAGATAACCACACAGCTTCGCCTTACTTAGGCAGGCAATGGTTTTTGAATCTGTGATTTGCCCAGTGATGATTTTTTGCTCCAATTCCTGGATCGAAAGCGTCACCACCTCAATAACTTCATCATCGTCGCATGATAATCGTGCAGTTTTGCTTAACTGTTTAGCGACAAACAGGTGCTGTATTTCGTCACAAAATCCAGCTAATGGTGTGACTTGCCCTAAAGTGATCAGCTCACTTGCGCTGTACCCTGTCTCTTCTTCAAGCTCACGGTGCGCGCATTCGGCTGGAAGCTCCCCCTTTTCTAAAGTGCCAGCTGGGAGCTCTAACAACCACTTTTTGAGTGAGGGGCGAAACTGATTAATCAGAATAATATCGCCTTGTTCTGTGATCGGCAAAATCACGGCCGCGCCCGGATGGACTATGGTGGTGTGCTCAATGTTTTTGCCCGTAGGAAGGGTGACATCCTCTTGTACTAATGAAATGGTTTTCCATGTATGTATGGTTTTGCTCATGCAAACTCTTCTTTAATTGTGGCTAGCCAATGACTGATATGGTGATAAGGGTTCAACCTTACCGAGAATCTGTGGCTAAGACAAAGTAAAACGATAACCTAAGTATCAGTATTGCTTGCACAATCAGTGATGTCAGTCTCATATATGCAAACATTGATTTCGAAGAATTTCACAGAAAATAGATCTGCTATAAGTGGGCGCTTATACTAAAATCTATTTGTAACAAAACAATAACAGTCGTATAAAGTTATGTATACAAACCATTTGGAGCGCTTAAGTGATCAATTTTACTCCTGCATCTCATGCGCAAAAAGCGCTACTTTCAGAGCGCATAAATAAGCTTGCTAAGGCTTTATCGGATGGTGTTTATGAGCGTGAAGACACCATCAAACTTTGTCTACTGGCTGCTTTAGCGGGGGAAAGTGTTTTCCTACTCGGCCCTCCTGGCATTGCAAAAAGTTTGATTGCGAAACGTCTGATCCAAGCCTTCGATAACAGCAGTTATTTTGAATACCTCATGACGCGTTTCTCAACACCAGAAGAGGTATTTGGTCCATTAAGCATTCAAGAATTAAAAGATAATGGGCGCTATGTTCGCCTAACCAAAGGCTATCTTCCTACCGCACAAGTGGTTTTTCTTGATGAAATTTGGAAAGCAGGCCCCGCCATTTTGAACACCTTATTAACGGTAGTGAATGAAAAGACCTTCAAAAATGGCAGCGATATTGAACGTGTACCAATGCGTCTTCTGGTTTCGGCATCGAATGAATTACCGGATGAAGAGAGTGGTTTAGACGCCTTATACGATCGCATGTTAGTGCGTGTGTTTGTCAACCGTATTCAAAATAAGCAGAATTTCAAATCGATGCTGACCGTCGGTACGCCACAAGAAGCGCGCATCCCTGAAGGGCTTGCGATTACCGATGAAGAGTACCACTCATGGCAGCGACAACTTGACGATTTACTGTTGACAGATGACGTGTTTGAAAAGTTATTTGAGCTGAAAAACATGCTAGAGCATGCCGTTGAAAACCAGCCCGCTGCGGCAAGTATTGATATGTACGTTTCAGACCGCCGTTGGAAAAAAGCGGTGAAGCTGCTCAAGGCGAGTGCGTTTTTTAATGGCCGCGACTCAATCAACCCGCTTGATTTACTGCTGCTGCAAGATTGTCTTTGGAATAGCCCCGATTCTCGCGATATTGTGCGCCGCGTTATCCGCGACTTTGCGTTGAAACATGCTTTTGACCAACAAGAAGTTGAACATCAAATCGTAGTGTGTCGTGAAGAGCTGGCTGAGATTCAAGAAGAGCTAGAGTCTGAATTTGGCATGTTGCTCTCGCTGGAAACATCATCCGGTTTGATTAAAAAGCAAGTGCATCAGTTTGATACCAAATCGGCAAAAACCTATCAGGTAGGTACCGCTCATGACTTGGTCAAATTGGTATTACTGCAAAGCAATATGTCCGTCTCTGAGGCCGAAAAAGGCGATAGCCGCTGGGTTTATGTGCCTAAAAGCGAGCTTGAAAGAACGATCAAAGAGGGGCATGGCGATGTGTATGGTTATGTGAATCAAAATACCAATTTGTGCCGTTTAAGGTTTGATTTAGATGCTGGTAATAACCTCGTTCTTAAAGATATTGCTAATCGCTCGGTGTTGGTGAGTTTGGTGACTGAGCAAGGTTTAGACGAAAGTCTTTATCAAGAGTGGCTTACGAAAGCGGATCAAGCTGTTGCACAGTTGCAACATGCCGAACACCATTTGCGTAAAGTACGTTCTAAGTTTCACGGCGCTTTGCCGCATAACTTCATTGATCCGGAGCTGCCCACCGCTATGGAAGCGACGCTGCAGCATCTGCAGCAATTACTTGAATCGACTCATACCGAATGCGAAAAAACGGTGCTTCGTTTTAAAAACCTAAACCAGTTTTTTGCGTAAGGAGAGAAGATGCTTGGTGCCGATGGTTTAAATTTAGCGTTAATGATTGCCGACTCGGGCATCATTGATACGGCAGTGAATGATTTGCTTGCGCGCTCGCAAGTGATGATGATGGCTGAAAACCGCGGCGTGGCGAATTCAGTTAAAAATCACCTAACTAAGTGGCGTGGTAGTGTCAAAAAACGCATTACAAAAGTGTGTGAAACTGAGCGTTTTCAACAAGAGCTGACCTTATACCAAGAAGTAATTCACTGGGATGAAGAGACCTTCTTTACCCGGATTAACGAGATAATCAAACAGTTGGAATGGCACTCAGCATTTTATCTCCAAGCACGTCGTTTAATCGAAAAAAACAAGGGGTTGCATAACCCCATGTTCCCTCATTTCTTTTGTGATCAATGGTATCAAAGCCTTTGCCATGCGATTAAGCAAGCGCAAATCAACGAACTTGAAAGTAACAAAGAAAAAGTGTTGGCCGATTTGTACCAGCGTATGGAAACCATGAAAAACATGGATAAAGTCACGGAATCGGGCGATGAAAGCAGCGTCGGTCGCTTGTGGGATATGGCATCGGCGAAGCTCAGTAAAACAGACATTAGTGTCATGAAACGCCATGCGGAATTTTTGAAAAAGAACAAAGGATTGCAAGAGATTGCGGAACAGCTTGGGCGCATGGCTGGCGAAGTAGATGACCCGGATCTCAACCGCACTCCAGCCGAAGCGCTGCAAATGGTGGAGGAGAAATCGGACGAAGCGACGGATGACATCGTCGGCATCCACGAAAGTGATGATCTGAACAAGCTACTGCCCAACGAAACCATGTTTCTTGCCTATCCTGAACTTGAGGTGGTTTTCTACAAGCATTTAGTGGATAAGCGCTTGATGAACTATCGCATGCAAGGCAAGTCTCGCACCTTGCGTAAAGTCAAAGCGTACCAACCAGAACACAAACAGTTTGAGATTGAAAAAGGGCCGTTCATCGTATGTGTGGACGCTTCTGGTTCCATGAGTGGTTTCCCAGAACAGTGTGCAAAAGCGATGGCTTATGCTCTGATGCAGATCGCGCTGGCTGAGAGGCGCGAGTGCTACGTGATGCTGTTTTCTACTCAGCAAATTACCTATGAGCTGACCAAGCAAGATGGCTTGCGTGAAGCGAGTGATTTTTTAAGTTATTCATTTCACGGCGGAACGGATTTAGACCCTGTGCTAGAACAATCGGTTGAACTGATGAACAGTGACAAATACCGCAATGCAGATTTGGTCGTATTGTCGGATTTCATCGCACCTAAACCGCCGGAAGCTCTGCTAGAAAAAATCGCGACCTTAAAACATCAAAAAAATCGTTTCCATGCGGTGAGTTTGTCTCGCTATGGTAATCCACAGTTGATGGCGATGTTTGATCACTGCTGGGCATACCATCCTAATCTCGTCGGGCGACTGATGAAAAAATGGTAACGATTACTTGATAAAAACTGATGAATTGTTGCTCTAGTTGTTCGCCTTCTATCCTTTGCGGGTCGATTCTTAGTCACTTGATTCATAAGTGGAAAATTTATTGTTGACTCATTTTCTTAATCCGTTAAAGTACGCCTCGTTCTCACGGCAAAGCCCGAAAGAACAATGTCAGGAGTTAGTTGCTCAGCAAGATGAGCAAAGTTATTAAAAGCTGTAAAGCAATGTTTAATAACAAATGTTGTTAATAACCAAATATTATTAATAATAAAGCTAGCGAATGTACTTCAAAAAATTTTCGATGGTGTGTAACTGATTCAGTTGACGGCATCGCAATCCAGAATTGCGTGCCCTGGTGGTGAAATTGGTAGACACAAGGGATTTAAAATCCCTCGACTTTCGAGTCGTGCCGGTTCAAGTCCGGCCCGGGGCACCATCTATTCTTTGCTCATTAAGAGCAACAAAAAATTAAAGGCGCGATGGCAGACTGGTTATGCAGCGGATTGCAAATCCGTGGACCTCGGTTCGACTCCGGGTCGCGCCTCCAAAAACAAAAAAGACGCTTTTTAGCGTCTTTTTTGATCTATGTGATTAAGAATCAACAGCCTGCTTAGAAAATAACGCCATCGGTATGATGGCGTTAACATGACATTGACAGCAATGCATAGAGGTAAGTGTTAAGCCGCCTTTTCGGTTTGATAATTTCCCAGTAGGGCTCTGTAAATTTCTTGGTCGCTTAAGACGCCGACGAGCTGATTATTTTCCACCAGAAGAATCGGATTTTGAGTTCGATGTTTCAACTCAATCGCACTACGCATATCAATATCAGGTGTTGTAATGATCATCATCGATGAATCAATGTTCGACATATCGCTGACTTGGGTATCCCAGTGGATAAGAGCGGTCGACGTTGCTCCATATAGTGTCAGAGTTTTATCATGTTGTGCGACCCAAATATCCTGTTTTTTGCAGACCTGCCAACGTTCGTCTTGTTGCTTTAACTGTTCGATGGGCTGCATTAACGAACGTCCTTTTAGTACGTTAAGAGGGTTAGTGTGTGCCACGAACTCTTTGACGTAGTCCGTTTTGGGTGTAAGGACTATTTCTTCTGGCTTCCCGTGCTGAATCAGTTTTCCTGACTCCATAATCGCGATGTTATTGCCTATTTTTAGCGCTTCATCTAAGTCGTGGCTAACAAATAAGATGGTTTTGTTGAGTTTGCTTTGTAGATCTAATAACTCATCTTGCAGTTGCGCACGAATCAGCGGATCAAGTGCTGAGAACGGTTCGTCCATTAACAGGATGTCACTGTCCATTGCAAAAGCACGCGCTAAACCGACACGTTGCTGCATGCCGCCAGAAAGTTCGTGGGGGAATTTATCTTCCCATTCAGCAAGACCAACCATCGAAAGCTGTGCACGGGCATGTTGGTGGCGTCTTTTCTTGCTCATTCCTTGCATTTCTAAGCCAAACGCCACGTTATCTAAAACCGATAACCAAGGCATAAGGGCAAACTTTTGAAACACCATCGAGACACGATTTGTTCTTAAATGCTGAAGCGTTGCTTTATCACAGCTGGCAAGGTCAACAAAGCGTTCGCCATCTTTTAATTCTAATGATCCCCGGCTGATGGTATTCAAGCCATTCACCGCGCGTAGCAAGCTCGATTTCCCTGAACCAGACAGCCCCATCAAGACGCAAATCTCGCCTTCTTTAACAGTAAGGCTGACATTGTTTACCCCTACGACTTGACCGCAGGCATCGATAATCTCTTGGCGAGATTCACCCGCGTCGAGTCGTTGCAGTGCTTCATTTGGGTTCTGACCAAAGATAACATCGAGGTTTTTAATGGTAATTGCGTCCATGATTATGCGTCCTTATTATTTTGATGTGGGGTTTTGCATAAACGATCAAGAATGATGGCGACTAAAACGATGGCTAAACCAGCTTCAAAACCTTGAGAAATATTGACGGTGTTGAGTGCACGAATCACGGGTTTGCCAAGGCCGTCAGCCCCAACTAAGGCGGCAATCACAACCATTGAGAGTGATAACATAATGCACTGAGTGATCCCTGCCATTATGCTGGGTAGAGCTGCTGGCAACTCCACTTTGAGCAGTAAGTTCATACGGCTAGAGCCGAATGCTTTACCCGCTTCAACTAACTCTTCCGGTACCTTAGTAATCCCAAGATAGGTGAGGCGAATGGGGGCTGCGATGGCAAAGATAATGGTCGAAATGAGCCCCGGAACAATACCCAAACCGAACAGAACTAGCGTTGGAATGAGGTAAACAAAGGTTGGTACCGTTTGCATTAAGTCAAGAATTGGGCGCATCAGCGTATAAAGCCATGGTCGATGCGCGGCGATAATGCCCAATGGTACGCCAATTAATACGGAAATCGTTGTCGCGGCAAACACCAAGACAAAGGTTTCCAGCATTTCTTGCCAGTAGCCAAGGTTTAGAATAAGCAGTAGGGCAGCAATAACAAATACCACCAATGAAATCTGACGATGTAGATACCATGCAATGGCTGCGGTGACTAAAATCGGCACGGCAGGGGGCATCCACTTAAACACATCAACTAAAGATAAAATGATGGTCTCAAGTAAGTAGGAAACAGTATCAAAAAATGTGGCTGCATGGATGGTCAGCCAGTCAACGCCACTTTCCATCCAACGACCTAAGGGGATTTTGTTCTCTGTAATAAAATTCACGGTATAGCCTTTTGGAAGGTGAAATGCTCACCTCCTCCTTTAAATTAATTTATGCTTTAAATGGCGCTAAATAGTTGCTGATAGCTTGTTGTGCAGGTGTTCCAGCTTTGGTTTTTACATTCTTTAGCCATGGAACAATACTTTCTGGATGTTTGATTAACCATTGGCGAGCGGCTTGTTCTGGTAACACGCCTTGGTTGAGAATGGATTCCATCAGTTGGTTTTCCATTTCAAGCGAGAAGGATAGGTTTTTTAATAAATTACCGACATTTGGGCATTGTGCTAGGTAGTTCTGACGAACATTGGTGTAGACATTTGCACCACCGTAGTTTGGGCCAAAGTAATCGTCACCGCCATCAAGGTATTCCATTTCAACATTGCTGTTCATTGGGTGCGGAGCCCAACCTAGAAACACAATCCACTGATTACGACGTACTGAGCGTGCCACTTGTGACACCATGCCCGCTTCACTTGACTCAACAACGCTAAAATCTTTCAGCTCAAAAGCGTTTTCATCAACCATCGATTGGATCAAGCGATTACCGTCATTGCCCGGTTCAATACCATAGATTTTGCCGCGAAATTTATCTGAAAACTTAGCGATATCAGCAAACGATTGGACACCGGCATCATAAACGTACTTAGGCACAGCGAGTGTGTATTTTGCTCCTTCCAAGTTAGCGCGCAGAGTTTCAACCGTTCCAGCTTCACGGTATTTGGCAATATCGCCTTTCATGGTTGGCATCCAATTACCGAGGAATACATCAATGTCACCGTTCGCCATAGATGAGTAGGTCACCGGTACTGAGAGTAAATCGATTTTTGTCTGATAGCCTAACCCTTTGAGCAGCTCTGTGGTTATTGCCGTCGTGGCGGTAATGTCTGTCCAACCCACATCAGCAAAGCGCACCGTATCGCATTGATTGGCGTAAGCGTTGGCGCTGAGCAGAGTCGTCATTGCAAGTGTGAGCACGGTTTTTTTAGTAATAGACATGTTATTTCCTTGTATTTTTGACTGACTTTATAAATTTGATGAGTAAGCGTCCGGCTTTCTCATTGGTGGTTTTATTCTTTGTTTGGTTTGCCAGTCTGGTGCAATCCATATTGGAGCTTCAGTACTGGCTAATAGCGGTTTGCCTAAAATAAGATCGGCGGCGCGCTCTGCGACCATGATGGTTGGCGCATTTAGGTTCCCGTTGGGAATGCTTGGGAATATCGAGGAATCCACCACGCGTAAAGCTTGAATTCCGCGCACTTGGCATTGTTCATTCACCACGGCCATTGGGTCGTCATCTGCGCCCATTTTGCAGCTGCAAGAGGGGTGATAAGCGCTTTCCACATTCTGTTTGACCCATGAATCAATATCGTCATCGTTTTGGATCTCTTCCCCCGGTTGAATTTCTTCGCCCCGATAACTATCCAATGCTGGTTGCGCTAGAATTTCGCGGGTGAGACGAATGCAATCGCGCCAATCTTGGCGATCTTGTTCGGTTGATAGGTAATTAAATGCGATAGAGGGTGAAACCGTTGGATCGCGAGAGACAATTTGTACTTGTCCTCGGCTTTCTGGCTTATTGGGTCCCACATGAACTTGGAAGCCGTGACCATCAAAGGCCGCTTGGCCGTCGTAACGCATCGCAGCAGGTAAAAAGTGGTATTGAATATTTGGCCATTTGAGCCCTGCGCGAGAGCGAATAAACGCGCATGACTCGAAGTGGTTGGTTGCCCCTAATCCTTTACGAGTTAAGATCCATTCAGTGCCGATAAGCCCTTTGCTGATTAAACCGAGTTTACTGTTTAGTGTGATCGGCTGTTTGCAGTGGTATTGAAAATAGATCTCTAAGTGATCTTGCAGGTTTTGACCCACGCCAGGCAGGTCTTGCTTCAGTTTCACACCAACTTGTTCAAGCAGCGCTTTAGGGCCAATACCCGAAAGTTGCAAAAGTTGAGGAGATCCTATAGAACCAGCACTTGATATCACTTCTCGCAAGCAAAACGCTTGTTGGATCTTGCCTGATTTTTCAAACTCAACGCCGATGGCCTTTTGCTCTTCAATCAAGATCTTATGTGCCACAATTCTTGTCTTTACGGTGAGGTTCGGTCGCTTCATCGCGCGGCGTAAATAGGCATTGGACGTTGAGGCGCGAACTCCAGAATCTACCGTCATATGCATTGGTCCGAAACCTTCCTGCTGATAAGCATTGTAATCGTCAGTTTCTGGATAACCGGCTTCTTTGCCCGCATCGATGAAGGCTTGATAAAGTGGGTTCAATTGCATGTCGTTACCGTTACAAGTACCGACGGGCCCATTGCCGCCACGATAAGCGTTCTCGCCACCTATCCAAGATTCAGCGCGGCGAAAATAGGGTAAACAATTTTGATAATTCCAACCTTTAGCGCCCAGTGATTCCCATTCATCAAAATCGCAAGCGTGGCCACGAACGTACACCATGCCATTAATAGACGAGCTGCCACCGAGTACTTTTCCCCGTGGGCAATGTAACTGACGCCCGTCAAGATCGGGCTCTGATTCGGTTTCAAATTGCCATGCGTATTTTTCGCTGTTCATCGGGTAAGAAAGGGCGGTTGGCATTTGAATGAAAATGCTTTTATCGCTACCACCGGCTTCGAGCAGTAAAACTTGATGCTCGCCAGACTCGGTTAAGCGATCGGCAAGAACACAACCCGCTGAGCCCGCACCGACGATAATGTAATCAAAGTGATTTAACATAGAAGGCTCCTTTGACTATTAAGCATATGGGCTAGAAAAATCATCTAGCTCCACTAAAATGCTCTTGGTTTGGGTATAGTGCTTAAGGGTTTCTATGCCATTTTCACGACCAATTCCGGAATGCTTATAACCACCGACAGGCATTTCTGCCGGAGAGTCTCCCCAGGTATTTATCCAGCAGATCCCGGCTTGAAGTTGGTGAATTACTCGGTGTGCACGAGAAAGGTTCTGTGTGAACACTCCAGCCGCTAAGCCATATTGTGTGTCATTCGCGCGCGCGATCACTTCGTCTTCATCGCTAAACTTAAGCACTGACATTACAGGGCCAAAGATTTCTTGCTGCACGTGAGGCATGTCATCAGTGCAATCAATGAAAACGGTTGGTGCAACAAAGTTGCCCTTATCTAGGCCGTTATCGGTAACTTGATAACCACCAGTGAGCAAAGTTGCTTGGCTGGTTTTGGCTTGCTCAATCGCTGTGAGCACTTTGTTTAAATGAGGTTTGGAAATTAACGCGCCAATCTGGGTGTTGATATCCATAGGATCGCCAATCACTAATTGTTCAGTACGCAGCTTAAGCTGAGCGACAAACGCATCGTAGAGGCTGTCGTGCACGAAAACGCGCGTCCCATGGGTACACACTTCACCTTGAGTATAAAAGTTTGCCACCATGGCGGCGGAGACAGCTTGATCAAGCTTGGCATCATCAAAAATAATGAGCGGTGACTTTCCGCCCAATTCCATAGTGACAGACTTCAAGCTGCGAGCGCTGTCTGCCATCACGGCTTTCCCGGTGCCCGATTCACCGGTAAAAGAGACTTTGGCAATATCAGGGTGGGCTGTCAGCATTTGACCTACGCGGTAATCACCTTGAACCACGTTAAAGACGCCGTCTGGCACTCCGGCTTCACTGAAGATCTCTGCCAGTTTTAATGCGCTTAATGGCGTTTCCTCTGAGGGCTTGAAAATCATCACATTGCCGGCAGCCAATGCTGGCGCTGATTTCCACATCGCGATTTGAATCGGATAATTCCAGGCGCCAATGCCCGCGCAGATGCCTAATGGCTCGCGGCGAGTATAAAAAAACTGATGGTCGTTGAGCGGCTGTTGCTCGCCTTGAAGCGAGGGGGCTAAGTTCGCAAAGTACTCAATGACGTCTGCGCCAGTCGCAATATCAACGCAATTGGCTTCTTGAATCGGCTTACCGGTATCGAGAACTTCAAGTACAGCAAGTTCATCGTTTCGTTCTCTAAGTATTTTTACTGCTTTTAGCAAAATACGGCTGCGTTCTGTTGCGGTCATTCTTGACCATACCGCGAATCCTTGCTTGGCTGATGTGATAGCTTGTTCAATATCATTGGCACTGGCGTGCTGCAATCTTGCTATCACTTCACCTGTTGCTGGGTTGTAGGTATCGAAACGTTCTCCTGAAGTCGCAGATCGGAGCGTTCCGTTGATATAAAGCGATTGTATTTCCATTTTAAGGCCTGAAGTGAGTTGTTATTGCGCGTAAAACGCTAATTGTTTATTGAGGTAATCGTTAATGATGGAATGTGCTTGAGCAGGGTCTATCCCTTTGGGGTTTAATGCTCCGCGTAGCCAAATGCCATCAATCAGTGACGCGATACCATGAGCCACGAGGTTGACTTGTTCTGATGGGAGCAGCGGCTTGAGTTCAATCTTAAGATGAGAAAGTAAACGCTGTTCATTGACGTATTGCAGGCGATTTAATTGTGCGTCGTGCATGGAGTAAGCCCAAAACGCTAACCATGTTTTAACGACTTGGTTTTCTGCTTGGAACCCTTTGAAATTGCCGGTTACGATGGCATTAATGCGTTCGTAATGAGCCTCTTTTGGGAGTTGGTTTAAATGCTGAGTGATGGTGGTTGAAAGCTCACGTAAAACAACACGCATTGTCTCTTCCAATAATCCATGTTTGCCGCCAAAGTAGTGATTGATAATCCCTGTCGAGACACCTGCTTCTTTGCTGATTAAAGCGATACTTGCGCCATGTAATCCAACGCGTTCAATGACTGTCATTGTTGCGGCGACAAGTTGAGGTTTGCGTATGTCTGGCATCCCTACCTTTGGCATAATTCATCCTGATTATTTTATATTGAACGATTAGTTAAATATAAAATGCCACGATAATGTTTAGAGTTCAAATCTATTTTTGAGCAATAATTGCCATTAAATTTATATGGTTAATGATAAATATTGCTTTAATTCAATTGATTACAATTAATTTTTCATAATTACTTAGTGTGAAAAATATTTGAAGTCACCGTGTTTTTTGTTCGGTGCTAGCTTCTATCGTTCATCGAAGAAATCCTTATTGCGGATGTATTTACTCATGAGGTGGTAAGAGAAGGGGCGAACTAGCCAGCTCAATAAAGACCTGCCTAATCGAATGAACGTTGGTGTGTTTTCGTAAATACGCCCATTGTAAAGCCACAGCAATTTACCCACATGCCAATAGATTAAAGGAATGGGTGGCATAAAGGTGACGATATCGAGGTCACAACAAATACGATAGGTTTTGTGGCTAAGCGCGTAGCGTTGACGAAAACGCCAATTACCAATCGCGGGTTGGCCGAATGTCACAATGCGTTTGATGCATTTTGGGTATTTCTTTTCGATGTAGTCAGCAAAAATACACCCAATAGCCCCACCCGAAGAGTGACCAGTGATGGCAATGCGTTTGCCGCTCTCGATCAGAGGAACAACGACGGCTTCCAGCCGTTGTAAAACCGATAGGCCGAGTTTATCTTCGTTGCGCGTTGGCAGGCTCTCTTGATGCAGGAGATGGTAAAAGCCCGCATGGATACGGTAATCCAATCCTAAGTGTTTGCAACTGCGTGTCCACATTGCAAAGTTCAAAAGCCAATCACTGACACTGTGCGAACCTTTGATGACCACCACGGCCTCTTCTTGGTTTTTACTCCACAGCACTCGAATCATGATTTTACCAAACTGGTTACGGATGATGTGCTGACCGTTCGGATCAAAACCGTAACGTGTCTGCCTAAACACTCTGGGATAAGCAAGGTTGCACAGCACGGCATAGCGTTCGTATTGATAGCGTTTAAGTGGTTTCACATGACAGCTCTCGAAGATATTGAGCTAACGTAGCGATTGAATGTGAATGCTTTATGAATGATGCAGTTTTGGGTGGGGGAGTATTTATATTTAAATGCTGTCAGCCATAAAGATGCGAAGGACAGAATGTCAAAATTCCCTCCCCTTCAAGGGGTAGGGCCTGCACACCCCCTCCTAACCCTGTCTCTTGATCACAAG
>NZ_JAHGUP010000025.1 GCF_001989995.2 Vibrio anguillarum
CCGTCCCCCTCCACCATATTTTCTCTATTGAGAACGATAAAAAGCCAGCTTTCGAGCTGGCTTTTTCGTTTCTTTACATCATAGCTCTATAAACTGACGTCACTAAGTAGTCTAGTTAACCCTCAATATACTGAAGTAGAGCGGTAACACAGCTTTGTGCATCACTGCAATTGATACTCTCTGGCAGTTCAGTCTGCAATAAAAACCCTTGTTCCAAAGAGTGGCAAGATGAACTTTCACTTAAACAAATCGGAACTCCTTGAGCAGAAAGGGCATTTAATAACAACAAAGCCGTTTGTATATTTCCCCCAGCATTGGCGGCAAAATGTAGCTCAAACTCAGCAGCGCTATTGAGTGAGGTCAGCGCATGCTCTAATTGAGTGTCCACTTCGGTTAAAGAAACCGAATCTAAATCACTAAAGATCAGCATGCCTTGGTTCCTATCAGCATACTGCCAAGCAACGATATCAACCTGCTGCATATAGGCTCGCTGCATGCTTTGCGCGGCCGCCTGAATGATCACCTGCATTTGGTCACTGTTGCTTCTTCCACCACTGTCTTTAACTGATAATTCAAAAACATACGTGCCAGCAATCGTAGGATAAAACGCCGTTGCTTTCAGAGAATCTGCATTGATCAAAGTAAGCGATTGAGGCCCAGAAACTTGACGCCAAGACTTCGTTTTAATTTCATATATTGATAACTCAGATTTCGCAGTTCCGCTCAACGTAATACTATTTACTGGCAGTATTAACATCTGATCAGCACCAGCATTAACCGTAGGCTTAGTCAGCTTATCCGCATCTTTCAAATCATCGGCTTTACATCCCACGATAAGTGCGAGCACACTCAGGATCACGAACAACTGGTTTAACTTAAACATAATATTTTCCTGTGATTAAGCATTAGAAGAGGTAACTGGTACTGATGGAAAGAAAGGCGACTTCACTACCGTCCAAATACATTGCAGCATCTTGTTGCGCGTAATCCATCATCACATTCGATTGCGTATTGGTTTGGCTGAGCTGGTCATTTAAGCGAACCCCATCGCTGAAGGCTGAGATCCATTCCATCGGTTTAGTGGCACTGGTAGATGAGAAAAATACGCCGCTTAAAAACAGCGCTAATAATTTGGTATTCATGCTTACTCCTTGTGAGCGGTCTGATTCACCGACCCATTCAAGGTAGCATTCTCAATACAAATAAATCGTCAGCAGTTTATTGACCATTTGTATCCAGTTTGGTCACATTAGGTAAAGAAATCTGTTTCGGCCATTGCAGTTCAAAACATGCGCCCCCTAATGCTGAACCATTTACTTTTACTCTAACCTTGCCTTGATGCCAACGAGTGATCTGTTTAACAATCGCCAGCCCAAGACCATGACCTTTTTCACTATTACGCTCTTGATTATTCACTTGAGTAAAGGGCTCAAAAATACGTTCAATATCATCTGGCGCAATACCGGGGCCATCGTCTTCGACCACCAAAAAAAGTTGCCCATCAGATTCGTTCAACGAGAGATGGATCTCTTGCTGCGCAAATCGCGCGGCATTACTCAGCAAGTTTTTAACGGCCCGCAATAAAGCTCGATTATCGACAAATATCGTTTGCTGTCGCAACGAATCCAACACGCTGACACGCAATGTGAGTTGCGGGTTTTCAAGCTGGAAATGCTCCGCTTCTGCAACCAAATTGTCGGCAAAGTGGCAATAAGAAAAATGGCGAATATCTGTGATACGGTTATAGCGCGACAAAACAAGTGTCTGGTTAATCAAATGATCGAGATCTTCAATACTGGAGTGAATCACTTGGCGGTATTTTTCTTTCTGGCTTAAGGCAATGTCTTCATCCTCAAGCATTTCAAATGCAAAGCGTAAACGGTAGAGCGGTGTTCGTAAATCATGCGCCACGGCGTTGGTTAAGGTTCTTTGGCTGGCAATCAGCTTTTCGATGTTATTTGCCATATTATTAAAAGAATGACTGAGCTGAGAGACCACGGAAAGCCGAGATGTCGTCGCTCTACGAGATAATACTCCTTGACCAAATTCATTCGCCGTTTTTACCAGACGTTTCAGATCTCGCCATAAAGGATAAATCCACATAACTAAGGCCACAGAAATGGCTAAAAAAAAGAAACCACCGATAGCCGTGGTGAGCTTTAATTGGGTTTGGTAGGAAATATTGTCCTCGACGCGTAACCACGTATTCTCATCCACCGCAGCCAATAAAATCATGCTGCCTTGTTGATTGATATAACTAGTCATCTGCTCTTCATCAGCCAACAACTTACTTCGCTCGATGGGTGACAAATCTTGCTCTCGCAATAGACTTAACTCTAAAGGTATTCGGCTATTTTGCTCAGCAATACTGGTTTGCCATTGAGTACGAGGTTGGCTACGAAGATTTTCTACCGCGAGGTATAATGTACCTCTGGACTGGTTAAGCGCAGCGAGTTCTCTCGGTTCATTGATCGCGAAATAGAGCACTTTGTCACTGTTCAACACTCTTTGCAAAAGTGCCATAGGATCACCATCTTGAAAAATGATCTCGCCTTTTTGCAACGCTTGATAAACTTCTGGGGAGGAGTGGTAACTGTCTAATGCCTCTAATCGAAGTGGGTAACTGAAATGCTTAGCATAGCCGTCAATAATCGTTGTCCACTCAGCTTGAGGCGCTTGACGTAATTTTTCAGATAGAAACGTAAAGTTACTCTGATAGACAGGCTTATAAAACTCTTCAGAGATACTGCGGCTAAGATATGGGATCGGATTAAATTGCGTGGGAATACTGAGTAATAAGATCGGCAGAAACACAGCTACCCAGAGTACCCAAAAAGATCGAATCATGACCACTTCCCTTCCGATACAGCGCAGAGCTGATATCCTTTACCTCGAACCGTTTTTATCAACTTAGGTTCATTAGGATCATCTCCGAGCGCACGCCGCAAGCGTGATATACGACGATCAATTGAGCGATCTAAACCATCATATTCAAAACCACGCACATGCTGAGCGATATCATCTCTCGTGACTATGGTGCCGACATGTTGGGCGAGTAAATACAAGAGCTCAAACTCGCTGGTCGTGAGTTTTATGGGCTGCTGCTCAAGTAATACCGCTCGATGTTGCAAATTCATCCACAAGCTACCTATGCACAATTCATATTTGTCACTTTGACTTCCTCTTGCTTGCCTTCGAAGTAAGGCTCGAATACGTGACAGTAGCAAACGGGGCTTAACCTGCTTAACAACATAGTCATCGGCACCCAGTTCCAACCCCATCACCTGATCAATATCGTCGTCCAACGCCGTTTGCATTAAGATCATACCGTGGTATTGATCTCGGACAGCGCGGCAGACATCCATACCACTTTGCCCTGGTAGCATAATATCCAGAATGACTAAATCAGGTTGCTCATCCAAAATCCGATCAACGGCTTGAATCCCATCCGCAACCGTTGAGACACAAAACTCATAGTGGTTGAGAAAGTCTTTGATCAGTTCCGAGAGTTCTAAATCGTCTTCAACGAGAACCACTCGATAAGAGGGGGAGAGAGTACTGTTCATTGTGTTTCACATCCGTTTGCTAAGAACGCAAACTATAGCGGATTGTGTTTCATCTTTGTGTGACTAATTGTGACCAAGCAACAAAGTTGTGGTGTTGTTAAAACATTAAACAAATCATCAACAGCCGAACCTACCGCGTTGAATCAATAAGAGTACGAAGAAAGTACCATTGGGCCGTGACTCATAAACAGAGTCGATAAAAAAGCCCCGAAAATTCGGGGCTGAAAAATGACTGAATCTATAGGGGTAGGACTCAATCAGGATACTAAATCGAACAAAATTACGCGTGTTTCATACGGACGAAGCACTTGATGTTCCAAAACTTTGAGTGGTTTTATATCTGTATAGTTGCCTAACAGGTATTTTGCTTTCTCAATCGGTAACTCTTTTGGCAGCACGCATTCGGTGTCAACGCCATAATAGTTATTGATACAGATCAGCACCTGTTTCGCGTTGCGTCGCTGGTAGGCAAAAATCTCTTTATGATCGGGGAGCAAATCGGTGTAATCACCATCGGTAATTACACCGATTTTTTTGCGCAGCGCTATCAACTCTTGGTAGAAATAGAAAACCGATTGCTCATCAGCTAACGCGCATTGTGCATTCAATTCTTGATAGTTTTCTGCGATATCTAACCAAGGCTTACCTTGGCTAAAACCAGCAAAGCGCTCTGCATTCCACTGCATTGGCGTGCGAGAATTGTCACGGGATTTTTGTGCAAGAATGGCCATCATGGCTTCATGACTTACTCCTTGCTGGTTCACCATGATGTCGTAAATGTTAGTACTTTCCACATCTCGGTACTGTTCAATAGCGGTGTAGCCGGGATTGGTCATGCCTATTTCTTCACCTTGATAAACATAAGGCGTGCCTTGCATCATATGAATCGATGCTGCCAACATTTTTGCCGACTCAATACGATAACGTTGATCATCCCCTAAACGGCTCACGATGCGAGGTTGATCATGGTTACACCAAAAAAGTGCTCCCCACCCTTTACCATTTAAACCCGTTTGCCAATGGTTGAAAATCTGCTTCAATTGCAAGAAATCAAATGGCGCTTTCGTCCATTTTTCACCGTTCGGATAATCCACTTTTAAATGATGGAAGTTAAACACCATCGAAAGTTCTTTGCCATCCAAGCTTGAATATTGCTGGCAATGCTCAAGCGTTGTTGAGGACATTTCCCCCACAGTGACACTGCCGTATTGTTGGAAAACCGCTTGGCTGATCTCTTGTAAGAATTCATGCACGCGCGGGCCATCGGTATAAAAACGGCGGCCATCACCTTGGTGATCATCACTGAAATCCTGTGCTTTTGAGATTAAATTGATCACATCGAGACGAAAGCCATCCACCCCTTTTTCAGCCCAGAAACGAATCACCTGCTTCACTTCTTCACGAACTTGAGAATTTTCCCAATTTAGATCCGCCTGCTCTTTGGCAAATAGGTGCAGATAATATTGCCCTGTTGCGTCATCTAACGCCCATGCACTACCACCAAACTTTGACTGCCAATTATTTGGAGCCTGACCATTAACAGGGTCTTGCCAAATATAATAGTCACGATACGGGCTTGATTTATCACCCAACGCCGACTGAAACCAAGCGTGCTCGGTTGAGGTGTGGTTAACCACAATATCCATAATAATGCGGATACCTCTTTGATGAGCTTGAGCCAGCAGTTCATCAAAATCTTGCATGCTACCAAATTGAGGGTTTACGCCGTAATAATCTGAGATGTCATAACCGTTATCGATCATCGGAGACGAGTAAATCGGCGTCAGCCAAATGGCATCAATTCCCAAGCGGTGCAAGTAATCCAGTTTGGAGATGATCCCTTTGATATCTCCCGTTCCTTTAGCGCCGCTATCACAAAAACTTTTGGGATAAATCTGATAGATGGTGGCCGTTTTCCACCACTGACTATCGCTCTTGGTTATAACCATATTGACAACTCACTTACCAAAATAAAAATGAGTGGTGAAAACTCACCACTCGAATGAAAGGTTATGCACTTGCTGGCTCTAGTTCGCCTTTAGCTTGAGCTCGTTTGTATAAAAACAGAGTAAGCAGAATTGGGACGGCCATCGCCACCAGCATCGCGATGCCGTAAATACCCCAGTATTGTGGTTGAATCGAAAGAATACCTGGTAAACCACCCACACCGATGCCATTCGCCATCACCCCTGCACTACCACAAATTGCGGCTGCAGCAGCACTACCAATCATGGCGCTTAGCATTGGGAACTTGTACTTTAAGTTGACACCATACATCGCTGGCTCTGTCACACCCAAATAAGCCGAAATAGCCGCAGGAACAGAGATGTCTCGCTCACCGTGTTTTTTACTGATAAAGATGATACCGACGACCGCAGACGCTTGAGCAATATTTGACAGTGCAATCAGTGGCCAAATTGGCGTACCACCCATTTCTTGCATCAACTGCAGATCCACCGCGTTGGTGGTGTGGTGAATCCCGGTAATGACCAGTGGCGCATACAAGAAACCGAACACCATTGAACCGATAACCGCAAAATCGCCAGTCATTGCAGCTTTAGCCGCAAACGCGACGCCATCGCCCAATACGCGACCAAATGGACCAATTAAAGCGTGGGCCAAAATAACGGACAATATGATAGAGATAAATGGCACAACAACGAGGTAAAGATAAGAAGGGATGATGCGCTTTAAGTTTGTCTCAATAAACGCCAGAGCAACACCCGCCAACATCGCAGGAATCACCTGAGCTTGATAGCCGACTTTCTCTATCACAAACAAGCCAAAATCCCACACTTCGGGCATCTGCTTACCGATCAGATAAGCATTCATTAATTGAGGCGAAACCAGAGTCACACCCAAAGTAATACCCAGTATCGGTGTTCCACCCAACTTTTTCACCGTTGACCAACAAACACCAACCGGTAGGAAGAAGAAAATAGCCTCGCCAATTAACCATAAGAAAGAATGAACCGTGGCCCAAAATTGGCTAATTTCAACCAAAGTTTTTCCATCGAACATGCGAATGTCGCCAATGACATTACGAAAACCGAGGATTAAACCGCCGGTGATGATCGCTGGCAGCAAAGGAACAAAGATTTCCGCAAGATGCGAAATGCCACGTTCTAAAAAGTTCATGTTTTGGCGAGCGGCTTTCTTCGCTTCATCTTTAGAAACGGCTTCTTTGCCTGAAAGCCCGATTAAAATGGCGTAAACTTCGTCCACCTCAGTACCAATCACAACTTGAAACTGCCCAGCATTGGTAAAACACCCTTTAACCATGCTCAGCTGTTCTAGTCCTTTTTTATCCGCCTTGTCGGTATCATTTAAAACAAAGCGTAAACGAGTCAAACAGTGACTCACACTGGCGATGTTCTCTTTACCACCTACCAGCTCGATAAGACGTATCACGTCTTGCTTCGCTATCTTGGCCATACTTTTGCCCACCCTATATTGGAATACTGTCTATTTTTCTTTTTAATGGGAACATTCCCACCTACAAGTGCAATATTGACATAAATAATAAAAGGTAAAAATGGGAACAATCCCATTAATTGAATAAGATCACAGACTAATTGTAATTCACTTTAAGAAATAAGGAGTTAGCTTGTTAGCGGTTGTTGAGTGATGTGTGCAGGGTTCATTTCATTATTAAGCTGTAAAATCAATAAATTAGCTGCTTTTTCTCCCGCTTGAGCATAGCCAGGATCAATACTGTAAATATTAGGGAAAAGAAAAGAGAGCAGCTCATTACCACCCACACCAGTGACGGCAATATCATCTCGGCCCAATTCTTGGAGACGTTTAATCACGCCAAGCGCCAGAGTATCACTGGCACACACAATCGCTTGAGTCTGCTCATTCAGCACATCATCAACCAGTTGATAGGCACTTTCATGATGCAAACGTCCAGTGCGATAATTGGGAGTGCATCCACTTTGTTTGCACCAATCTAAGTACGAATCTAAACGTAATTTACCTGTCGTTTTATCGCTAGGATCGACCCCAATGTAGGAAATATGAACTCGATTTTTCGAAGTCAAATGAGCAAGCGCGCCTTGAATAACACCATAATTGTCATAGTTAATCGATGAGACTTTATCGGCATCCATCGCAATCACAACCGCTCGCGATGCCCATAGGTTGAGTTGTGTGATATCGAGATCGGTAAAACCAAATACAATTACACCATCCACATTACGCTTATGTAAAACCTCAAGGTGCTCGTTCGTTTTAGTGCGATCAAACTGGCTTTCCATAATCACCACATCGTACCCATTTTGATACAACACCTGTAGCATTCGCCCCACGGCACGGTTTTCAGACGGTGACTCAAGGCGTGAGATAATCACGCCAATCACTTTTTCACTGCCACCACGCATTAACTGAGCCGATTTCAATGGCACATACCCAGAATCTTGGATAACGCGTTCCACTTTTGCTCGTGTTTCAGGCTTCACTTTTGGGTCGTTCGTCAATACACGAGAAACCGTCGATTTACCAACACCAGACAGTTTTGCAATATCCAAGATAGTCAGTTTTCTGCTCATGCGAACCTATAGCGTAAATAAAAATGGAAGATAGCATGCGCTTATCTTAAATGAATTATTGAGTGGTACAGCCTTGATAAGTCGTTGATCCCACTTCGAGCAAAGCTTCATCGCCTTTCGTATGTAAAAGCACGGTTTGAGGCTGAGTTTGCTCGCTATCGTCGATCACATACTTTGCGCCAGAGGCGGCTGGAATTTGTATTAATGTATATTCGCGATCGGCAATACGGAGAACGGCTGACTGTTGCTCAATATACGCAACATCAAAATGCTCACCAGAACGGCATTGATAATGCTGGAACAGGTTCTCACTTTCAACGCGCGAATCGTTCGCGTAGTGTGGTGAGCATGCCGCTAAAAAACCAACACTGAATCCAACAAAAAGAAATGATTTATTCATATTGCCTTCCACAAAGGGGGGAATTTTTACTGTGCAAGAAAAGCAGGGACATCGCGAATACTATCAAGTACCACGGTGGCGAGTAATTCACCTTGCTCAGTAACGGGTTTACCGGTACGCACTAACACACGAGTACCAACACCTGCGGCTTGTGCAGCCATCATATCTTCAGCTTTATCGCCTATCATCACGGATTTTTCCATATCGATATAAAGAAAGTCCCGTGCGGAGATAAACATACCAGGCTTTGGTTTGCGGCAATCACACTCTTCTTTATACTTACCTTCACCGTGCTCAGCATGGTGCGGGCAGTAATAAATACCATCAAACTCGACACCGTGATCGGCAAAATTCCAGTCCATCCATTGCGTTAAAGATAAAAAGCGCTCTTCACTAAATTTCCCACGAGCGATACCTGATTGGTTGGTTACCAAAACCAGCAAATACCCCATGTCTTGAAACTTCTTAGTGGCTTCAAATACACCATCAATAAACTCAAAATCATGCTCATCATGAACATAGCCATGGTCAACGTTGATCACGCCATCGCGATCTAAAAACACTGCAGGTTTAGCCAAAATAACTCTCTCATATCACGCCAGATATGATGATTATTACACGCTTTATTTTTTTCATCACTACCTAATTCACCAAAGCGTTTAGACGTCTAGACGTAAAAATATCTATTGACTTAAATCAAGTTAAGCCATAGCATCGTCCAACAAGTGAGAGAGAGTTCAACATTTTATTCTGTTATCCCTGCACAGGTTTTCCGATGATTCAAATTAATCAAGTAAATAAAGTTTTCTATCAAGGCAATAAGGAAATTCATGCTTTGAAAGAGATTAATCTTCACATTAAGCAAGGCACTATTTTTGGTGTAATTGGCTCGTCAGGTGCAGGGAAAAGTACGCTGATTCGCTGTGTCAACATGCTAGAAGCTCCAACAACAGGTTCGGTTGTGGTTGATGGCGTTGATTTAACTCAACTGAGCAAATCAGAACTCAGCCAAGCTCGTCGCAACATTGGCATGATCTTTCAACACTTCAATTTGCTTTCATCACGTACGGTATTTGACAACGTTGCTCTGCCACTTGAACTGGCTGGTGTCGAAAAAAATAGCATTGAAAAGAAAGTGTCAGAGCTGCTGCAACTGGTCGGCCTGACGGATAAGCGCGAAACTTATCCTGCAAATCTGAGTGGTGGTCAAAAGCAACGTGTTGCAATAGCGCGAGCACTCGCCTCTGATCCCAAAGTATTGCTGTGTGACGAAGCCACCAGTGCGCTTGATCCTGCGACGACTCAATCGATTTTAGAGCTATTGAAAGAGATCAACCGCACACTCAATATCACCATTTTGCTAATTACTCACGAAATGGATGTGGTAAAAAGTATTTGCCACGAAGTGGCCATTATTGGCGACGGTGAACTGGTTGAAAAAGGCACAGTTGGCGAGATTTTTGCTCACCCTAAAACCGCCTTGGCCCATCAATTTATTCGCTCAACACTCGATTTATCAATTCCGGAAGATTACCAAGCTCGCCTGCAAGCCACTCGCGTAAAAGGTAGCTACCCACTGGTGCGATTAGAGTTTACAGGCGCAACGGTTGATGCTCCCTTGATGACACAAATTGCCCGTAAATTTAATATTGATGTCAGTATATTAAGTTCTGACCTTGATTACGCTGGTGGCGTTAAATTCGGCATGATGGTCGCTGAACTGTTTGGTAATGAGTCGGACGATACGGCTGCTCTTGAATTTCTTCGCGAAAACAACGTAAAAGTAGAGGTACTTGGTTATGTCCTTTAACACCATCACCGCTTGGTTAAACCTGAATGGCGATCTTCTACTGATAGCAACCTGGCAAACACTCTACATGGTCGCTGTCGCGGGCATCGTCGGTTTCGTGGTTGGTATTCCACTAGGGGTTATTTTACATACCACCAAAAAAGGCGGCCTTCTCGAAAACACTCAGCTGAACCGCATTCTTGGTGCCATCGTCAACATTGGTCGCTCTGTGCCATTTTTGGTGCTTATGGTGGCCATTATTCCGGTGACAAAACTGCTTGTCGGTACGTTTATTGGCACCACGGCGGCCATTGTGCCGCTGACGATTGGCGCAATTCCATTTGTCGCTCGTTTAATTGAAAGTGCATTGCTGGAAGTGCCCACTGGTTTGGTCGAAGCTGCGCAGTCAATGGGGGCTACGCCGATCCAAATTATTCGTAAAGTGTTGCTTCCTGAAGCGCTACCAACCATTGTCAACTCAGTCACCATCACTATGGTCACTCTAGTAAGTTACTCTGCCATGGCCGGAACCGTTGGCGGCGGTGGCTTGGGCGATGTCGCTATTCGTTACGGCTTTCATCGCTACGACTTAGGCATCATGACGGTCACCGTGGTGATGTTGATTGTCTTAGTACAAATTATTCAATCGATTGGCGATAAGTTTGTCCGCCGTGTCGACCACCGTTAAATCACAATAAAGTTAAAACACAGATTCGTTTTATAACAAGGAGTTAATCATGAAATTTAGCCTTAAAGCTCTACTTACCCTCGCCGTTAGCGCTTCAGCACTCGTGCTGGCAGGCTGTGGTGAAAAAGCGGTCGACAACAATAAAATCAAAGTGGGTGTCATTGCCGGTGCTGAAGCACAAGTTGCTGAAGTTGCAGCAAAAATTGCAAAAGAAAAATACAACCTAGATGTAGAACTCGTAACGTTTACCGACTATGTTACCCCTAATGCGGCACTGGATGATGGTTCGATTGATATCAATGCATTCCAACACAAGCCATACCTTGATCAACAGATCGCTGACCGCGGTTACAAATTAGCGATTGCAGGTAACACCTTTGTTTACCCGATTGCTGGCTATTCAAAACAAGTGAAATCGGTTGATGAGATTCAAGATGGCTCTCGTATTGCGGTACCTAACGATCCAACCAACCTTGGTCGCTCTTTACTGCTGCTAGAACAGCAAGGCCTTATTACTCTACGTGACGGAGCAGGCCTACTGGCAACGGTACGTGATGTGGTCGCCAACCCAAAAAACATCACTATTGTTGAGTTAGATGCCGCGCAACTGCCTCGTTCACTTGACGACGTTACGCTCTCGATCATCAACACGACCTACGCCAGCTCAATCAATCTAACGCCTGAAAAAGATGGTGTGTTCGTTGAAGATAAAGAGTCACCTTATGTCAATATCATTGTTTCTCGTGCAGAAAATCTGAATGCTGAAAACGTGACTAACTTTGTTAAAGCCTACCAAACAGAAGAAGTGTACCAAGCCGCTTCAAAAATTTTTGACGGTGGTGCAGTAAAAGGCTGGTAATTAATAAACCTATTACCTGTGCAAAAAGCCTATAAAAACAGAAAAGCCGATACGCGATGTATCGGCTTTTTCGTATCAACAACACGCACCTGTTTACTTAATATGATCCCAAGACATATTGGACACAATACGGCATGGGTCGCATTTAAAATGGAAAATGTCGTGCAGCTGTTCATCGAGTAGCCACTCTCCCCCACATTTCGGGCATTTTCTGGCTTGTTCGTCCGCTAGGCTCTGGCCGCCAACTCGATACTGATAGTAATAAGTAGGGACGTGGGTCAAAAACTCAATTCGTCCTCGTAAATCCCATCCTCTAATAAACAGCACACTGTCCACATCGCAAATCTCGTGCAGTGCAGCGTGTTCTGCTCGGCAACCACCCGCCATCTGAAGTTCATCACACGCCTGCCACTCTGTTTGCCATTTGATCACTGCTTTATGATCGCCATTTAAGGTCGCAGAATTACGATATAAAGGGATCGGCAGCAATGTGTCACCACTGCGCAGCGGAGAACAAGTGTGTACATAAGTGGTGTAAAGTATCTGCCAGCTAGGCAAAACATCATCAGCGGCTTGCTCGGAATTAAGATCGCGCCCCAACAAACGGGCTTTCGGAGCCAGCAAACTAGCCTCCGTCAAGCGACTCAGGCACACCCTAACAAAATCAGAGTGATACTTAGGGTGTAAGCTTTCTTGCTCTGGGCAAACCACCCGCACAAAGAACTCGCCCTCTCCCATCACGATGGGGAATTCACGCCCAAGCACTTGACCGTTATAGCGTAAAGCATCCATTAGGCCATTAATCGCTTTGTCTACCGCCGAGATGGTCGTGTTATCAAAACACTCAAACTGCAATTCAACCACGTACATCGTTACACCACAGGTTCTAAATTAGCGAAAAACTCGGCCACACTTTCGGCCAGCACGTCGCGTTTATCGGTACCTAAACGTTCTAATAACACATGGCCAGAAAGGTTACAGATCGAAATTACATCCATCTCCGCATCGGTTGCACCAATAAACACGGTTGGTTTGAGTTTTAGTCGGCGCTGAGTCACCAAATGACCGAGGATATTTTCCTGCAAACGAACAAAATCATCCTCACTCCACACTTGCAATAGAGCGAGCTCGTTGCCTTGCCATTTAGCGGGCATGTCCGCACAAAACTGTACGCCATAAAAGGCTTTAATATCAGAATGTAGAGTCAATTCAATCGCTGCTTCTACGTTAGAAAAATCAGCTGCAACCGATCTGACGACGGGCTTCCACAGCACACTGTCTTGGTCGTTCATCACTGCGCAAGGGGAATCTAACTCAGCCAACTCATCATTACGAGGAGACTCGCCATGCTTTGTTTGGTAAGCGTCAAGATAACGTTGAGTAAATGAAAGTAAGGCTTGCTCGGCAGTTTGTGCCATGAAGTGCTCCAAAATTGATGAGTCGCTGCCTTGTGTGATGACAGCAACCCTAGGATTGCGTAAAATTCTGCTTATTCTAATCGAATTGACGTGAAAGTATGAGCAAATATTCCGATGCCAAAGCGCTGGCAGGGTTAACCCTTGGCAAAAAAACCGACTACGCCAAACAATACGATCCAAGCTTACTGCAACCTGTCCCTCGTAGCTTAAACCGTGATGATCTGCATTTGGGGGATAGCTTACCGTTTAAAGGCTGTGACATTTGGACTTTGTACGAGCTCTCTTGGCTCAATGAAAAAGGGTTACCACAAGTGGCAATTGGCGAGGTTTCTATCCCTGCGACAAGTGCTAGTTTGATTGAATCTAAATCCTTTAAGCTCTACCTCAATAGCTATAACCAAAGCAAAGTAGCCAGTTGGGATGAAGTAACGCAGCGCTTAACCAACGATTTATCGGCCTGTGCCGGCGCGCCAGTCAGTGTCACTCTCAACCCGGTGAGCGATTACACTGGCCAAGCAATTGTGACTATGCAAGGTGAATGCATTGATGGACAAGATATTGAGATTGAAAGTTACCAATTTGATGCCAGCTTACTGAAAAGTGCCGCGCGTGGTGAGCAAGTCAATGAAACACTGCACAGCCATTTACTGAAATCGAACTGTTTAATCACCAATCAACCCGACTGGGGCAGCGTCGAAATTCATTATCAAGGTCCACAAATTGATCGAGAAGCACTGTTACGTTATCTCGTCTCATTTCGTGAACATAATGAGTTCCACGAACAGTGTGTAGAGCGCATCTTCACCGACATTATGCAATACTGCCAACCGACACAGTTAACAGTATACGCTCGATACACTCGCCGCGGCGGTTTGGATATCAACCCATTTCGCTCAACCGAACAAGAACGGCCAACACATAACCAACGTATGGCCCGTCAATAAGGATTAGCATTAGGATGATCAACGTGCGCTGGACACTTTTGCTCAGTTTAACTCTGGCTCTGTTTTCATTGGCTTCACAAGCCACTATCTACTCGTCGCCAATGTTAAATGAAGCCAATGGGTTGATTGATATCTCACCGAATCAAGCCAAAACCCTAGCCACTGAGTATCTGACTCAGCGCAAGTTGGCCGAAAAATCAGAAAAATCATCATCAGTGATGGCGCGCGATGAAAGCGACAGTCGGATTAGAACACCGGGCAGCAGCGTTGATGCGTTAAAGATTTTAGCCAAAGCAGAGTTCCAGTTGCACAATATGGATGCCGCACTGGCCGCGTTAAAACTTGCTGAAGAGCTCACGCAACACTATCAATTACCTTATTTAGCCACGGATGTACAAATACTCAAAACTCGCCTAATTTGGCTCAATAATAATGATGCAAGCGCCGCTCGGCAGGCGCTACGCGCGATCAGCATTCAATATGATGCCATCAAAAATGCGGATCAAGTGGCAAAAGGTCTCGATTATAAAATTACCCTGCTCAAAGCAGAAATTGCCTCAAAAGCCAATGATATCGAACTGGCCAATAAGCTTTTTGCTGACCTAAAGCCTTACATTGATTCGATCTCCTCACCGAAAACCGTGATTGAATATCAGATTGTTATTGGTCAACATTTTCTCACTCATGGCTTTTACAATCGTGCTTTATCTGAGTTGCTAGTTGCCTATTGGGGCGCGATTGAAAACAACTCAAGCGCCCTACTCGCTAAAACCAATACCTTACTGGCTCAGCTTTTTTTTGAAAGAAAAGTGCTCGATAAGGCTTTAGAGCATTTGTCTCAAGCCGCCGATTTTTATGACGGCTATAACAAGTCGCCAGCCTTGGCTGATGTATTGCAACGTATGGGCGATGTCTATTACCAGCAAGGTAAATACAATCTAGCGCTCGTTCACTACTTCAACGTGATCGATCACGAAACGAGCCGCAATGATCTGGAAAAAGTCATTGAAGTGCGTATTAGTTTGGCGGCGACCTATCTTAATCTCTATAACTACCCATTAACTGACCAATATCTCACTCGCGCTGAAGACTTGCTTGAGCTGAAAGATTATCCTCGTTTAAAGGCACAGGCTTACTTACTGCATTCAGGATTAGCCTTTCACCAAAAACAAGCCGATGTGGTCATCAGCAACGCTCAACACGCCTTAAGCGTTGCTAAAACGATGCAAGATGAAGAGATTGAAGAGCATGCCTATCGGTTACTGGCCTTGGGTTATGAGCAAAACGGTCAGTACGCACAGGCCTTAGAGAACATAAAACGCAGCAATGCACTATCGCAAATACGCCAAGAAAAACTCAATCAGATCAGTGAAGATGCTTTTCGTCAACAAAAAGAGTTTGTAGAACAAACCCTACATCTGGTTGGGCAAGAAAAAGCGCTGCTCAAAACTCAAGAAGAGTATAATAAATTCAAAAAGATAGCCTTTATTCTGTTTATCATCTCCATCATTTTATTTTTACTGCTACTGCGTAGAGGCTACCTTATCCAGTTGCAAAATGAAGAAATCGATGAACTCAACAGCACGCTCTTTACCCATTCTCGCTCTCGCTTGCGTAACTTGCGCATGCTCAATGCTAAGCTTCCTTCAGCGATGCAAAAAAGCAGCCGTCATTTTGAGCCGTGGTATATTGGTGAACTCATCCACGAGCCACTGAGTGATCGCCTCCGCTTTGTGATGATTGATATTCCCTTTCTGCGCAACATGTACTTAGAACATGGCTATTCAGCTGGCTTAGAATTGGAGCATCAATTTGGTCAGTTTTTAAAATCGAAAATCAAAGAACCAAATCGGATTTATCACTTTTCAGATTCCAATCTGCTCTATATCGAACCGAATGCCGAGCGCAATACACCGCCTGAAATCGCATTCGATCAAATTCAGCAATGGATAGATGAATTTCAACCTGAACGTCGCTTAAACCGTACAATACGGATGGGCATCGCCGACTACCCCTTTTTGCCAAGAGCTTATATGGCGATTAATGATAAAGAGCTGCTCGATATTCTGCTGATGGCAACCAACACGGCTCGTGAGCTAAGCATGAGAGAAGGAGCAAGCCATTGGGTCTACTTAAAAGCGATCGATAACGCTCCAGCCGCTAGTTTTGCCTCCAACAATATTCGCAAATCATGCAAGCACGCCATCAATCAAGGGTTGATAAAAGTGCATTCTTCTTATAAGAATGAGGAGAGCATCAAAAAACTCCTAAAAGATGGGTAATTACTCGGCATTCAATGTGTTAAAGCAGTGACGTGGGCAATTAATTTGTTATTATCGATAAATCAATTAATAGGATCCTAACGATCCTCGCAGTTTAGTTTAGTTGTACATGGGCGCTCTCGAACAGGATATTCAAACACAGTTACAGCAGCTGAAAACTCAGTTGGAACAGGTTCGTTTGACACACAGGGACACTTCGTTCAAATTTAAACGAGAACATACTGTCCTAAAACGGATCGTCGCATCATTAAGCTTGGCGTGTCAGGGTAATGATCATCAGCTAAATATTAATTTATCGGATCTTCGTGAAGCTCTAGAACAACAAAAAGACGTAAGCACGCTCATACCTCGCTTAGCCGTATTGGAGCGCATGTTGAAGCAACAAACTTTGGTTATGGAAAAAGAAAACTCTCATTTGGACTCTCAAATCAAACATTGTGGAGAAACATTACTTCGCGTTGCTGGCCTACCCGCCAAACTTAAGCGTGATTTGCGTGATCTGCTCAGTTTTTCAGAAGCTCAGCCTAAAGCCGAACAAGCGATTCAACTGCTTGGGATTTATGAACGTGCAATCAAAATAATAACAGCGAATCCGAATACGGCCATCAGCGAGCTGCATGTCGCGGATAGAGAGCTATTGACCAAGCTATCCGATGAACTGCAACACCTGATCACTGAATTGGATTTTGAAGGTGAATCAGGGGAACTACTGGTAGATATTCGTGCCAAGCTGTTGATTGGCGTATCGACATCAACGCTCTTAGAGTTGACGTTAGAGATTCTAAAACTGGTGATTGATGGCACCAACAGTGAGCGCAAAACATCTGAGAAGTTTTTAGAACAGGTCAACTCATCACTCACAAAACACATTAAAAGTAGCACTCACAACGCAGACCAAAGCCAGAGTTACTTTGAACATCGCCAAGAGATGAATGCTGAACTCGCCGCTTTGATTACCCAAAGCCAAACCCTAATCAAAGATTCTGTGGCGATTGACGATCTTAAGCTCTCCGTTTCACCTATATTATGCGAAATGGCGTCACTTTCTGAACGCTTAAGTCATGCAGAGCAACGCGAGCAGGCACTGATTGAACGCTTAAATTATGGCAAAAATCAAATGGAAGCTCTGTTTGAGCTCACCCAAGATTATCGCCGTCGATTGGAAGATCAGTCTCAGCGCTTGCTGCTTGATCCACTGACAAAAGTCTATAATCGCACCGCCTTTAATGACCACCTTGAGCTGGAATATCGGCGCTGGATAAGAGCTCAACACACTTTCCGAATCGTAATCTTTGATATTGATAAGTTCAAAACTATCAACGATAGCTTTGGCTATACGGCAGGTGATAAAGCCCTTAAAATTATTGCCCGCACCATATCCAAAGAAGCATCCGATACGGATACCGTGGCACGTTTCTCTGGTGAAGAATTTATCATTTTACTTCCCGATCAAGAAGATAATCACTGTTTCAAGCTAGTGCAAAATATTCAACGTAATGTGTCTAAACTGCCTTTCAAGTTCAGAGACAAGAGTATTACGATTACACTTTCAGCCGCGAGTACCTGTTTTAAAGACTCCGATACGCCAGAGGAAGTACTTGAACGTTTACGCCGCTCGTTACTAGAAGCCAAGAGTTTCGGTCCTAACCAAGTGGTTTGGAAATAAACACAAGTCCAGATCGGATAATGTAGACAAAAGAAATCCATTCAAATAGCGGCCTTAACTGGTCGCTATTTGAACAAAACCAAACTAAAGCGTGCTGAACATCACACTCTGCTTGCATAAACATTTCCTAACAATCGAGAAAAGAACTAGATTGATACTGTAATTTCAATCAGTTATATCGTCCTATCGCACATCCGTCACTAAACGAACCATGACCTATACTCCATACTAAGCGGGTATATATAAAAACCAACTTTAGTCGTAGCGTGGACATTTTCCTTACTTCTCAACTAAGGAGGCCAGTATGATTACTCATATCAGCCCTACAGGCAGCATGGATCTGCTTTCTCAACTTGAAGTTGAGCGTCTAAAAAAGACCGCGTCGAGCGATCTATATCAACTGTATCGCAACTGTACTTTGGCGGTACTTAACTCTGGTAGCCATACGGATAACTCAAAAGAACTTCTTGAAAAATATAAATCTTTTGATGTCACTGTCATGCGCCGTGAACGCGGTATCAAGCTAGAGTTGACGAATCCACCAGAACATGCCTTTGTTGATGGACAGATCATTAAAGGAATTCAAGAACATCTGTTTTCGGTCCTACGCGATATCGTTTATGTCAACATGCATCTGGCGGATAATCAGCGCCTAAATCTTACCAATGCCATTCACATCACCAACTTAGTGTTTGGTATTTTGCGTAATGCCAGTGCCTTGGTTCCCGGTCTTGAACCTAACTTAGTGGTTTGTTGGGGTGGACACTCTATCAACCCTACTGAGTACCAATATACGCGGGAAGTGGGCCATGAACTGGGTTTGCGTGAACTGAACATTTGTACAGGCTGCGGACCAGGCGCTATGGAGGGGCCAATGAAAGGGGCCGCCATTGGACACGCTAAACAGCGCTATACCGCACAACGCTATCTTGGCTTAACCGAACCATCGATCATTGCCGCCGAGCCACCAAATCCGATTGTGAACGAATTGGTGATTATGCCGGATATTGAAAAACGCCTAGAAGCTTTTGTGCGAATGGCGCACGGCATCATTATTTTCCCCGGTGGAGCAGGAACAGCGGAAGAACTGCTGTACATTTTGGGTATCATGATGCACCCAGATAACGCAAGCCAACCAATGCCAATTGTACTGACTGGTCCAAAAGAGAGCGAAGCCTACTTCCGTTCAATCGACACATTCATTGCCGAAACATTAGGTGAAAAAGCACGCCAGCATTATCAAATCGTCATTGATGATCCAGAAAAAGCGGCGCGTATCATGAGCCAAGCGATGCCGCTGGTTCGTCAGCATCGTAAAGATAGTGGTGATGCTTATAGTTTCAACTGGTCCCTCAAAATCGAGCCTGAGTTCCAACTGCCTTTTGAACCGACTCACGACAGTATGGCCAACTTGGATTTACACCTAAACCAAAAACCAGAAGTACTCGCTGCTAACTTGCGTCGCGCCTTCTCTGGCATTGTCGCTGGTAATGTGAAAGCGGAAGGCATTCGAGAAATTGAACGTCACGGCCCATTCATCATTGATGGCGATGCCCAATTGATGAAAAAAATGGATCTATTGCTAAAAGACTTCGTTGCACAACACCGAATGAAGCTGCCCGGCGGCAGTGCTTATGAACCTTGCTATAAAATTGCAACCAATAACCATTAACCATTAACCATTAACCATTAACCATTAACCATTAAAGGCAAAAATAACTTATGCCGGGGATGAGTGGCAATATTAAGTGAGATCATTACAATAAGGGCTTATTAAGCCCTTATTTTTTGGTCGTTATGTCTTTACACCTTGTCATCATTGATGCTTTGAATTTGATCCGTCGGGTGCACTCCGCACAACCCGATCCTAACGATATGGCAAGAACCATAGAGACAACCTCGCGCACCTTGCACCGTATCATCAATGAAGCTCAACCGACCCACATCATCGCCGTGTTTGATCATCACTTACAAGACCGGGGCTGGAGAGCACAACTTCTACCGACTTATAAGCAGAACCGGAAGCCGATGCCAGAAGCACTGCAACTTGGCTTAGACGCCATTCAGCAAGCATGGTGGGAATTAGGGATTGATTCACTGCTCTCGGAAGGTGATGAAGCCGATGATTTGGTGGCCACCTTAGCCACGAAAGTGGCAAGCCACGGTGAAAAAGTAACGATCATTTCAACCGATAAAGGCTACTGCCAACTACTCTCCCCCACTTTACAAATTCGTGACTACTTTCAACATCGTTGGTTAGATCAACCCTTTATTGAACAGGAATTTGGCGTAAAGCCGAGCCAATTAACCGATTTTTGGGGATTAACGGGCATCAGTTCAAGCCAAGTTCCCGGCATTGCCGGCATTGGTCCCAAAGCAGCAAAAGAGATATTAACGCAATTTCCCGACATAGAAGCGGCCTACGCCAGTGCTGATTTAGCCAAGAAATACCGTAAAAAATTTGATGAGCAGATCGATATGGCGCGAGTCTGCAAACACATTGCCACACTAAAGACCGATATAGAGCTCGGTTTTAATTTGCAAGACATTCGCTTTTCAGCGCAAGTATCCCATCCAGAATAGCAAAACGCTCCTAGAAAGGAGCGTTAAATTAACCTATTGGAGCATTAGTGCGGAGAGATGTTCGACAAGCATTGGACATGCACTGTGATCTCTTCACGATCATGATACAAATGCTTTGCCTGCATGCGGAACTTTACATCATTTTTAATCAGAAAAACTTTCAGATTTTCAATATCTTGTAAAACTTCATCATAGCGCCCTTTCATTGGCAGCTTTAAGTTGAAGATGGCTTCTTTCGCCCAACCCTTGAGGATCCACTGCCCCATTAAATGCGCAACACGAGCTGGCTTTTCAATCATGTCACACACAATCCAAGTCACGTTCTTGCGTGGCGGCTCAAATTTAAAACCATCCTCGGCATGGTGTTTCACTTGTCCTGTGTCCATCAAACTTTCAGCCATTAGACCGTTGTCGATAGCATGAACAAACATCGAACGCTTCACCAGTTGGTAAGTCCAGCCCCCCGGGCATGCGCCCAAGTCTACCGCCCACATTCCCGGAGCCAAACGTTCATCCCACTCTTCACGAGGAATAAACACATGGAAAGCCTCTTCCAACTTCAGTGTGGAACGACTTGGCGCATCGGCTGGGAATTTCAAACGAGGAATACCCATGAAAAAAGGCGAGTTATTGTTGGTGTACGAATACCCAACGAAGCAGTGTCCGGGTTGAATAAAGCAGACATGTAGCACAGGTCTCTTCGCCGACTCTTTGTTAGACAAAATCCCCTTGCCACGTAAAGCTTGACGCAATGGCACGGTAAACTTACGACAAAATTTGAGCAACTCTTTCGCTTCATTGGTATCTGGCGTTTCAATGCGAATGTCACCACAACGCGGAAAACCCTCAAGTTCGGCGAGTTCAGATAAGATAGGCGAAATACGATCATCTTTAGGTAAATCGCTAAATTCCGCCGCTACCGCAAACATCTGACGAGCAAAAATAAGCGATTGGAAATCGATCTCTTTAATCAGCTTATCAGCATCACCGGCCTGATAGCACTCAAACAAAACGTAACCCGTATTGTTTTTCAAACGAGGAAAACCAAAAACCTCTAGCTTAGTCGCTTTATCTTGGATCTCTCCGGCACACTCTTTTTCAAAGCCTGCACGACAATAGAGCATTACGTGTTTCACTGGTCCACCTCTTGAATATTAAGTGCTGCATAGCCAAACACTCCCCACCCTAGCATAAAGAACACGCCACCAAATGGCGTGATCGGGCCAAACCACTTGATGCCCGTGAGTGCTAAAGCGTAAAGACTGCCGCTAAAACAAAGGACGCCGATGATAAAGCAAATTGCCGCAATGAAAAAATATTTTTGTGCTTTCGATCCCAAACGACAACGCAGCAAAATACCACACGCTAATATGGCTAAAGCGTGAATCGATTGGTACTGCACTCCCGTTTCAAACACCGAAAGCAAGTAAGGGGTTAAATACGCTTTTAGGCCGTGCGCCGCAAAAGCTCCTAGAGCGACACCAACGCCCGCCATAAAAGCCGCGATAGTGAGCAATAACTTACTCTTCATCTAGCAATACCTCTTGTTCCCTTCTGGCTTTTTTGAGCATCCAATCACGGAAAGTGGCGATGCGCCCCATATCGGCCTGCTTCTCGTGACAGACCACATAGAAAGCATTTTTAGTCATCAGCACTTCGTCAAAAGGCGCAATCAAGCGACCCGCTTCCAGCTCTGGCTGAGCTAACACGTTATTCCCCAGTGCGATACCTTGCCCATGCGCCGCCGCTTGCAGCACCATGGTCGAATGGCTAAAGATGGGGCCGTGGTTGACATTCACCCCTTCAAGATCGTTCTCTTTGGCAAACTGTTTCCAATCTTTACGTGAAGTATCGTGTAGCAGAGTATGGCGTGTTAGATCGTCCAGTGTTTCTAAAGGCTTAGGGCCTAACAGCAGTGAAGGAGAACAAAGCGGGATCAAAAACTCTTGATACAACTTATCCGCGCGTAAACCAGGCCAGTTACCTCGTCCATAATAAATCGCCACATCCACATCATCGGTTAACGACCCTTCATCCATATCAACCGCTTTGATACGCACATCAATATCCGGCTCTTGCTGGTTAAAATCGGCCAGACGCGGCACGAGCCACTGAATCGCAAAACTCGGCGGTAAACTAATGGTTAATGCCCCTTTCTCACTGCGCTCTAGTACCTTATCGGTGGCTTCAGAGAGTGCGGTGAAGATATCTTTAATGTCGAGAAAGTAACTTTGCCCTTCTTCTGTCAATAGCAGAGAACGATTACGACGGCGAAATAGCTTTAACCCTAAAAATTCCTCTAACGCTTTGATTTGATGACTGACTGCGGCTTGTGTCACAAATAGCTCTTCCGCAGCACGAGTAAAACTCAGCTGGCGAGCTGCCGCTTCAAACACTTTCAGCGAGTTTAATGGTGGCAATCTTCTGGACATAGGTACACTCAAAAATTAGATTAGTTTTTTTAATCTGAAACATTATAAATTGTCCATTGCCGAGCGGCTAGAGAAATTCTATATTTCACCCCGCAACAAGGCCTGAACGGCTTGATTCAGTTATGAATCAATTGGCTTTTGTTGCGATGTTGTGTTTGCAAACTCGTATTTCGAGTGAGGTAGAATTCTACCATCCTGTTTTGTGCAGTTATCCCCTGCACCAAAACATATACTTCCTGTATTTATTGTTTGACCTGTCTGTCAAATTCTTTAGCACCGCCCTTGGGCGGTGTTTTTTTATGTCTGTGATTAAGTCGGAGCCATAAAAAAACCGCTCACGAAAACGTGAGCGGTCGATTCTGTATCGAGATAACGATTAAGGTCGATATACCTTGATGTTGTTAAAGCCTTGCTCTTTCAAATACAGAGCTTGAAGCCGGCTCATCACACCGCGCGCACAATATAAGAGATATGTTTTCGATTGATCCAAATCACCAAACTGAGTCGATAACTTGTAGAAAGGTAAATGTTTTACTTCCACTCCTTCAATCAGCAGTGGCTTATCATCTTCTTCATCTGGGCTACGAATATCGAGCACCACCGCATCTTTTTCGATTGCGGCAACTTGTTCAACTTCAGGCGCTTGCTCTTGGCTCTCTTTCTCAATATCACGAATATCCATTTGACGAGCGTTGTAAACTACGTGCTCTAGAATTGAGAAATCAAACTTCGCTTCTTCGGCTTCTAATTTCGCTTTCACCGCTTTAACTGTTGGGCTTTTTGAAATAACCCCACAGTATTCTGGCATCGTTTTGGCGAAATCTTCTGTTCCAATCTCGCGCGCCACTTTAATAATCTCTTCTTTGTCCCAGTTGATGAGAGGACGTAAAATTAAAGTATCTGTCACACCATCAATATGACGAAGATTAGTTAGAGTTTGGCTCGAAACTTGACCCAACGCTTCTCCGGTCACTAAAGCTTCAATATTTAACTTATGAGCTATCATGCCTGCGGCGCGCATAAACATACGTTTTAGCACCACACCCATTTGGCCATCGTCTACTTTTTCTAAGATTTCAGCCACCACAGGCTCAAAATCGACCGAGATAAAACGCACTTTGGCTGAAGAACCGTATTTATTCCACAAATAATGGGCCACTTGCTTTACACCAATTTCATGCGCTGGACCGCCTAAATTGAAGAAGCAATAATGCACTTTTGAGCCACGTTTGATGTGTAAATAGCTTGATACACCCGAGTCAAAACCACCAGAAATCAAACTCAATAAATCTTCTTGAGTGCCAAGAGGGAAACCACCTAAACCTTTATAACGGGCAATCACTTGATTGAGTAATTCATCGGCTATTTCAATATTGATGGTAACGTCCGGGTTTTTAAGTTGAACTTTTGCACTCTCAACTGCTTGGTTTAAACCACCACCAACATAACGCTCAACATCGATTGAGGTAAAATCATGCTTTCCTCGACGCTTAGCACGCACGACAAAAGTTTTTCCTTCGATGTTATTACGGCTGAGTGCTAACACTTGCTCGTAAATGTCATGCATATCCTTAAACTCAGATTGCTGCACTTCGAGCACTTGCTGGATGCCAGGAGTATGAGTCAGAATTTCAAGGACTTCTTGATAGTATTGGTCACTTTGCGCAGCCACTTCAATGTGATCGCGACGGTTAAATACCGCGACTGACTCTGTTCTTCGTTTGATGATATTACGAATATTGGACTCTAAAATTTTTGTGAAGCGCTTGCGTACTGAGTCACTTTTAACAAAAATTTCCGGATGGGGCTTAACAATAAATTTCATAGTTCTATTCGCAATCTGATTGGGCAACGTGGTGAATCAATGGGCCGCATTCTGCTTGCTACTGATACACCGCTAAGGGCGCAGGATTATACACGAGGTGATAACCATAAAAAAGACGAGCCTTAGCGCTCGTCTATGTGTTTTTACATAATCCAACGTAACTTACTGAACGGATGGAACTTCATCACTGTACAGCGGTTCACCTTGCATGATACTGATTTCTACTCGGCGGTTGCGTGAACGTTCACTTTCCGTATCGTTAGAGCCGACTGGGTCGGTATCGGCCATACCACGCACCCTGAGTCGTTGATGAGAAAACCCACGAACCTTTTCCATCTCTTGCGCCACAGAAACCGCTCGTTGAGCCGAAAGATCCCAGTTTGAGCGATACAATTCAGAATCGACACTTTGATTGTCGGTATGGCCAGAAATACGCACAATGCCCGGCACATCTTTAACCAGATCGGCAATTTGACGAACCAATGGACGAAACTTAGGTTGTAGAAATGCAGAACCTTCGGGAAACGCACCTTTTTCACGAATACGGATCACCAATTGCTGACCTAAGTTTTCAACTTCAATTGCGCCTTGTTCGATTTCTCTTGCTAACGCTTTTTTGATGTCCTGTTCAACAATTTCCATCTCTTGCGACATAGATTCTGCTTGCTGTTGTTGCATTTCCGATTGAGTATTTTGATTATTCTGCGTTGAAGTTTCAGGGGATTGCCCCCCCGTCAATTGACCTTCTTCACGCTGAACACCACCCGCTCGATCTGAATCCCCTTCTTGAAACTCAAGTGTCTGCTGCGTGATATCAATGGTTTGTTGCATGATGACATCAATCGGTGTCGGTTCGGGGCGGCCTGGGCGAAACTCTTGTGCAATGATGCTTGTCCCTTTAGGAATGTCTTTCACTTCCAAACGATTTTGCACACCAAAAGCAAACTTCATCGAGCCCGCTATCTGTTTAAACTTCAGTACGTCCATCTCGGAAAAAGAGAGCAGTAGTACGAAGAAACACATCAACAGCGACATTAAATCGGCAAAGGTTCCCATCCACAACGGCAAGCCGGGAGGTGGGCATTTACAGCCTTCTTCATCATCCATTACAGGCTCCGTTATTCGCTATCAACATCTAAAACACGCTTGCCTTCATTGAGGTAGTTTTTCAGATAACTATCAATGACCCGTGGGTTTTGTCCATCCTGAATGGCCAGAACGCCATCCATGATTAAACGGCGGTTAAGCTTTTCTTGATCTCGGCGCAAAGCGAGTTTGTCTGCAATCGGGAAAAAAATCATGTTCGAGAGAACAGCGCCGTACAAGGTAGTTAATAAGGCAACGGCCATGGCAGGACCAATTGATTTAGGGTCATCCATGTTAGACAGCATGGCAACCAAGCCCACCAAAGTACCGATCATGCCCATCGCTGGCGCTACGTCACCAAAGGCACGAAATACACCAGACCCTTGAGAATGACGCTCATCGGTCAATACAATGTCTTTTTGCAACGCAGAACGCACCACGTCAGCATCATGGCCATCCACCAGCAAATCGATCCCTTTTTGCATGAAGCTATTAGTAATTTCCATCTCTTCTAACGCAAGAAAGCCGCCTTTACGTGCCGCATCCGCCATTTCCACGATTTTTGCGATCAAATCTTCAGGCTCATCAGCTTTAAACATAAAAGCCTTACCTGCGACTTTGGCTGCACCAAAAAATTGTCCCATCGTGAATTTCATCAAAACAACAAAGGTTGAGCCCCCCACTACGATCAAGATAGATGTGACGTCGAAGAACATCATTAGGCTTCCGCCTAAAATCATCGCCATGATAACGAAAGCGAGGCCTCCGATCAGGCCTATCAGCGTTGCTAAATCCACAAAGCACTCCTCATGCTGCTTACACGCGATAATGAGTTTAAACTCGTTATCGGCAATAGATTCAAATCTTTAAGTAAATTATTGGATCATACCGAAATTCTCTCTATTCAGTTTATACCTAAACTGAGCAAAGATGCACTGTTGCCAGCACACTGATATGGCCAAGATTCTGAGTCACCGTCACTATTTCAGTAAATATCGGTCTGGTTGCTAAGTATCGTATTATTATTTTTATTATTTGTGATAGTGACAGTTCCAAAAGAGGGACTTTTCAGACAAAAATCGTTGGTTAAATTTGACCATCACTACGCCCTAAGGTAACTTTCGTGCATATTTACCAAGATAAAAAGATTATGGCGAGCAAGAAACCTGAAAATATGTCCTTCGAAGCGACAATCGAAGAACTTGATAGCTTAGTGGAACAGCTAGAAAATGGCGATTTAGCCTTAGATGATGCGCTAAAAAAATTCGAGCGCGGAATATCCCTTGCTCGTGCTGGACAAAGTAAGTTAAGTGAAGCGGAACAGCGAGTCAGTATTTTGCTCAGTGCGAGCGATGACGCGCCACTCTCTGACTTTACTGAACTACCTGAGTAATAGGCACGTATTACTGATACATACTTATTACTGACTCATATTTATCGATCTCATCGCTCGCTATGTGACATGAACCTGTCAATTAAGTCACAGGGAAACGGTCGATCGTAACCTAGTAGATACCACAACTTAGTAGAAAGAGTGCCCTATGATTGAGGCTCTGAGCTCCTATCAGCAAAGAAATATTGACCAATTAAACCTTTGGTTAGGCCGTTTACCGCACCAAAAACAACCGTTGATTGACGCGATGCGCTACGGTTTGTTACTTGGCGGCAAAAGAGCTCGACCTTATTTGGTGTATATCACAGGGCAAATGCTTAGTTGTACGCCAGATGAACTCGATACCCCAGCCTGCGCAATAGAATGTATTCATGCTTATTCATTGATCCACGATGACCTTCCCGCGATGGACGACGATGAATTGCGTCGTGGTAAAGCCACTTGTCACATCGAATTTGACGAAGCCATCGCGATTTTAGCGGGCGATGCCCTGCAAACACTGGCCTTTACTATTTTGGCAGAAGGTCAACTCGCCGAACATGCGCAAGTCAACCGCATTAAGATGGTCCAAATGTTGGCTCAAGCTTCCGGTGCTCAAGGTATGTGTATAGGGCAAGCGTTGGATCTGCAAGCAGAAAATCGTCTGGTCTCAGTGCAGGAATTAGAAGAGATCCATCGCAATAAAACGGGAGCCTTGATGCGTTGTGCAATCCGTTTAGGTGCGCTTGCGGCTGGTGAAAAAGGGCTTGCGGTACTACCACAATTGGATCGCTATGCCGATGCCGTTGGTCTCGCATTCCAAGTTCAAGATGATATTTTGGATATCGTTAGCGATACCGAGACATTAGGTAAACCTCAAGGCTCGGATCAACAACTCAATAAAAGTACCTACCCAGCGCTGCTAGGGTTACAAGGTGCTATTGATAAAGCACAAAGTCTGTTACAGGAAGCTCTTCAAGCCTTGGAAGCAATACCCTACAATACAGAATCACTCGAAGAGTTCGCCCGATACGTCGTCGAGCGCAAGAACTAAACTATAAGCGCGCAAAATTATGACTCTTGATATTTCAAAATACCCAACACTGGCTTTAGCAAATACACCCGATGAACTGCGCAGTCTGCCGAAAGAGGTTCTGCCAACGTTGTGTGATGAATTAAGAAACTACCTTCTTAATTCCGTCAGTCAGTCGAGTGGCCACCTTGCGTCAGGCTTAGGCACGGTTGAATTAACGGTTGCCCTACACTACGTCTATAACACCCCTTTCGATCAGCTGATTTGGGATGTAGGCCACCAAGCTTACCCGCACAAAATATTAACTGGTCGCCGCGAGAAAATGTCGACCATTCGTCAAAAAGACGGTCTTCACCCTTTTCCTTGGCGTGAAGAAAGTGAATATGACACGCTCTCTGTTGGTCACTCGTCCACCTCAATCAGTGCCGCCTTAGGGATGGCGATCAGTGCAGGTAAAGAAGGGAAAAATCGCAAAGTGGTGGGCGTGATTGGTGATGGTGCTATCACCGCAGGCATGGCCTTTGAAGCAATGAACCATGCTGGCGACGTTCATCCGGATATGTTAGTCGTGCTCAACGACAACGAAATGTCGATCTCTGAAAACGTGGGCGCACTGAATAACCATTTAGCGCAACTGCTTTCCGGTAGCCTTTATACCTCGATCCGTGAAGGGGGCAAAAAAGTGCTCTCTGGCATACCGCCTATCAAAGAGCTGGTACGCCGCACAGAAGAGCACTTGAAAGGCATGGTCGTACCCGGCACCTTGTTTGAAGAGCTTGGATTTAACTATATCGGCCCAGTAGATGGCCATGATGTGATTGAACTTATCAAGACATTACGCAACATGCGCGAGCTCAAAGGCCCGCAGTTTTTGCACATCATGACCAAAAAAGGCAAAGGTTATGAGCCCGCCGAAAAAGATCCGATTGGTTACCATGGCGTTCCTAAATTTGACCCGAGCCACACTAGCCTGCCAAAAAGCAGCAATGCTAAACCTACTTTTTCTAAAATCTTTGGCGATTTTTTATGCGATATGGCCGCGCAAGATCCAAAATTAATGGCGATTACACCCGCGATGCGCGAAGGCTCTGGCATGGTTCGCTTTTCAAAAGAGTTCCCACAACAATATTTTGATGTGGCGATTGCTGAGCAACATGCCGTCACCCTTGCGACAGGTATGGCGATTGCGGGAGATCATCCGATAGTGGCGATCTACTCAACCTTTTTACAGCGGGGTTATGATCAACTGATCCACGATGTTGCCATCATGAATTTACCGGTTATGTTTGCCATTGACCGCGCAGGGTTAGTCGGAGCTGATGGCCAAACTCACCAAGGTGCGTTTGATTTAAGCTTCATGCGCTGCATTCCCAACATGGTGATCATGGCACCCGCCGATGAAAATGAGTGCCGACAAATGCTCTATACTGGCCATAAACACACAGGGCCAAGCGCAGTGCGTTATCCTCGTGGCAATGGCATGGGAGTCGAAATTCAAACCCAATTTAGTGCGTTAGAGATTGGCAAAGGACGCATTATGCGCCAATGTGACACGGCTATCGCGAATGAAAAAATCGCGATCCTCAACTTTGGCACTTTCCTACCAAACGCGCTTGAAGCAGCCGATAAGCTAAATGCAACAGTGGCTGACATGCGATTTGTTAAGCCCCTTGATGAAACACTCATTCGCCAACTGGCTGCGCAACATGATGTGCTAGTGACCTTGGAAGAGAATGCGATTGCAGGTGGTGCGGGTGCGGGTGTCATTGAATTGATGATGAAAGAAAAAATCCTAAAACCGGTACTCAATTTAGGTTTGCCTGATCAATTCATCGCTCAAGGCACACAAGAAGAGCTGCATGCAGAATTAGGTTTAGATGCCAAAGGCATCGAGCGTTCCATTCAAGAGTATTTAGCAAAGTAGCGAGCGTTTTATAAGCTGTCGGTTTTATGAACTGAAGGTTTTTATGAACCGAATAGCTCAATAAGCTACACCACTTTCAGTTACATCCCAATACTCAAAACCCTCGCATCGCGAGGGTTTTGTTTTTATATCGGCTGGCTCCACTCAAACTGAGTAAACAGCCGTTGCCATACCTCATCAAAACCAGCTTTAAGCACTAATGTTTGGCCAGTAAACGGATGAGTAAAACGTAATTCAGAGGCATGGAGCATCAGACGCTGCGCGTCATAATGATCGCGAAATAGGCGGTTGTGCTTTCCATCACCATGAGTGGTATCACCAATAATCGGGTGACTCAAATGGTGCATATGACGACGCAACTGATGTTTACGGCCCGTTTGCGGTTTCATTTCCACCAAACAGTAGCGGCTGGTTGGGAAACGCCCGGTTGAATACGGCACTTCTACTGTCGCTAATGGTTGATAAGCTGTGATCGCTTCTTGGGCTTCTTTATCTTGTTTGGCAAACTTATCGGCAATTTTATCTAGCTCGATTTTGAGTGGGTAATCAAGCACATCCCCTTGTTCAATCCAACCACGCACAATCGCATGGTACGTTTTTTCCATTTGATGGTTGGCAAACATCGGCATCATTTGTGCCGCCACTTCACTGGAGAGCGCAAACACAAGCACGCCAGAAGTTGGCCTATCTAATCGATGTAGGGGAAACACATGCTGGCCAATTTGATCGCGCAGCGTTTGCATCACAAATTGCGTTTCGTGTTTATCTAGCCATGATCGATGCACCAGCATTCCTGCGGGTTTATTCACGGCGACCAAATCATCGTCCTGATACAGAATCTCTAACATGGTTGGCTTACCTCATCAATCAGGCGCAGTAGCGCAATCACCTCAGCCAATTCCGCTTGATGTTGCCATGCCTCTTCAAAATAGGGAGTGAGCGAAAACCCTTGAGGAAGCTCTGCTTGCTGCTCAATTGCCAATAACATTTTGGGGATGAAAATCCACTGTAGCCACTGCTCCGGAGTGAGGGTATCGATGGAGAAAGGCTCTGTGCTCATCAATGCGCTTTCGCTTGGCGGCTGAGATTGCCAGCACTGAGAATTGCGTAACTGAGTTTCTAGTTGCTTCAACAGGTGGGTAAGTTCTGTGCTTACTGTCATTATTCACCAAGTTAATTTGCTAAGTGACCTTGAAAATGGGCTATAGAGTACCATTTATTGTTCAAAGAGAGTTATTGATCAAAAATAGTTATTCAAGAACACAAGTTAAGGCCACTTTATCCATGGATACCATTCATACGCTTAGCCAATTGCTCACCAATAGTGGTAGCCAATATCGGATCTTTGATTTAGGAAGACGCATCTGCCCGATTGAAAATACACACTTTTCTCAAGTAGAAAAAGGTCAACAACCGTATCCCTATCCATTGCAGCGTCATGCTCATCTTGCCATCGCGTATTGGAACCAAGCCCAACAACCTTGGATCTGGTTTCTTAAATTCTCTTTGGATGAACGCGGCCTACTCAAACAAGCTGAGATAGGTAACTTCATCAAGTTTGTACTTGAAGCGATGGGGTCACGTTTGCATCAAGACCTCAGCGATGAGCAGCAGCAAAAGCTTGCCAATAACCCTTATACCTTTAAACCGAGCGACGACAAAATGGCGGTATTCCACAGCCAAATACGCGCCCAGTTGAACCTACCATCAAGCCAATATTATGAGCATGCGCAACACTATTTTAGTGGGGATTTAGGCTGGGAAAACTGGCAGACGGTCGGCTTACAAGGCATTACTGATATTTGTGCTCGTTTAAGCAAAGAACAAAATGGCGTGTTATTAAGGAAAGCATTAAACCACCTCCCCGCTCAGCCTTTGTATGCCCTGCTGGGGGCGCTCGAACATAGTGCACCGTTGAATGATAAGTTGGCGCTGCGTTTGCAAGAGATGGCAATGCTGCACATCGAAAGCCACGAACCTGATCTGTTCTTACTCTCTGCCTTAATACGAGCCTTATCAGGTGCGAATAATGCACTCACCGCGACCTTGGTTGAACGTATTCTGCAAAGCCCACGCTTGAGCCATCAAGAGATATTAATTGCCATTGCAGGGCGCTCGTGGCATGTATTGTCTAACCCATTGCTTGCCGAAACGTTTTTATTACGCTTGGCGCAAACAGGCAATCAAACCCTCTTTAACCAGCTCTTTGCTGATTTAGTGATGCTGCCAGAACTGCGAATGGTACTGCTGCCACTGCTGCATTCTAGCCCTTCGTTCGAATTAGCCGATGCCTTAATTCGCTTACAGCAAGCGACCAAAACTCAATAACTGGAATGTTTATGCTAGGCGATCTATTGGCTATTTTATTACTCAGCTTGGGCTGCTTTCTTTTCTGGCAACAGCGTCGCCAAGCCGAATTGGCAAAAGCGGCGATCAGTCGAAAATGCGAACAACTCGACTTACAGCTGATCAGCGTTGCTTTTGGACGCCACAAATTCAAAACGCCAGAAGGACTCTGGCGTTGGCATACTGTTTATTGGTTTGAGTTTTCTGCACTAGGTGACGACTGCTACCAAGGTGAATTACAAATGATAGGCTTTAGGCCATCTGCTTTTCATTTGCCGCCTCATCGTATGTAAACTCAAATTCCCAATAAGGGCCAAAAACATCTTCTTTCTCACCCAACAGCTCAAAGCCGAGTTTTTTGAGTACCGCAATAGAGGCATGGTGGCCAATATTAGCAGTGGCTGTAATTTTTTGTCGTTGCAATTGGTAGGCTGCTTTAGGTAAAAAAGCCTTCAATGCCTCAGTTGCAATGCCTTTGCCCCAATACAATTTATCAAACAGAAAACCGAGTTCTGCTCGCTCTTCGTCAAGTTCAATGAACAAATGCCCCATGTATTCGCGGTTATAATTATCTAACACCGCCATTGCGTACAAATGAGGATCATGAAGCACTCGTTGAAAAAGCTGTTTTGCTGAAGCGACCGTTTTAGGGCCATTCATCTGTGCCCGATTTTTGGCGCAACAATTGAGCATCAAAAAATCAGACTCTAACGAATCGGTGTAAGGGAGAAGAAGCGTTCTTCTTGTTACGGTTGTCACGTACAATCCTTGTTAGCCGCAAAATAATACCGAAAGACTCAACTAGGCTCAGGGCAATACGCCTTAGCCCAGATAAAATCTGGTACTCTATTTTTGCAAAGAAGCCGAAAATTAAACCAACCGAACGATGAGGTAATTGATCTAGATTGTTTTTTTGTTGTTATTATTTTGCTGCACTTATCATATGAACTTTTTTTGAAGCAACAACACGCTAAAGCCAGAATGCAAGTAATAAGAAAAGCCTCAACACGCATGTGTCGAGGCTTAAAGTCTTACTCGCAGCAGTCCAGCTACTAAATTGTGTGCTCCATGCATCATCCATAATAGTGGCCAATTCTTCGGCTCATCCTGCATCGCCATCCTAGCGGTGTCCAAACTTTCCATGGTACTAACACTCCGGTCAATACTCATCACTTGTTCCTTGAGCGGTGTCCATAACATCATCCTGATGTTGTCCTGCCTTATCCACAAGGTGTCCATCGCCAATCCATGCAGCTCGCATCCTGCCAACTGTTGTATCCTTACGCTGTCCTAGCATCCTGCGTGGTTATTCTTCGTGAACAACCTTGTCTTCTTCCTGAAGAGACCAAACCTTGGTGCTTTGTAATTCCTTGTCAGAATCCTTCCGACAGGGTTCAATTTACTCGTTTGGCTTTAAGAAACAATCACCTAAAAATATCATTTTTAAAAAAACAACCTAAAGAAATAGATATATTAATTAAAAACAAATAGTTATAAAAAAATCACCACCAAACACTGCGTTAAACACTGTGATTTCTTACAAACAATGTGCGAGATCTCTTACAACACTTCGCCACTTTTGCTCTTGGTAAATAAAAGGTAAGATCACAGCAACTCACAAAAAGGACAACCTATGCTCACAAAAGATGTCACTCAAGAACTAGAAAGCATCTTGACTCTCTTACAACAACAGGGAAAGGAACCGAGTGTGGCCTTAGTAAAGTCACGTCTTAGCACCTCAGTGCCAATGCCAGCCTTGATTGCAACCATCAAAAGTTGGAAAAATGCACACCGAGTTCCCAAAGTAGAAGTGAGCGTTAGTACGGAAAATAGCGCGAACAAGGTAGCCGAACTTGAAACGCAACTAGCCGCTTTGTCAGCCCGAGTAGCAGCCCTAGAGGCACAACTAACCGAGAAGTAATTGAATGATGAAAATTTGGGTGGACGCCGATGCATGTCCGAAAGTAATTCGTGAAACCATTGTCCGCGCAGCCGAAAGGACGGGCGTTGAATGTACTTTTGTGGCCAATCATGTCGTTCCGATTCCGCAACGATCCAACATTCGTTCACTGCAAGTCCCCAGTGGTTTTGATGTTGCCGATAACGAAATCGTCAAACGGGTAGAAGTGGGCGATTTGGTAATTACTTCCGATATTCCGCTGGCCGATGAAGTGATAACCAAAGGTGGCTTGGCGCTCAATTCTCGTGGTGAGCTGTATACCAAAGAGACCATCAAGGCACGCCTCAATATTCGAGATTTTATGGACACAATGCGATCAAGCGGTATCCAAACTGGCGGACCAAGTGCGCTTTCTCAAACAGAACGGCGCGAATTTGCCAACCATTTGGATCGCATTTTGGCTAAAGCGAACAAATAACCACGTTTTGACGGTTGGACAATCACTAGCCTGTCCAACCGTTTCTCTTCATTAGCGCTGAACCGCCTTAAATCTTGGATTGGTTTTACAAATTACATATAAACGACCGCGTCTTTTGACGATTTGACAATCTGGATGACGTGATTTTGCGCTTTTTAATGAACTTAATACTTTCATAGTTTACTCCTTACCAAACTGAGCAAAGCGACGATTGAAATTCGCCACTCGTCCTTCTTTTTGAACAACTCGCTGCTTACCGGTGTAATACGGATGCGATTCAGACGACACATCTAAGGTGAAATAAGGATAGGTGTTGCCATCTTCCCACTCGATCGTCCGATCAGTTTTTAGCGTTGAACCCACAATAAAATACTTATCCACACTGGTGTCGTGGAAAACCACTTTTTGGTATGGCGGATGAATTCCGTCTTTCATCAATTTCCCCCTTACTTAAACTGTTATGTTATAACATGCCAATTAATAATCATTACCAAGAAGAAAAGCAAGCTTAAATATGATATTTTTCTCAACCAACGTGAAAAAAGACGGATACGGATATGCACACCATTGCTCCGATTGGCACTATTGAAACGCCTTATAAAGAAAAATTTGCCGTTCCTCGCCAACCTCGCTTAGTGGCGAGCGCAAGCGCGAGAGTCAAGCTCATCGGTCACGCTAATTGCTTAGAGTCGGTGCGAGGTATCGAACAATTTAGCCATGTCTGGTTGCTTTTTCTGTTTGACCAAAACCTCGATGCTGGTTGGAAACCGACCGTGCGCCCACCGCGCTTAGGCGGAAATGAGCGGATCGGCGTATTTGCTTCACGGGCTACGTTTCGACCTAACGGCATCGGTATGTCTGCCGTTGAATTGAAAGGCGTCACTCAGCAAGGTGATCAGGTTTATTTGGAACTAGGCAGCGTAGATTTAGTCGATAACACACCGATCATTGACATCAAACCCTATATTCCCTATTCCGATTCGATAGCCACAGCCAGCGGTGGCTATGCCGAGAGCGAGCCCGACAAGATCGCAGTGACCTTTAGCCAAGCAGCGTTAACGGCACTGAATGCGCGGGCAGATCAAGACATGGTTAAAGCCGTCATTGAGCAAGTGCTGGCTCAAGACCCTCGCCCAGCCTATAAAAAACACAAAATCGATCATAAAGAATATGCGGTAAATCTGTTCGATCTGAACGTAAAATTCACTATCGCAAACAACTTAGTCTCAGTAACCGCAATAGAACGCTTTTGACAAAGCCGATTGGCTGATATTATTAGCGGCTTAATTCTAGCCTCTCATTGGAGAGCGCTTTTAACTATCATGAAACGGATACCATAGAATGCGTACCAGTAAATATCTTCTTTCTACTTTGAAGGAGACTCCAAACGACGCAGAAGTCGTGAGCCATCAGCTCATGTTACGTGCAGGTATGATCCGTAAGCTGGCTTCAGGTCTTTATACCTGGCTGCCTACTGGTCTACGTGTGCTGCGTAAAGTCGAAAACATCGTTCGTCAAGAGATCGACAATGCCGGTGCAATCGAAACCTTGATGCCCGTTGTGCAACCGTTTGAACTGTGGGAAGAGACAGGCCGCTCTGAGAAAATGGGCCCTGAGCTACTTCGCTTTACTGACCGCCATACTCGTCCGTTTGTGCTTAGTCCAACAGCAGAAGAAGTGATCACCAGCTTGGTACGCAACGAAGTCAGCTCTTACAAGCAATTGCCGCTGAACCTGTACCAGATTCAAACCAAATTCCGTGATGAGAGACGTCCTCGTTTTGGTGTGATGCGTGCTCGTGAATTCTGCATGATGGATGCCTATAGCTTTGATATTGATAAAGCAGGCTTAGAGAAATCTTACCAAGCGATGCACGAAGCTTACTGTAAAGCCTTCGATCGCATGGGGCTTGATTACCGCCCAGTATTAGCCGACACCGGCGCTATCGGTGGTAACGGCTCTCATGAGTTCCATGTATTGGCTGAAAGTGGTGAAGACATCATCGCCTTCTCAACTGAATCGGATTACGCCGCCAACATCGAAAAAGCGGAAGCCATTGCGCCAGTCGTTGAGCGCGCCGCGCCAACTCAAGAGATGACGCAGGTTGATACGCCAAACGCCAAAACCATCGCTGAATTGGTTGAGCAGCATGGCCTACCGATTGAGAAAACCGTTAAAACACTGTTTGTAAAAGCATCTGATGAGATCGATGCCTCTATCGTGGCACTGATTATCCGTGGTGATCATGAACTCAATGAAATCAAAGCCGAGAAACTCGCTGAAGTTGCCGCTCCGCTAGAAATGGCTAGCGAAGAAGAGATTCGCGCACTGATTGGCGCAGGCCCAGGCTCTCTTGGCCCTGTTGGTCTTGAATTGCCGTTTATCGTTGATCACAGCGTAGCCGTCATGAGCGATTTTGGCGCAGGAGCCAACATCGATGGCAAACACTACTTTGGCATCAACTGGGGCCGTGACGTTGAGCTAGCGAAAGTGGAAGACCTCCGTAACGTCGTTGAAGGCGACCCAAGCCCATGTGGCAAAGGGACACTAATGCTCAAACGCGGTATCGAAGTGGGTCATATTTTCCAATTGGGTACCAACTACTCTGAGAAAATGAACTGTGGCGTTCTTGATTCTAATGGTAAAAACACCATTTTAGAGATGGGTTGTTACGGCATTGGTGTATCACGCGTTGTGGCATCAGCCATTGAGCAAAACAACGATAAATACGGCATCATCTGGCCTGACGCGATCGCGCCTTTCCAAGTGGCGATTGTCCCCATGAACATGCACAAATCAGAGCGCGTCCAACAAGCTGCTGAAAAGCTGTATGCGGAACTGACCGCAGCTGGTATTGAAGTGCTATTTGATGATCGTAAAGAGCGCCCGGGCGTAATGTTCTCAGATATGGAACTGATCGGTGTGCCACATACCATCATTATTGGCGATCGCAGTATGGATGAGGGCAACTTCGAATATAAACATCGCCGCAGTGGTGAGAAGTCGGCCGTCGCTATGAATGAAATAGTCTCCTTTATTAATGCTCAAATCGCCTAATAAAGTATACTCTTGAAAAGGTTGCCTAAATGGCAACCTTTTTTATTTTGTCACCAGCCACAAAAGCTTTTTCAAGCATATTAATCTTCGATTCATCTACGGTGATCTATTCTTTAATCCATTATTAATGGAGGTGACCTATGGATCTAAAAAGTTTACTTAACCAAGCATTGAATTCAGACATCGTAAAACAAGGTTCAAGCCAACTCGGCGCTATCACACAAGATTCAAGTAAACTCAAAACCTTAGGAGCAGGTGCACTCGGTGGTGGCCTAATCGGTTTATTGATGGGCTCGAAGAAAGCAAAAAAAATAGGCACTAAAGTGATAGGGATTGGTGGAGCAGCGGCGCTCGGCGCACTAGCCTATAAAGCGTATAATGACTGGCAAGCAAAACAAACGACCACTCAACCGCAGTCTAGCTTTGACCCTAATGATGCTAGCCACGGCACGCTGATCCTAAAAGCGATGATTGCCGCCGCAAAAGCTGATGGCCATGTGGATGAACAAGAAATGGCGAAAATTGAGCAAGCCATCTCTGAAATGGGCGCAGATAACCAATTGCAGCAGCTGGTAAAAAATGAGCTGCATAAACCGCTCGATCCCGCGGCTATTGCACAGTTAGCCACAACGCCCGCACAAGCGAGTGAGCTTTATCTGGCCTCTTTACTTATCGCCGATGAACAAAATTTCATGGAAAAAGCGTATCTGAACGAGCTAGCTAAGCAACTACAGCTAGCCGACGATCTGGTCATGGCGCTAGAGCAGCAAGTGAACGCTTAAAGTTTCATCACATGCAATCAGAGCTTGCGCAAACGCAAGTTCTGATTTTGTCTTTGCCAAGCGTAATGTGTATATTGAGAGCCATTATCATTAGTTAGGATTTAATCTATGCAAGTTTACGGTTGTTGTGAATTAGTGCGCGAGCTTTATGCGCAGATAGGCAGTGGTGATCAAGCTTATATTCCTCAAGCAATCTCCTGCGCCATCAAAACCTTGAATGATGTCGCAGCAGACGAATCGCTGCCAAAAGCGGTTCGAGAGCAAGCAGCCTTTGCGGCAGCTAACTTGCTGATTTCTGATTTCGAGGATAAGTGATGAATTTAGCCAATTTTGCCTCGATGGATCCAATCATGCTGATGAGCATCATCAATATGAAGCTACGTGATGATTTTAATGGCGATCTTGATAAGCTGGCGGATGACTTTGATATCGATCGGGCGGCATTAGAGGCTCGCTTAGCCAGTGCTGGTTTTGAGTTTTTACCGCAAATCGGTCAATTTCGTTAAGGCATAAAAAACCCGCTAATTTAAAGCGGGTTTTCGTTCAAATAACCGTTCTTAAAGCGCAGCACTCAGATTTTTGTACTAAGCTTTTTTCTCTTTTCTTGCCAGAGCCTTACGCTCATTGCGTTTCGCTTGGTTCTCAATAAAGCCACTGAGCTCTTTTTCCGCCCAAGCTTGTGCTTGTGCTTCGCTTTCAAAACCCATTTCGCGCTTTGAAACAACACTTCTGCGAGAGGTCACTTGACGTACGATTTCCGCCGCCCAACCATTGCGCTTTTCAGTCACTTTGATGGTGAATTTTTTACTTTCTGACATTTTCGTTTTCCTAAGGGAATAATAAGGGATTACTCATCAACGTTTGTCGCGCGCCATTATATTATATGGCGGCGGATGTTGAACACCATCCCTTGGTAAGCGCGGCATTAGAGCACAAATCACAATTTTTTTCTGCATTTTTTACAAAAAATTCATCCTCAAAGTAAACAAAAAAGCCGCTGAGTTGCAGCGGCTGGAATAACAAGACTAAGTCGTTTCTCTCACTGGCGACAAGGTGAGTTACCCTAAGTTCTTACGTGCATTTTGGAACATACGCATCCATGGGCTGTTTTCACCCCAAGAATCAGGATGCCAAGAGTTCGCTACCGTGCGGAACACGCGCTCTGGGTGCGGCATCATGATCGTCACACGGCCATCTTGAGTCGTTAAGCCTGTAATGGCATTTGGTGAACCATTTGGGTTGTTCGGATATTGCTGTGTGGCATGGCCGTTGTTATCCACAAAACGCAGCGCAACAGTGCCTGATTGTTCAATCGCCACTAAATGTGCCGTATCACGAACTTCAACGCGCCCTTCGCCATGCGAAACCGCAATCGGCATGCGCGAGCCAGCCATCTCATTGAAAAACAGTGAATCAGATTGCTGCACTTCTACTAAGCTAAAGCGCGCTTCAAAACGCTCTGATTCATTGCGCACAAAACGCGGCCATAAATCAGCACCAGGGATTAACTCTTTCAAATTCGACAGCATTTGACAGCCGTTACACACTCCTAGCGAGAAAGTATCTTCACGTTGGAAGAAACGTTGGAACTGTTCACGAGCTTGTACATTAAACAGCACTGATTTCGCCCAACCTTCGCCCGCGCCCAATACGTCACCATAAGAGAACCCACCGCATGCGACGAGGCCTTGGTACTCTTTAAGCACCGCTTGACCCGTTAAGATGTCGCTCATGTGTATATCGGTTGTTTCAAAGCCTGCGCGATCAAACGCTGCCGCCATTTCAACGTGTGAGTTAACCCCTTGCTCGCGCAAAATAGCCATTTTTGGCTTCACGCCTTTAGCAATATACGGTGCCGCAACATCTTGTTGCACGTCAAAGCTCAAACTGACGTTAAGACCTTTATCACTGTTATCTTGTTTTGCTGCAAACTCTTGGTCCGCGCACTGCGGGTTATCGCGTAGCGCTTGCATTTTATGCGTGGTTTCAGCCCAAATGGTGCGAAGTTCGGTGCGGTTACGCACAACAATAGGTTGCTCACCAGCGGTAATGGTTAGCTCATCAGAAGCCTCAACACGACCGATAACGTGTGAACACGCTTGTAAACCATGCGCCGTTAGCGTCGAGATCACCGTCTCTAAATCTTTGTGACGAACTTGAATGACTGCGCCCAGCTCTTCATTAAATAACGCGGCCAATGCATCATCACCTAGCGCGGCGATATCGGCTTTCACGCCACAATGACCAGCAAAGGCCATTTCAGCTAGAGTAACGAATAAACCACCGTCACCTTTATCGTGATAGGCAATAATCTGCTGATTCGCGACCAAGGTTTGGATCGCTTCATAGAAGGCTTTAAGCTGCGCCGCATTATCTACGTCTGCGGGTTTATCACCCAACTGTTTGTAGACTTGTGCTAACGCCGTTGCGCCCAAGCGATTCTTACCATTACCTAAATCAATCAAAACCAGTGAGGTTTCGCCCTTATCGGTTCTTAACTGAGGCGTAATGGTATTACGCACATCTTCAACACGAGCAAATGCTGTGATCACCAATGATAATGGAGAAGTCACTTCTTTTTGTTCGCCATTCTCATCCCATTTGGTCTTCATCGACATCGAATCTTTACCTACAGGGATAGTCAGGCCAAGCGCAGGACAAAGCTCTTCACCGACCGCTTTTACTGCCTCGTACAAACCGGCATCTTCACCCGGGTGACCCGCTGGTGACATCCAATTCGCCGACAACTTAATGTGTTTGATATCACCGATGTGGGTAGCGGCAATGTTAGTGATTGCTTCGCCCACGGCTAAACGTGCCGATGCACCAAAATCAAGTAAAGCAACTGGCGTGCGCTCCCCCATCGACATCGCTTCGCCATGGTAAGTATCATAACTTGCCGCGGTAACCGCGCAGTTTGCTACTGGCACTTGCCATGGACCAACCATTTGGTCACGAGCAACCAAACCAGTGACGGTTCGGTCACCAATGGTGATGAGGAAGGTTTTTTCTGCAACCGCAGGGAGACGCAGTATACGATCAATCGCTTCGTTCAATTCGATATCACGGCGATCAAGTGCTGGATTATTAACTTTCAGCGTCTTCACATCACGATACATTTTAGGTGTTTTGCCAAGCAATACGTCCATCGGCATATCAATTGGCGTATTGTCGAAATGTGAATCTTCCAATTTCAGTTCACGCTCTTCAGTGGCAATACCCACAACAGCATAAGGCGCGCGCTCACGTTGGCAAATGGCGTCAAAGCGCGCCATGTTTTCTGGCGCTACAGCCAGTACGTAACGCTCTTGTGATTCATTACACCAAATTTCAAGCGGGCTCATTCCCGGCTCATCGTTAGGTACATCACGCAGTTGGAAAATACCGCCACGTTCACCATCATCAACAAGCTCAGGCAATGCGTTTGAGATACCACCAGCGCCCACATCATGGATAAAGGCGATCGGATTCGCCTCACCGAGTTGCCAGCAGCGATCAATCACCTCTTGGCAGCGGCGTTCCATCTCTGGGTTTTCACGCTGTACCGACGCAAAATCAAGATCTTCCGCAGATTGACCAGATGCCATCGAAGAAGCAGCGCCCCCACCAAGGCCAATGTTCATTGCCGGACCACCAAGCACAATTAAGCTCGCGCCAACTGGGATCTCTTTTTTCTGCACATGCTCGTCGCGGATATTCCCCATCCCACCAGCAATCATGATTGGTTTGTGATAACCACGCACTTCTTCACCTGCGTGAGAGTTAACTTTCTCTTCGTAAGTACGGAAGTAACCTAACAAGTTGGGACGACCAAATTCGTTGTTAAAAGCCGCGCCACCGAGCGGGCCTTCCAGCATAATATCGAGTGCCGTGACAATGCGCCCCGGTTTACCAAAATCCGTTTCCCAAGGCTGCACAAAATTAGGAATACGCAAGTTTGAAGTAGTAAAACCGACTAACCCGGCTTTAGGTTTTCCACCAATACCCGTTGCACCTTCGTCACGAATTTCACCACCGGAACCCGTTGAAGCGCCCGGCCAAGGAGCAATTGCCGTAGGGTGGTTGTGTGTTTCCACCTTCATTAAAATATGCGCTTTTTCATGGTGATAACCATATTGGCGTGTCTCTGGATCAGGGAAAAAACGCCCAACTTCTGAACCCACCATGACGGCAGCATTATCTTTATAGGCGGACAGCACGTGATCAGGAGTCACTTCATAAGTGTTTTTGATCATCTTAAACAGCGATTTATCTTGCTTAACGCCATCAATAGTCCAATCGGCATTGAAGATTTTATGGCGACAATGCTCAGAGTTTGCTTGAGCAAACATCATTAATTCGATATCGGTTGGATTACGCTCAAGCTTAGTGACGAAGCTTTCGAACAAATAATCAATTTCATCGTCAGCCAATGCAAGCCCAAGGGTAACGTTTGCTTTTTCAAGCGCTGAGCGGCCGCCATTCAGCAAGTCGACGTACGCTACGGGAGCAGGTTCAGCGACTTTAAACAGTGAGGTTGCTGATTCGAAATCGGTAAACACGACTTCCATCATTCGGTCGTACAGCAGTGAATAAAGCGTAACAAGTTGCGGTTGAGAAAGTTCGCGATCTAATTCGATGTAGTAAGCAGTGCCTCGCTCTAAGCGCTTCACCTCATTCAAACCACAGTTATGTGCAATATCCGTCGCTTTGGAAGACCAAGGCGAGATGGTTCCAGGGCGAGGAGTGACCAGTAAAAGAAGACCTTGTGGCTCATGTTCTTGAATCGTTGGGCCATAAGTGAGTAGTTTCTCTAATTTTTCAAGGGATTGAGCGTCTAAATCCGCAGAGAGATCAGCAAAATGCATGAACTCCGCGTAAATACCCGATACAGGCAGTTGCTGTTCACGACAAAGTTCAACGAGTTTGTTAACACGAAACTCAGAAAGCGCTGGGGAGCCACGCAAAATTCTCATGTGCTTAGGTCTCTTATACAGTGGGTTGAAGTGTAATTGGAATGAATTCAAAATCATTAAAATACAATAAGTTAATAAAAGAAAACTGAATACATACCAATTTCACCTCGTGATTTCGAACGCATTATAAAGGAATTCTTTTTGTGACGTAACAGCAAAAGCAACCGTTTGCGTCATTTTTTTTGTCAAATTTGAAATACAGCCACATTAGCGTGGTCGCCGACACTTTTTCATCCGTTTTTGATCTGAAACTTTGCCAATATGGCCGCCTTTGATATAAAGGCAGTAATTGATGTAAGAGATCGCTCATAAATGCCAAAGTATTATCTGATTCAGCTTCATCGCTCATTGTCCATTTTCCTACTCACTCTTTTTGTCGTCGGTTGCCAAATCGATTCAGATCCTAAAAGCGAGCTTGACCATATTCGTGAACGTGGCGTATTGCGAGTGGGTACGTTGAACAATCAACTCTCCTACTACATTGGCCCAGATGGCCCTGCAGGGCTGGACTACGAACTAGCACGCGAATTTGCCAATCAGCTTGGGGTTAAACTAGAGATGAAACCCGCTTATCGGTTGTCTAGTCTCTTTCCTGCACTGAAAAATGGGGAAATCGACGTTGTTGCAGCAGGGTTAAGTCAATCGAATCAACGCTTGAATGAGTACAGAACAGGGCCCGCTTATTACTATGTCAGCCAACAAGTCGTCTATAAGAAAGGCAACTGGCGTCCAAGAAATTTAAAACAATTACTGGAAAAACAACCGGAACTGATTGCTGGGCATGAAGGTGACAGCGTTTTTTCTATCGTGAATGAATCCCACTTTGAAAATACGCTCAGCGACATTAAACAGATCTACCCAGAGTTTCAGTACAATGTGAATAATAACGCCGACGTTAACGACCTTTTAAAACAGGTTTCGAATGGCGAACTGCTATTTACCATGGCTGATTCGGTCGAAGTCTCGCTGTCGCAGCGAATCTACCCTGACTTAGCCGTCGCCTTTGAATTAACTGAAGATCAGCCTATCGCTTGGTATATGCGTCGTTCTGAAGATGAAAGCTTATACGCCTTGATGATTGAGTTTTTTGGCAACCTTAAACAATCTGGTCAATTAGCGGCCTTGGAAGAGAAATATATTGGTCACGTGGGCACGTTTGATTATGTCGATACGCGCGCCTTTATTAGAGCACTCGATGTCCGCTTACCAAAATGGGCCCCTCTTTTCCAACAATATTCTGACGAGTTTGATTGGCGATTGATTGCCGCCTTAGCTTATCAGGAGTCTCACTGGAATCCGTTAGCTAAATCCCCCACCGGGGTCCGCGGTATGATGATGTTGACTCTCCCTACGGCAAGAAGTGTTGGTGTCGCCAATCGACTCGATCCGGAACAATCGATTCGTGGTGGTGTCGAATACCTGCGTCGGATGGTACAGCGTATACCAGACTCCATCCCAGAACATGAGAAAATTTGGTTTGCTCTCGCTTCATATAACGTCGGCTATGGGCATATGATGGATGCAAGACGCTTAACTAAACAGCAAGGTGCGAACCCTGATTCATGGACTGAAGTCAAAGAACGCCTCCCTCAACTGAGACAAAAGAAATACTTCAGCCAGACTCGATATGGCTACGCGCGAGGTGACGAAGCCAAGGCCTACGTTGAAAATATTCGTCGCTATTATCAAAGTATTATTGGCCATGTTGATCAACAAAAGCAGATAGACAATAGTTCAGGTACTGATGATTTGGTTGTGATCAGTATTGAGGAGGAGGAGGCCGCGTTAGAATCTATGGAATCGGCCGATGAGGCGCAGGATAATCAGTATCTCGACCCCGTAGCTCAATAAGCATAACAATAGCTAAATCTTCCACGTTGAACAAAAATTGCACACTTGATTTCCAAGTGTGCAGCCCATACATCAAAACGTGAAAAAGATCGTTTCCTAAGTTTCATATTATGGTAACAATCCTGCACTATAAAGGCAGATTAAGATTGTCATAAGGCACCCTAAACCATTAGGGATCATTGTCAAAACTCAGCAGTAGGAGGTTGTTTATGCTTAAACGTAAAAAGCTATCAAAACACCTTAATAAAACGGTGGCAGCGAACCGTCGTAAGCGTATGTTATCCAATAATAAAAAGAAAATTATCTGGCGTAACCGTGCATTTATGCAATTAATCTCTGCTTAACCTTCAGCGGCAAACATCTACTCAAAGTGGATGTTTGCTAAAGCCCATCACTCTGTTGTTTATTCCGCTGTTTTTCCGCCTGTATCTCTGCGCGTCTTCGTCTAAAAAAAGATTGCAGTTGCTCCCGACACTCCTCTTCTAACAATCCTTTATCGACCGTCGCGTAATGATAGGAGGCTTGGCTTTCAAATAAATTCAGCACCGTACCGGCCGCCCCAGCTTTGAGATCTGGAGCGCCAAAGACAATCCTTTTGACTCGGCTATGCAGCAGTGCGCCTGCGCACATTGGACAGGGCTCTAAAGTGACGTATAAGGTAGTATCAAGCAAACGATAATTTTGTAACCGTTGACCTGCTTGACGCAAAGCCTGAATTTCAGCGTGCGCTGTCGCATCATGTTGACCAATAGAGGCATTCCAACCTTCAGCAATGATTTCGCCATCTTTAACAAGCACAGCGCCCACAGGCACTTCACCTGCTTGTTCTGCAAGATTGGCAAGCGCGATAGCTCGGCGCATAAACTTTTGATCTTGAACGGTAAACTGTGTATTCATATATCCTATTTTCTCTTTCACTAGCCTTTGCCGTTAGCGGACGATAGCCGTTCTGCCAGAAAATCCACCAGCAGCCTAACTTTTGAGGACAAATGGCGATTTTGTGGGTATAAAGCCCATACACCTTCACGATCATCTTGGTACTGATGTAGCACTTCTTGCAACTCACCCGAGAGCAAATACGGCTCTACATAATAGTCGGGCAATTGTACGATTCCAATCCCTTGCAACGCGGCATTCAATAACGCCACACCGCTGTTGCATTTAATTTTTCCTTTAACACCGATTTCACGAGAGCGTTGCTGATCCTTAAATCGCCAATAGTTCATAGTGCCTTGTAAACATTGGTGATGAACCAACTCTGACAATGAATAGGGAGTGCCATATTTCACCAAATAGTCAGGGCTAGCGCAGACAAACAGTTGTCGGTTGGATAACTTTTTGCCAATAAAACTCGAATCATCTAACTGCCCTAATCGTACGGCGACATCAATTCCTTCCGCAATCAGATCCAATTTTTGGTTAGTGAGTATCAGTTCCAACTCCAATTGAGGATGTAACTGTAAAAACTCATGCAGCAAAGGCGCGACTTTCTGCTCACCATAAGTCACCGGAGCGGTCACTTTCAGTAAACCTGACGGCGTTTGCTGCATCTGCGTGACAGCAAGATCAGCCTGCGCTAAGCCTTCAACCAATTGCCGACACTGATGATAATAGAGTTGACCCGCTTCGGTCAGGGAGACTCGCCGCGTGGTACGTTGCAACAACTTTACCGCCAAGCGCTCTTCTAATAGCGCAATACGTCGGCTGACATTCGCTACTGATGTCGATAGTTTATGTGCTGCTGCGGTAAAACTTCCAGTTTCAGCCACCGCAACAAATTCATGAATGCCTTCCCAACTCGCCATCTTAATTATTACTGATAAGTAAAAGTAATTCTTATTTTAGACCGATTATCAAATTTCAAGAAGGGAATATACTGTCACTCTCCCCAACTCACTTGAAACTTCAAGTAATGTGCAAAGGAAAATCTTATGTCATCACATCAATTCATTAAATCTCGCGCGGCGATTGCGTGGGGGCCAAATCAACCACTAAAAGTCGAGGAGATTGACGTTATGTTGCCCCAAAAAGGCGAAGTGTTGGTGCGTATTATTGCGAGCGGCGTTTGTCATACCGATGCCTTTACGCTATCTGGTGAAGACCCTGAAGGGATTTTTCCGGTTATCCTCGGCCACGAAGGTGGCGGTATCGTTGAGAGGATTGGTGAAGGCGTAACCAGCGTCGAGGTAGGAGATCATGTCATTCCCTTGTACACCGCAGAGTGTGGTGAATGCAAATTCTGTAAATCAGGTAAAACCAACCTGTGCCAAGCGGTACGTGAAACGCAAGGAAAGGGGTTAATGCCTGATGGAACAACACGTTTCTATAAAGACGGCCAACCCATTTTCCATTATATGGGTTGTTCCACCTTTTCTGAGTATACCGTGTTGCCAGAAATTTCCTTGGCTAAGGTCAATAAAGCGGCGCCATTAGAAGAGGTCTGCTTGCTCGGTTGTGGTGTCACAACGGGCATGGGCGCGGTGCTCAATACAGCCAAAGTTAAACAAGGTGATACTGTGGCCATCTTTGGCCTAGGCGGCATCGGGCTTTCCGCCATTATTGGTGCAAGAATGGCCGGTGCCAGCCGTATTATTGGCATTGATATCAATGAGAATAAGTTTGAGCTTGCTACTCAGCTTGGTGCAACGGACTGCCTGAACCCGAAAACTCTGACTAAGCCAATCCAAGAAGTGATTATTGAGATGACTGATGGCGGTGTTGATTTTTCTTTTGAGTGCATCGGTAACATCAATGTAATGCGCCAAGCGTTAGAATGCTGCCATAAAGGCTGGGGAGAATCGGTCATTATTGGTGTGGCTGGCGCGGGCCAAGAAATATCAACTCGCCCTTTCCAATTAGTGACGGGCCGAGTATGGCGTGGTAGTGCATTTGGCGGCGTAAAAGGCCGCTCGGAACTGCCACACATTGTCGAGCGCTATCTGGCAGGCGAATTTGGTTTGCAAGAGTTTATTACCCATACCATGGGTTTAGAGGATATCAACCAAGCCTTTGATTTAATGCATAAAGGCGAAAGTATTCGTTCTGTGATTCATTTTGACCAATAAGCCTTAATAGCCAGCCCTTTTTTCTTAAAGGGCTGGGTGGGGAAACTTGCTATGCACATTGAAAACATTAGCCAAGCCAAAGTATTTGAAGGCTGTCATAAACAGTACACGCACTCATCACAAGTACTAGGGTGCAGTATGCGTTTTGCTATTTATCTTCCACCTCAAGCGGCCTATCAATCGGTTCCGGTGTTGTATTGGTTATCCGGCTTAACATGCAGCGATGAAAACTTCATGCAAAAAGCTGGCGCATTTCAAAGCGCGGCTAAGCTCGGTATCGCGATTGTTGCCGCCGATACCAGCCCAAGAGGTGAAGATGTTCCTGACGACCCGCAAGGAGCGTATGATTTTGGCCTTGGCGCAGGATTTTACCTCAACGCAACCCAAGCGCCTTGGGATAAGCACTACCAAATGTACAGCTACATTGTGCAAGAACTTCCAGCCTTAATAGAGCAACATTTTCCCGTAAACCAACAGCGAGCGATTGCAGGACACAGTATGGGTGGCCATGGTGCGTTAACCATCGGATTGAAAAACCCTCAACGCTATCGCTCGATTTCAGCCTTTAGCCCGATAAGCAACCCAATACACTGCCCTTGGGGGCAAAAAGCATTTCGCCACTACCTTGGTAGTAACCTGCAAGATTGGAAACAATACGATGCGGTTGAATTGCTCACCACTCACTCATCATCCTTACCCATTTTGATTGACCAAGGAGAGGAAGACCCGTTTTTACACGAACAGCTTAAACCTGAACGCTTACTCGCCGCTGCACAAGCGAGCAATAGCCCACTCTCGTTAAGAATGCATAAAGGTTATGATCACAGTTATTTTTTCATTCAAAGTTTTATTGATGATCACTTAGCATTTCACGCACAGCATCTGCACAAATAAGATTGAAAAAGCCCGCGATACACTCGCGGGCTTTAAATTCAGACTCGATAAATAATGTTAACGCTACAAGCTGTATGTGTAAGGCGCTTGCACCCCTAGCGGAATACCAAAAGCCCAGTAAGCGAGCAGGAACAGCGTCCAACCAATCAGCATCGCAATGGAGAAAGGCATCATCATTGAAGCCAAGGTGCCAATGCCCGTCGATTTTACATAACGTTGGCAATACACCACGACTAATGGGAAGAAGACCATCAGTGGAGAGATAATGTTAGAAACCGAATCGCCCACGCGGTAAGCCGCTTGCGATAGCTCGGGAGAAATCCCTACCGCCATCAGCATAGGTACCAGAATTGGACCAATCAATGCCCATTTTGCCGAGGCCGAACCCACCAGCAAATTAACGCTAGCCGTAAGTAAAATCATCCCCACAATCGTTGCTTGGCCGGGTAAGTCCATCGCTTTTAGGCCTTCGGCGCCATACAATGCCAACATAGTACCAATATTAGACTGACCAAACGCTGATAAGAACTGAGCACAGAAGAACGACATCACTATGTATGCGCCCATCGTAGCCATGGTGCCAGACATCGCTTTTATCACGTCATTACTGTTTTTAAAGGTGCCAGCCACTCGGCCATACACAATTCCCGGAATAATAAACAAGATAAAAATCAAAGGAACGATCGACTTCATCACTGGAGCAGAAAAGGCCGTTAGCTCACCATCAGGCGAACGCAGTGCTGAGTTTTCTGGGATCAAAGCCGCTACTAGTAATGCAATACCTACCACCATTGCCCAGCCAGCAAAACGAAATGCTCTCGATTCAGTTGCGCTGAATGTTCCTAGATCAGGCGCTATTTCCGCATCTTCATCGACAGGCATATTCGCTAGACGAGGTTCAATAATTTTCTCAGTCACATACCAACCAATCGCAACGATGATCACCGAAGATAAACCCGTGAAGAAAATGTTCGCCAGCGGATTCACTATGTATTGAGGATCCAAAATTTGTGCGGCGGTTTGTGTAAAACCAGCGAGCAAAGGATCAATACCAGAAGGGATAAAGTTCGCTGAAAAGCCACCAGAAACACCAGCAAATGCGGCTGCAATACCGGCCAGTGGATGACGCCCTGCCGCATGGAAAATAATCCCACCCAGAGGAATGACCAATACATAACCGGCATCAGCAGCCGTATGCGACACTATCGCCACCAAAATCAGCATCGGTGTCAGTAGTTTCGCTGGCGTGAAATTTAGCATTTTCTTAAGGCCTGTAGTGATAAACCCAGAAGAATCAGCCACTCCCACACCGAGCATGGCAACCAGCACGATACCTAGCGGCGCAAAGCTGGTGAATGTGGTCACCATATTGGCTAGAAAACTCGCGAGCGCTTTACCTGTCAGTAGGTTATTCACTTGCAATGCTTCACCCGTTCGAGGGTTGGTCAAATCAAATGTCACATTCGATAACAGTGCCGATGAAACCCAAACAATAATCAGTGCCCAGAAGAACAAAATCGCAGGGTCAGGAATTTTATTTCCTGCACGTTCAATAAAATTTAAAAAGCGATCCATACCGCTCGGCTTCGGAAATGGTGCTTGTTTTACGACTTGGTTACTCATTCGTAACTCCATATGTGATGTTGCTGCTGTAGGCCTATATCAATTTATTTAGCCGACCTATTAATCGTCGGTTATTCTATAAAAAAGCCTCAACCAAAGCACAAGCTTCTACAGTTTTTTACAAAAACGGGGACATATTTTGCAAAAATAGCATTCCGCCACAACAATCCAAACACATTCTTATGCTCTTTTTTCCTACAAATCAGTAACCAATTTGTAAAATCAAATATTTCATTTTTGTATAAGCATCGAGACGCTAATCAAACTCACTGAACTGCGAAATCATGGTTTTCAGCTCAACCGACTGCTTATTTCCCTGACGATCATGCCAATAGGACTCGATATAAATGGTTTTCAGTGAGCCCGATGAAGAGACCGTTGGTACTGACCAACTGAGTGTATAAAAGGGATGTGAGTGATCTTGTCCGTTAACAATATCACTATCAAAATGCGCTGGCGTGAGAGTAGAAATCGCGGCAGAAGCGCCACGGCTACGAAACCATTCCAACTTTTGTTCGGCCAAATGTAGTGCTTCGATACTATGAACGGCAAAATCCGCCTTTTGCTCAACCAACACTTGTAATTTGACCAAACCCAGTGCCCCAACACCAATTAGAACAAACGATATCATTACTTCTATTAGGCTAAATCCTTGCTGCTTAGAGATCATTCCATGAACCTTTTTGCCATCTAGGTGGAACCGAAAAGGAAAAGCTGTTTTCAATATCACTGTTATATTGCAAACGTAGCGAGTTATAAAATAGTGCTATCTGACCTTGAGTATCAAAGGCCATTCCTCCGGTAAATTGAAAAGATCCCGACTGTAAGTAGGTAGCGTGCTTTGGCGTCAAGGTGGTAGCGCCGCCGTACAATGTTTTTATCGGTGCATCAAAATTAGCATTGAGATCCGCGATGAGTTCAGTATCAAATCCATTCCAATTTGCCGTATCAGCGGCAAATCCACTGTTAAAATGAAAGAGCACCCCTTGAATACTGCCACTCCCTCGAATCCCTAACACGCCATTATGCACCAGCAAAAAAAGGTAAGTCCCAGGATGAGCATTTTGTATGGTTGACATTGTATCAATCGATGCTTGGTTCAGTTGACAACTGCCATCAATCCATACTTGATTCGGCTGACCAAGAACCAAAGCACCTTTAAATTTCGAAACACAATCAACATCACCACTAGTCATTGTGTAACTCAAGAACTTAAATTCAGTATCGTCGCGTGCTTTTTCCCATTCTCCCCGTTCGTAACCAAAGAGATCTTTAAATGGGTTTAGCGTTTCATCTCGGTAAATATCATTTTTGACATCGACTGCTTCATAAAGACCGCTACTATTTTTCCAAATACCGCTTTGTGAACTACTGTTCGTTTTATGCGTCGGCGCGCAATCGGCACTATTGTCAAAAACAGCGCTTGGTTTTTGAATAGCACTCCCAACACCATTATTTGTCACTCCCGCCGTAGCAATAACATATTTAGCAACGGCGATAGCCGCGCATTCATATTTCCCATCACTATTTTTAGGTCCGGGATCTGGTGGAGAAATAAGTGTAGAGCCAAACACTATTAAGTCTGAAGTAGAACGAATGGCTCCTGGACTTCTCCCACGTTGAAACAGAATGTTCTTTTTCAACGTCGTCATTTGATACTGGGACATAAGTGTACTGGCGTTAGTAGGGTCTGCAGAGAGGTACGTTAACTCTAAATCGACACACAAGGTATTGAGGTTATTTGGAATTGAACTATTTTTATTGTTCACAATATGGCTATAACCACACTCAAGCCCCCCTTCTGCTCGCCAATGCTGTTGCCTCGCTTGCACCTCATTTTGTGCTCGTTTGATCTGAAAAAAGAGCGAACGGTAGGAGCCTAATGCCACCACTAAAGCGAGCACCAACAAAAGCGTGGTGATCAATAACGTTACAGCGCCTTGCTGAGCTTGCTTCATTACTGCCAATTCCTTTGTTTTATTGCCACTCCAAATGATGTTGATACACGGCTATCCCCCACCAACTCTGCTGCCATAGAGATCGTCATGTAGGCTGAGCTCACACCATTCGCCGCTAATGATGCTCGCTGGACTTGAAAATGAGTCACATTAATCTGGTTAGTATCAAAAATAGCAGAGCAACCAGCCGTCGCTTGGGAAACGGTTTTGGCCCCTGAAATCACAGACGTCGGCCTGTCACAGACACCCAACGCGCCAGAAGTCATGACAAACCCAACATTTCTGATCTGTTTCGTTGCCCCCGTATCATCAAGGTAGGCATACGCGAGCGTTGATTGGTCGGCCGAAACAAAAACGATATCATCGCTATCCAATAACGTGAGTGAGTTACCATGACCGCCATCATAACCTGCACGTTGAATATCTTGTTTGAGGTATTGCAGCGCGCCCGTCACTTGTTGCAGTAGCAGTAGCTCCTTGCCTCTTTCGGTCGCTACCTTCTGCCCAGTGATGAATACAGAGCCGATAATGGCTATCGCAATCAAGCCAAGCATGGATGCCACCATGAACTCAATTAACGTTGCCCCCATCTGCTTGGTTTCAGCGATATGAGCTTTATAGGTATGCTTTTTTGCTCTCGGTATGTTAGCTGCACTGCTTAAAACCAAAATAGTCTCCTCCATTACCACATAGGCGCATTCGTCCTGAAGGTCTATAGGTCGTGAATTTGAGTGCACCTTGGTGTGTTGAAAAATCAAGGCTCCCATTTACAGCTCGGCCATTAATGGCTTCAAAATGGATCTGATTTGACGGGTAATTCACCCCCAATTCAATATTGCGATAAGGTTGCCCCGATAGCGATGAAATCACTTGCCCCCCGGGATAGGTTCCTGAATTAGTCAGCACGATTTGCCATTCACCTTGGCTATTAACCGAACCCGACATGACAATATGCGCCCATAGCGGCTGCTTTCTCATTACTGCTTCCGAACGGGCACTCATCATCAAGCCATTAATCTCACCCGCTAAACGCTGCATCTTTTGCGTATCACTGACTTGTTTGAAATTGGGAGCCGCTATCGTGAGTAAAATAGACAAAACGGAAACCGTGATAAGCAGCTCAAGTAAAGTAAACCCGCGAGCCATTTCCCAAATTCCTATGTAATTAAAATATGAAACAAAATTCACCTTGCGCGAATGCTATCACCTAATAAAAATAGCGGGTAAATCAACAAGGAACTCCACGTGATGATTCGAAATTCTAAATGCAACAACCACAACCGGCGGTCGTTCGGGATGACATTGATCGAATTATTGATTGCGGTTGTGATTATTGGCGTACTATCTGCAATCGCTTATCCAAGTTATACCAAGCACGTTTTAAAAGGGCACCGAACCACCGCACTCGCCGATATGGGGAGAATTCAACTGGAACTGGAGCATCACTACGATAAGGGTTATGACTGGGGCGGGATCATTTCAGGGGGAAATTGCGTCATCTGTGAAAGCGATGCTGAACGCTATCAGTTTTCAGTCGCCAGCTCCGCAACCAGTAGCTACACCATCACCGCGACGGCGCAGAGCACCAGAGGCCAAGACCAGGATGAATGTCTAACCAGCGATAAGGTCATGACATTGAAATCAACCAACGAATCCGCACCAAGCGCATGCTGGAAATAGAGCACCACAAAGGTTCAGTTTGTGAGGGGAGGAGAAAGTCATCCTGTATCTGGAACGAATAAGGCCTGCATTGCAGGCCTTATTGGATAGATAATAATTCAACAGTGAATTAGCTGGTTAAATCATCGAAGAACTTTTTCACGCCATTAAAGAAACCTTCCGATTTAGGCTTATGCTTATTTGCCGCTTCACCACCGCAAGTTTCTTCAAATTCACGTAATAGTTCTTTTTGACGCGCGCTCAGTTTCACTGGTGTTTCAACTACGAGTTTGACAACCAAATCACCGATCGCCCCACCGCGTACGCCTTTCACACCTTTACCACGCATACGGAACATGCGCCCTGTTTGCGTCTCTTCTGGCACTTTCAAGTTTACACGACCATCGAGTGTTGGAACTTCAACTTCACCGCCAAGTGCAGCCATAGCAAAACTTACAGGGACTTCACAGTATAAGTTGTTACCATCGCGTTCAAAAATGTGGTGCTCTTTGACGTGAACTTGTACATACAAATCCCCCGCTGGAGCGCCCATTTCTCCCGCTTCACCTTCGCCAGATAAACGAATGCGATCGCCCGTATCCACACCGGCTGGAATTTTAACATTAAGCGTTTTGGTTTTTTGCTTACGCCCCTGTCCGTGACACACGTTACATGGGTCTTTAATGATCTTACCTTTACCATGGCAAGTCGGACAGGTTTGCTGTACAGCAAAAAATCCTTGGCGCATCTGTACTTGGCCGTGACCATGACAGGTTCCACACGTTTGCGCAGACGAGCCTTTCTTCGCGCCAGTACCTTCACAAGAATCACAATGGACCAGTGTTGGCACTTCAATCTCTTTCGAACAACCACGAACGGCCTCTTCTAAAGACAGTTCCATGTTGTAACGCAAGTCAGCACCACGTTGTGCACGCGCTTGACCACCGCCCCGACGACCACCACCGAAAATGTCACCAAAGACATCACCGAAGATATCGCCAAAATCAGCACTGCCGCCACCAAAGCCGCCACCGCCCATTCCGCCTTGTTCAAAAGCAGCATGACCGTACTGATCATAAGCCGCTTTCTTTTGCGAATCGGTTAAAATTTCATACGCTTCTTTTACTTCTTTAAACTTGTCCGAAGCGCTGTCATCCCCTTGGTTTCTATCAGGGTGAAACTTCATTGCTAGGCGCTTGTACGCCTTTTTAATATCGCGCTCAGAGGCATCTCGGCCTACGCCTAATACTTCGTAAAAATCACGTTTTGACATCTTCTTCGTCACCAATTTGTTACCGCAAACGACACGCTGCCGCTTGGTGTTTATATCGACCTAACTAATGGCTCTAGATTCTAGTGAATTCAAACTAAAAAGACACTGTTAGTTAGATGGACACCAATGAGTTTTCATTAATTACAGACATACGGGCGTAAGAGTTACCCCAAACGCCCGCATCATACCGTTGATTTCATTCTTCTCTTAGAGAAGTTAGGGTGGGTTAAACTCGCGAGCCACCCAACCCTAGCCCTCCCCGCTTAAAAGGAGGGAACTCAATCAATTACTTTTTGTCTTCTTTGACTTCTTCAAACTCAGCGTCAACAACATCGTCTTCTGCAGACTGTTGTTGGCCTTCACCCGCTTGTTGTGCTTGAGCTTTTTGCTGAGCGATCTCCATCAGTTTTTGAGCAGCAGCCATAAGCGCTTGAACTTTAGCGTCGATCGCTTCTTTGTCTTCACCTTTCTTCGCTTCTTCAAGCTCAGTAATGGCCGCTTCAATCTTCACTTTATCGTCAGCAGGAAGAGCATCACCCGCTTCTTCAATTTGCTTACGAGTACCGTGAATCATTTGGTCCGCTTGGTTACGTGCTGTCGCTAACTCTTCGAACTTTTTGTCCGCTTCTTTGTTTGCTTCAGCTTCTTGGACCATTTTCTCGATTTCAGCATCGCTCAAACCGCCAGACGCTTGGATAGTGATCTTCTGCTCTTTGCCTGTTTGTTTATCTTTCGCAGACACGTGCAAGATACCATCCGCATCCAAGTCAAACACAACTTCAATTTGTGGCATGCCACGTGGTGCAGCTTGAATACCTTCTAGGTTAAATTGACCTAGCGATTTGTTGTACATGGCTTGCTTACGCTCACCTTGTAGAACATGGATCGTTACTGCGTTTTGGTTGTCTTCAGCGGTAGAGAATACTTGATTCGCTTTAGTTGGAATCGTTGTATTTTTCTCAACCAACTTAGTCATCACGCCACCCATTGTCTCGATACCGAGAGACAGAGGCGTTACGTCAAGTAGCAGTACGTCTTTTACTTCACCCGCAAGCACACCACCTTGAATGGCCGCACCAACAGCAACCGCTTCATCTGGGTTAACATCTTTACGCGCTTCTTTGCCAAAGAATTCAGCCACTTTCTTCTGAACCATAGGCATACGAGTCTGACCACCCACAAGGATAACGTCAGTGATGTCGCCGACAGACAAGTCTGCATCAGCCAACGCCACTTTCAGTGGCTCAAGCGAACGCTGAACAAGGTCTTCCACTAGAGATTCTAGTTTCGCACGTGTCACTTTCACGTTCATGTGCTTAGGACCAGCAGCATCAGCGGTGATGTAAGGCAAGTTCACATCTGTTTGTTGCGCTGATGACAACTCAATCTTCGCTTTTTCTGCGGCTTCTTTTAGACGCTGCATCGCAAGTGGATCAGTTTTTAGGTTGATGCCTTGCTCTTTTTTGAACTCATCAACGAGATAGTTGATCATGCGGTTATCAAAGTCTTCACCACCAAGGTGTGTGTCACCGTTAGTTGCTAGAACTTCGAATGTTTTCTCGCCTTCAACTTCATCGATCTCGATGATTGAAATATCAAATGTACCACCACCAAGGTCGTATACCGCGATAACGCGATCGCCACCTTGTTTGTCCAAACCATAAGCAAGTGCAGCCGCTGTTGGTTCGTTGATGATACGTTTTACTTCAAGACCTGCAATACGACCTGCATCTTTCGTTGCTTGACGTTGTGCATCGTTAAAGTATGCAGGAACCGTAATAACGGCACCAGTAACTGGCTCACCAAGAAAATCTTCAGCTGTTTTCTTCATTTTCTTCAGAACTTCAGCTGAAACTTGAGGAGCGGCCATTTTTTGGCCTCTTGCTTCAACCCAAGCATCGCCATTATCAGCCTTCACGATTTTGTAAGGCATGATTTCAATATCACGTTGAACTTCTTCGTCTTCAAAACGACGACCGATCAAACGCTTAATTGCAAATAGCGTATTGGTTGGGTTTGTTACCGCTTGACGTTTTGCAGGCTGACCTACTAGCGTCTCACCATCTGTATATGCAATTACCGATGCAGTTGTACGTTCACCTTCAGCGTTTTCAATAACGCGAGGTTTGTCGCCATCTAAAACAGCAACACAAGAGTTAGTAGTACCTAAGTCAATACCAATGATTTTACCCATCAGGCTATCTCCAAATAAATTCTATTTTTGTTTTATGCTACCCCCTATGTGGGGGAGGGAGAACAGGGTTTCAACCCTTACTCACAAACTAAACAAGGATGTTCGTTTCTCGTATGCCCAATAAATAAGGTCACTCAGCACCTTTTCAAGGGCAAAATTGAAAAAAGTTATGATATTTCGACTAAACAGCGTAAATAACGACTTTTTCAATCCCGAAATCACTTAATGAAGGTTTCTATCTCGACATTAATCGATTTCGACATAAAAAAGAGAGGCGACGTACACCTCTCTTTGGCACTGAATAAATTAACGCCAATAAAGCATTTGGCTTATTTCGCAACTCTTTACTTTGATACCATGACCATCGCAGGGCGAATCACTCGGCCATTCAACTCATAGCCCTTTTGCATCACAAACATCACAGTGTTCGGTTCATGATCTGGGCTCTCTTGAATTGACATTGCTTGGTGCAATTCTGGGTTGAATGTTTCGCCTTCAGGATTAATCTCTTTCAGGCCAAACTTTTCAACTACGCCAATGAAAGTTTTGTGCGTCAGTTCCACACCTTCCACCAGCGGTTTCACTACTTCGTTCTCAGCGTCAGCAGCTTGAATCGTGCGCTCTAGGTTGTCTAACACTGGCAACAACTCTTCAGCAAAACGGCTCAACGCATATTTACGCGCTTTATCGATCTCTTGCTCTGAACGGCGGCGCATATTTTCAACTTCCGCTTTCGCTCTTAGCACCGAGTCTTTTTGCTCTTGAATTTTTGCTTCGCTCGACAGTAGCGCCGCTTCTAATTGCGCAATTTGGGACTCTTTCTCATCGACTTCAACTTGTTCGTTCCAATCGATATCCGCGTCAGTACCAACGACTTCAGCTTCTTGACCCACTACTTCTTGCTGTAGTTCTTCTTCTTTGATTTTGTTTTCTTCGTTGTTCATGATATCTCCAGAATCCAACTATTTTGCGCTTAACCTCCACAGTTCAAAAAGTTAAGCACACAAAAATTCGCACAAAGGCATAACTTGCCCTTATTATGGGGATGAACAATCCTGATTCAAGCCTAATTAGTTTGGAAAATTTATGAAAAAACCATTTGAAGTGATCGCTATCATTGGAAAACCAAGAGATCAACAAGCCATTCAAACACATAAAGAGCTTTATCAATGGCTAACTTCAATGGGATATCCGGTCTTTATTGATGATCGTCTCAGCGAAATATTGGAAGGTGTACCTGCGGAACATTTCGCTAGCCTGCTTGAAATCGGCAAAAAAGCAGACCTTGCGGTTGTGGTTGGGGGCGATGGCAATATGCTCGGTGCCGCACGCGTATTATCACGCTTCGACATTTCCGTGATTGGGGTGAATCGTGGCAATTTAGGATTTTTGACCGATCTCAACCCAGAAGATTTTCAACCAAGGCTACTTGCAGTACTCAATGGCGAATATTTAGAAGAGCAACGCTTCTTACTGGAAACAGAAATTCATCGCCACGGGCAAGTCAAAAGCCATAATGCAGCGCTTAATGAAGCCGTATTACACCCCGGCAAAATTGCACATATGATTGAATTTGAAGTCTATATAGATAATAGCTTCGCTTTTTCTCAACGCTCCGATGGCCTTATCGTTTCTACCCCAACGGGCTCTACCGCTTATTCACTTTCTGGCGGCGGGCCGATTTTATCCCCCAGTTTAAACGCCATTACACTGGTTCCCATGTTCCCGCATACCCTTTCAAGCCGCCCCTTAGTTGTGGATGGCAACCGCCAGATAAAACTGCTGGTTTCGCCTGATAATCGCGGAACACAGGAAGTTAGCTGCGATGGACAAGTATCCCTACCGGTTTCCCCCGGTGATGAAGTGCATATTTACCAAAGCCCAAATATTCTAAAGCTCATTCATCCTAAAGATTACAGCTACTATCACGTGCTAAGAAAGAAACTGGGTTGGTCGAGTAAATTGTTTTAAACCAACCTCTTCACCTTCTATTGACTGTCGACCTCGATTAATAATATCGAGGTCTTTTTTACAGGGAATCATTAATATTTAATGGGTTTTAAAATTTCTATTTATTTTCCATCATAAATTTACTTATCCTATAGCTGATTATTTGTGAGCCATGATTTATTCCATATTCAAGTTAAGGACTTCGATCACAATTATTATTTCTATCAATTTACTTACTAATCAACTTGGTTAAGAATCGTTCCATCAGTCAACCAGCTATAACTCACCACGGATTTAGATATGAGTAAAAATCTAAAAATTCAAGATAAGTTATGGTCAAGCTCCCTAGCTTGGTACACGCACGACTATCAAATCTCAATTTTACCATCTTTTGCACACGCCTAGCCTGCTTGGTTGTTTCTGCATTCTTTCGAATCCATTAAACAATCAGCATCAACACTAAATCTATTTATATCGCTTTTCGATACTTGCATTCATCTTTATTAATTTAAAGTTGTTGCTTGGTTATTCTCAAATAGATTTATTTCACTCGAATTTTATCGCTAATTATTTGGCGCGATATTTTTCACTCTAAATATATAAAGGGTGTTGACTAATATCGCCTGACGAAAATTAAATTATTCAAAGGTATTATCATGGAAAACTTTAAACACTTACCAGAACCCTTCCGCATTCGTGTTGTTGAACCAGTAAAACGTACAACACGTGAATATCGCGAAGAGGCCATCCTTAAAGCGGGTATGAACCCATTCCTTATCGATAGTGACGATGTATTTATTGACCTTCTCACTGACAGCGGCACAGGCTCTATTACTCAAAGAATGCAAGCAGCAATGCTCATGGGTGACGAAGCTTACAGTGGCAGCCGCAGCTACTATGCGCTGGCGAATGCGGTGAAAGATATCTTCGGTTATGAGTTAACTATCCCAACTCACCAAGGCCGTGGTGCAGAGCAAATCTATATTCCTGTTCTAATTAAAAAGCGTGAGCAAGAAAAAGGCCTCGATCGTTCAAAAATGGTGGCGCTGTCTAACTACTTCTTCGACACCACTCAAGGTCACACTCAGGTTAACTGCTGTGTGGCGAAAAACGTCTATACCGAAGATGCGTTCGATACATCTGTCAATGCAGATTTCAAAGGTAACTTTGATATCGCGAAACTGGAAATGGCGATTGAAGAAGCAGGGCCTGCGAACGTACCTTACATTGTCAGCACGATTACTTGTAACTCTGCCGGTGGTCAGCCTGTCTCTATCGCTAACTTAAAAGCGGTATACGAGATTGCTCAACGCTACGATATTCCTGTCATCATGGACTCTGCGCGTTTTGCTGAGAATGCTTACTTTATTCAGCAACGCGAACCGGGTTATCAAAATTGGACTATCGAAGAAATCACTCGTGAAACCTATAAATACGCAGATGGTTTAGCCATGTCAGCGAAGAAAGATGCAATGGTTCAAATGGGCGGTCTGTTGTGTTTCAAAGATGAATCGATGATGGACACTTACACAGAGTGCCGCACGCTTTGTGTGATTCAAGAAGGTTTCCCTACTTATGGTGGTCTTGAAGGTGGTGCAATGGAGCGTCTTGCTGTCGGTCTATACGATGGCATGCGTCAAGACTGGCTAGAGTACCGTATCGGTCAGGTTCAGTACCTTGTTGACGGCCTAGAAGCCATTGGGGTTGTGTGTCAGCAGGCTGGCGGCCACGCAGCATTCGTTGATGCAGGCAAACTATTACCTCATATCCCTTCGCATCAATTCCCAGCTCATGCTTTGGCCTGTGAACTCTACAAAGTAGCCGGTATTCGCGCGGTAGAAATCGGTTCGTTACTATTAGGCCGTGATCCTGCAACGGGTAAACAACACCCTTGTCCTGCTGAGTTGTTACGCCTAACCATTCCTCGTGCTACTTACACTCAAACGCATATGGACTTCGTTATCGAAGCATTTGGGAAAGTAAAAGAGAATGCCCACAACGTGAAGGGACTCGATTTTACCTACGAGCCACAAGTGCTACGCCACTTCACAGCCCGTCTAAAGGAAGTTGAATAATCACTAACTAAAGCGCGCCTAATTGGCGCGCTATTTCCTTCTAAATCGAGCAAAACAAAATCTATAAATTTAGCGGGATTTTTCCTCAACATGAAACTTAAACAAGAGTAACGATTATGAACAATAATCCATCTTTAGTAGGCGGAGCTTGTATCATAGCAAGCGTCTGTGTCGGAGCCGGAATGTTAGGTTTACCGAGTGCGGGAGCAGGCGCTTGGACGACTTGGTCTCTTATCACAATTACCTTCACTATGATCATGATGACACTCTCGGGTTGGATGCTATTGGAAGCATTCAAGCGTTACGATCTTAAAGTGTCTTTCAACACTGTGACCAAAGACATCCTTGGCGATAACGTCAACCGAATTAATAATTTAGCAGTTTATTTTGTCGGCGGTATCTTACTTTATGCTTACATCACATCTTCAGGTTTAATTCTAGAAGGTGTTTTAGGTATCAATAACAAAATCACATCAGTCCTGTTTGTTGCTGTTTTCTCTCTTTTCGTTTGGCACTCTACTCGAGCAGTCGACAGGATCTCTATTGTTCTTATTGCCTTTATGGTACTGAGCTTCGTATTTGGTGTTTCTGGTTTAGCCGTTAACATAGATACTAGCGTACTTTTCGACCGCATTAACGAAGAATCCAATTATGCCCCATACGCTATGGCAATGTTACCTGTGGCGTTAACTTCATTTGGTTATCATCACTCAGTGGCCAGTATGCGTTCTTACTATGGGTGTGAGCATCGCGCAAAATACGCCATTTTGGGCGGTACCGTTATCGCACTATGTCTGTACTTCCTGTGGATGGCCAGTATTTACGGTAACCTACCACGTAGCAATTTCGGCCCAGTGATTGCCCAAGGTGGTAACGTTGAAGTTCTGTTAGCAGCGTTAGGCTCTGTGATTGATTCAGACAAGGTATCGCACGCAATCAACACCTTCTCAATGGCAGCCATTCTTTCTTCGTTCATTGGAGTAGGCTTAGGTGTTTTTGATTTTCTGGCAGACCTGTTTAAATTTGAAGACAACAAACAAGGTCGAACTAAAACGTGGCTAGTGACATTTATTCCACCACTCACCCTTTCTTTATTGTTCCCTTTCGGCTTTATTCTGGCGATTGGCTATGCGGGTGCTGCTGCAACAATCTGGGCTTGCTTAATTCCAGCGTTATTGGCTCGTAAATCACGCACTTTAGAAGGTGGTCAAGAAGGATTTATGGCACCGGGTGGCAACGCAATGATCGGCATGCTGATCTTATTTGGTATCGCAACCGCAGTATTCCACTTTATGTCAATGATGAACCTATTACCGACATTCAGCGGTTAAGTCAGTTTCACTACACCAATGGCAACCCACTAATGACGAGAATTACGATGGTCTTTGAAAGCCACCAAGCCTCTTTTCCAGCGCGCTCATGCGTGGAAGTTGCTCGCCTGCCTATGGATGCGAAAGTGGAAATTGAAGTGATAGCGACCAAGTAAGCGCTATTCTCTAGATGATAAAAAAGACGCATCAAGCGTCTTTTTTATGTGAATTTATGCAATGTAGATTAACCCTAGCAAACCAACTACGGCGATTGTCGCGCCAAACACCATGACACTCGATAGTTTATCAGCCAATGTCGATTGGGATTTACCTTTTTCAGAGGTGCTTTTCTTTTCTAATAGCGAAAGAAGTGCTGAGTTCATCATTTACTACACCTTGTTACATTGTATACAGGTTGCGTATTCTATCTTTTTTGTGAACCTCGTCAAACTATTTAATGAGCATTTAATAATCAATTCAAAACTAATTAACCCCATCGAATGAAGTAAAATTCACTAGAAAGCCAGAGCTATCAAGCAACATAAATCACTTCCTGTCGCATGCACTAAACTCAGCGCAGTTTACAATACTCATAGTTTTCTGACAGGCATCTTTACTGTATAAAAAAACAGTTTATACTGTTCACTTATACAGTGTTATTTGATTATATAGGTACAGAAATGCTGGCTCATTTAAGTGTGAATAATTTTGCTATTGTTAAATCATTGCAGTTAGAGCTTTCCAAAGGAATGACTACCATTACTGGCGAAACCGGTGCGGGTAAATCCATTGCAATTGACGCGCTCAGTTTATGTCTTGGTGGCCGTGCGGAAGCAGGAATGGTCAGGCAGGGTGAAGAAAAAACCGAAGTCAGCGCCGCCTTTATTTTGGACAATAACCTCAACGCCACGCGCTGGTTGGAAGACAATGACTTGCTCGACCAAAAAGAGTGTATTTTACGCCGAATCATCACCAAAGATGGCCGCTCTCGTGCCTTCATCAATGGCAGCCCTGTGCCTCTTTCACAACTCAAAGCTCTAGGTCAATTACTGATCAACATCCACGGTCAACACGCCCATCATCAACTGATGAAAAGTGAGTATCAAATGAGCATGCTGGACCAATATGCAGGTCACGTGAATCTTGTCAAAGAGACACGCTTAGCCTACCAAATGTGGCGTCAAGCAGATAATCAGCTCAATCAACTCAAAGAAAATAGTCAACAAAACCAAGCTCAAGTTCAACTGCTGGAATATCAAATCAAAGAGCTCAATGAATTGGCGATTGGTGAAGAAGAGTTCACCGAACTCGAACAAGAGCACAGACGTTTAGCCAACAGTGGCGAGCTTGCTACCACTTGCCAGCAAGCCATTGAGCTTATTTATGAGGGGCAAGAAGTCAATGCGCTAAGTTTGCTGCAGTCAGCCAACCACGCCTTGCTTGAACTGGCCGAGTTAGATGAAAAACTTGCCACCTTACCCAACATGGTGGCTGAAGCCATCATCCAACTCGAAGAAGCCAACAGTGAATTGCGAAACTATTTGGATAGTATCGATGTCGATCCTGAACGTATGGCTTATGTAGAAGAACGTTACTCTAAAGTGATGTCCATATCGCGCAAGCACTACATCGCTCCTGAAACGCTTTACCACCACCACCAAGATCTGCTCAAACAAATAGCACAACTTGACTGCTCTGAAGATAAATTACAAGAACTGGAAAGTAACGTTGCCAAACAGTATCAGCAGTTTGCAACCTGTGCCGACAAACTGCATAAGTCTCGTAGCCGTTACGCGAAAGAGCTAGATAAATTAATCACCAATAGCATGCACGAACTGAGCATGGAAAAAGCCAAGTTCTGCATCGAAGTTAATCATGAAACAACGCATCCATCACCACTGGGTTTTGACACAGTAACTTTCTTAGTCTCAACCAACCCAGGTCAACCGCTGCAGCCTATCGCTAAAGTCGCGTCAGGCGGAGAACTGTCACGGATATCTCTAGCAATCCAAGTGATCACCGCTCAAAAAGTAGACACTCCTAGCCTTATTTTTGATGAGGTCGATGTTGGTATCAGTGGCCCGACAGCAGCGGTAGTCGGAAAAATGCTAAGAACATTAGGTGAATCAACTCAAGTACTGTGTGTGACTCACTTACCACAAGTGGCAGGCTGCGGGCACCAACAACTGTTTGTTAGCAAGCAAGCCAAAGCAGGAAAAACAGAAACACAAATGAAACGATTAGATAGTGAACAACGCGTCGCTGAACTTGCTCGCCTTTTAGGGGGTAGCCAAATCACCGAATCTACCCTTGCTAATGCGAAAGAACTGCTGATCGCCGCCTAAGCTGACATTTTTCTTTTTAGGTTTGCAACCAAACTCAAAATTTGCAGTCTCAACTAGCTCGTAGCTCAGTCTATTTTTTACTTCTGCTGCGAGCTTGTTTATTATCAGTCCAGTTTTACGACCTATTGGCAAAGAATTTTGAATATGCAGTTAAAAAAGTGGTTAATCGCAGTCCCTTTAGCAATGACAATGCTGACTGGGTGCTCTTTATTAGAAAAACTCGTTTATCGTATTGATATTAACCAAGGCAACTACGTTGAACAGCAAGCCGTCGATCAACTCAAGTTCGGTATGAGCAAAGAACAGGTTAGGTTTGTCATGGGGTCGCCGATGCTTATTGAAAACGGTTATCCCGATACTTGGTATTACATTTATCACCACACGGAAGGCCACAAAGAATCGATACAGAAAAACCTGATTGCGACATTTAATACCTCAGGTGCTTTGATGGAAATCAGTGGCGATTTCCCTGCTAGCGAACGGTTTTTTGAAGGCGTAAACTGAACGAAAACACGCTCAAACAAATGATACCCAGAGCGCACCTCACAATGAGTGACACTAACGGACAGGGCTCATAACGAGCCCTTTATCTTGCATCCAATACCGCAGCAACGTTTACTGTTGCGCTTTTGCCTGCTCGGCTCTCTTGCGACGGATCTCTTTAGGATCGGCCAATAACGGACGATAAATTTCAATGCGATCACGGTCTCTGACCGTCGAATCTAGCTTAACGTTACGACTAAAAATCCCGACCTTATTTTTTGATAAATCAATCTCTGGGTAGAGCTCAAGCACACCGGACTGTTGAATTATCGTTTCGACGGTTGAGTTTTTGTCTACCACCAAATTCAGTACTCTTTGCTCATGAGGCAATGCATAGACTACCTCAACATGGATCATCTCAGATTCAATACTCATTACTGATACACCTGTTTCGCTCGTTTGGTAAATGCGTTAACCATATTACTGGTCAATTCATTGAATATCTTGCCAAAAGCCAATTCCACCATTTTGCTCGAAAATTCAAACTCCAGTTTAAGTTCAACCTTGCAGGCCTGTTCATCAAGTGCAGTAAAATACCAACCGCCTTTTAAAGCCTTAAAAGGACCATCGACCAAATTCATCAAAATAGCTTCACTGGCCACCAACACATTCGACGTTGTGAACGTCTTACTTATCCCTGCCTTTGAAACATCCACCGAAGCCACCATCGACAAATCGGAAGATTCAATAACGCGAGAACCAGAACAACCTGGCAAAAATTCAGGATAACGAGCAACGTCATTAACGAGATTAAACATTTGTTCTGCACTAAAAGGTACTAAAGCAGAACGACTGACTTGCTTCATATTCTCTCCTCATCACCACCGAAAGAGTCTGGTGTGTAACAATTTTACTTTTATTCTTATCCTACGCAAATAAAAGGATTTCCTAAGCTCGAACCAAGCCGTATAATGCCGCCATTATGGTAAAGAAAAAATCAAACTCAAAAGCAGGTAGCAATACCATTGCTGTAAATAAAAAAGCTCGCCACGAATACTTTATCGAAGATGAAGTAGAAGCAGGCATGGAGCTCCAAGGCTGGGAAGTCAAATCTCTTCGTCAAGGCAAAGCTAATATCGCAGAAAGCTACGTTTTCATGCGAGACGGAGAAGCCTTTGTTTCCGGAATGACAATAACGCCACTGCAGCAAGCATCCACTCACGTGGTTGCCAACCCAACTCGCGTGCGCAAGCTGTTAATCAGCCGCCGTGAACTGGACAACCTTTATGGACGCATCAACCGTGAAGGCATGACACTTATCGCACTATCACTGTATTGGTCTCGCTCTTGGGTGAAAATCAAAATTGGTGTAGCGAAAGGTAAAAAACTGCATGACAAACGTGATGATTTAAAAGAAAAAGATTGGGCAAGAGAGAAAGCACGCGTAATGAAGAGCTCATTGCGTTAATCTTGACCACTTAGACGCAGAAAGCTAGACAGACAAAGGTTTTCTGGTAGTATGCGTCAACACACTTGGGGCTGATTCTGGATTCGACGGGAATTTTGCAGTCTGAGGTGCATGCCGTGGGGCGGTTTGCCACGTTAAAAGCCGCAAAAAAATAGTCGCAAACGACGAAAACTACGCACTAGCAGCTTAATAACCTGCCAAGAGCCTTTCTGCCCTAGCTTCCGCTCGTAAGACGGGGAACAACAGAGAGTCAAAACCAAACAAGCTCGTGCCGCGTCTCCCGCCTGAGAGACAAAGCATTAAAACTAATTCAGGATAGCCATTAGATAGCGTGTCGGTTCGCAGTTTGATGGTGAAATTAAAGATCGAATAAGCATGTAGTACCAATGATGAATGATTTTCGGACGCGGGTTCAAATCCCGCCAGCTCCACCAAATCATAGTTTAAAGACGTCCTAGGGCGTCTTTTTTCTTGCGCGCAATAAAGCAAAATCAACAGCTTAGCATCCAACGACGTCCAATGCGATTTCATAGCAGCTTTGATTTTTAGGTACACTACAAGGTACACTGATTTTATCGTGTTAATCTGGTGTACCCATCATGGCAAAAAACACAGTAAAGCTGACAGATAAAGAGATCAAAGCCTCCAAACCTAGAGAGAAAGAATATAATCTTTTCGATGGTGATGGCTTGCGACTTAGAATCAAACCTAACGGTTCAAAGCAGTGGATCTTCAACTACTATCGCCCCACAAACGGTAAACGAGCTAACTTAAGCTTTGGGATGTACCCAGACATCTCCCTTTTACAAGCAAGAAAAAGCTTACTTTCTGCCAAAGAGCTGATCGCACAAGGCATCGATCCACAAGACGATCGAAAACGCCAACAACAAGTTCATAAAGAGATCCATGAGCACACCTTTGAGAACGTCACGAAAGATTGGTTTGCCATCAAACAGCATGATGTCACTCCCGATTACGCGATCGATATCTGGCGTTCATTGGAACTGCATATCTTCCCGCACATCGCCAATAAACCGATAAAAGCGATCACGGCTCCGGAAATCATCGAGCTACTCAAACCGATTGAAGCCAAAGGTAGCTTAGAAACCGTCAAACGCCTATCTCAGCGTTTGAATGAGGTGATGAACTTTGCCACTAACTGCGGCCTTATCCTAGCAAACCCACTTACTGGTATTCGTGCCGCTTTCAAAAAGCCTAAAAAAGAGAATATGGCCGCATTAGCACCACATGAATTGCCAGAGCTAATGGGGGCAATAGCTAATGCAAGTATTAAACGCACAACTCGTTGCTTATTAGAATGGCAATTACACACCATGACGCGCCCTTCTGAAGCCGCTGGCGCTAGATGGGATGAAATTGAATGGGAAGAGAAAGTCTGGACCATTCCAGCCGAGAGAATGAAAAAAAGAAGAGAGCACCGCATCCCGCTCACAGAGCAGATGCTAGCGCTATTGGAAGTGATGAAGCCGATAAGTGGTCATCGCAATTTTGTTTTTCCGTCGGATAGAGACCCGAAAAAGCCCTGCAACAGCCAAACGGCTAACATGGCATTAAAACGTATGGGTTTTGCTGGAAGGCTAGTTAGCCACGGTTTGCGCTCACTGGCAAGTACTACACTCAACGAGCAAGGCTTTGATCCTGACTTAGTTGAAGCGGCATTGGCTCACGTGGACGATAACCAGGTCCGCAGTGCCTATAACCGCACTGACTACTTTGAGCGCAGAAAGCCAATGATGTGCTGGTGGAGCGAGCATATAGAAGAGGCCGCCAGAGGCAGCCTCTCTGTAACAGGAACTAAGCAGTTAAAAGTGATTTAATCTGACAGATCAAGCCGTGGCAATAGATTTGCTAACCAAGGCTCGTGCTTTTTCTCGCGAACAAAGGCTACGGCTGTCGCAGAAAAAGCGGACTTTCGATTGCAAGCATCAACCAAGTTCTGTTCCATTGTAGCCAAAAAGCCATTCATTATGGCTTGCGATTCTGGGGGAAGAGATGCGTGTTGCTCTATGAACTGTAATGAATCCTTCACTTTCTTGATGACTTCGTTTCTCGCACCCTTAATCGTTTTACTGTTGAGGTTATATCTTTTCGCACTCTCACGAACACGAGAGTATTCATCGGGGTGCGATATTTCGCTATAGCGAGACATAACTGCACCTGGATTTTGCACATAAGAAACCAAGGTAACATCCATTGGACAACATGGATCTAAAAGCTTAACGTCCTCCATCCCGTGAGCAGCGATATTACAACAGTTCCAAACTCGCGTTGCTTCATCCATAAGCGGAAAGTAATCATGCTTACCTCCATTCGCTCTTGGCCGGTTCGCCTCAATGCAAGCGTACCTATAGTTCTTCGCTTCAAATGCTAACCACCAGTATCCTGGGTGCTTTTGGCTTACCCCATGAACTAATCGAGTAGCATAAGACTGCTTTGAAATTTTTACATCACCTTTGGGTCTAAAATGGTCGACATCAAAATCTGTACCTATTCTCGGAACCTCCGAGTACCAACATTTATCCCCAAACTCGCGAATGAACTTAGGTTTAAAGTCACTCCACTTACTGCCAATTGATTTAATTTCAGCAGACTTGTCAGCAGCTCGTTGTACTCTTTGTGCCCATCGTTGTGAATTAACGTCCCAGTTAGCAGGCTTGCACTGGTCAATCAGATTTGGATCTATGTAACGCACTATTCAATCAATCCTTGGTCTTTTAAAATCGCGTTAATGAGATTGAGGCGATGCTCTGTCGAGTCCTTGTTTTCTGCCTCCATCTGCTGCATGGCTTTTTTACGAGCAATTAAGAACTGTCGATAGTCTTCATCTGGATGTGTATAGCTATACCCCAATCGATCAAGTGAGTCGTTTAGTTCACTCAACCGCCTAGCCTCTGCCTCGGTCAGAATCTCCTTTTCAAGAAGTTTTCGTCTATCTTCAATCACTTTACTAGTGTGCTGATCCAGCGTCGTTGCCATGTCAAACATGTCACTGGTTAGTATGCCATTGACGCCCATTCCGATAGGGCTCTCAAAGGGCGATTCCGCAAATGATTGCCCATCTGCATCTTTCCTGAGAACCTGAATTTGTTCCTTGTTCAGCTCAGCAATAGCCAACGGGTGATGCGTGACCATCAAAATATGGCAAAAACGATCATTAGGTATGAATCGCTTCAGGAACGAGTGATATTTAGCTGCCCATGCAGGGTTTAAGTGCGTATCCGGCTCATCAAGCAAGAACAAAGAGTCTTCCTCAACAGTAAACTCTAATAGCCCAAGTACAGTTAGCAGTTGCTGTTCACCTTCACTGAGCTCGCTGAACGACACGACTTCCCCATTTTTTAGTCGAACCTTAATGTGTACACTGCTTAGCAGGTCAGACAGCAAGGTGCTTTCGAGCATTTTGAAAAAGTTCTTAGCCCCTAGCCCTTGTGCCACTTTCTTCAGGCTGTAGAGATCAGGCAAAAATAAGTGAACAAACTCATTGTTTTTTCCTCTTCCTGTTAATGATGTTGACTCTTCTCGTTCTGCTTTTATCGCCCCCAGACTATGTGGCAACAATCTATTGAGGAACTCTCTGACGACGCCTTTAGCTCCCCAGAATAAGTCCTTTTTATTTATGCTGCTCCATTCTGTCGGCCTGCGGAAAACAAAGTGGACAGAATGAAAAGCGGTGATGCCTAGATGATCCTCTAGAAACTCTCGCCCGGCACCTTTTTGCTGATTTAAGAAAAAAGCCAGCAGCACAAACTGACTGTGAAAAGGCTTGGCGTAGAAAAGAGGACGAACCTCGTCCTCGATTTTCACCTGATTCTTTAGCAGTTGGTTATAAAACTTGGTCCTGTGCGGTTTAAACAAATCTTCCAGGCGATCACTGGGGCCTGAATAATAAGCGAACAAATGCTTTGGCAGGTAATCTGAATTGCCTTCCTTATCTCGTGTAACTTTGGATAAAGATATGCTTTCTGGCAGAGAGTACTGACCACTTTCGCCTAACGTCGATACTTGTATTTTGTGTTGCTGAATTGGCGTCGAGCCATACTCTGGAGACGCATCTACTTCGATACACCTATCTTGGGATGCTCCCAGTGAATACCTGAGTTTATAGCTAAATGGCGCGGGTTCATCGCCTAGGTCTAACGCACGAAAAATACGAACTAGCGCCTCAATCACGTTCGATTTACCGGAACCGTTTCGTCCAATAAGGACGGTCAACAGTTGCCTGTTGTCAAAATCAATCTCTAGGTCTTCAACGTTTTTAAAGCCACTGCGAATGTGCAAGTAATCTATTTTCACTACTTGGCAGCCTTAAACTGACAGCTTTCGCCTTCACCCACTTTTTCGATCAAACTGAGCTCTAAAAGGCGTTTAAGCTCAACAAACAACTCATCAATGGCTTTAAATGTCTCGACTGACGCACTGTCAAATAGCTGCTGTGCTGTCATGGCCTTTTTGGCAGACTTTAGCTGGGACAGCAATTCGCTCTTATCATCAACCGTTTTTGGTGTTAGCTGAGATTGAATGGAGCTTATGTCAGCCTGTTCTAACGTGGTTTCTTCTCGATCTATAGGTTGCTCATCAATGACATCTACTGATTGCGGTTGAGCAACTCGATCAGCCTTGTCAGTGAAAGGTTCAAACAGCTCACCACGAAACGCTCGTGCAAGGATTGATTGCGTGAGCTTATCAACACGAAGCTTTGCAGCATCATATTTGCGCTCGACCGCATTTGCCAGTTCAAGTAACTCTCCAACCTTGCGAACTATCTCAGCCTGCTCATCCAGCTCCGGATAGCTAATCGGTGCAGCTGATACGACAGCTTGATTAATTTTGGGCATATTGCCCGCTGTACCTGTTGCATTGTCTCGAAAATATTTGCGTACTTTTTCTGAAGATAGGGCTAAATGTAGGTACTTCGGCAATACCTTAGAGTTGGCTCGGAATTTCATAATCAGATCGGGGTATACATATTTATCATCTTCCCCTTCATACAAAGCACTCACTCCGACATAGTCGATGCTGTTCGCTCTTTGTATGAGCAGATCACCATTCTTAACCCAAAGGTGCGAACTACTGTCGATATCCAAATTCACATACTTAAAGCACCCTTCGATAAATGTGCCCTGAGTGGTTGAAGAAAGGGTCAAATTTCGATAAGGAGTAGGTCCAACAACACCTTTAGGTGACCTTCCATTTCTTGGCTTTGCCAAAATTAAGTTGATTAGCTCTGCCTCGTGCCATTTTTTATCACCATCAGAACTCCAGCCATCTGTTAACTCACCCGATGTAGCAAGTTCGATAACTACTCTCCGAAAACGTTTTAAAAGCAGAGGAACTTTTTCTAAGCGGGACTGAGCCATCCCCAACTTTTCGAAGATTGAATCTAACTTCTCGACAATTCGGGATTGCTCAGCCAAAGGAGCCAATGGAATTTCTGTATCAAGTACTTTAGATTTGCTCAACTCTACTTGGTTTGTAGTCCCGGTATACAAGGAAGCAATCTCAAATTGAATTTTTGGTGATTTAATCCAGTAGAACAGATAGCTAGGTATAACCTTGGTAGTATTGCTACGGACGATTGTTACATGGCTATCCACTACTTTCGCTTTTGCTGCTTCTGCTTCATCTAACAAGCAGGCTCTTCCGATTGTACCAGTGCCTGTAGAGTTCCATAGAATATCGCCAGCTCTGATGTACCTTTCCTCAGTATATTTTTCCCAAGTGTCTTCTCTTACATACTTCAAGTGCTCTTCTTGGATTCCATTCCAACGAATAGCTTTCTGGTTAATCACAGGAAATGCGTTTTTTTCAGAGTACTTTGGACCTTTTCCTCGCTGGACATAGGTTGTTACTTCCCCGATGGTTGATCGAATCCAGTTTGAAGGCAGAGTCATAGCATCACCTCTTCTGAAGCCTCTACCCCTCCAAGGTCCACCAAAATTGACTGCAAATCTGTGATAGCACCGACCAGTTCCTCAATCGCTTCGGCAATAAGTTCATCAGGCTCTGGTAAACTGGCCGCATCTTCCAAGCTATCATCACGGATCCAAGCCAAATCTAGCGAGTCATCTTTGGCTTTAATCTCATCACGGGTAAACGCACGCAAGCGGCAAGTATCGATATTACCGACAGCACTACCGTTTTGATGGTTATCGATAAACGCTTGGCGCTGCTTTTCGTCAACTTGTGTTAGGTCCCTGCCCACAGCACGGTAGAACTCATCAAAGTGCTCTTTTTCCAAGACGGTACGCTTGCCAAACTTTGGCATATTGACACGAAGGTCGTACACCCACACTTTTTTGGTGTTGCCTTTGTCTTGATTGATATTTGTTGGCTTATCAAAGAACAGCACATTGGTCTTAACACCTGCTGCGTAGAAAATGCCTGTAGGCAAGCGCAAGATAGTGTGCAGATTGCATTTTTCCATCAGGTCATTACGAATTTTACGACCTGTCGATCCTTCAAATAGCACGTTATCAGGTAATACGACAGCAGCTCTGCCACCAGGCTTGAGCATAACGTGGTACATGGCATGCAAAAACGCCAGTTGCTTGTTGCTGGTGTAATGCACAAGATCATCACGGGTTGGTATGCCACCACCTTGCTTGGTACCAAATGGTGGGTTAGCAAGAATGAGCGATGCTTTTGGTAAGGCTTTACCCTCGTTCGATAGCGTATCGCCGTACAAAACACCAGAGTTTTCATCGTCCACTGCCAAGTCATGCAACATCAGGTTCATCATTGCCAAGCGGCGCGTATCGGGCACTAACTCCATGCCAAAGAAGGTGTCATGCTGGTAGCTGTCGTAATCAGCTTCATCCAGCCCCATCACATCGAAATTATTCTCCATGTATTGATGGGCGGCAATCAAAAAGCCGCCAGTGCCCGCTGTAGGGTCAACGATAACGTCACCTTTTTGATTTTGACGTTTATCTCTTGGGGTTGGCTTCATTAGCTCAACCATTACCTCAATCAATACACGAGGGGTAAAGTACTGGCCTGCCCCTGATTTTTTCTCGCTCGCGTTGATTTCAAGCAAGCCTTCGTACATGTCGCCCAAGCCTTCTTGCTTAGCCGAGTACCAGTCAAGCTTGTCTATCTCTGTGACCAGCTTTGTCAGTGTGGCTGGTTTACGAATACAGGTTGAAGCGTTGTTGAAAATTGCTTTAGTGATAAGTGAACCGTGCGAGCCCAAATGAACCAGCAACTTTTTGTATTCTTCAAGGCGAGTCGCAGCATTGAAGTTTTCAATGTCTGCCCAACGGTACCCCTCGGGGATCAGCTTTTCTTGACCTGTTTCTTCTACCATTTTCAAGAAAACGAGGAATGTCAGCTCGTTAAGGTATTCATTGTAAGTAACACCATCGTCACGTAGTAAATGACAAAGGCTCCAAAGTTTGTTGATTAAGTCTTGTGTGCTCATCGTTGTTCTTAGTTCATTTAAATTGTTGGGTATTGTAACCGATTATGCGGTTTCTTTACGGTCATCATCCGACCAAATAGCACGGTTAAATTGCGCGAGGACATCAACTACGGGCTGTTCGAAAAGCTTGTTCGCTCGTTGGAGACCACCAAGGCGTTGCTTAAAAATGCCTTCGTTGAGGTTAGACTCGTCAACAACGATGTTGGCTTTCATCTGGGCGGCGATAGTTTCCAACCACTCTCGTTGTGGCGTTTTCCAGGCACGACTCGCAAGTATTTTCTGCAAGGCATTATCAACACGTTGCTCATACGGAATAAGGGCCTCACCAATTGCGGCTTGTCGAATAAAACCAATAATTCGGGCGGCGATGTCCTCGTTTTTAACTTCTTTCCACGCTACTTTTAGCTCTTCCTCTCTAAATTCGTTTTTTTCCAACTCTACAACGAGTTGCTTGAGGTCAGTTCGTGTCAGCTCCCATGGTCTTTGGATAACCGTTTGTAGTGCTACCATTCGGTTGCTGTTTGCGTTTACGAATGCAGCAAAGGATTTCAAATAGTCCTCTGGTTTCTGACCGCTGCCATAGCCCGTTGATGTGCCAGTGACATCATCAGGCTTGTCTGATATCACTATTTTGTTTCGACCACTGCCGCCCTGCACTTTCATATCAAGAAGCTCGCCTAAGCCAGGATGGCTAACAAACCAACTCGCCACATCTTCTGTGTTCATTGCTTTCAGTTCTTTGGCGAACTCTTTCGGCGGCTTGCCAACGATTCGCTCAAATTCATCCTGTTGAAGTGGTGTTAAGTGGTTCTTTTTGCTTTGCAGTTTGGCAAGAAATTGATCTTTAGCCAGCTCTTGCAGTTTGGTATCCGCCCCCTTGGTGATCTCTTGCTCCAACTCAGAGAAGGTAATGTCGACCTTGGTCACAACAGGTTTCATTGTGTTCACTTTCTCAAGCTGTTTGTAGATATCTACAGCATCGTAGATGCGGAATCGCTCTTTACCTATCTCATCACAACGGCGCGTAGCTCGACCAAGCATTTGCTCGAACAAGATGCGGCTGTTGACACGTCGCAAGAACACTAGGTTGCAGATGCTCGGCACATCGACACCCGTCGTTAACAAATCCACGGTTACGGCAATATTCGGTAAGCGGTCATTTTTGAACAAACGTATTTTTTCCAGCGGCTTATCCGAGGCACCCGTAATTTTCTGAATTGCCTCATCTTCAACTTCGCCGTGGTAGTCTTCACACGCTTGTTTTAATGCTTCTACGACTTCATCTGCGTGGCGGTCTGTTACACAGAAAATCAATGACTTTTCTTGTGAGTACGGGTTTAGAGAATCGCTTTCGATTAGCCACTTACAGATCACTTTGGTGAACTCTGGGGCGATTACTTTTCTATTAAAATCCGAAACATCAAAATCCAACTCATCTGGCGTATGAATCAAATCAAGCTGCTGAGTTTGCGGATCATAAACTTGAACTTCTTCGTTAACCTGATAGTTGATTCCTTCCGTATTTAACTTGGTGTGAATACGAACAGGCGGTGAGTGATCGACTAAGTACCCATCAATCACAGCTTCGGTATAGCTGTAAGAGAATACTGGCTCACCGAATATATCGACTGTGTGAATCGCAGGTGTAGCGGTCAAACCCACTTTAAAGGCATCAAAATATTCGATAACAGCTCGGTACTTGGACATATAGTCTTTTTGGTCCCGAAACTTAATCTCAGTATCGCTGAGTTCTCGGTCAAGCAAATATCCACGGTGGCACTCATCGACCACGATACAATCGTACTGACCTACACCTGGTTTTGAAGCATTTTCTGATGGGTACATGATGCGCTTCACCAAGCCCTGCACTGTCGCTACATGTACTTTGGTGTCGTCATCAGGTACGGCTTTCGGGGCCTTATCCGGCTCCATGCCCATCACTTCGAAGGTGTCTGCGAAAGTATTGAGGTTTTCCATTCGCACTTCACCAAAATCTACCGAGGCTTGAACGCCCAAAGCACTTCTATCGACCAAGAACAGAATTCGACGAAAACGTTGTGCTTTCAGCAGTCTATATACCAAGGCTATACAGGTTTTTGTCTTACCCGTTCCCGTTGCCATTGCCACCAGCGCCTTTTCTTCTCCATCTTTGATCGCTTTTTCTACAGAGAGGATGGCTGCTTTTTGATAGTCACGGAGCTTTAACTCGTACTCAAAACCCATTTCATCCAACTCTGCGTTGGCTTTTTGAGGTGTTTGACGCAAGTATTCTTTTAGCTCGGGGGGGGTGTACCAGCCTTTGAGGGCTTTTCTACGATTGGTACTGTCTCTGACGTCTAAAAACCAAATACCGCTTTCTTGCTTTAGCTGTTTTAAATACGCACGGCCATTGGTGGCAAACACCACTGGTACCAAAAATTCATTGTGCTGGGTCACTTCAACGTTGCTTGGTAAGTGCTGGATACCTTTTGCATAGCGTTTTGCTTGATCAACTGCGCCATACACATTCTTCGCAGATTTTTTCGCCTCAATGGTTGCTACGAGAGTCATTCCCATAAAAAGCGCATAGTCTGCCGGACCTGATTTTGTGGGCCATTCTGCGATGGCTCTATTCTTGTTCGGTTCAGGCCTCGCACCTTTTGAATATCGAAGATTTTCAGTATCGGCTTCCCATCCGGCATCCACCAATTGCTGATCAATAATGACTCTAGTTTCAGCTTCATCCATTTCAAAAAGAGATTTTTCAATTCTTTGAATTTCAGATACTTGATCCGCTTTGGATTTAGAATGGAACATTTGGCGATATAGGATATTTGCTTCATCCATCTTAAGGCGATAAGAAGACAAAGTCTTCTCTTGCTCTTCGGCAAGCTCTTCCCAAATCGCCTTTTCCTCGGCCATTTTTTCAGCGCGCTGCTTCTCTGCTTGCGCTTTATCAGCCTCAACTTTGCTAAGTTCTTCAGCGACTCTGATACGATCTTCTGTTCGCTGAGATTCAACTTTCAATCTCTCAACTTGCTCTTCGAGTTGGCGAACATAGTCTGAGGGGTCTTCTGGTTTTACGAACTTCTGAATCTTAAAGCCTTTAGCTGCATCGCCACCGAAAGTGATGTGGAACCACATCGACAACGCATGACCAACCATCAGAGCTTTTAGTGCATCTCTGTGTGTACCACTGTCAAAAGCATGTGTTGCACTATTGCCAAGTTTACGAATCGTATGGAAGGCATCTCGAACGTTATCATCAAGACGCAGAACGCAATCTAGCTCTTTGAGAAGATCAATTTGCTTAACGTTAGCACCATACTCAACACCAACACGTGAAGCTATTGTTTGTGCAATAGCCTCTCCCAACTGACGCACGTTGACTAACGCTGTATTTGGAAATGGGACAAAGTTTCTTTCTGCGCTCTCTGCTAGTTTAAAAAGCCAATCATGGTGTGATTTTAGGAAATCAAAATTACTGAAGTCTGCCATGACGTATTATCCTTCGAAAAATTCTTCATCAATGCGTTTTAAGTAAATCACTTGCTCATCACGGCTACCGATGGTGTAGCGGAGCATCAATTTGGCTAACTCTTTGCCATTAATCAGTACGATGCGCATGCCTAAATCTTTTGCAGTTTGAACAGCGGAAGGAGTGAAATCAGAGGTAGTAATAAAGATGCCTTTCTGTGCTTTCTTGAGGTTAAGTGCGCCAAAGAAGTCGCGAATATTGCTAGAGCTGATGTTGGCACCTTCTGCATAACGTTTCGCTTGAATGTATACCTGGTCAACACCCAATGGATCTTGATTTATAACGCCATCAACACCGTTGTCACCACTTTTACCCAAGGTGTGAGCCATACCCTCTCCAGTGCCGCCATACCCCATGGCAAGAAGCAGCTCTATTAGTAGCTGTTCGAAAAATGCGGGGCTGACTTTACGTGTACGGGCAAGAATTTCCGAGGCTAGCGTATCATTGATTTGTTTATAGGCCGCGCGCAGAACTTCGTCTGGCGTTGCATCATTGTTAGACAGCGTTGTCTCTTCGACTTTGCTTGAATCCCCATTTTTTTGCTTAGTGAAAGCGTTGAAGTCATCAAAATGTTTAAGGTATTGGTTATTTATCTCTTCGCCACTGATTAGAGCATCTTGCCCCAACTCTGTTATCACGAAATGACCACGCCTTGTTGAGTCCAAAAGCCCTGCTTTCGTTAGATAGGTTTTGGCCCATCCGACGCGGTTTGTAAAAGCTGCTTGTCGTCCACTGGGAAGAAGCTCTGTTCTCTCGTCTTCTGACAGATTGAAATGCTCCGCTAGCAAGTCTACAACGTTGCTAAGCTTAACTTCTTCATTCTTCGCAGCCTCTAAGACTGGCTTCATTAAATCTTGATAACTTGGAAGCACTACACACCCTAACCATTTTGACTTTTAATTTCGGCAATATACCAAGACATACAATCAGTTACATTGATATCCGTTACGTTTATTTGGACTTGCCAGCCAATCCAACTATTAATGCTCCCAAGGCCGCTCCCGCAATGAAAGTACCTACATTGCTCCCCCCTTCAGATTTAGCTTTTGTTGCGTTAGCTCTTAGCTGGGCTTGTACGGAGACTTGTTCACTATCCTGAAGATTGTTAACCGTATTCACAACTGAATGAAATAGCACCTCAGGATCAATACCCAGAGCTTTGGCACATTCAAACATCTGGTCGACTGAGAACGTTGACTTTCCAGACTCGAGGCGACTGTAGCTAGCTTGCGAGAGGCCCATATTCTCAGCTAATACGCTCTGCTCAACCCCTAGTTCTTTTCGTTTGTTCGCGACGACTACGCCCAAAATCGATGAGTAAGAAACCATTTTCTCTTGCATTTGCACCACCAATAACAAATTTACACTTGATCAATTAAGTGCATAGGTATAGATTAAATGCATTGATATACGTTTTACGCATTTCAATGTTTTTATTGCATACAAATACTTTAATTTAAAAAGGATAATTTATGAAGAATAAACTTAATATTGGTGACCTGCTTTATCGTTCAAAGCTGCTGGTGGAGCATGCCGGAATCTACTTAGGCAAAGGGAAAGTACTTCACAACTCTCCAAGCGGTAATGTAGAGATATGTGCTTTAGAAGAGTACGCAAATGGCAAACTAGTGAAAGTCGTCTTAAGCCATTTAAGTGAAGACAAGAAAAACAAACTGTTTAATCAAGCAGAACAATTGATCAAGAAAGCTAGAAAATATAGGGTGTTAGATAATAACTGTGAGCATTTAGCCTCCACAGTTCTACACGACAAACCATCCAGTGAGCAGTTACAAGGAGCGAGCCTTGGTGCTGTTGCAGGTTTGCTTTTGGCTCACTGCAACCAATCGAAGAACTCTTTGCTGTACATATTAGCTGGCGGCCTTATAGGGTGTATGGCTGTCAATGCAGCTCGTAAATACGATTGTGTGGTGTAAAAAAGAAAGGGGTGGGAGGCACAAAACCCCACTCTTTTCCTAACCACTTAACAGTGATCATCTATATAACCGCGTTTTCAGGCCAGTAGACCTGATTGAATCTGCCTTACTAATCAATATAATGAAGCACCAGAAACCTCTACATGTTCATGTACCCGTTCAGGCAGTTTCTCGGTACTAAATAAGGCCAGTCGTTGCCCGGCTCGAGTCATTGATACATAAAGTTTTCTAAGGGATTCTTGTTGAGCGATCTCTCTTTCAGTATCATCTAAATCAATGTTTTTAGCTTGATTCATCAACTCACCAACCCCAAGAACGAATGTCACTCCTGATTCCATTCCTGTACAACTGTTAATACTCATAAGACGGATTTTCCCACCGATATTATCTTTAATGTCTTTCCAGTCATTGTAATTAACCACGGTTCCTTTACCTAGAGTGTTCTCAATATCACTTTTAAGGCTCCAAGGACTATAGCTACCACTGCAAAGCACCATGACTTGCTGAAGAGGTATATCGTCGGATCTACAACATTCACTTAACTCATTTAAAAAACGTGTCTTTTCATCTTGAAGAGTATGACTATAGATTAACTGAGGTTTGACCCCTCTCTCCATTCTTTCTAAATCCGGCTTTACGAAATCATCAGTGTCATCTTCAATACCTTCGATCAATGCATTCGCAGCAATCATAATTTCATAAGTGGTGCGATATGAATAATTGAGCAGTTTTGTTCGCCCTCGAACATTGAAACCAACACTTTTCCAGCTCAATCGGCTCTTTAGAAAGCCTTGGTTAGGGTCTGCACACAGAAATATTGCACCGTTTGAAATTAACGACATCTTAACTAGCTGGAGCCAAGAAGGCGCAAAGAACTGAGCCTCATCGACCAAAATATGATCAAACTTTTCCAACACAGAGGTATCTTCGAGTAAAGCTAAGTCCTTAATATAAAGGCTTGGTAAATATCCTTTAGGACTAGACATTGTCTGAACTACCATCTCGTAGAGTTTCCAAATATGCACACGCTGCGACTTCTGAAGAGCAAAGCCTCTGCCTTGACGTTCATACTCTAAATATTCATTCTCATCTTTTATCAGATATTCATTGATGTACTCTAACTCAGACCAGATCTGTCCATCAGTTAACTTCAACTGAGTGTAGCTCTCATTGGTATCACAAAGGATTTGGGAACGAAGGGGTTCTATATCTTTGTCGCCAAATAATGGAGTGAGCCTCCAATTGTTAGCAACTTTCTTCTGTTGATTGAGAGCAAATTGATGAAATGTCTCGATCTTCAGGTTCGAAGGGGCTCCACCTAACCACTCTTCAAATTTATGCTTAATATCTGAAGTGACCGGCTTGTTATGAATAACAAGTAATGCTTTTTTATCGGGGTGCTTCTTACAAAATGCTATAGCACGATTTATCAGGATCAATGTTTTCCCACTACCAGCAACCCCATTAATGAGCCTTACAGAGAAATCATCTTGACTTTCTTCGCTTACGTCTGCTTGTTCAAGCATGTCAAAACGAGTTGCCAATTCTTGATCATAATCTAAGAAAAACTGTTGCAGACTAGCTTTATTATCTACTCTTGAAACGCTCTTCCTGGTCGTACATTGAGAATGGATTGCTGACTCAGGGAAAAGTGTCTTTTTTACCCAGTAGTACTGTTCAAGCGAAGACTCTGTCAAAAGGTCGACAATATTCTTCTCACCGTCTATGTAAAAGCCCTTTTGATCGTGGATATGGATGAATCTGTCAGCCTGTTCTTCATTTGTTGCCTTGTGTTTCAAATCCTCCTCAACTACGGCAAGATACTTGATTGGTTGATATCCCTTAGAAAGTAAATCTGAATTGAAGCGCCTCCATTTAGCAAGCTCAGTTTCATTTGGCCGCTTTTCGTGCCAACCAATCATCAACCAACTTTTACAAGGTCCTTCCAATACGATTGGTGCAATTTTTGATTCATCCAGTAATGGTTCTCGGACAATGAATTCGTCTGACAATCTACTGAGAACTTTTTTAAAATGCCTTCTAACTTTACGATCTAAGCCCGTAATTGATTCCATCTGTGCCATAACATTTCCTATTTATTATATTTATATCCTGAGTTAATCAAAGAACGATATTCTTCAACTCTTTTGAGCAAGCTCTCGTCATTTGACTCTTGGAGAAAAGAACTAGAGATCTCAGGGCCAACTAATATCAGCTTTGTTTGTGGACGAGTGATCGCTACATTTAAGCGTTCAGCTTGAAAAAAGAACTCAGCGATAGCACTTATATACTGAGGATCTGTAGAACAAAGAGAAATAATGATCATTTCCCTTTCTTGCCCCTGCATTCTTTCAACTGTATCAGTAACAATAGTCTCCGACGAAAAAATACCTTTCCTATATGCTAGTCGAGATTTCAGAGCTTTAGCGTGGCTCCTAAAAGGCGTTACTACACCTATATCACTAGCACTCAGCCCTGATTCAATTGCAGTTTCAATAAGATCAACTACAAGTTCAGCTTCAAGCCTATTAACATTTCGTGCATTTATTGCAGGAGACTTAATAAATACAAAAGGAGATTCAGCAGATAAGACTTCAGCATACTTTTGAGGCTGATTAGGCAGATTGAAAGTGCGTGTAGCATTGGGGCCAGCTGAGACTAAACGCCCAGAATAATAAATTTGACTAGGCCAGCTAGATAGAGCGTGACACATACGATATGTTTGGCTAAGCATCACTGAAACATTAGGGTTACCAGATATCATCCGCGAAAAGATGGAGCAGTCATCAAGAACAGAGGCCGAAAGTACTACTGGAGGTAATTGCTTGTGGTCACCAACAAATATAAATCGCTTCGCCTTTCTCATTGCCATAATTGCTAATGGAAGAGTGATTTGACTTGCTTCATCGAAAATGACTGTATCGAAGTCATATTGCTCTAACCTTGCACTACACGTTGCAAAAGGAGTAGCTCCAATTACGTACCCAGAATCCGGTTTGTTCTCCCAATCATCGCCATATTCAAAATGCTTAACACTTTTATCAAGGCCCTTAGTACAACCTCTTGCTCCAACTTTGATCACTGGAACGTTTTCACCAGCGATTTTATTAAGCGCATTGTTTATTGCCATGTGAGTATGTGACGTCATAAATACTCGTTGACCTTGCTCTACCAATAACTTTGTAATCAAACTGATTACTTTCGTTTTTCCGGTTCCGGGAGGCCCTTGTATACAAGCTAGGTACTTAGCGGAAACAGCTTTACCTACAGCATCCGCTTGGTGCTCATTTAAACCACACTCTTCGGCAAAGTCAGCGGCTTCATCGTAATCATCTTCAAAAATAAAGCCTGTGTCCAACTTACCTGCCAGCAACGGTAGTACTATTTCTCTACCTCGCTTGGACTCAGCTATTTCATCCAATGCTTTATCATAAAATGGTTTTAGATCCATTGTGTCTGGATCAGCATAACAACCGGAAATAATCTCCTGAAGATTCTCATCATCTATTTGATGAACTCGAACCAACCACTCATCTTCATTTTCCGCTTCGATAGTACCTTGCTGTACATGCCTCTTTTTGCTTGGCTCACCCAAATGAAGACATATCATGTCCCCTTCACGAAATCTCGACTCGTTTTGGCCCAAAGTAACAAGCAGGTGATTTTGACCTTCTTTTCGGACATAACGAATTTGTTGAGACTCACCTTTTGTAAGTTTTTGGGTGAGCGGTTTCTCCCAGACTTCATACAGCTTTTCATAGTTTGCTCTATGTTCATCTTCAACAAACTTTCTTAACTCAGTTAGAACACGTCGTAATTCCATTTGTTTAACTCAAAAATGATTTAAACCAAACCTTTCATCCGAAAGGCGAATAAAATCAATAGCAACAACAGGTTAAGAACAACATTACATACGGAGCTTTCATAACGTCAAACAGAGTAGTACGAAAGTGTTATGTGAAACAGGTTTAAACAAGTCATCGAAGGTATAACCTGATTTTACAAATATACCTAAGGCAGCTACTAGCTTATTCTAAGGGCCTACCGTTCAACTTGACGGAGCCATAAGCATTGCTCCTCCTACATATCCCCCCCACTCCTTAACTTGTTTGTATGACTAAACGAACACCCAAACAACGCGCGATAAAAATCACATAACTTGCATACCACATTGTTTCAAGTATTCGAACGTTTCTTGGTCATCACACTTTATGACCAAACCACTGCGCCCGCGACTGAGCAATACTCTGTAACTACCCTCCGTGTAATGCTTGTACTGACGCCGATCTTCAACTACCAGCTTTCCATTCCTAAAGACCATGTCCTGCCCCCAGTTAAACAAAGCAAGTGATAGTTCTAACCCCTGACAACTAAACTCAGTACATGCCGCATCAAATTGGCAACGATCGTCATAAATAAACTTGATGTGGTTCGAGACAATCACCAAAGTATTAGTTTTGTGCGCGCGGCGCATCCCACCTTGTGGGCTACAACCGAATAGTTCGCAGAGCTCGGTGTTATTGATCTTTGTGTCAGCTTTAAGAGCGTTAAATTTATACACGGCCTATCTTACTTTCGTCGTAGTCTTGCTCTAACAGATATTTCCTTAGTTCAACTGCTTTCTCAGCAGAAACTGGTTGACCGAAGAGAAATCCACCTTGATCAAGCCAGTCCCAAAACGCCAGCAATTTGCCGAGCCTAATTCTATCGACTCTCTCGTAAGACCTTTCAAAAGCAGCTTTGTAGAGCTCATCTACCTGGATAGCCAGGCTCCCTACAAAGTTGTTTAACGCATCTTCAACCCAATCTTGTTCATGTCCTTGAAGTTCTGATGGCTCCTCAATGCAAAGGAGGTCTCCCGCTTGAAGAAAAGTATCGAAATAGCTATATTCCGAATCCCAGCCCTCCATTAATACCTTCCAATTCCTGTTCAAAAACTGCTCTTTAGTTCGGCGTTTAATCTCGTCTAATTTGTCTTTTAGCTCTTGAGTTTCTTGCGGTGATTTATGAAGAGAATATGCTGAAAGTTGATGTGACATATTGATACCCAATGAACTTTGAGTCTCGAACAGTTGCATGCGTTTCTCGAGTGGATAGCTGAGAAGATCATTAGTGATGCTCCATATGGCCAATGGCTTCGGTAGATCTTTGGCAAGTGAAGTTGTTTGGGCACCAATTTTTTCCAAAAGAACGTTCAAATAACGCTGCCAGATGGGAGAAGACAAATCACTAGATATAACTTTCCAATAATTGCTTATAACATCTGCTAGGTGGTATCTGAGATCTGTTAACTCTGGAACTGTTACACCTTGATTAAGGACTCTTCGGACATAAACTATTTGGTGGTGTAATCCTCTAAGCTCCTTGGCATGGTCTATACGCTCAGCTTTCCTTTGTCGCTCTTCAAGCCTAGTACATTCTCGGGCGATTGCTTGGCGAGCTAATTCAAGTAGGGAGCTTCGTTCATCATACTCCTGCAATACATAATCAAAGCATTCATTTATCTCATCTGATAAATGCGTAAGTGCTAACAAAGAAAGCTCACCCTTTTCTCCACGAGAAACAATCTGATCAAGCACTTGATAGATTCGTTTTACTGCCTGTTGAGACTCTCGTTGAGCCTTTTCCTCTAGAGCCACTGACAGTTCTTGTTGCTTTCCATACAAAGCAGATTTTGTATTTATTGCATATGGCAGCCTTTCTGGAGACAACATTAAATCACTCAATGCCACCATTTGGCGCCCATAGCTCATCTCTAAGAAAAGCTCTGTTAATTTAAGATCAAACTCGGGGAAATGTACTTCGAAGCAGAACTCTCTGCTCTCTTGGCTTTTATCTAACGCCTCTTGGGAGAAAACAAACGCATTACATTGAATGTCTCTCACTTTGCTCTCAAACTCAGCAAAACTTTTGGGGTGAGCCTCTAAGGCAGTACCATACATAATGTAATAGAAAATAGAATCGCTTCGACCTTCACTGAACAACCAAATCAGATTAACCTTTTCCCCTAAAAAGAACTGCTCGCGAGCATGAATTATTTCTGGGTCTAACCAACCTTGAATCAACTCTATCGCAAATCGATTACCATTGGTGTCTTCAAAGTAAATATCAGGTTTTCGCCATTTATTGGAAGTGCCTTTTTCTGCAAAGACAAACTTTTCCACTTGGACAGATTTGCGCTTTATTTTGCCTGACTCCCTCAATATGCCGGCAATGAAGTGTTTTGTACGAAAGTGCCATTGCGTTTCATGCACGTCAGTTTCAGAGAATACAAAGTCCCCTTTGTAATCACTATGAAATGGACAATCAACCTCATCTAACTCTGGGATATGCTTGTGATAGAAAGCAGCTCTGCTAGTCGCGCTTCGCGCTCGATATCTTACAGGTAGGCCACAATAACCACATTGAATAAAATCTTCACCTTCAGCACCGTGAACTACAATTTTCTTTTTTATCAATGAGGTACGCACTTCATCAGGTACCGAACCATAAAGTCCCAAATAATCAATAGCTAATATTGGGCCTTGGATACCTTTAATCTCAAGTTCCCACAAACTATGTTTGTTTTCGCTGTTAATGTAATTCATAAAGGCCACCCACCAATGCGTTACATTGTTTTGGTTACTGTCTTGACGATTTTCAATTTACACAACAATATGACTTCAATAGCGACAGGTAAACACTGAATACATGAACATGTCGAATAACTAGACAGGAATCTAACAATGAGTGCATGGCCAATTCGATGGGATCTGCTGTTTCGATACCGAATGATTGAGATTATTGCTTTATGGGAAGGGCGTTTGACCACCAACCATCTGATCCAGAGCTTTGGTATCGGGCGTCAACAAGCTTCCAAAGACATCAATACTTATCTTGCGGAGATTTCACCTGGCAACTTGGTTTACGATAAGTACCTCAAAGGCTATAAACCCAGTGATAGCTTTAGCCCTAAACTCACCTCCGGCCATGCCGATGAATACTTGCATATTCTTTCGCGTAGTGAGGATATGACGGTCACTTTTAATGAGCTCGATATGGGCTTTGAACATTCCACTATGGTTCGCCCAGTAACACGCAATATTTCGCCACAAGTATTACGTCCTTTGGTGCAGGCGATACGAGAGAAAAAACGTGTCGATATTTGCTACACATCGCTAAAAGATGGTGAGCAATCTGAGCGCATTATTTCCCCGCATACTCTTGTTTGTACTCCACTACGCTGGCATGTACGTGCTTATTGTGAACAGGCTGGTGGCTATCGTGATTTTGTTTTAAGCCGCATACAAGGTATTCCCGATATCAACAATAATGCGATACACGGTAAACGTGACGATGAACTTTGGAATACCAAAGTGAACGTAGAGCTAATACCCGACCTTCGCCTAAATGAAAAACAACGCGCGGTGATAGAAAAAGATTATGCAATGAGTAATGGCGCTCTCAGCATAGAGACCAACGCGTCACTCATTCGCTATGTGCTTGATACCTATAACATCGATATCCATACTCAGAAATCTAACCCGCAAGGGCAACAACTGGTGCTTAGCAACTTTGAAGAACTTAAAACTTTTTTATTTAGCTAAGTCTCTAGATTCACCGCGGTGGATTGTACTGCGCTGCTACTTCTAGCAGCGCTATTAATATTAACCAAGCACATCAATTAACGCCCTTGCAAACATCCTTCCATCTATTCATCAACTTCACTATCTACCCAAGCAATCCATCTATCACCCAAGCTGACTGATTGCGGAAACTATCCCTAATTCATGTTGCGGTAAATCGCCGGACGGCTCAGTGCTGTCTTTTTCATTACTTCTTTTAGCTTTAAAAATCTCATGGGACGTCCTCCTATATCTGTGGTCCTCATGGGATAAAGCGCTGGAGTAAAAAAGACGGCTATGTTTTAAGCCTTAGCGCGACAAGACTTAATCCAAAAATATTCAGGCATATGTCATCAATGCGAATACCCATCATTGATTCCGACAGGAGCCTGAAATGAATCCCAAAACGTCCGATTACCAAAAGCAGCAACGCTATCAGGAAAATGAAATCCTGGAGCATGCGGCTGAGATACTGGCAACACGCTACGTGCGTGGTGATGCCCTAACTAACCCTAATGCCACCAAAGAGTATGTGCGCTGTAAACTGGGCAGCTATGAGCGTGAAGTGTTTGCTTTATTGTTACTGGATAACCAAAACCGACTGATTGAGTTTAAAGAGCTGTTTCATGGAACGGTGGATGCGGCCAGCGTTTACCCACGTGAAGTGGTGAAAGCGGTGTTAGAAGTGAATGCAGCAGCGGTGATATTTGCCCATAACCATCCATCTGGAGACTCAACACCGTCTCAAGCCGATAGACGCATAACCGAAAGACTCAAGGACTCTTTAGCGCTGGTGGATGTTCGCGTACTTGACCATATCGTGACAGGCGATACCTGCACCTCGTTTGCTGAAAGGGGATGGCTATGATTGAGCAACATTACGGTGAGCTTTCTATTGATGACGCTTTACATGCGTCATTGGAAGCACTGTTGAATAGATACACTCTCCCAGAGAACGCCGAGAGACTCGTGCTGAACTGCCGCCAAATGAGTTACTACCGACATCGACAAGGTTTGCACCCGATAGAGGTACAGTTTAAGCGAGAGTCAACCTCAAGCCCTTGGTTGGTGGTGTTCTTTGCCAGCTTCTCTTATCCCGATGACAACAGCACAACCGTGGAGCCTGAGCTGTACTTTCATCTGGCTAATCGCTGGTGCTATCAACCCGATGCGGGGAGCACCGATTTATCCCATCCAGAGGTACAAGAGCTACTCTCGGTATGGATGAAAGCCTTTGCTCGCCACCTTTCTCGCAATGTCTTTGATGACGTGCAACTGACGATGGTCGGCACGTTCCAATAATTCTCACTCTGTATTTCTTATTTGAATCCTGAAACAAGGAGGGCTCACTATGTCCAAATTAATCTTTACGGCATCCACACTACCTGTGTCAAAGAAACTGCATAAGCTGTTAAGTGAGCAACTCACCGCTCATTTGCTGAGTAATGATGCACTGACCACCAGCCGTTATCTGGTGTTTAACTTTCGCGATAAAACATACAGCGCGGATGAAGGCGGCTTCCATCCGGTTGAGATGGCGATTTGCCAAACCTCGACAGGAGAATGGAGCATTGAGCACATCACCGACTTTGCTTATATGGGGAACTACTACCCAGAACTAGAGCGCAACTTAGACTTTGATTTTCGGGTTGGACAGTTCTTTGTGGCCTATCGTGGCTGGCTACCGATGCAAGGTAGTCGTGATGCCAAAGAGCTGTATCGGCAAATGCACTCAATACAAAATGGATGTGAAAGCGGCGCAACAGGAAGGTAAGGACATATCGACCATCACAGTTCCTGAAGGCTGTGAAGCCATCACAGAAAAGTAATACCACCAGCAACGGTAAAAATGACAATGGGGAGCGTGTTGCTCCCCATTCTTTTTTTGCTTCTGTACATAAGCTTCCCATCTAAAACACTTTTGGACATTTATCAGTCGGAGTTAACCCCACATACAAAATCAGTAGCATAATATTTATTTAAACGTAACGCTGGCTCCCCCATTGTTAGAACGCATAAATATTCAAAAAAGCAAGATTCACATAGTATCCTCGTCATTACTCATACCAACCGTCAGCTATCACTTCAGCTTACTCAAGTACAAGCGTGATTGTCGATGAACAAAGTTATGTCAATCATTATCGCCAAATTCACCTACTGAGGACTAGTTTTCAATCAAACACCACCTTATTTTACAGAAAGGTTAGTGAGCGTAATAAACTGCACTGCATTCCCTTCGCTCACTAGATTCGCTCTTCAATGTTAAGATCGAAAGCAAGATTGAACACCTCGGTGTCGAGATTGACGATGTCTTAAGGATTTCAGAGAATGGCGAGACGTGAGGAACCATTATTCAATACCCTGAATACGAAAACCACTTTGGTTGGGATTGAGTTAAAGATGAATGCATTGAGACAAACGAAGAGTCTAATTACCTATCTTAGAGGGACACTGCGTTACACCATGAATTAAGGCACTTGTTTCGGTCCTCTGCAGAAATTAGTTAGAGTAAAATGTTTACTTGTCGGAGTATTTCCATATGACCACCACAGCCCAAAGACGTGAAGAGATTCTTCACTACATTCAAAATCACCAGAAAGGCGAAGTTAACCATTTTTCTGAACTTTATAATGTTTCAGAGGTTACGATTCGCAATGATCTCAATTATCTTGAAAAACAAGGCTGTGTAAAAAGATGCTATGGGGGTGCACTGCTAAATAATCAGTTTGCTTTTGAGCGTCCATTGAATGATAAGAAGCAGCTCAACAGTAGTATCAAAGCTAAGCTCGGGGAATACGCTGCATCTCTTATTGCTGATGGCGATAAAGTCATTCTTGACTCAGGATCGACGACCGAGCAGATTGCTTACCATCTTGACGCTAAGCATGACCTTGTTGTCATGACCAACGGTATCAATATCGCCTATCACCTTGCCAATAAAACCAATGTCACTGTTATGGTGACTGGTGGCACGATGCGCAAAAATTCCTACTCAGTTCATGGTGTCGGTGGAGAAGACTTAGTCATTGGCTATCGGTTCAATAAGGTGTTCTTGGGAGTTGATGGGTTTGATAAATTGGCAGGAATTACGACACCTCATCAAGGTGAGGCTGATATTAACCGGAAAATGTTAGAGGCTGCTCAAACCGTCATTGCGGTAACAGATTCGTCTAAGTTTGACCATCAAAGCTTTTGTTTGATTGCCCGTCCAGAACAGCTAAACATATTAATTACTGATAGCGGTATCCCTCAAAGCTACGTTGAACACCTTACAGCATTGGGTGTTGATGTTCGAATCGTCGCATAATCTAGTTTCTTATTATCCCCCTCACAAAGCCATTTTAGAGCTTATAAAGTAGCTTTTTGACCCAGCCAAACCTCGGCTGGTTTATCTGTTATTGCGTTATAAAAATTCATTGTTGTTCCAGTTTGTGATCTCAAGCAGGTTCCATTTTGAAACCTAATCAATTGAGGCAAATTCATTGCTTCTTTCAGTTATTAAATAGTGAAAGTCAGCTTTCATGGTACTTGCAAAGTGCAAATTTCGTTAAGGAGTGAAAGTTTAACCTTTCACTCCTTGTCAATCGAAAGGTTTTTTAGGCTTAAAACGAAAGAAAACTGACTGTGATCTAGCTTTCACTTTTCCTCAACCCGTCCTGCTTTAATACCAATCAAAAGGAAATCGAAACATTTCATACAGAAAATGAAATGTAACGAAAGAGGAATTGGTAGATGACCAGTGCAGAACGAAGACAGCAAATCTTGGCATATATATGCAACCATGGTTCAGGAAAAGTGGACGAGTTTGCAGAACAGTACAATGTTTCTGCCGTAACTATTCGCCATGACCTGAACTTGCTCGAGAAAGAAGGTTGTGTATTCCGTTGTTATGGTGGAGCAACTCTCAATCCAAACTTTGCATTTGATCAGCCTCTTTATCGCAAAGATCAACTCAATCGAAGTGCCAAGCAGTCCATCGCGCAAGCCGCAGCCGAACTCATCAATGATGGTGAGGCGGTGATCTTGGACTCAGGTACCACTATCGGTCTCATGCCTCAGTATTTAACTAACAAGCAGCAGCTCGTTGTTATGACCAATGCGCTCAACACCGCTTACCAACTTAGCAAGTTAGAGAATATCGATCTCCATGTGGTTGGTGGCAGCCTTCGCCGCGCGTCATGTTCACTAACGGGAAATCATGGGGAACAGCAAATTCGCTCCTACCTTTTTGACAAACTGTTTCTGGGTGTGGACGGATTTGATCTACAGGCTGGCGTGACTACACCGGACACTCAAGAAGCACAAGTCAACCGAGCTATGTGCGAAGTCGCTCGCCAAGTTATTGCGGTTACGGACTCAAGCAAATTTGGCCGCAAAAGCTTTTGCATGATCCGCGCAGCAAACCAAATCGATGTATTGGTAACCGATATCAATATTCCCCATGCAACGCACCGAGCGCTTATTGAGATGGGTGTTGAAGTGATTATTGCCGATCAAACAATTAACTAGGAATAAAAATGAAAGCGTTACTTTCTCTAATTGAACAGCATAAGCAAGGCCAATCAACGGGTATTTACTCTGTTTGCTCAGCGCACCCGCTAGTTCTTGAAGCTGCGATTAAACAAGCGGCACAAGCTCAACAACTGGTGCTAATAGAAGCAACATCTAATCAGGTAAATCAGTTTGGTGGCTATACAGGAATGACACCGCAAGATTTTTCCAGCCATGTACTCTCTTTAGCTGAACGTCTCAATTTCCCAGCGGATAAAGTGGTGTTGGGTGGTGATCACCTTGGCCCAAACTGTTGGCAAAACCTGTCTGCAAGCCAGGCAATGGAATATTCAGCTCAGATGATTTATGACTACGTTTGTGCTGGTTTTAAGAAAATTCACCTCGACTGCTCTATGCCATGTGCTGATGACCAGTTGCCTCTTACTGAAGAACTCATGGCAGAGCGTGCCGCACAGCTGTGTGTGGTTGCGGAACGGGCTTGGAAAAGCGTTGGCGGTGAAGCACCTGTTTATGTAGTCGGAACGGAAGTACCCACTCCGGGCGGCGCGCTTGAATCGTTGCAGGAAGAGTGCATTGAAGTGACTAAGCCTGAGCAGGCGCTTGCGACATTGGATGCTCATCACCAAGCTTTTAGCGACTTAGGCCTTGGCTATGTATGGCCACGCGTCATTGGTCTTGTGGTGCAACCGGGCGTTGAATTTGACCATCACAACGTGCACCACTACGAGAGTGGAAAAGCCCAATCACTCAGCCGTATGATTGACAACCAGCCGAACCTCGTCTTTGAAGCACATTCCACTGACTACCAAAACCCACAGGCTTACCACCAACTTGTACGTGATCACTTTGCGATTTTAAAAGTTGGCCCAGCTTTAACGTTTGCCCTGCGAGAAGCGTTATATGGACTCGACCGAGCGGAAAAAGAGTGGTTAGGGACGCACCATGCCTCACACCTGCGAGACACCATCGAGCAAGTGATGCGCGAACAACCTAACTACTGGCGTTCACACTACGCCAGCAAAGGCCACCAGCAATTTCTTGATTGTAGCTACAGCTTAAGCGATCGCATTCGCTACTACTGGACTCATCCAGAAGTGAAAGTGGCGCAGCAGGCTTTATTTGACAACCTAACTGCCAGTCCGTTGCCAGTCACGATCCTTAGCCAATATCTGCCAAATCAGGCTAAGGCCATTTCTCAACAACAAATTAGAAACCATCCCGCTGACATTGTAATTCACAAGATCATGGAAGTGACTGAGGTCTATTCCGCAGCCTGTTATTCCAATGTAGTAGTTTGCAAGGAGACGATGTAATGAACCTATTTCTAAGCTACGAACAGCCATGGCTAGAGCAACATAATGGCATTCATACCGCAAAAGAAATTAGCCACCAGCCGCGTCTATGGCGTGCATTGGCTGATATTTTAGAGCAGCAATATGATGCCGTCAGTGCTTTCTTAAATCCACGGCTAGCTCAACCTAATCTGCGAATCATTTTAACAGGTGCGGGTACGTCTGCTTTCGTAGGAGACGCTGCGGTTCCGTTTATTCAGGCTGGATTACGCTTCCAAGTCGAATCGATTCCAACCACGGATATTGTCTCGAATCCAGAACAGTATCTCGATAGCAGCCGACCAACACTATTGGTTTCCTTTGCTCGTTCTGGTAACAGCCCAGAAAGCGTCGCCGCTGTAGCGTTAGTTGACCAGCTTATTCCTGATTGCCACCACCTCTTTTTAACCTGTAATGGCGAAGGCGCATTGGCTCGTTATGCCGAAAGTGCCGATAACGCTTACTGCTTACTGATGCCTGAAGGCTCAAACGATAACAGTTTTGCCATGACGTCAAGCTTCACCTGTATGTTGATGTCGGCATTCACCCTATTTAGCGATCAAACGCCTGCACAATGGCGTGAGCGAATCGAAGCCACAGCCCACTTATGTGACAACAAACTGCAACAGTGGCCGCAAGCCATCAAACAAATAGCTCAGCAGCCTTATGATCGTTTAATTGTACTTGGCAGCGGCGGTTTTGCTGGCCTTGCTCGCGAAGCGTCATTGAAATCACTGGAATTGAGCGCTGGCAAAGTGATGACCACCTTTGATTCTTCGCTGGGTTTCCGCCACGGACCTAAGTTCAGCATCAACGATAACGCGCTGGTGATCCAACTATTTTCTAGCGACGAGTACACCCGTCAGTACGATTTAGACCTGTTCAATGAAATCCGTCGCGACAAACAAACACTAGCTCACATCGCGATGTCAGAAAGCGCACTCAATGAAGAGGATGTCTTTGAACTTGGCCAATTGGGTTTTGGCGATCAATGGCTCTGCTTCCCTTACGTACTGTTCTGTCAAATTTTGGCGTTTGAAAAATCACTCCAGCTGGGTTTTGGCCCTGACAACCCATGTCCGACTGGTGAAGTAAACCGCGTCGTACAAGGCGTCACCATTTACCCATTGAACAACTAACGAATTTTAGAAGGAATTAATCATGCCAAATATCGTATTAAGTCGCATTGATGAGCGTTTAGTTCATGGCCAAGTCGGCGTGCAGTGGGTCGGTTTTGCTGATGCAAATATTGTGGTCGTCGTCAATGACGAAGTGGCTGAAGACACCATTCAACAAAACCTGATGGAAATGGTGCTGGCAGATGGCATTGCCATCCGTTTCTGGAACGTGAAAAAGGCCATCGACACCATCCATAAAGCGTCTGATCGTCAACGAATTCTTCTTGTATGCCGCACACCAAAAGACTTCCGCCAATTGGTCGAAGGTGGCGTACCCATTAGCAATATCAACGTAGGGAACATGCACTACGTAGAAGGGAAAAAACAAATTGCCAAAACGGTTTCAGTCGGAACTGAAGACGTGGCGGAATTTGAAAAACTAAAAGCACTAGGAGTGAAATGCACCATGCAAGGTGTACCCACTGAAAGTGCCACAGACCTCTTTACTCTTATCTAATAATAAGGACACCAACCATGGAAATAGGACTCTTACAGGCGTTGATGCTCGGCATCTTAGCCTTCTTTGCTGGCCTAGATTTATTCAACGGTCTCACTCACTTCCACCGCCCTGTAGTACTTGGGCCGCTTGTCGGTCTAATTTTAGGCGACTTGCAAACCGGTATCTTAGTCGGTGGTACGCTAGAACTGATTTGGATGGGTCTTGCACCGCTTGCAGGCGCTCAGCCACCAAACGTCATCATCGGTACCATCGTCGGTACGGCTTTCGCTATCACCACAAAAGTTGAGCCTAATGTCGCGGTTGGTGTCGCGGTACCTTTTGCGGTCGCTGTGCAAATGGGTATCACTCTACTCTTCTCGGCAATGTCAGCGGTCATGTCTAAGTGTGATGAGTACGCGCAAGATGCAGATACCAATGGTATTGAACGCGTTAACTACATGGCATTAGCTGTACTGGGTACTTTCTACTTTTTATGCGCATTCTTACCAGTCTACCTTGGAGCTGAACACGCAGGAAAGATGGTTGAAATCCTACCGAAAGATCTTATCGACGGCTTAGGTGTCGCGGGTGGCATCATGCCTGCCATCGGTTTTGCTGTTCTGATGAAGATCATGATGAAAAATTCCTACATCCCGTACTTCATTCTTGGTTTTGTTGCAGCCGCATGGCTACAACTACCAATCCTAGCGATTGCTGCTGTTGCAACGGCTATGGCAATCATCGACTTTATGCGCAAAACCGAACCAACACCAGTAACTGCACCCGCTGAGGACTTTGATGATGGAATCTAATGTAAGCAACGAACTCGACCTCCGTAGCCAAAACGCTGATGTGCAACCCGCTCCAGGTGTGGCTCAAGATGAATATGAAAACAAGGAAATTGGCGCAGAGCTAACCAAAGCGGACATTAACCGCATGGCATGGCGCTCACTACTGCTCCAAGCATCTTTCAACTACGAACGTATGCAGGCTTCGGGCTGGCTATATGGCTTACTCCCTGCACTGAAAAAGATTCACACTAATAAAGCGGACCTATCTAAGGCAATGCAAGGTCACATGGGCTTCTTCAATACCCACCCATTCTTGGTGACATTCGTTATGGGTATAGTACTGGCGATGGAACGTTCAAAACAGAACATCAACAGTATCCAAAGTACCAAGATTGCAGTTGGTGCACCCATGGGTGGTATCGGTGATGCGATGTTCTGGCTAACCCTACTCCCTATCTGTGGTGGTATCGGTGCTGACCTTGCATTACAAGGCTCAATCATGGGGGCTGTGTTCTTTATCGTACTGTTTAACGTAGTGCACTTTGGTCTTCGTTTTGGTCTGGCACATTACGCCTACCGTATGGGTGTTGCTGCTATCCCAGTGATCAAAGCCAACACAAAGAAGGTAGGTCACGCTGCTTCAATGGTCGGTATGACTGTCATCGGCGCGTTAGTTGCGACCTATGTTCGCCTGTCAACAACAGCGGAAATCACCGCGGGTGACGCGGTGGTAAAACTGCAAGCAGACGTCATCGACAAACTGATGCCTGCATTCTTACCTCTTGTTTACACCCTGGCAATGTACGCCTTGGTTAAGCGAGGCTGGAGTCCACTCAAACTGATTGGCCTGACTGTCGCTCTGGGTGTTGTTGGTCGCTTTATGGGCTTCCTATAACACTTGTATCCACAGAATAAACGGGGCTGAGTAATCAGCCTCAATAAGGGTAATTGAAATGATTGCAGTAATTTTATCTGGTCACGGTGGCTTCGCTTCAGGCCTAGCAAAAGCAGTGTTCCAAGTCATTGGCGAACAGCCTCAGTTTAAGTTTATCGACTTCCCGGAAGAGGCAACCACACCACAGCTTGAAAAAGCGATTCGAGAGGCGATAGAAGAAATAGATTCTGGCGAAGGTATTGTTTTCCTGACTGATTTGCTGGGAGGTACGCCATTTCGTACCGCATCACTTCTGAGTCAGGAAAGAGACGATATTGAAGTGGTAACGGGAACCAATATGCAGATGGCAGCGGAAATGTTACTTGAACGAGATGAACTCAGTCTGGTCGAGTTTCGCAAGCAAGCTGTTGAATGTGGGTATAGAGGAATCACTTCATTGGCTGCGGAAATAGAACAAAGAGCGCTAATCGCGGATACGGTAGAAGAATATGGAATCTGAACAACACACTAATGTGAAGCAGAGCTATCGTGCTCAGCGAATATTACATGGTGATAAATGGCTTAACGATGCCTTAATTACCGTTAATGTTGACGGAGTTATTGATGTTATTGAGCAATTCGAACCTCAGCAGCATGTAGATTTTATAGATTTGGGCGCAGTGAGTTTGCTCCCTGGCATGATTGACAGTCATGTCCACGGGGCAAAGGGCTGCGACGTCATGGATGCCAACCATAATAGTCTAAATACTATGTCACGTTACTTTGCAAGTCTTGGCGTTACAGCCTTTGTTGCTACAACCGTGACAGCGCCAGTGGCAAAGATTCGATGTGCGCTAAAACAAGTTGCGAAAAGTAAGCAGCAGGGCGTTGACGGTGCTGAGCTTCTTGGGGCGTATTTAGAAGGGCCATATTTTACAGAGAAAAATCGTGGCGCACACCCTACAGTATGGTTTCGAGATTTATCAGTTGAAGAGCTTGATGACTGGATTTCTTATAGCGATAACCAGTTACTTAAGGTCGCTCTGGCTCCCGAAAAGACGGGGGCTTTGAAGGCTATCCGCTACCTCAATGAACAAGGCGTGCGAGTGATGCTTGGACACACTGATGCCAGTTACGATCAAGTTCAGAAGGCTCTCGATGCAGGGGCATGTGGCATCGTCCATTGCTACAACGGTATGCGTGGTTTGCATCACCGCGATCCGGGCGTGGTTGGTGCCGGACTTCTTAATCCTAACAGTTATGTAGAGATGATCGCCGACGGCCGTCATGTTCACCCTGCGGCCATCGACGTCGCTCACCGTTGCTGTGGCACTCGCATGACATTAATTACCGATGCGATGTGTGCAGCGGGCATGCCAGATGGTGAGTACACCCTCGGCGAATACCAAGTGCAAATGCGAGATGGGGTCGTCACAACAGATTCTGGCAGTCTAGCTGGTAGCACACTGACCTTGCTAACGGCAGTACAAAACATTAAGCGCTGGCTCAACATTCCACTTGAGCAAGCGTGGCTGATGGCGTCTTTGACCCCAGCTGAATCATTAGGCTTACAACATCAATTAGGCACTTTAGAAATGGGTAAACGCGCTTCTATGGTGGCGATTCAATCAGATTTCTCAATTACAAAAACTTGGGTTAACGGACGTCTTGTATTCGAAACTAAACCCGTACCAAGTCAGGAGGCTTTATGTATCTAATATCTTCTCGTGAAATGCTAAAACGTGCTCAACTCGGTGGCTATGCAGTTCCTGCGTTCAATATCCATAACTTAGAAACGGTACAGGTTATCGTCGAGACAGCATCAGAGATGGGCTCTCCCGTGATCCTTGCTGGCACACCTGGCACTTACGATTATGCAGGTACCGATTATCTAATTAGTATCTGTAAAGAAGCTGCGCATAAACACTCAATCCCACTCGTTTTGCACCTTGATCACCATGAAGATCTGCAGGATATCCGCACTAAGGTGGATCACGGCATTCGCTCTGTGATGATCGATGGCTCTCATCATGCCTTCGACCAAAACATAGAAATCGTACGTTCCGTAGTTCAATACTGCAACCGCTTTGACGCGAGTGTTGAAGCTGAGCTGGGTCGTTTGGGGGGGCAAGAAGATGACCTGATCGTCGATAGTGCCAATGCGCTAATGACAGATCCTGCATCGGCAGCAGAGTTTGTGCGTCGTACTGGGATTGACTCATTAGCAGTGGCAATTGGGACAGCCCACGGCCTGTACAAAGCAGAACCAAAACTTGATTTTGACCGTCTGGACAAGATCCGTTCAGTGGTTGATATTCCGCTTGTTTTACATGGTGCTTCAGGCGTGCCTGATGAGATGGTTCGCCGCTGTATTGACTTAGGTGTGTGCAAAGTCAACGTTGCAACTGAACTGAAAATCGCCTTCTCAAATGCTGTTAAGCAGCATTTTGCTGAGCATCCGGATGCGAATGATCCACGGAAATATATCACTCCAGGTAAAGCAGCGATGAAACAAGTCGTGATGGATAAGATTCATATGTGTGGCAGTGAAGGGAAACTTTAACTTTTATGTAATTTGGTAAACTCCCCCTATAACGTGTTTACCTGGGTGCTAGGATTTCTAGCACCCTTTTATTATTTGGCGTCAGCTAGAGTCCAAGAAAGCATAAATATTATCCCCTTCGTAATAAACTTCAATTGAAACATTTGATATATTCATTAATCTTGCTAATAGCGAGGCGCATAATTATGGAAAATCAATTCATTGATAATGATAAGCATGTTGTTATTGCATCACCATTAGAATTCTCTCCCCCTAAAACATACATAGCTTTTCCATTTGAAGCAGAAACGCCATACGCAATACCTGCATCTAATTGGTCTTTATTCTCCCAGGCTTTACCATCAAAAACCCAAACATTCGAACTAAAGTGTTTAATGAGGCCATTATGGGCATATATATTTCCTTTTATAAAAGCGTCTTGACTACCAAGAAAATATGCTCCGCCAATAACAATTATATTATTGTCAATTTCACCGAGAAAATGCCCAGCTAGACCCTCATGACTTTTACTTATATCAACAATAGATGCACAACTCTCAGAATATTCCAGTTTTCCTTCTTTAAAAAAGTAGCGCTTAGTCTCCAGACTTCTCAGACCAGGCTTCAGTTCCCCTTCAATCAAAGTTACAACATTGTTTTTATGAATTATTCCAGAACCACAATTAGGCTTAAATGGGTTTTCACCAAGAACAGACCAGTGTTCATTACATGGTGTGAATGACCAAATCTTTCTATTCCAATTATAGTTATCTATTGGTTGAGACATAAATCTAGTAATAAGCTCTTTATGTTTGTTAGGCTCTTTTGTTACATCAATTATTGAGATATCAGAAAGGAAATTATTAAAAGTATCCTTATCATACCCTCCGAAAAAAATGACTTCAGTCGGTGATATACTACAACAAGATGCACCAAGAAAGCTGGTAGGAAGTGTTCTCTCTAACCGAGTCCATTGATTGATTTGACTATCAAATACATAACCATCCATTAAAACAGTTGGAAAGCTGTTATTACCCTCTATCCCTGCACCTGAAAAAACATAAAGCTTGTTACCACAGACTGTATAGGTGGCATCATTTCGAGCAATTCCTGGAAAGTCAGCAGCCGACTTCCAACCACTATTCATATCTTTTAGGTCTAAAACAAAAAAAGCATTTCCAGAACTACCAAGCCCTGCATATAATTTGTGACCTATAATTCCACCTACTCCGTGTTTAATTCCTACTGGAAGCTCAGGGAGTAATTTAAATAAGATCGCCATAATACTCTCCTTAATTAATCTATCACTTCAGCATTAGAGCCATTCCAAACCAACATATAAACCTTATAACTTATTTCTTTACTACTTTTTTCTCCGCCGACAATTAAAACTCCCTCTGATGTGGTAAATGAAGCGCCATATGCTAAGCCTTCAGGAAGTGGATTTACCGTTGACCAAATGCCATCTTTTTCTACATAGATATCATCATTAAAGGCCTTAGATAGCCCTTCATGGGCGAACATTTTTCCGCTTTCAAATGCTTGTTTTGCACCATGGAAATTCGCTCCGCCAGCAACCACTGTCACTCCATTTGTCTTACCAGAAAACGCACCTGCAACACCTTCTTGGATATTGCTCGTTTGAGGTGCAGGTAAGGGCAATAAATTTTGCCACGGTTGATCCATTCCAAACTCATATTGCTTAACTTCAGCGGTGCGTAAACCCGGCTTTATCTCACCACTGATGAGAGTCACTTTGTTCCCTTCAATAACGGTTGCGCTACCACAATTAGGGAGATATGGAGACATACCTAAATCACGCCACTCTTGTTTTTCAGGCAAATAACTAATGACGTTTCGGTTCCATTTATAATCCGTAGGCTTCATTCCCATATAATCATCAACAATACGTTGCCATAATTCAGGGTTTACTTGCTTGTCAGTGGTTGATGTGTCACGCTGATAGCGATCAAAATAGGCTTTGTTATAACCACCAAAGAAGAGGATCTGTTTATTGTCTGGCGAATAAGAAGAAGCACCAAGAAGTCCTACAGGCGAGGTAGTGTTCATTTTTTCCCATGAATCTTTCTTGGTATCGTAGCGATATACCGAATCAAACAAAATGGGCGATGGTTCAGACGGCTCCGCTTTGCCAGAACCACCAAAGAGATAAATATCATCCCCCACCACAGATGCTGTCGCTCCACTTCGAGCAGCACCAGTAAAATCAGCAACCTTTTGCCATCCTTGGGATAGCGCTTTTAAATCAAGCGCGTAAAAGTCTTTCCCCAAAGAACCAAGCCCTACATAGATTTTTGTTCCGACTTGTACACCAATCCCATCTTTAAATCCAGCGTGTAAGTCAGGCCATTGATTGTCTGATGTAGCATGACTAAAGGTGGTTACAACAAGCAAAGGTGTATAGATGAGCAGCGTTTTCATGTTCATTGATTTGTCCTTATTTTTATTGCTATCCATGCTCTAAACAGATGTTCTGTGAGCAACGTGATCATTTATATTTCAGGTGTATTTTTGAAGATTTATTTTATAAAAAAATTATTAATAAAGAATAATTTCATTGATATTGCTAAAAAAACCCATCGATGTATTGATGGGTTTAAAACGTCTTTAGTAACCGCTAGCTATCCATTAAAGGTAAAACCACTTCCGCAGTACCAAATACAGATGCCGAGTATTCAGGATAAACATCTAAAAGTGTGTTAATCAAAACATCAACAAGTAACAATGCACCGACTTTGGAAGAAAATGCACCGCCAGTGAGAGGGCCTTCAGGCCTTGCAGCCACTAACATTTCATCAGAAATAGAAGAAAGTGGGCTATGGCTAATATTCGTGAGAGATACGACTGGAACACCGCGTTGATGAGCCTGTGTTGCCGCATGAACTACCTCTTTTGTAGAACCTGAGCTCGATATCGCAAACCATGCATCCCCTACAACACTCTGTCCAGCACTCATTGAGGCAAGATGGGTATCCTCATACATAATCGCTTTTTTGCCGATTCGAACGAGACGGTAAGCAAGGTAACGTCCAACTATGCTAGATGCACCAACACCTACACAGCCAATAAACTGAGCTTTATGGATAAGTTCACAAATACGTTTCAATGATTTTCTGTCGATTAGCTTTGCTGTATCAAGGAGACTTTCTACTGCGCTTTGTGCTGATACATCACATATATCACCATCAATTTTAGGTTGAGAGTTGTTTGCTGCCTGACTTAAATCAACTGCCAATGCCATTCTAAAATCTGAATAGCCTTTGTACCCCATATCTCGACAGAGACGCAGAACCGTCGCTTCACTCGTTTTTGTATTTCGCGCTAAATCAGTAATGGTTTGGTACTGAACATCATGTGCGTTTTCCATCACATAGTCGGCAACCAATCTTAGTTTTTTACTTAACGGCTCAATATTTGATCGCAACCGAACCAGTAAGTTTTTAGGCAAATTCACGGGGCATCCTTAACAATATTTTGGCTACTGATAAAGTATCAAAGACCTGAATCTATTAATACACTATCTCGATGATTTGTTTCTAGATTCTTAAATATGAAGGGAGCATCGCTCCCCTCATTGATGAGAATCAAGATAACGATATAAATCCCGCATCTTTCATTTTCGCAATAACATCTGCTTTCTGTTTATCCGTTAAAGAGCGGATTGGCTGACGAGGATTCCCCGCATCAATACCATGCAGTTGCATAGCAACTTTACCCGCCGCAACGCCACCATATTCAACAAGGACACGAATGATAGCAATCACTTTATCCATTAGAGAAGCGACTTCATCATGTTTACCCTGATTAAAGGCTTCAATGATTTTGAGATATAAAGGTGCAGCGTAGTTGTAAGTACTACCTACTGCACCCACAGCACCAACGGCTAAGCCTGCAGGGAGAAACTCATCAACACCAAATGGCACATCAAACTTTCCGTTAGAAACACGAACGCAACGTTGGTACTCGTACAAATCAGAATTGTTGAACTTCGCACCGGACAAATTCGGAATACGTTGCTCACCTTTGATTAAGAACTGCTCTAGGTCCAGATTTACACCTGACATTCCTGAATGATAGTAGTAGAAGCCTTTAGAAGGCGCTGCCGCAGCAATTTGCGCGCAATATTCTACCAAATCGTCAACGCTTCCTGGTCTAAAGAAACAAGGGCCAATCGCAGATGTTGCCAAAATATCGAGAGTTTCCGCGTGTTCAGTTAAGTTGATTGAGTCAACAATGCTTAAAGCACCAGTGTGTAAAACCAAATCCAGTTTACCGTCCGCAGCTTTTACCCAACGTTCAGCAATCGCTTTTCGCTCTTCAACAGAACAGTGGATTCCTTCTCCCGTGGTACCACATATGTAAGCACCTTTAACACCTTGAGAAATTAGTAACTCAGCAATTTGATCAATCGCACCAAAGTTAACCTTGTTGTCCACTGTAAATGGAGTATGCGGAGCAGCAATCAGGCCTGTTAATTTTTTCATTTCATTTACCTTAATAATTTAATTTTCAGTCGCCAAACTACTGTCCATAACCTAAGAACATTTGAGGTAGTAGTAGGGTGAATTGTGGGAAAATTGCAACAAGAGCCAAAACAATAAACAAAGGCACTAGCAACGGCATTACACCTCTAGTTAATGTATGGAATGGAATGTCACCAACACGTGAAACAACATAGAGAGCCATGCCCATAGGCGGTGTTAGGATGCCAATCATTAGGTTAAGAATTGCCATAACGCCAAAGTGAACCGGGTCAATACCTACAGCTGCAGCCACTGGAACCAAGAACGGAACCAAGAGTAGAAGTAAGGCTAATGACTCAATAAAGGTACCTAAGAACAACAACAATAAGTTGATTAGTAGTAACAATACCAACGGGTTATCGCTGATTGTTAAGAAGTAATCTGCAAGCATTTGTGGCAACTGCTCACGTGCAACGATCCAACCAAATACGGTTACACCCATAACCATTAACGCTACAACTGCCGTAGTGTTTACCGTCTCTTTTAAAATGTCGACCAAGCTGCTTAGAGTAAGTTGTTTATATACCACTAGACCCAAGAATAAAGCATATAGAGATGACACTACCGCGGCTTCTGTTGGAGTAAACTTGCCAGAAAAAATACCACCGATGATGATCACAGGCGTTAAGAGTGACAAGAATGCTTCTTTAAAAGATTTTAGCTGTTCACGACGAGTCGCTTTTGGCAGCGTCATGTACCCACGCTTTTTACAGATGAAGTAACTCATTACCATCAACGCGACACAACACAAAAGACCCGGAATAGCACCCGCTAAAAATAAGGCGCCGATGGATGTATTTGACACAACACCGTAAATAACCAAAGGAACTGAAGGGGGAACTAAAGGACCAATAATACAAGATGCAGCCGTCAAACCACCGGCAAAATCGTCGTCATACTTTGCATCACGCATTGACTTAATCTCAAGTTGTCCTAAACCACCAGCATCAGCTAATGCTGAGCCGGACATACCTGAAAATAACAAGCTCGCCATAATATTTACGTGGCCCAAACTACCCGTAATATGACCAACAAGAGACTTGGCGAAATTAAAAATACGTTCCGTAATACCAGCACTGTTCATTAGGTGTCCGGTTAACACAAAAAAAGGAACCGCTAATAAAGTGAAGTTATCGATACCACCGATCATCTGCTGAGCAGCAAAGTTAATACCTGTGCTATTGGTTAATACTAAAAATACAAGAGCGACAAAAATTAACGAGAAACCAACGGGCATACCTGCAAATAGCAGAGCTAGCCAGCCAAAAATTGAACCAACCATAGTCACTACCTCTCAGCGATTTGCGAGTCATTCATCGATGCAGGTTTTGCACAACCACACAACTCTTTAAAAATATGGAATATTTTTTCCAGTTGTCTGAACACCATAAACACACCACCTAATGGCAGACTGTAGTTCATCCAACTGATTGAAACCCCAAGAGTAATCAATTCAAAGAAAGCATTTCTTTGAACATGCTGATACCCAAGGTAAATGATGGCAGCAATAGAAACTAGAACGGCAAGTTCCAATGATAAAACCAGACACAACCGCACTTTCTCAGGTAGTTTGTCTGAAAAGAAAGTAATGTTTACGTGTGAACTTCGCTTGATGGCGATTGCGCACCCGACTAACGACATATACATAAAGAGAACTCTAGCGAGCTCTTCACTCCATAAGGAAGGATCATTCAGCAACCAGCGAGTACCGATCTGCCAAGTTAATACAACTAGCAGAGAGGCCATCAAAGGTACTGTGATAATTTCTTCTATATTATTGACAATCTTACGTAACATCTTGAACTCCATAGCTGGCCAAACAAGGCCAGCTAAAACATTGAGACATAGACTAATCAATCCATTTACATTGCAGCAAGTTTCTCAACGATAGGTTGGCCAATTTTGCTTTCAAACTCTTTGTAAAGGGGTTGCATCGCTTCACGGAACGGAGCCAGATCTGGGTAAGTCACGGTTACACCTTCGCTTTGGAAGAATGAAACCAGTTCTTCTTCTTGCTTTTTCACAGATGCAGTATGCGCATCACCCGCTTTCTTCACAGCTTTTTGAACCAGTTCTTTCTCTTCGTCAGACAGTTTCTGCCAAGTTGCATCGGCAATAATTACCATCTGGTCGTTCACTATATGGTTTGTCATCGCCAAGTTCTTTTGCACTTCGTAGAACTTCATTGTTTTGATCGTTGGTAGGGGATTTTCTTGTCCATCTACAGCGTTAGTTTGAAGTGCTAGGTAAACTTCTGAGAAAGCCATAGGCGTCGGTGACGCTCCGGAAAGCTTCGCATAGTTCAGATTAGGTTTTGCATTAGGTACACGCAATTTCAGACCTTTAAAGTCTTCAATTGAGTTAAGTGGGCGGTTAGAAGTTGTTTCACGCGTACCGTTATACCAAGTATCCAGCGCTCGCCAGTTAAACTTAGTCAACATCTCTTCACGAATACCTAATCCGAAATCAGAGTCAAACATACGGCGTAAATGGTAAAAATCTTTCGCAACATAAGGGAGCATGACCGCTTCTGCTCGTGGGATCCAAAGACCCATGCGACCAAACTCAGCATAAGTCATATCGAGATCCCCCAGCGTCAATTGCTGAAGCATGGCACGATCATCACCAAGCTGGGCGCTTGGATACAAAGCAAGTTTGATCTCTCCTTGGCTCATTTCTTCTAACGTATCAGCGAGCATCTTTGCAGAGTAATACTCCACAGACCCCACAGAGGCTTGCATACCCATCTTTAAAGTCGTCGCCGCGTTCACAGAAGCAGCGATACTCAAAGTAAGTAATCCGATAGTAATCTTGTTAATGGTTTTCATATTTTTCCCTTTGTTCTGCCCTGTTACGCCTTGTCTCACCATTTTCAAAAAAAAATTTTATTTAGTTTGAAAAAAATATTCGTTATGAATTATCATTGCAGTGGAGATTATTTTCAAACCACCTTTTCCCAAAGTGTGATGGCGAACAAAATTTGGTTACCAGAGCCCTTTTGTTCATCAAGCCAGGAATCAAAAACGTTTTTAGACAAGAAAAATGAGGCCCGTCGTGAGAAAGAATTTTTTGAACATCGAAGAGTTAAAGCTATTTTTAAACGGCCAAACTGTCGTTTCCATACAACCTGTAACAGGCAGCCCACTCGATAAAATAGATTTCATTGTGGCAATGGCGATCGCCGTCGAACAAACCGGAGCAAAGGCGCTACGCATTGAAGGTGTGAATAATGTCGCTGCTGTATCCGCCGCAGTGACAATTCCGATTATAGGTATCGTTAAACGTGATTTGCCTGATAGCCCAGTTCGAATCACTCCTTTTGTATCAGATGTTGATGGCTTAGCGAATGCTGGCGCAACGGTCATTGCTTTTGATGCCACCAATAGAACACGTCCTGAAAGCCGAGAATGTATTGCGCAAGCCATAAAAAACACTGGATGTTTTGCGATGGCCGATTGCTCCACATTCGAGGATGGATTATGGGCTAATTCACAAGGTGTTGAAATTATTAGCTCAACACTGTCAGGTTATGTCGGAGATATTGAGCCCACAGTTCCAGATTTCCAACTTGTGAAAGCGTTTTCTGAAGCAGGTTTTTTTACCATGGCGGAAGGTCGATACAATACGCCTGAGTTAGCAGCGAAAGCGATTGAGTCTGGTGCGGTTGCCGTAACGGTTGGTTCTGCACTAACTCGGTTGGAAGTAGTGACTCAATGGTTTAATAATGCAACCCAAGCAGCGGGAGAAAGGAAATGCACACACTAGCCATCGATATCGGCGGAACAAAAATAGCATTAGCGATTGTAGAAGATGATATAATTATTCAGCGTTACCAAATGGCAACCCCTGTGGTACAAGACGTCATTGAGTTTGTTCAGGCGATCCTCGAAAAAGTCACTGAATGGATCCCTTCTATCAATTATGTAGGTGTTTCAACGACGGGTTATGTAACGCCAGAAGGTATCACATCTATAAATCCAGAAACTCTTAATTTCCCTGTACCTTTTCCATTAGCTAAAACGCTAGAGCAACTCACTAATAAACCGGTATCAATTCTTAATGATGCCCAAGCAGCAGCGTGGTTTGAATTTGTTCAGTTAAAAGATCCTACCTTAAATATGGCTTTTATTACGGTTTCCACTGGTGTTGGCGGTGGAATCATCATTGGTGGCAAGCTGCACAAAGGAAACAGCGGGTTAGCGGGACACATAGGTCACATGTCGGTCGCTATTGAAGGCCCATTATGCGGATGTGGTCAGCGAGGTTGTGTTGAGTCCATAGCTTCAGGTAACGCGATTCAAAAAGAAAGCGAAGCCATTTTTATCGAGGCAATGAGCAATATTGAGTTATTTCAACAAGCAGCTTTCAACCCAAGAGCAGAAGCGATCATCAATAGAAGTGTACAAGCAGTAGCCACATTGTGCTGTAATCTTAAAGCATGCTTAGATCTGGATATGATTGTTTTAGGCGGTGGAATAGGCCTAGCTGGAGGCTACCTTGGACGCCTCAACAAGGCTATTCAATCTAGACCGTCTGTATTTCACGTCCCTGTTACTCCTGCTCATGGCGATTATGATGCTTGCCTACTCGGAGCAGCATTTCAGTTTAAGGAGTAAACAATGACATTAAAGGCAATTTCAGCTACACGGCTTTTTGATGGTGTTCAGTATTATGAGAATGCGGCAATGATTTGGGAAGGCTCACGCATTCACTCCATTGTTCCTATTGAGTCTCTAACGGTGGATATTGAACATCAACATTTTGATGACGCATTAATCGCTACAGGATTTATTGACTTACAAGTTAATGGTGGTGGCGATGTCATGTTCAATAATGACATGACTCTTGCGGGTATCGATTCGATCTGCCGAGCGCACAGAACTCACGGAACCGCCTATCTGCTTCCAACCTTAATCAGTGCAACACCGGAACACATCAACCATTCACTTGATGCCATTCAAGCTGCAATCGAAAATCAAGTCTCGGGTGTATTGGGTATTCACTTAGAAGGCCCTTGGTTAAACCCAGAAAAGAAAGGCGCTCATAACTCAGATCTGTTTTATTCCCCGACACCCGAACAACTTTCACAGTTTCACTGGCCAACCAAAGGCAAAGTTCTTGTAACGGTCGCGGCTGAAAACCTCTCCATCGATTCTCTAAAGTGGTTAAAGGATCATCATGTTACTCTCTCGTGTGGTCACAGTAATGCCACTACAGCCCAATTAACCACTGAGAAGTTAGCTCTCATTGATGGATTTACCCACTTATTTAATGCCATGTCGCCTTTTGAGAGTCGTGAACCCGGAGTTGTCGGCACAGCATTGAATACCGATCATGCTTGGTGTTCGGTCATAACTGATGGAATTCATATGCATCCACAAAGCTTTTTACTCGCTAAGCGAATCAAACCTAAAGACAAACTTCTTATTGTTACCGATGCCATGGCTAGCCTTGGTAGTGTGACTAACCAGTTTGAACTGGATGGGGAAACCATTCGCGTCATCGATAATAAACTGGTTAATAGCAGAGGCAATCTTGCGGGAGCACACATCGGGATGGATGAATCGGTTGCCAATGTCATTCGTTGGGGAATCGCGGAAGATGAAGCACTAAGAATGGCCTCGTCTTATCCGGCTCAAGCAATCCATTGTGATGATTTAGGGCAACTAAAACCCAATTATCGCGCCGCCGCTACTGTATTAAACTCCAAATATGAAAGTTTGGCTGTAGTCAGTGAAGGCGTGCTCTACAACTGAGCTATCGATCATACATGCCTATCCGTTATTAACCAGATCGTTCACTATTCCAATGTTCAGCAGAGATAATTGGAATAGCTCTCCCCAAAAATCTATATACCTTTAGGCATTAACTGCACTTTCGTCACTTCTATTCCGACTTCAGTAGCCTTCTCTAACCCAACTACAAACATCTAAGTACGAACAGAACCGCAACGTGTTGATGTCTCATCGATTAAACAACACACAAAAACATTTGTGGAAATTATTTTTTTTCGATCACCGTTAATGAAGAAAATATTTTTTAATGAGAATCTACAACTGGAGATGTGAACATTTCCAAGCCTTACATTCGATGGAGACTTGTCAATCAAGATGACTTCACAACAGAGAAGCGTATCGATTCACAAGGAAACAGATTCTAATATAAAGGGAGTAGATATGCGTTTCAAAAACGTAAAGAAAACCGCTTTAATGCTTGCTATGTTCGGTATGGCGACAAGCTCAAACGCAGCACTTTTTGACTATAACGCAACGGGTGATACTGAGTTTGACAGCCCTGCCAAACAGGGATGGATGCAAGACAACACGAATAATGGCAGTGGCGTTTTAATCAATACAGATGGAATGTCCGCTTGGTTGGTGCAAGGTAATGGGGGGAGAGCTCAATGGACATATTCTCTCTCTACTAATCAACAGGCCCAGGCATCAAGTTTCGGTTGGCGGATGACGACAGAAATGAAAGTGCTCAGTGGTGGAATGATCACAAACTATTATGCCAACGGCACTCATCGTGTCTTACCTATCATTTCATCAGACACTAGTGGTAACTTGGTTGTTGAATTTGAAGGGCAAACTGGGCGTACTGTTTTGGCCACTGGCGCTGCAGCAACGGAATACCATAAATTTGAATTGGTATTCCATCCAGGAAGTAACCCATCCGCTAGCTTTTATTTTGATAACAAACTCATTCGTGACAACATCCAGCCAACTGTATCAAAACAAAATATGATTGTATGGGGAAATGGCTCATCAAGTACGGATGGTGTCGCAGCCTATCGTGATATTAAGTTTGAAATTCAAGGCGACGTTATCTTCAGAGGCCCAGACCGTATACCATCCATTGTAGCAAGTAGCGTAACACCAGGGATGGTAACCGCATTTGCAGAGAAACGTGTGGGCAGTGGAGATCCCGGTGCTCTGAGTAATACCAATGACATTATCACTCGTACCTCACGAGATGGCGGAATAACTTGGGATGCCGAGCTCAACCTCACTGAACAAATCAATGTCAGTGATGAGTTTGATTTCTCGGATCCTCGGCCTATATATGATCCTTCCACCAACACGGTACTTGTCTCTTATGCTCGATGGCCGACCGATGCCGCTCAAAACGGAGATCGAATAAAACCATGGATGCCAAATGGTATTTTTTACAGCGTCTATGATGTTTCGTCAGGGAACTGGCGAGCGCCTATCGATGTTACCGATCAGGTTAAAGAACGCAGTTTCCAGATCGCAGGTTGGGGTGGTTCCGAGCTGTATCGCCGAAATACCAGCCTAAATAGCCAGCAAGACTGGCAATCAAACGCTAAGATCCGAATTGTTGATGGTGCAGCAAACCAGATACAAGTCGCCGATGGTAGCCGAAAATATGCTTTCACACTGAGTATTGATGAATCAGGCAGTCTGGTCGCTAATCTAAATGGTGTTAGTGATCCAATTATCCTGCAATCCGAACGCGCGAAGGTACACTCTTTCCATGACTACGAACTTCAATATTCGGCGTTACACCGCACCACAACGTTATTCGTTGATGGTCAGCAAATCACAATTTGGGCTGGTCAAGTGTCGCAGGAGAACAACATTCAGTTTGGTAATGCGGATGCCCAAATTGACGGCAGGCTGCATGTGCAAAACATTACTCTCACACAGCAAGGCCAAAACCTCGTAGAGTTTGATGCTTTCTATTTGGCACAGCAAACACCTGAAGTAGAGAAAGATCTTGAAAAGCTTGGTTGGACAAAAATTAAAACTGGCAACACCATGAGTTTGTATGGAAATGCCAGCGTCAACCCAGGACCTGGTCATGGCATCATCCTTACTCGACAACAAAATATCAGTGGTAGTCAAAACGGCCGCTTGATCTATCCAGCCATTGTACTTGATCGTTTCTTCTTGAACGTCATGTCTATTTACAGTGATGATGGCGGTTCAAACTGGCAAACCGGTTCAACACTCCCTATCCCCTTTCGCTGGAAGAGTTCGAGTATCCTAGAAACTCTCGAACCTAGTGAAGCTGATATGGTTGAACTCCAAAACGGTGATCTACTCCTCACTGCACGCCTTGATTTTAACCAGATCGTTAATGGTCTGAACTATGGCCCACGCCAGCAATTTTTGAGTAAAGATGGCGGAATCACGTGGAGCCTACTTGAGGCTAACAACGCTAACGTCTTTAGCAATATCAGTACTGGTACCGTTGATGCTTCTATTACTCGATTCGAGCAAAGTGACGGTAGCCATTTTTTACTCTTTACTAACCCACAAGGAAATCCTGCAGGGAGCAATGGCAGGCAAAATCTAGGCTTATGGTTTAGCTTCGATGAAGGGGTGACATGGAAAGGACCAATTCAACTTGTTAATGGTGCATCGGCATATTCTGATATTTATCAATTGGATTCGGAAAACGCGATTGCCATAGTTGAAACGGATAATTCAAATATGCGAATTCTTCGTCTACCTATCACATTACTAAAACAGAAGCTGACCTTATCGCAAAACTAAGGACAGCTTAACTTATTAAAGCTGATAGCATATCAAATAATGTTATCAGCTTATTTCTCATCAACCGTTTCAAACCAGAACTCACATTTACAAATCAGGCACCTTACACTCTCAGCTATAGTAAATGACGCAGTATAATCACGCCATCATCGTTGTTTAAGACAAGAGTCCATCCACTCATCCACTTCGCTTTCCACCCAGGCAATAGCCCTTTCTCCCAAGCTCACCGACTGTGGAAACTCGCCATCATTCATTTTGCGGTAAATTGCTGAACGGCTTAGCGCGGTCTTTTTCATTACTTCTTTTAGCTTTAAAAATCTCATGGGATGTTCTCCTATGTCTTGTTGTCCCATGGGATGAACTGACTCTGTAAAAAATAGTTAAATCAGCCCCTTACCTATATTCAAAGCCAATTTAGATATATGTCATCACTGTGAACCTTCCCACTATTATTAAGGAGCAGGCTATGACTCATTTCCCTCGCCAGCGCTATCTACTCTCGCAACGAGCTTATGAGCATCAAGTACTGGAAGAAGCAGCAGAGATCCTTGAACAGCGTTATGTGCGCGGTGAAACCTTTGCACGTACGGAAAACACTACGGAATACTTGCGCTGTAAACTTGCTGGATATGAGCACGAAATGTTTGCCGTACTGTTTTTGGATAACCAACATCGGCTAATTGAATTTAAGGAGCTATTTCGCGGTACGGTCGACGCTGCCAGTGTCTTCCCAAGAGAGGTACTAAAGGAGGCACTAAACGTTAACGCAGCAGCGGTGATCTTTGCCCATAACCATCCCTCTGGCGATCCGGATCCTTCACAAGCCGATAGGCGTATTACTCAGCGCTTAAAAGACGCCTTATCACTGGTAGATATTCGTGTGCTGGACCATGTGGTCGTTGGCAAAAGCAGTGTGTCATTTGCAGAAAGGGGCTGGCTATGATTGTGGAAAGCTATCAAACGATCCAGTTAGCTGACAGCTTTTGTCATGCGCTGAGCGCGATACTTCGCCGCTTTGACATCCCACAAGAGGCAGAGCGAATAGTCCTCAACTGTCGAGATCCAAACTATTACCGCTCTCGCCAGGGCCTACATCCGGTCGAAATACAGTTCAAGAGAGAAAACAACGAGTCCCTGTGGTCCATCGCGTTTATCGCCAGTTTTTCTTATCAGAATGACAGGCATGACTCGTTGGATGTCGAGCTCTACTTTCACCTTGCTAACCGTTGGTGTTACCAGCCTGATGCCGGTTCTGCTGATTTAGCTCAACCAGCAGTGCTAGACCTGTTTTATAGCTGGTGCGCCGCATTTGAGCGCCACCTTGCCAAACAAGCGTTGCAAGATATTCAACTCACCATGATTCGCTAACCCAAGGCGATTCTTCTTAATCGAATCTTATTTTTGTAGGAGGCATAACCATGTCTAACATTTTGTTCAAACCCACCTATCTTCCGATTTCCACACCGTTTCATGCCCTACTCGCTAACATACTTTCTGAACATCAAGCAAAAAGTGAAGTTCAGGCCACCAGCAAAGAGGTTGTCATGAACTTTCGAGACAGTTCTTACAGTGCCGAAGATGGCGGTTTTCATCCGGTAGAAATTGCACTGAGTCAGTCTAGTGATGGCCAATGGAGCATTGAATACATCACGGATTTTGCTTATGTCGGCAACCACTTTCCTGAGCTAGAACGCTGCTTAGATTTTGATTTCCAGCGTGGGGATTTCTTCACCGCCTATCACGGATGGAATCCTATCGTAGGTAACCGTGATGCTCGAGAGCTCTACCAGTTATGGGAGAGTAACTTTCTCGCCTATGTCGCAACGGAAGCCTTTGATGATATTTCATTAACCTCGGCTCCTTAGTTACCCCCATCAAGAAAACCGACAGGTTCATAAAGATAATCACCGTGTTCTGGGGCTTCGCGCTTTCCCAGTTCATCATCTCAACATTGAAAGAGGATCCACAACAATGAAAACCAATGATTTATTCTCGACTCTAGAAAATAACATTCTTCACAACTCGTTAGATTCAACCACGAAAGATAAGTTGCTCAGTAACTTATCTTTCCTTCGCAAAGCATCACTGAATATTCTGATCACGGGTGCGACAGGCGCAGGAAAAAGCTCAACCATCAACGCTCTATTTGACATGGCGGTTGCTCAAGTCGGCATCGATAGTGATCCGCACACGGAATCTGTTCAGTGTTACCACTTAAATAATCTCGTGCTATGGGACACTCCAGGGCTTGGAGATGGGATCGATGAGGATAAAAAACACGTACAGGCCATTAAACAGCTTCTCAACAAACGAGATGACCATGGTCAGTTGGTCATTGATTTAGTTCTCGTGATACTTGATGGCGGCTCTCGCGATCTGGGAACACCATTGAGACTCATCAATGACATTGTTATCCCGCAATTAGGCGATGAAGCCGAAAAACGGCTCATCGTTGCGGTGAATCAAGCCGACGTTGCATTAAAAGGACCTGAGTCATGGAACTACAGCGACAATCTACCAACGGACAAGGCTAAGGCATTTCTGGAGAAACAACAAAACTCGATAGCAAGACGTATACATAAAGCCACACAGATAAATGTGAAGACTCTTTACTTTGTGGCGGGCTACAGTGATGGAGTCAATCGCCAGAGGCCTTACAACCTATCAAAATTGCTTTATACCATTGTCGAAATACTACCAAACAATAAACGAGTAATGCTGGCAAATCGTACCATTTCCAATGATGCAGATAATTGGAAAGATAACGATGCCAGCGACTACAATAAAAAAACCACCTTAAGCCTTTGGGAAGCCATTGTAGAAACAACTTTACAAGGCGCATCTATTGGCTCCGATATCGGATCTATTTTCGGAAAACCAGGCGAGATCTTAGGTAAAGTCGTAGGCTCTGTCGCTGGTCTATTTTTCGGTGGTTTACGATATACATTTGGGTTTTAAATGTAACCATTAAAAAGAGGCTCGCCTCTTTTTTTATTTTCGACTAGTCGAGATGTTTTTTAATCCATTCGAATAGACTTTCGTATTAACTTTAGCCAAGTAGCTTAAGCGATAAAAACACTGTCGGTATTCCTCTTGATGAGAATCTTTCCCCTTATGAATGTAATAAGTAGAGTTACTTGGGAAATGCACACTACTTCTCACCTCAAAGTAATTAATACCTAAAGCACTTGCCCACGCCTCTTTTATCATTGAAGACAAATTACCACTATCCTTAGTAACATCCCCCAAACAAAAGTAAACATCTTTATTAAGAAATAATGCCACATGATAATGAGGATTTTCTGAACTTAGTTGCTCCCTTACCCAAACGTATCTTAAATTACATTTACCAATTTTATTCTTTGTTTTTAAGTCATATTTTATTTTTTCCTTTAACGAAGAAAAAAACCTAGAAATATCGCCACAATTATAATTCTCATAATAACCAGGATATCTAAGATCAATTCTCTGCACGTAAACTCGATTATATTCAGCCAAAGAAACATCTAAAACATCCTTAATAGCAATCAAATATTCCTTGCATAATGGACCATGTTCTTTAATGACAGGATTAGAGAAAAATCTCTCGCCATAGAAAAGAGTCAGGTTTGAATTTTGAATTAAACGTTTCATTAGTCACCTCTATGATTAACTTGTTCATAGAAGATAACTACCTTGTTATTTTTAAGGTGCTTACTAGACCTATATTACTATACCAACATAATCGAACTAATTACTTTAGCTACCCGCCTTCTGTACCAATGCTAGTCTAGAGAGAATATCACGCTCTGCCACTCTGGAAAAACATTACCGCAACGTCAAAAATCAACGAAGAAAGTCTCATAGCACCAGAAAATGACCATCTCATCGCACAAATTCCCTAAGAGCATAGAATTGAACTACAAAAAGATCGACAATAAACCTACACAAAATCAACTTAAAAAAGTCATCAAACTGACAACAAACAATCAAAAAAAAGACAAAGAATTGACATGAAAACAAAGGAAATTAAAATGGAAAACCCACTAATTAATTTAGAAAATGATATATATGATTTAATTTCAAAAGACACATTTGAGTTAGTCGCATATCATCTATCGTTAAATTTAAAAGACACCAGCGAATATAAATTTAACAAAAAAATATTTAGTATTTACGATGATAATTACGCGATATCATCTAAAATATCCTCAATAGAAAGAGATATAATTGATATATCATATGGAACAAGGAATACTCAACTTTGCCCTACCGGTTGTGGTATAAGTCCTACAATAGATACAATCAATGATTTTTTAAAAATTGAAAGACAAAAAAAACAATATTATCCTCTGATATAGAATGGATAAAAAAAGACAATAAAAGGCAGTGTTTATATTTGTTTTGCATACTTTTAACATTAGACAATAAATATGATCGTTTAATGTTCCCTCCAGAAGATCATGAAATAAACTTCATTGAAATGATAATAGAAAAATACATTCATAAAAACACTAAGTCTATACTAGACCATTTCAACCCTAATATAATACATGATTTCAATTTAATATATGAGCATTTACTTCTATATTTTTTATCGATAAACAAAGATTCCGCCATCAGAGAAATGGACCGATTAAAATACTTATGGAGCATGGCAATTAAAGACGACAACTACTCTTGGATAGATAAAAAAAACACAGTTCAAATTAACTGGATCATAGAATACTTAAAAAAATCAAACATAGAGCTTTGGTTTATAAAAAATAACGAAGATATTGATTATAAGTATTACTCATGCTTAAGTCTTCTCGACTTATGGCAAGAGAATTATTTCATACCAGAAATTGGAAGCAAAGATTACTTCTTAGAAAAAATGAAAAGATCTTGGTCTCAACAAAAGTATAGGCTTAGTGTAAAAAATAAGAAATCAATAAATTTACGAGTAGATAAAGAAATAGAGAAAAAGATTAATAAGTTATGCGCTGATTCAAAATTAACAAAAAGCCAACTCATTGAGTCGCTATTGAACAAATAAATAAATCTAAATATTAATCCAAGGGATTATAATTCCCCCATTGTTAAGCCTGCCTTCATTAATGAAAGCAGGCTTAAGGATTATAAAAATAGATTTTATTAGTTCACTCGATGATTAGAGATCCGTTGAGCAATCCACTCCTGCACCTCGCCTTCTACCCAAGCTACAGCACGACCACCCAATTGAACTTGGGTCGGGAACTGGTTTTCTTCAATAAAGCGGTACAAACTAGAGCGAGACAAACCAGTCATAGTTAGCACTTCTCGAAAGCGGATCAAACGAATGTAGTTCTCTGGCATATTCACACCTCTCAGGTTAGTTAGTTGCAAGAAGATGACATATGTCTGAATAGTTTTTGATTAGGTGCAAACTGGCTTTAAGTCATTTACGCTACTGCTTTATCAGGGCCCATAAGCATGGATAAAAACTAAAAAGATAAATGAGACAGAAGTGCCCATGGGTAACTAGCAACAATTTATGGGTACACTAAAAGGTACACCATTAAAAATCAAATCAATACAATTTTAATATAAACAATAATTTAAAAAACAAGATCAACTTACGCCAGCCCACCAAATCATAGTTTAAAGACGTCCTAGGGCGTCTTTTTTCTTTTCTAAACCCTTGTCATATCTAGCTTTAAGTGGTTCAGGGAGTCTCATCGAGATTCACTTAATCTCTGTCACTTCGTAACATTCCTCGTAACACTGCCACAGCTCACCTCAACCACTTTGTTCATTCAAGGTAACTGTTCATTTATTACGAACAACTTGCATCACTGTACAAACTATTAACGCCCCACTTCCTATCGCAGCTTTCATCGCTGAAATCATCCATTCTGCTTATCAAAACTTTTGACTTACAGATTATGAGTAACAATTTACTCACAACTTGAAAGAAAATGACTTTAAGAGTAAAACTTTACTCATTGATAAGTAGGGTGTTGTCGATGGAAGAACTAACCGTACAAGCTTTTATCAAAGGTGAATGGATAGATATTGGTATTATCTCGTTCCCTAAAAGTAGCCAACATAATTTCCGAGTAACTGAACTCAACTACCTCAGCGACTATGCGCTAGAGCATCACGATAAAGATGACTTTCACGCTGTTTCACTAAACCACCCTGTCTCATTCTTTTTTAATGACATGGGTAAACCTGGATGGTTAAAGTTTCTAGACGATATTATGCCTAGCGGCGCTAGTAGACGGTACTGGGTTAAACTCCTAGATATTGAAGACCTTAGTTCAAACGAACAAGACTATGTTTTGCTCAAGTTTGGCACGATGTCGCCTATTGGCAACTCAAACCATTTGGCTTAAAAGTCGGACTGCTCCCCTCTTCTCCCGATGCGTTAAAATCGCTATTGATAGATGGTGAGGATGGGTAAAATGCTCAGTATCAGCGCTCTTGCTTTAGATTGAATTGCTATAACAAGCTAGTGTTTTTTAATGATTTAGGAATACATGGACGCGGGTTCAGTTCCTTTTGAAGTAAGAAATTGATGATTTTGCCAGGTGGCTCTAAACAATCGCAACTCAATGACTATCGCTCAATAAATAGAAAGCGCGCCAATCTCAACTTAGGACGCCACCCTGATGTTTCTCTTGTACAAGTGCGGAGGTCAGTTTACACACCCGCAGTTATGCATTCGTTTGTTGCTGATGGGTAGCGACTGTCGTGCATTTATCGGCGCGGAAAAGCTTGTAAGCCATAATGCCAATAACCAACGCTTTGATAATCATCATTTGTGGGTTACCGAAATAGGCAGCCATACCAACAAACCCCGATAAGAACATGAGCAAACGGAACCTTTTCAGGTCAGTCATATACAGTGCCAACAAAATTAACGCGAGATCGCCAAACTGCAAGGCTTCAGCAAGTGTGGGGTTATTGATAAAGCAGCTTACGGCCACATAAGCAATATAAAGAATACCGCTCGCCATCAAAGCCGCAGCAGAATTGATCACCATTTTGCTGGTGTTAGTAAAATCTTTCACATATCGATATGCGTTAATGGCACCAACCGACAGGTTAAGGATGACTTTAGGCCACCAGCCCATCAAAATTGACCAAGCAATGTCATTCGCAGCCGAAGCAAATGCAGCATAGCGAGTAAACTTCATCGAATTAAAAATAGTGAGTGATATATAGAATGCGACAGATGTCCATCCTAATACTTCGCGTAATATATCAAGCAAAATACGGTCTCTTTTTACATAGAATCATCATCCACAACAATGAAACTATCTGCTACTAATAAGGCCAGTAGTGGTTTATAAACCCACCACTTAGCCGTTGGGCGCAGGATAATATCACGGCATTCGGTATAAATCCTAGAAAAGACTCTTATCAATACACGCTTATTCTCGAAAATATGTTTCTCAATTTTGGAAACAAAACTGCATATTCAACAAACGCATCACCACTCCCCTTTTGACACATTCAATCATCCCTGAATAAAAATTGACTGACGTACGCTAACTCATTCAGCGAGGAGAACGAACCGCAACCACTTTCGTCTCAATCAACTGGTAACGAATCCCAGCTTGGTCAAACGACTGGCGCAGCGCCGTTAAATTCCGGTGATAGGTCACTTGCCGACCAGACGCCGTCTTCACTTTCATTACCATATTACTCATACACTTATCCTCTACACTTAACCGATTGGTTGCATCAAACTATGCTAGTTTGAATATTTATCACCAAACAACTTGAAGTTGCAGGTAGCAAGGAAATCGTTATTGTGCGAACTCTTTGAGTGCTGCCATCGCCTTTTCTGCCTTCTCTTGTTGCACAAAAATATGGTCATGATAATAACCCGCTATCACATTAGCGCTGATGCCATACGAAGCTAGCTTAGTTGCAAAAGCGGCCGTTAAACCCACCGCCTCTAAACTTGAATGAACCGTCAGCGTAATTAAGTTGAATACCGATTCAAAATCGAGCTGCGCCGCAACGGCTTTTTGCTGCTCAACGACCAAGGTCAGCCCTTCACGCTCTTGAAATGTCGCCACGGGTTCTAAATGCAAATAATCGGCTAATGCCCCTTGCACAGTACAAAAAACATAACTTCCGCCCACCAACTCGGGTGACATGGATTGCAGTAAAACCTCTAAATCAGTAATCGCTGTCATATTTTTCTTTCTCATTCAAATTGAAGCAGAAGTGCAGAGTAAAGCCCTCTGTGGAATAAGTGAAATTAATAATATTAATTAGTGATTAATTATTCTTATAACCACAATTAAAAAACAAGATGCATTTAAAATCAAAAAGGTCAACGTAACATATCACTCAATACTATCTGAATGCTTTATACTTTCCGCAAACATGTATTTCAGGTGATGGTATGGATGCAGAACAATTTTCACAGTTAGTGGCGCAATAGTGGCGCAAATCAAAATCGGTAAACAGCTACTAGAGGCAATCTACTTACACAAAGACGCGTTCAGTGCCTTACCAACAACACTCACCAAGTTCATTTCGGCCGTAACCAAAGCGCTTAATCACCCAGACAAATTACAACTCATCGAAAAATAGTGAATATATCTAAGGTGTCTGCTTATTTCATAAGATAGCTCACAGTTAGAGTGCAACCTGTTGAGCAGTAAAGATGAGAAAGTTACAATATGGACCTAATTCAGTTGAACTTATATCTGTATCTGTCGGCTTTTACACTCAAAACGCACAATCGTTTTTTCTTTCTCTGTGAGCCATAGTCAATTTAAGTATTGGCGGACGATTGTGCTCGATATGCAGCTAAGACCTTAAGAACATTACAGGTATTTGTGTGGTGGGGTAATCTATTGAATCTAATGGCAATTAGTTTCGCGAGTAAGTCATGATCACATTAACTATTCATTTTTAATTGCACTATCGTACACCTATCGCAAATTTTAAGGGATGAAAATGCTTACTGAAATACTGTCAAATTTTTCTGAAGATGAACTACTAGAATTTATCCCCTCAAACGCCATAAACTTTACACTTGAAATTGATGATTACAACAAGGATATAGAGCGTAGTTCTTTCAATAAAAATCATTTAGCACGAGTCGTTGCAAGTGTTAAACAGGTCGAGTTTATTTTTGAAAAACTATTACGCACTAAGCTTATTGAGCGACTAAGCCACCAGCAAATCGTTGAATTATTCCCAAGCTTTAACCTTCAACCAAGCCAAGTAACGCCTAGTCACTATGATGCGATCATCAGTTGGTCTGAAGAAAATCTCGAGCAGTTTGCTGCTGTCATCGGTTTATCTAAGCTCTATGAAAATCAACTAGCACAAAACACCGAGTTTCAAAGTCTTGCTCATATCGAACCAAGTTATGGGCTTTATCCTTACCAACAAGACATCAGTCAACAAGTTTTTAGTAACCTAAACAATAAAAAAGAAAGAGTTTTAATTCACTTACCAACCGGAGCTGGTAAAACTCGTACTGCAATGAATATTGCTTGTGAACATTTGAGAGCATCCTCTACCAATGTTGTTCTTTGGTTAGCTGATCGTGAGGAACTATGTACCCAAGCCTATGATGAGTTTACTAAAGCATGGAAATCAGTTGGCAACCGCCCTACATCCGTATACGGTTTTTATTCAAACTCTAATGAGAGCTTAAGTGGTATTGACTCTGGTTTTATTGTTGCAGGTCTGCACAAGTTTTTAAGCATAAAAAAAACAGACTCTAGACAATTACAGTTACTTTACAAAGAACTGGCAGACAAAGTCACTTTGGTTATTTTTGACGAAGCACACAAGGCAGTTGCACCTAAATTTCAAGAAGTGGTACAAGACTTTATCGCTAATAAATCGTTCCATGCAGATCTAGTCGGACTCACTGCAACACCGGGCCGTAGCTATTCAACAATAGGATTGTCTGAAGAGGATGCGAAGCTTGCACAGTTTTTCTACAACAATAAAGTATCAATGCGAATATCTGGTTATCTTTCTCCAATCGATTACTTAGTAGAGCAAGGTTACCTTGCTAAAGCTAATTTTAAATCGCTCAATTATGATCATTCCCAGATTTCCGCTTATGAACTTAGGGATGCAGGAGGCGTAGAGACTATGAAAGCCTTAGCCAGTAATGTAGAACGAAATCGTAAGATTATAAAAACCATTATTGATGAATGTAACCAAAACTCTCAAATAATCGTATTCGCATGTACTGTTGAGCATGGAATTAACCTCGCAACAGCACTTTCCTACCAAGGAATTAAAGCAGCCTCTATTGATAGCAAAAACGATAATCATGAGAGCAGAAGAGCAAAAATCGCACAATATAAAAACGGTGAAATACAAGTTCTTGTTAATTTTAACGTTTTAACAGCTGGTTTTGATGCTCCTAAAACTAATGTCACGGTTATTGCCAAGCCCATGAACTCATTAGTGCAATATTTACAAATGGCAGGTCGTGCAATGCGCGGTTATAAGAGTGGCGGTAACCGAGAGTGTAATATTTATACCGTGATGGACAACATACCAGAATTTCAGAGCATCAGTCTCGCATTCGGTTATTGGAACGACATGTGGGCAGAAAAGGACATAAAATAATGAGTAACCGATTTTTAAGTGCTGAGACCGTTATTGAATCATTACGGGATAACGGCTACACCAATACTGCCTACGCACTTGCTGAACTAATTGATAATAGTTTACAGGCCACAGCTACTCGTGTTGAAGTAGGCTTCATCGAAGAACAATTAGCCGCGAAAAAGAACTATACCGTATCCGAAATTTCACTATGGGATAATGGTATTGGGATGGATACAAACACCCTTCGTATTGCTATGCAGTTTGGCGGTGGAACACACAGAAAAGATATAAAGGGTATGGGTAAATTTGGTATGGGTTTACCAAACTCATCTATATCTCAGTGCAGACGTGTTGAAGTTTGGAGTTGGCAAAACGGTAGTGAACCCCACTATACCTACCTAGATGTCGATGAGATGAAAAGTGGACAGCTTGAAGAAGTTCCTAATCCTGTCGCCATGCCTATTCCTACAAAATATGAAAAAGCCTTTTTTACGAAAAGGCCAGAATCTGGAACGCTAATAATTTGGTCAAAACTTGATAGACTCAGCTGGAAGACAGGTAAGTCTATCTATCGTCATTGTGAACTTTTAGTGGGCAGAATGTATCGCAACTTTATCAGTGACGATAATATTAAAATCGAAAGCATCACTTACCGTAAGTCAGATCTGGACAGGCTAGATGTTTATGACCGTGAAACATTTAAAGCTAATGACCCCATGTATCTTAAAAAGAACACTTCATTACCTGAGCTTCCAGGAAACTATAAGGGTGAAGCATTTTTTGAAAAAATGGATGAGGAAGTCATTTCTGTCGAATATATTGATGAAAATGGGGAACCTAAGCGAGACGATGTAACTGTGACTACTTCAATGGTTAAAAAGACCATTGCTAATAGAATTCTTAAAGAGACAATCGGAAGATTAGGCGGTACTCAATGGGGAAAACACTGTGGCAAGAATGTCGGCGTTTCAATTGTTAGAGCGAATAGAGAGTTAGTTTTGCGAGACTCTTTCTTAACTTCCGCTCTGAGAGAAAGTAAAGGACGGTTTATTGGTATAGAAGTCTCTTTCCCACCGACATTAGATGCCGTCTTTGGTGTCACTAACAATAAACAAGATGCAATTCGATTAATACCTTACGAAATAAAAAGTATATCCACACAAGCCGGTTTTGATACAGAGCAAGAATATTTACGTGATCTTGAGGAAAACTCAGATCCTCTACTACAAGTCCTTAAAGTCGTCGCTGTTATTAAAAAGCATGTAACAACACTAACTAAATCATTAGAAACAATAAACGTTGAAGGTAAAGCGGTTAAAGGTGAGGAACCTAAAACTATTTCAGAAGGTGCAGCCTCGAAAGCCACTCAGGGATCTGCTAATCGCGATACCCATGGACATAAATCAAAAGAAGAACCACCAAAAGAGTTAAATAAAAAAGACGTTATCGATCACCTAAAAACTGTGGGTGGTATGAGTGAAGAAGAAGCCGAAGAAAAAGCTGAACGTCTAATTCTTACAGGAAACCGTTTCCTAATTGAGGATGTGGCACGTGATTCTGAAGCCTTCTTTGACGTATCAACGAGCAAAGGCTTAACACTCGTTTTATTTAATACTAACCACATATTTTACAAAAAGCTGGTAAGTAAACTTGGCCCCGACGAACTCGAAGTAATGCAAACAACAATTGCTGGCTTTGCGCGTGTAATGAATGAAACAACTGATGATAAACGGTTGGCATACTTAAACTCTGTGAGACGTGAATGGGGTTTGGTGATTAGCGAGTTTTTAGAAGAACCCTCTGATGAAAGTATGGATGATTTTTGATGTCGGGTCTTATTTCTAATAGTGAACTTAAAGCAGAATTAGAAGCGCTACTTCCTCATTGCAACAGATTGACGATTATTTCTGCTTTTATGACTCAGCCAGCAACTCGCTGGTTGAGCTCATTAATGACAGATAACAAACCAGTCGTACAATTAGTTGGACGCTTCTCACCTCTCGATTTTATCAAAGGCTCTAGCGATTTAAATGCGTTACGTGATTGCGTAAACAATGGCTACACCGTTAAAGCCCTTACAAATCTCCATGCCAAAATTTATCAGATAGATGAAGACATCATTTTTAATGGTAGTGCAAACCTTACAGGTAAAGGCCTAGCACTTGTTGATATTAGTAATCTAGAGTCCTGTAACAAAATAACCGCTTGCGAAACTTCGAAAGCTTTTATCAATAAGATCGTTACCTCTGCCGTTGAATTAACCGATCAAACAATTGATAATATGGAAGAGTACCTTTCAAATATCGAATTAATGAATAGTTCAGAACATCAAATGGAGTGGCCAGAAAAAATTATCTCACTATCTAAAGATCTTTTCGTTTCAGATTTTCCGCTAAGTCCACCTGGATCTTTTGCTAACGAATATGAAGTTAATCCATCCTTACCATTTGCACAGATAGAAAATATCAGAGAAGATTTTGAAGTAGCCTCTACACTCTTTAAAAAAAGCAAAGCGTATAGGTGGCTGATAAAACAAATTATAGAAAACAAAAGTGATAGGGATTTGGGCTTCGGGCAAGTCATACGTTTACTGCACGATGCACTTACAGATGATCCTGCACCTTATAGGAAAGAAGTGAAAGACCTTCAAGAGAATTTTTACTCGTATCTAAAGTTATATGCAAATGACGAATTGGAAATCTATGTTCCAGGTAGAAAAAGTGAAGTATTAAGGCTTAGAGAGAAGATATGGAATTAAAAGAAGCAAAAATAACAAACTACTATAATATAACGTTTGGCACTGAAGAGGGTACCGATAGAGCTTTAGTTAGCATCCCTCATTACCAAAGACCTTATCGTTGGCCACCAGAATACATTAATACACTTATTAATGATTGGTTAAACGAGGAGCGAGGCAGTTATTTTACAGGTTCAATTGTTACTGTAAAAAAAGATAGTGGCATAATTCATCAGTTAATTGATGGCCAACAAAGATATACGACAGTATTCCTAATTAACTTTGTATGCTATTTAATTACACGCTTAGCTATTAGAGAGGCACTTTTGTACAGAAGGTCGAGAGTATCAGGCTTACTCGATAGCTTGCTGATTAGCGCGACATACCTGTACGGTGAGTTCGACAAAGAAACCTTTGAAGAACTGAAAGAGAACATATTAGAAAAAATTGATAGCTTTGAAGATGCAAAGAGCGTTAATAATGAAGCTGAAATACAAGAACAATTACTTAAATTATTCCTAAATAGCATTCATCTACCTACTTCACCTGAAGGGAAATCAAATTATAAATATGAATACAAAACACTTTTAATCAATTCTTTTGATGAAAAAAACATAAAACTTTCATATGACAGAAGTGCTTTTAATATTCAGCTTAAAACAGCTCTAACCAACTGTTTAATTAAACTTGACAGCCAGAATGAACAAACGCTTGAATTTATTGAAGTTGATAACAGTCTTATAGTCACTCAATACATGAACTCGATTAAAGCGATATTCGATCATTTCACGAAAATCAGTGGAAGTAGTGAAGACGAACCTCTTCTCAAAGCAATAAACACAATAAAGACAATTGAAAAGTTCATGAAGGAAGTTAATTTTTGTGTAATTCAAACAGGCAGTGTAAATGATGCATACACATTATTTGAAGTACTAAATGATCGAGCTTTATCTTTAGACGATCTTGATCTAATAAAAAATCAATTTTACAAAAAATACTGCCTTTCTAATAAAAATAAATCAGAATCCCACATTGACAAAATAATAGAAAGCAGAGAAGAGCAATGGGGAGAACTTATCTTTCCTGATGGGATAAAACAGGCTCACAAACCTTTAATTACTTACATTTTTTCGTCTTTCTATTCAGGTGAAACTGACTATCTATTGCAATCTAGTGAAAAAAACAGAATTAAAATAACGAGTTACTTGAATTCTAGAAATAGATATGGAGATTCCGATTTTTTAAAAGACTTCAATACGCTCGAGGCTGCAACAAATTTTGTACACGCGTTTGATATATGGCATAAGAGTAAAAATAAAAGAGCCTTAAAATCTGAATATTCAATAAATAATACAGACACAGAAAAACTAGTCCATCTACTTGCAGCATTGGGGCAATATGGTGTTTTAGTCGGGTTGACCAACGTCATTTTTAAATATATAGAAATAAACATATCTCATAATTTTGAACCTAAGCTAGTAAATAAGTTTTTCAGTGAATTAATTAAAGATAGTACCTCTCATATTGAGATACACAAACTTTCTAAACGAATTTGGCAATTAGTTATGCAAGCTCCTTCAGCAGAAACTCCGCGAGAATATGCTGTAGTTTTAATAAAAAACAACTATATCGAATCAAAAAGTATCAACTTCCTTGAATCTGATTTCATCACAAAACGGTTGGAATCTGAGTTAGACTCATGGTTAGAAAATTGGCTTTATAATAAGAGTGATGTGAAAATTTGCATACTATTTGCCAGACTAATAAAATCTAGCTCAATAAAAATCGAACAAAACGAGTTCAAGAAAACATTAAGCGATAGTGAAGTAGAAAAACTTCATTTAGATCATATGGAACCAAATAATATTCCAGAACACAACCAATCAAAATACTTCGACAACGAAGACAGAAAAATCATAGTCAATGGTTTAGGTAATATGTTTCCCTTACCTGGCAGTCTTAATATGAGTAAATCTAATCAACCTTTTAGTGAAGCGTTTAAATACCTAGAAAAGTCAGGACTAGGTGATCATTGGTTAGTTACCGAAACTAGACAATTGTTTGAAGAAAATAACGTAAATAACACTCCTACTCAAGAATTTTTTAGAAAACGTAAAACGTTTTTAAAAACGCTATTTTATAAAGCGATCGTTTCTGCTTGATATTATCAACATATATAAATAAAAATCTCTTTGTCGTTTTGACAAAGAGATTTTTATTTGGATTCATAGAAATTGCACTATTTGTAGCAAGTAATACAAGCCCCACCACCTTCTTCAAGGTCGTACATGGCATCCATATCTAAGGTATCAATAAGCATGCTTTCATCAACCATGGCATGCATACCTAGGCGGCGTTTACGCTCTCGTTGTTTCTTCTTCTCAAAACGCGCTTTTACCTTTTCGTGATTTTCCTTAATCTGCTTAATACGTTCAGGATCCTCCAATGTTTCTAATGGCTCATTAGGGCCCATCCAGAAAAAAGTTTCACCGTTAGCACTGGTCTCGGCACGTTTCTCATACGACTTAGCTTCTTCGAACGCTTCAGGGTGCTCTTCACGAAGACGTACCCACTCGATTTTTCGCTGGAAAAAGCAAAACGTACATCCTGAACGAGATCGCCATTGATAATATTTAGGTAACCCAAGTCCTGCGCTATCAAGAATATCTAAAACACTCTGCTTTTTAATACCATCTTCGGCAAAGGGCATTTTGATCGTGAGGTACTTTTGGTTTTCACTTGGCCGATACCCATCACGCCAAGGTTCATCCGCTCGGATACCAACATAGGAAATAACTTCATAGCCGTCATCAAGAAACGGTCTGATCCATTTCTCAAATGGTTCCAGCTTCATTCGAATTGTACACCAACGCTGCTGTCCTGCAGGTAGGTAGTTATTATGTTGCTCTAGCCAATAATCGAACCCTTTTTTGTCATTGATGTGCAAAATAGGTTTACCGAGAACAATTTCTAATTGTTCTAGATACTCATAAACTTCGGGTAACTCCTTACCCGTATCCGTGAAAAAGTACTCGATATCGAGTTCAGGATAGTTCCTAGCCATATACACGGCGAGCGCCGCACTATCCTTGCCTCCAGAGAGGCCAAGGACATGTTTGACTTTGCGTTGTTCACTCATAAGTAACACCTGTCATTTTAATCCTGCACTTCCAGAGACTTTCTTAATAATTGTTGTAAGACATTAATTTTATGGAAATCATCAAGCCCTGAGAGCTGAGATTCAATTGCATTAATCGTTGGCTGCAATTGTGCCGCATCAATTGCACGTATCTCTTTCTTAAACGAGTTTAATTTGCCGTCATCGCCTTCAAGAACCAGTGACACTAATTTTGTTTTGCCCATGGTGGTTGAAAGGTTACTACTATGCTGTGATTTCACGACACTCAAGAAATCCTGTGCATAGTCACTTATTTTATTTGACGCGGTTTGTAGAATACCTTCGTTCCAATTTTGTTTACCTCGCCCAGTAACAATTTGGATTATGCTCTCTAACCATTGCAGCAAACCGGTATCACTTTTAGCAAGTTCACGTGCGAACGCTTTTAAACGTAAGTCACCAGAATGCTCTTCTACGAACTGGCACATTTGAGCAAGCTCTTCACCTGATTCAGGGAAAATACTTTTGACCTTTACTTTGATGGCAGAAAGCATCTGTTCATGCTTTCCTTGCAATGCCTTAAAACAACCCTCTAACAAATCAATCTGGCTTGTATAGTCTTTTGCGCCATAAGCCAGTAATTCTTTCTTCAAATCTTTAATCAGCAAAGTGTGTGGATCGTTCGCTTGCAAAAAGAGATCTCTTACTCTTAAGCAAGTTTTATTCATTGTATTGTTGTCCAGCACGATTTGATGAGCATTTTTTACCCATTGAGGCAAATTGTGCATAACTGTAACAAGTGGAGTTGCAACCGATAGAATATTATTGGATACATCACGGTTAGATTGTACAGCGGCGAATATCGCTAGATGCTGCAACCACTCTTGCTCTTCTTTAGCAAGAACAATATATTTAACCGCAAGATCACCTGGGTTTTTGATGAGTTTATGAACATAATCACGATCAGGCTCCGCAATAAAAGCAAACTCACCAGACATGTCTTTTTCATAATAAGCAATCTGTTCACTCATAGATTTAAGAAATGCAAGAAGGAAAATAGGTATAACGCCTTTAGTTAATCCATACGGTTCGCTAGCCCAAAGTTGGCCGATTTCCGATAGTTTAACTTCATTTCCTTTGCGTGCTTTTAAGAATTTTTCAGCGGCAGCGAATACGGCATTGAATTTGTTATCTAGATTATTTCTAAACCAATGTTGTCCATTTTCACCTTCTGCGGAGTGAATTGCGGTATTTTTAAGGCAACTAATATACATAGACTTCTCCGGAGGGAAGCCTTCAATACCTAACTCATCAGAATCTTCAGCTTCCAACATTGCCTCAAGGAGTTTTTTGAGAGCAGAGACAGCTGTGCCTGATAATTTATTTCGGTTAACTAGCTCATTTAGAATTTTAGGGGTTTGATTGAAAATGCTATCCGCTGCAAATGTAGCGATTTCACTCATTGTTTCCTTTTCATACACTTGACCTTTATAAACCCAACGCGCACTATTAAATGCAGTTGCGAGAGCGGTTTCTAGTGCTGACTGTGCGTTGAATAATCTTGCTTTATATTCTTCTCGTGCAACTTTATCGTGAGCAAGACCGGCCCCAGTGGTTTTATCGCTTTTAATTAATTCTAGTGCGTACTTTTCGTTTGCCAATGAAATGATTTCATTAGCATTTCTAGCGCAAGCAATTACCAGAGATTGATCATTGAGTGTTAACTCACGTAGTTTATCTTCTTGTTCTTCTTTTAAAAGCAATAAGAAATTAGCAAATTCGCCGTTACGAGATTTTTTCAAACTACCAATATCAACCTGGTTAAGTTGAACCGCCACTGTTTGAGTCGCCCAACGAAGTGTACCAAATTCATGGTAGTGGCCTTTTGCTATAACTTGAGAACTGAAGCCGATACGCTCAATAGCCTCATTACTGTTATTGATCTGCTCGACTTTCTCTTCAACTAAGCTCGCAATATCTAGATCTGATCCCTCGAAGACAACCCAAGACGACAAATGCTTTCTGTATACAATGCAAGAAACATTTTGAAGTTGCTGTAAGCTCTCTTTCAATTGCTTAGGTTCATTTATACTTGTCGCTGTTAGCAGAACGCTCTCAGTTGCAGTCAAGTTAGCCGCTTTTCCAAACAAGGTAATTAACGAAATAGCTTTTAATAACTGAACTGTTTGAGGAGGAAAATCTTGTATTGATGCTTTTCTTATCGCTTCTGCCGCAGTAGCCCAGCCATGGCCGTCAGGAGAGCTTAGAATGGCATGTGACATATTCGCTTCGAGATAGTCCCAAAGATCGCTCAGACCATAACGTGCATCCGCATCACTCGTCTGTTGTAAGAACAGCTGAAAACTAAACTGCTCATAGGAGTTTAGAAAACTAAATGTACTGCGTTCATTTTGACTAAAACGTCGCTTTGCTATCGGACCAAGTAACAATGCCGTTAATGGATGTAACGGAACACACTGATCCAAACGGGACTTTAATAGTTCCTTTCGCTCTTTTTTATCGACTAACGCTTTGAGGACTCGGCTTACAAGTGGATCGTCACTAACTTTCTGTTGAGTTGTTTTGATCGAATTGCTAATGAGTGCAACCGTCTCATCGGTTGATACGTTATACAGAATATCACTGTAGCGGCCTTGAATTTTAGCCCATTCATCTTGCAGCTTAGTACCACGTTCTTTTGCATATTCACTGAACGCTTGATGCAATAAACCCAAAAAGATGACAGGAGTTTGAGAACGAGAAAGCTCTTCCGCAATATCTTGAAAGAGGTGTAGATCACCACCACTACGATTAATATATTCGAGACTTTTCCCCATTTCATCGGCAATGACAAGAACACCATCGATAAGTGGAGAAACTTCTTCGAAAAGAGATTTCCATGAGCTTATAAGCTGACTTTCTGTTTTAACCGGTGCTTTGTAATACTTTTTTAGCGACTTAGTGTTACAAGTATTAGGATGTTCTTCGAGTGCACTTAATGTTGCTTTCCAGAAGGTTTCTACTGGACCACTAACTCCCCCCACGGAACGAATTTGTAACCACCCTTTTTTGTAGAAAGTGTTTTCTACAAATAGGGCTTTAGTCTGCTCATTGATTGATTGGATAGCAGTCTTATGAATAGTTGACTCAGGGTGAAGTAATCCTGCCATTAAGAGCGCGACAGTGGACTTTCCTGAACCGTAAGCGCCGGTTAAAGTAAAGACTCTTTGACCAGTTTGACCATACTGTCGAAAGAGAGTGTCTAACGCAGATTGCGCAGTGCCGTGATAAACCAACCCAGAGAAGAAGTCCGTACTTAAGTCACTATCAATTCGAGTAGAACGTTGATGACGTGTGGCTATTGAATATTTATTGCTTAAAGTCACGACTTATTTGTCCTCTGGATAGTAATAGTGCTTTAGATACTGTTCTGGTTTAACATCGTTTATATCGTCAAAAGAATGTTGAACTTGTCTTAGTCCCTGAGTGTCAGTCCATGCAATCTTTCTCTCTGTGAGTATTTCGACTTGATCGAGTTTGTCGCTTAAACCAGCAGAAGATAATCGAAACACTCGACCAGGAGAGCCAACGTCATTAAGTAATGCATCAAAAGACAAGCTGTTAGCATTACTTTCTCTTTGTCTTCTTTGCATAAAGTCGATGAGAGCATACGTAAATATTTCAATGGGAAGCGAAGGTCTTTTAGCTAATTCAGCAAGATAGTTTTTTGAGTCTTCTTGCTTTAGCAAACCCAGTTCAGTGAAAGGCGAAGCAAAGCTATCTTCGTTTATCTTGCTTGATTGTAGTGACTTCTGAGCATACATATGTAAAAAACAGTCAATATCTTTGTTCAGAGTAACTTCTGTTAACTCCTTTTCGTGGTTAACGAGAGCATCATTGATTTCTGTAACAAGCGTTTCTTTCCTTACCTTTATTCCATTGAAATAATTAAAGAAAAACCTTGCTGCGTTAAGTTCACCACCGATTGAAGACATTGATTGTAATAACCAGTGCAATAACCATGTAGTGCCAATTTTGTCGAGATATTCATCGTAAGCAGGACTCCTTTTTGTGACGGTAAAAAGTTGTTCAGCCAAAGGAGTCAGTTGATAAGTCTGTTCTTTATGATCAACACAAGTCACCAAGTTAAGCGCTCTAATCCAGTAACGGACTGAAAGCACCATGTTCTTCCCCATCCCCATAGATTGCATTTGTTTCTCAACATTCAATTGACTTGAAAGGGACTCGCCACCCACAACCTCTTGAATAATCTTATAAATCCACCCATAACGGATAGGAAAGGTCTGATGTCCGGAAAATTTCAGGGACGTTGATTCGATACTCAATGTGCTTACCTTGCTGAATTGGAGATTTTATCCAAACGATGATCTTACACATTAATATCTTCAGGTCTAGGCACATTTACCGAAAAGTGACATAACACTGTTTTTTTAAACAGTGCTCACAAAATTTCCATCCAAATAATGACACTATATGATCGATTTTATTGTGTGATTGAAACTATAACGTTATCTAACCACTACATTTATCAGAGAGTGTCACAAATAATTATCCAATATAATTCATAAGGTTAAACCAAATTCATTGAGAATAACCTTTAAGATAAAACATAATAGGTATACGATAAAAATGATCATATTATTTTTAATCTCAGCCCTCAAACTCAGTGTTACCTAATGAAAAACTACTATGACTATGCCGCATCAACACCAGTCTCTCAATACGCTCAAGAAGCGATGGAGCCTTGGGAGGAAGATAACTTCGCAAACCCCTCGTCTGCACACCAAGCAGGCCGAAAAAGTTATCAAGCTATCCAACAAGCAAGAGAAATCATAGCAGAGAAGATTAGCGCACTTCCCAGTGAAATTATTTTTACGAGTGGGGCAAGTGAAGCGAATAACCTCGCTCTAAAAGGTGTAGCTTTCAAACATCTTGATGACAAAGGCCATATCATTACTTCAGAGATAGAGCACAAGTGTATTCTCAATACCTGCGCTTTTCTCGAGACGATCGGCTTTGACGTGACTTACTTATCACCAGATCAGAATGGTCGCATCTCACCGGCTTCTCTCTCAGCAGAGTTAAAGAGCAATACCATTCTGATTTCTATCCATCATGTCAATAATGAACTTGGAACCATTCAACCTATAAAAGAGTTTGGTGCGATAGCTTTTGAACACAATATCCCATTTCACACTGACGCTGCCCAGAGTTTTTGCAAGTGTGATATCGATGTGGACGATATGGATATAGACATGCTCTCGTTATCAGGCCACAAAATCTACGGCCCGAAAGGCATTGGTGCGCTTTACGTACGTGACGCTAGAGACTCGAAACTAGTCCCACTTATACACGGTGGTGGCCAAGAAGCAGGGTTGCGAGGCGGTACCTCCCCGACCCCATTGATCGTAGGGCTAGCGGCAGCGGTAGAATCGTATCCAATAAAATCGGCCCCTATAGAAAAGCAATTTCTCGAAGTCATGTCGCAGTTTGATTTTATAAGGAACGGCGGTGAGTACGTAGTACCGTCGACATGGAGTGTTACATTCCACACTGATGAAGAAGTAAAGCGCTTTGCGAGCGCTTACCCTTGGCTGATTTCTCAAGGTTCCGCGTGTAATGCACTATCAAATGTGGCTTCACATGTACTAACAGCGATTGGGATGTCCGAAGAAATCGCCCGACGGACTTACCGCATCAGCCTTCCTCCATACAAGCTTAGCGAGAGTTGAGGCGAAAGCCGGAGACGGTTTTTCCTGCTTGAAGCAAGCGTTCCTCGTACATTTGCCGGTGCAAAATGACTTCATTGGTTGCCGTTGCCCCTAAGAGCTTTGATAGTCTCATATCAAAGCTCTTTTGCTTTTCATACTGTTCACTCTGCTTATCAAGCAACAAGTGTTTATTGAGTAATGGTGGGCGACGTGATTCATCAACATAGTCAAAAAAATCGATATCTTGATCTGCCATCTTTATCTTGGTTCTTTCGACTAAATACGGGACTGATTTTTCGAAATCATCATAATGGGTCAAGGTAAGCTTACCGGAGTTGATATGTATTTTTACCAAGTCAATGGCGTCATCGAGTTCACCATACATCTGCAATGCAGCACCAACATAAACACGTAAAAGAAGCGGTAACTTTTCTATGTAGCTTTTATGGAAAATCAGAGAATGCCCTTCGTTGAGGATGCTCGCAGGTAATTGATTATGGGCTTTTAAACACTGATCTCTCATTAGCTCGGTATCTGCGATCGCAAAAAGCAGCTCTGTTGCGAGATTAATTGCCGTACGATAATCATCGAACAAGGCTTTAATATCGCGTTTTAGGCTTTCAGGTTGTTGTGTGTAGGGTTTTCGTTTGTCAAATAGCCCCATAGAAAAATAGACAAGTAAGTCCTCTTTTCGGGATTTCTCTGCATTAGAAAACTCACGAGTATCAAACATTTCCTGAAGTAATCCAAATACTTTTTTGTGAGGGCCAATTAAACTTCTTACTTCTTCAGAACGCTCAAACTCATCATTTGCAGGTATACGGCCAAGCTCGAGGCAAGCATTCCAAAAGTCATCAAACAGCTTGCTGTTTTGGGTTATGACAAGTTTGGCCCTATCTTTACTCTCGACAAGCTGAGGTGAGGTAAGTTGTTGCCAGGTATGATGTCTTTGATACTTACTTTGTAGGTAGCGTTGCTCTTCAAGTTTGTCTTTAAATATGTAAAAAACACCTGGAGCAACAGTAATAATATCTTCTTGTAGAGAACATTCTAAATATCCTTTGATCTCTGTTTGGACATAATACTTTTGAAATGTGTTACGAGACGTTATCACTCCATCTTTAAACGGTGGGAACTGAGCAACGTACGACTCATTTGCTAGCATGATAGACACAACTAACATTTTTTCCGTCAAATCCCAAGCATTCAATAACGCTTCAAGTCGCTCATCTTGATCCTCAATGACATTCAACACAAACCCCAAGTTCACAATATCTGACTTGACTTTCTCTGTGTCAGGAAAAAATACAGGATCCCAACCTAAAACATCAAGACCGTGAGCTTCTAACTCCCTTAAATCATCACCTCGCCCACATCCATAATCAAAAATGGAAAATCGCCCGTCTAAATAACCTTGTTTCGCTAAAGTCTTTACAGGGCTGGAGAGTTCATGGCGAACAATTGCGGTTTTATGACGATCAATCCCAACGCGTTGAGAGTCATCGTTCATAGCAACGCTATTTACCTTCAATAACCGACCCTCAACTAACTGGTACCCTTTTTTCTCAATCAAGTTTAACCAAGATCGTTTAAAACCAATTGTCCGAGTATTGTCATATAGACCGGCCTTTTCTCCTTCTTGAGTAAGCGCAACAAAGTGATCATAGTATTCACTATCTGGTAGTATCATCGTTTCCTTTCGATGCAAGATCGGCGGGTTATCTGAAGAACGGTAACAGGTCACTTTGTGAGTGAGCTTACTCAAATCGACGTTAAGGCTTTGCTCGAGAGCGGGGTATGAATCGCTATAAAACTCTGGATAACTGAGCAGTGATAAGCGGAACTCATTTTTAAACAGTTTAATCAAGTTCCATTGTTCGCTGGGAAGATTTACAGCTCGCGCTACTGCAGGAATAAAATGTTGTAATGAGTCAGGAATTGCATTCATCGCATCTTTATGAATATAGATTGCGTCAGGTAGCTGCTTACCCATTTTCACTTGTTTAATCAATGATTTAAAAATCTTAAAATCCATATTTCTCGACTTACAATGTAACTATTGATGCCACTTTAACAACTTTAAAGTACCGTTACAGCCCCCTTCATAGTAATTCATATTAACAATACCCCAAAAACCATTATCAGCTTGAGGCACAAAACGCTGACTACGCTCCTATGCTCGCAACCGACAGCATGCGTACTTTTGCTCGGCTCAAAGCTATCCTCCGTTAATATTGCGTGCTTCCTGACGCTCGATTGGGAAAATAAACATAAAACCAAAATAACCATCCGTTATTTTGTGACAGGCAGCAAATAAAGAGACGATGAATTTGCGCTTAAAATAGCGATTCAAATCACCTTTTCAGCGCATTTACTCCCATAAATCTTCTTCACACATCACATAAAACCGCGCGAATGTTACTGGCCACGGTTTATTTCCATTTGGAAGTGGAAATAGGGCTTATCCACCCTTGATCCCTTTTACGCTATTTTCTTCTCCAAGCTAAACATTTGGAGAATCCCACGGTGCAAAACTCTCAACCCATTAGCATGGATGATGCACAGATTATAGAGCTTGGTTTGTCGCTCACCGAACGAGCCATTGCCTTGCTTAATTCACACGCTATCTACCCCGATTCGCTACAGAAAAAAATGCTCGAAACACACATCAAAGCGATGGTTTGGCGCTCGTTTAGTGGCGAATCGTTGCCTGAGCTCGATATGGAGATGTTTGATGAAATCTCTCCCATTTGTTTCACCTTGGCCGAGCAAGTGTGTCGTTGGATGGAGAACCTCGCTTATGAAGAAGCGCATCTGCTTTCGGTCCATTTTGAAGTAGCTAAAGAAAACGAATTAAACCCAACAGCAGGAGAAACAACATGTCAGTAATCAAAGTCGTTATTGGTGATCGCATGGGCAAAGGTCAAAAAGTAGGAGCTGGTGCTCAAGCGGCAGGCGCTGAAGTGACCGTTATTCCCGGCATGGCCGCAGACATGAAGTTAGGTGATGTCATGCATCAGCAGCAAGCCGATTTAGGGATCTCTTTTTGCGGCAGCGGCGGCGCTGGTGCTATCACAGCGCAAACAAAATATGGCTATCAATGCCGTTATGGAATGCGCTCTGTTGAGGAAGGTATAACCGCGATCAATGAAGGCTGTGTGGTGTTGGGTTTCGGCTTTATGGATAAAGAAGAGCTGGGCGAAAAACTGGTGAAGGCGTTTGTGGCTAAGCATGGCGTCAAAGCATGAAAGAGCAGTTAACCACTAAGGTAACCGTGAGTGGCAAGGGCGAAACAAAGCAGCAGGCTTTTGCTGCGGCTTTAAGCCAAGTACAACCCACGTTGCTTAAGAATAACGCAAAAGTTCTCCTCCGGATTGAGCCGTTAGACGTCAACGTTTTGCAAGCAGAAGAGAAAGTAACGCGAGAGAAATTCCTTTTCTTCTTTCTTGCAAGAGATCGACGCCAGTACAGCGTCAAGCTAGAGGTTACGGTCAGCCTGACCCACATCGATGTGGAACAGGTCGATTTCAAACGTTAACAGGTCACTATAAGGATCCCTGACATGTTTCTTATCATTCTCTTTAAGTCCATCATCATTGGTGGCTTAGTCGGTATCGGCGTTGGAGTAGGCGCGGCAAGGATGTTCCATGCTCCAACTATCCAAGGTATGGGTGCATTTCGTACTCTGGGAGAGTTGAACTCGTGTGAAGGCGACCCTGCCTCTCACTTCTCTTTTGGGCTTGGATTCTTCTTTAATGCTTGGGCCTCAACGGTTGCGGCAGGGGCATTCACTCAAGATGTTGACCACCGCATCATCCCGAACTGGGGCGCAGCGGCGCTGATGATAAAAAACCGCGACCTTGCCACTACCTTGCATGATCCAAAACGAATGGGCATTGCTTGCGCCATTATCGGTGCGATTGTGGTTGCGTTTCTTAACTCAACGGCGGCGGCCGTTCCTGCGGCGCTGCAAGTCACGGCGGTAAAGGTATTAGTACCTGCGGCAAACTTACTGGTGAATACCGTCATGCCGGTTATTTTCTGGCTAGCGGCAATTGAAGCGGGTAAAAAATCGGGCTTTTGGGCCACTATCTTTGGTGGTTTAGCTCAGATGATTATGGGCAACGCCGTTCCTGGTTTGGTGCTGGGTATTTTGATTGGTAAAGGTGTTGAAGAGAGTGGTTGGAACAAAGTAACTCAGATCATGATGGCGGCGATTATTGCGCTGTTTGCGTTAAGTGCTTTCTTCCGCGGGTTCGACATGAAATTTATCGAAGCTTTCCATATGCAAGTTCCTTTGTGGCTTGAAAATATCCATCTCATGATCAGTGGCAAATAAGGAGTTGACCATGGACGAAAAAATGAAACACAACTTTTGGTATGCCGACTGGTCTTTCCCGATCTTTGTGGGCTTGCTTTCAGCCGGGGTTTTTGCCGGAACGCACATGTACTACTTATACGGTGTCGGTGCTTTTAACGAAGTGGCGTTTGTGTCCATGCTGCGAGCAGGGATGGATACAGGCGCGTACGGTGCGGTGGCCGCTTTTGGTGCAAGCTTTTTGTTTGCGCGCATCATTGAAGGTTCGCTTGTGGGCATTCTGGATATCGGTGGCGCAGTGCAAACCGGTGTGGGTTTAGGGATTCCAGCTTTATTACTGGGTGCTGGCATTGTTTATCCTCTTGAAAATTTCACCGCTTCGTTAATCACAGGCATGCTCGCTGGTTTGGCGATTGGTGGCTTAATTGTACTGGCACGTAAATTCACCATCAACCAAAGCGATTCAACCTACGGGGCAGATGTGATGATGGGTGCAGGCAATAGCTCCGGCCGTTTTCTTGGACCATTGATCATTTTATCTGCGATGGCCGCTTCTATCCCGATTGGGATCGGCTCTCTAGGTGGCGCATTGATTTTCTATGTGTGGGGTAAACCGATTACGGGTGGTGCAATTCTCGGAGCGATGGCGTTAGGAGCTCTTTTTCCTATCGCACTGTAAAACAAGCTGGGGTTTAAATTCTACTGAGAATCGCTCTTCGCGCCGATGAGCGAAGAGCGTGAGATGCAAATTATGTATAACATCCTGATCAAAAATGCCCAACAAGCGGGTGGGTGTAGTATCGATATCGCCCTTCAGGGCAACAAAATAGCGGCGGTGGGCGATCTTGCTGGTTCATTGGCAAAACAGACCGTCGATTTAGATCATGACGTTTTTGTGAGTGCTGGTTGGATTGACGGCCACACTCACTGCTATCCGAACTCGCCTATTTATAACGACCACCCCGATAACGTTGGGGTATCCGGTGGCGTGACGACTGTCATTGATGCGGGCAGCACAGGCACAAACGATGTGGATGATTTTGCGCAGCTTGCAGCGCAATGCACAACCCATGTGCGCGCACTACTTAACATCTCGAAAATTGGCTTGTTGCGCCAAAATGAACTGGCCGATGCTAACGACATTGATCTGGATAGCGCAAAGCAAACACTGCTTCGTCATCCCGAATTTATTGTCGGCTTAAAAGCACGCATGAGCGGTAGTGTTGTCGGCCACAATGGCTTAATGCCACTTCATGCAGCCAAAGCATTACAACAGCAATGCGGCTGCGTTCCATTGATGGTGCACGTCGGTAATGCGCCGCCAGATTTGGATGAGATTGTCGCTCTGCTGGGCAAAGGCGATATTCTCACTCACTGCTTTAATGGCAAGCCTAACCGCATTCTTGATTGTCATGGGGAAATAAAAAGCAGCGTTCAACAGGCCAGAGCTCGAGGCATGAAACTTGATATCGGCCACGGCAGTGCCAGTTTCAGTTTTGAGGTGGCTGAGCAGGCCATCGCACAAGGGATTTTGCCCGATACGATCAGTTCTGACATTTACTGTAAGAACCGGCTCAATGGCCCGGTTTACGGTCTTGCCCACCTGATGTCGATGTTTTTTACACTCGGATTATCCCATGAGCAGATCATTGAGCGCGTGACGAGTCAAGCAGCGCAAGCACTTCGCTTAGCGAAAAAGGGGCACTTAATTGCAGGCTATGATGCCGATTTAACGCTCTACACCATCAATAAAGCGTCGGTTAACTACACCGATACTCATCACCAGCATCGAACTGGACAACAGAGATTTACGCCTCTTGCTGCCATTATTGACGGCAAGCTTGTATTGACTGAACAAGGACAACAGCATTATGTCTTCCATTCTTGAAAAATATCACTTGAAACAAGTGATCAACGCATCTGGCCGTATGACAGCTCTTGGTGTTTCTACTCCGCAACCCGAAGTGGAACAGACTGTCTGTTTTGGGATGAACAACTACTTTGAAATGAGCGATTTGGTGAACAAAACTGGCCAATATATTGCTCGTTTGCTGCAAGTTGAAAATGCAGTCGTCGTCTCATGCGCTTCAGCGGGAATTGCACAGAGTGTCGCGGCAGTCATTGTGCGTGGTAACCCTTATCTGCTTGAGCATCTGCATGCAAAAACGCACTCAATCGCAACGGATATTGTGATCCCCAAAGGGCATAACGTCAATTATGGTGCCCCGGTTGGCAGCATGGTAAATCTTGGCGGCGGTAACCTGATTGAGGCCGGTTGGGCTAATGAATGCAGCGCAGAACAATTAGCCGCGGCAATCACCCCCAATACCGCCGCCATTCTCTACATTAAATCGCACCATTGCGTGCAAAAAAGCATGTTAACCGTGGCACAAGCGGCCAAAGTGGCTCAAGACCACCAGCTTCCGTTGATTGTTGATGCAGCAGCAGAAGAGGATCTACAACTCTATTATCAGCAAGGGGCTGATCTGGTGATCTACAGTGGTGCGAAAGCGATTGAAGGCCCAACCAGCGGTTTAGTGATTGGGAAACATCAATATGTGGAATGGGTTAAGCAGCAATCTGCAGGGATTGGCCGTGCCATGAAAGTCGGTAAAGAAGGCATTTTAGGCCTAACGCATGCCATTGAGTTGTACTTAAGCCGCCAACAAGAAACTGGCCAACAAATGGTGGATAAAATGACGCCATTTATCGAGGGGTTAAACCGTATTAAAGGGATAAGCGCGCGCGTGGTTTGGGACAGTGCAGGCCGAGATATCGCACGCGCAGAAGTGAGTTTTGATGCCAAACAATTTGGTATCAGCGCTAATGAAGCCGTCACACGCCTCCAAAATGGTAACCCAGCGATTTACTGCCGCGCTTACAAATCCAATGAAGGTTCGGTGGAATTTGATGTCCGCAGTGTTTCATCTCATCAACTTGAACTTATTCTTAGCGCCATGAACCAACTGAATCAGGAGTCATTAGAATGTCTTTAAGCCCTAATTTTTACGCTGACCGTGTATGTCTCAATGTGCTGGCGGGCTCTCATCAGAATGCAATTGATATTTATCAAGCCGCACAAGGCCATGTGTTGGTCGGTATGCTCTCGAAAGATTACCCAGATACCGCAAGCGCTGCGGCTGATATGAAAGCGTGCGCTGAAAAAATCGAGAATGCTTTATCGATTGGCCTTGGCGCAGGGGATCCCAAACAATCGGATATGGTGACGGCTTTAGCCGGAATACTACAGCCTCAGCATGTCAATCAAGTCTTTACTGGTGTGGGGGCTACGCGTCAAGCGCTAGGTCAACATCACACTATCGTGAATGGTTTGATTTCACCATCAGGCACTGTTGGCTTGGTTAAAATCTCAACTGGCCCGAAAAATTCAGGTATGGAAGAAGCGGTTGTTCCCATTGATACGGCGATTGCCATGTTGCAAGATATGGGCTGCAGCTCGGTCAAATTCTTCCCAATGCAGGGGCTAAAATGCAAAGCTGAGTACCAAGAAGTTGCCAACGCCTGTGCTCGTCACCACTTTTGGTTAGAGCCAACGGGTGGTATTGATTTGGACAACTTTGAAGAGATCTTACGCATCGCTCTCGATGCTGGGGTCGAAAAAGTCATTCCACACATTTATAGCTCAATCATCGATGAGAAAACCGGACAGACTCGCCCCGAGAATGTGAAAACCCTGCTGGCCATGACTCAAAAACAACTGGCACATTCATAACACCGACGCCGGAGCATGTGCTCCGGCATAACAAAGCGTTGGCTATCTATTGCCTTTAGTGCATTTTACCTTTTAGATAGCGCTGTTCATGCTGGAATGGGAATCGATGATGTACAAGCTACCGCACCCTCGCCTAATTCATTTGTTGGATGCTGTATCCGCCTCGCCTTTGACTCAGGACGAACTTGCGCAACGGCTTAATGTTTCGACACGAACCATACGCACCGATGTCGCGCTGCTCAATAATGTGATGGTCAACCATGGCGCGCATCTTCTCCACCAGCGCGGTTCCGGTTACCAACTCAATATTTACAACCCATCAACTTTCGAGCATTTTTTGTCGAGGGTGCAAAATGCAGAAACGATTCCAAGGACCAGTAAAGAGCGCATCATCCAGATTCAAGTACTGCTATTAACGGCAGAACAAGGCGTAAAAATTGACGAATTGGCCGAGACATGGAATCTAAGCCGCACCGTTATTCAAAATGATATGGCCGATGTACGCAGCCAACTCGCCACGTTTGGTTTATCGATTGAAAGTAAACCTCGTTTGGGCATGCTGATCCAAGGCCCAGAAATGGCGATTCGCTCCCGTTTAACACAGCTTATCTACATCGAACAAAAAGAGACAAAACAAGCTCTGGGCTTTATTAGTACGATCTTCCCTGATAAATCTCAGCAAATTTTTGCAGCGCGCTTTCGTGAAGTGTTGAGCAACCATGCACTCTATATCAATGATATTGGGCTGCGTTGGTTAACCCTTTATGCTGCCGTCACACTGCACAGGCTCGCGTGTGGCAAAGAGCTTACCGAATTTTCTAAAAACGATGTTCATGAAACGACGCTACCGATTGCCAAAGCGTTATTTTCTGCGCTACCGATGCTGCTACCCGCCAATAACCATGAAATTGCCGCCTTAGCGATTCACATTCAAGCGAGAATTGCGACGAATCAAGCACTCCTTAGCCAGGGTGTACAGCATGAAGCCGATGATCTAGTCACTCACATCTTTGATTATATCTATCAAAATTACCCTTACGATGTGCGTGACGATGCGCTATTACGCCGCGATCTTCACAACCACGTCTGCCATATGATCATTCGTGTCAAACATCATGTCGCCACAATTAACCCATTGGCCGAACATATCAAACAGCACTACCCACTCGCTTACAGCATTACCTTATCGGCCATCGCAGACTGGATCAGAGAGACGGGTTACTGCATGACGCAGCACGAAATAGGCTATCTTGTAATTCACATTGGTGTGGGGCTTGAACGTAATTATCATTTAGGTCACCGTACACCAAAAGCGCTCCTGTATTGCGACGCCGGTAATGCCGCAACACTTGGGCTAGAAGCGATCATCCGCCGCCAGTATCCGCAATTGGATATGAAAACAGTTTATTCCCCTGAACAGTTGATCACCGCTGATGCCACGCAAGCGGACCTCATTATTACCACCATGCCCTTAGCCAATAGAGAGATTCAGAGCTTTGTGGTTGACCCCTTCCCTACCCAACATCAATTGGAAGAACTGGGCAAACAAGTGTTGGTTGATCGCACGCACTCTTATCTTTTGGATAAGTATTTTTCCAAGGCTCAATTTCTCTACCTTGATGACGTCATTGAGCAATCACTCCTCTTTGAGCAGGTTTGCTCGCATCTTGAATCAACTGAGTTGGTAGAGGAAGGATACCGAGCTTCACTGCAAGAGCGAGAGAGTTTGGTTTCAACCATGATGGGCGAATACATTGCTCTACCTCACTCAATTGAACTCTTTGCTAAACGTTCGATGGTTTACACCGTCGCTGCACCGCGTGGAATTGAATGGGGCAATGGTGAAAAAGCCTATCTGATCTTTTTCCTCGCCTTAAGTAAATGTGACTATGAAGAGGCGATGGGGCTGTATGATCTTTTCCAAGTGCTGATTAATAAAAAATTAGGCAAAAGTCTGTCGCAATGCGAAACCTTCAAGCACTTCAAAACACTGGCGCACTTGGAATTACAATAGAATAACTGATCCCTATAAGTATTTCTTTTAAAAACAATTCTCAACTCTTTTACAAATCAAAACTTTAGAGTAAAACCTAGCCACAACAAGGCCCTCGCTAAGAGGGCCTTAATATCAAGATTACCGAGTGGAGATAGCTTACAACACGTCGAAGCGATCGGCGTTCATGACTTTGGCCCAAGCAGCGACAAAGTCTTTGACGAACTTCTCTTTGTTATCGTCCTGCGCGTAAATTTCAGCGTATGAGCGCAAAATAGAGTTTGAGCCAAACACCAGATCAACACGAGTCGCTGTCCATTTTGTTTTACCGCTCTTACGCTCAACCATATCGTAAGAGTTACGGCCTGTTGGCTTCCAAGTGTAATTCATGTCGGTGAGGTTAACGAAGAAATCGTTAGTCAACGCCCCAACACGGTCTGTCAATACACCATGTTGACTGCCGCCATAGTTTGTACCGAGCACTCGCAATCCACCAATCAATACGGTCATTTCTGGAGCAGTCAGGCGTAATAGTTGCGCTTTATCTAACAGCATCTCTTCTGGGTTAACCACGTAATGTTGCTTCTGCCAGTTACGGAAACCATCCGCCAGTGGCTCAAGCACATCAAACGATCCCACATCGGTTTGTTCAAGCGTTGCATCACCACGTCCCGCAGTAAAAGGCACAGTAATATTAACGCCTGCCGCTTTGGCCGCTTGTTCAACACCGACGTTACCCGCCAAAACAATGGTATCGGCGATGCTAATACCCGCATCAGCGGCAATTTTCTCCAGAACAGCCAACACTTTGCTGAGTCTTTCTGGCTCATTACCTTGCCAATCTTTTTGAGGAGCCAAGCGAATGCGCGCACCGTTAGCGCCACCACGTTTATCGGAACCACGGAAAGTACGAGCACTATCCCATGCGGTACTGACCATCTCACTGATGCTTAAGCCGCTGGCCGCTATTTTTGCTTTTACTGCATCCACATCATAATCTTTACGACCTGCGGGGATGGGATCTTGCCAAATGAGATCTTCTGCCGGAACATCAGGGCCAAAGTAACGCGCTTTAGGCCCCATATCGCGGTGAGTGAGCTTAAACCAAGCTCGCGCAAACACTTCAGAGAAATATGCTGGGTCTTTGTAGAAGCGCTCTGAGATCTTGCGATATTCAGGATCCATCTTCAGCGCCATATCGGCATCGGTCATCATGGGGTTATAGCGAATGCTTGGGTCTTCCACATCAACCGGTTTATCTTCCTCTTTGATGTTGATTGGCTCCCACTGCCACGCGCCAGCAGGGCTCTTCGTCAGTTGCCATTCGTAAGTAAATAGCAGGTGGAAGAAACCGTTATCCCACTGGGTTGGGTGCGTAGTCCATGCACCTTCAATACCACTGGTGACCGTATTACGGCCAATGCCGCGGCTGGTATGGTTATTCCAACCCAAGCCTTGTTCGTGCAAGTCCGCCCCTTCAGGATCTGGCCCTAAGTTCGCAGCGCTACCATTACCATGCGCTTTACCCACCGTATGCCCGCCCGCTGTCAGCGCCACGGTTTCTTCATCATTCATTGCCATGCGCTCAAAAGTAACGCGCATGTCATGTGCGGTTTTAAGCGGGTCTGGATTACCGTCAACGCCTTCAGGGTTTACATAAATCAGGCCCATCATCACGGCAGCAAGTGGATTTTCTAAATCACGCACACCGGAATAGCGGCTATTTTCTCCGCCACTTGGCGCTAGCCACTCTTTTTCTGAGCCCCAATAAGTGTCTTTTTCTGGGTGCCAAATATCTTCACGACCAAAAGCGAAACCAAAGGTTTTAAGCCCCATGGATTCATAAGCCATATTACCCGCCAAGATCATTAGATCCGCCCAACTGATTTTGTTGCCATATTTTTGTTTGATTGGCCACAATAAGCGACGAGCTTTATCTAAGTTAGCGTTATCGGGCCACGAGTTAAGCGGAGCAAAACGCTGGTTGCCAGAGCCCGCACCACCGCGACCATCTGCAATTCGGTAAGTACCCGCAGAGTGCCATGCCATGCGGATCATCAAACCACCGTAATGCCCCCAGTCGGCAGGCCACCACTCTTGGCTATTGGTCATCAGTGCTTTGAGATCTTTTTTCAAGGCATCAACATCCAATGTTTTTAGCGCATCGCGGTAATTAAAATCCGCACCCATTGGGTTGGTTTTCACGTCGTGCTGGTGAAGAATGTCAAGATTCAGTGCTTTTGGCCACCAATCCATGTTGGACTTTTCAGCTGATGTTACTCCGCCGTGCATGACTGGGCATTTACCGCCCGAATTCATACCTTTGTTCTCCATTGCGTTCTCCTTGCTTCGCATTACTGCGGCTATTTAAGTGTGCTTGATTTATTCTAAAAACACTCAGCACGGTCGATATTGGCTGAACATTCACTGTATTAAATTCAAATGCAACAAAACTTAGAACAACATCATGTATATACAATAACAACGAGAGGTGATGAGCCTGCGGTCACGACTTGTTCGAAAAACCTTTTTCTTCAAAACCTTGCCACGATTATTGTTTCTGCTGCGTTCTGTACAGACTAGACAAGATGAGCATTAAACACTAATTCACTGTGGCTATTAATTTGATAGGCATCCTCTAACGCAATACGGCTAAGTTCACCCCTAAAGTCTCTCCTAACCACAGAACTTGTCCCTCAGAATGGTCATACCTATCGTCTCCAGAAACCGGATGGATCAACACGCTAAGACCTTCCCGATGTTCATCTAGCCACTCAATAAATCCGTGGCTATTGTCAGCAAGGTGCACTTCAAACATCGGCTTTAAGTGCGGGCCAACAAGCCTTGGTACTAAGCCAAACATGGCTTGTACATCATGTCGTTGTTGGGCAATTTTTTGTTGTACGCGCTGTGCTTTCGCTTGCTCTGCGAGATCAAAATAAACATGGGCATGAAACATAAAATAACTCCTCTTGATTTTTAAGCAGTGTACTACGCCAAAAGAGCATAGAAACCACAACAAATTTGCTGATGATTTTCAGCTAATTTGAAGGTACTAACCACAACGTATTCTATTTTAAGAGCCAAGAAATGGGCATTATCACAGGATGACGTTGATTCAAACGAAGAACCAGCGTATTAAATAACCTCAAACTTTCGATGGTGGATACCCGCTTTGCAACCTATCAATCAACTGCTCCTCTCAATGCAGCCGTTATTGGAACAGTACGGCTATCTAGCACTGATCATCAGCATCTTTTTCGAAGGGATTGGCATTCCGATGCCCGGCCAATCGCTCATGATTGCCGCGTCCATTTTGTCATCCAATGGCGTAATGAATTTCTCTCTTGTTATGATTGTATCGTGGCTAAGCTGCTTTATTGGTAATAGTTGCGGCTATCTGCTCGGCTATTATTTTGAGGGTTGGTTGGATAAAAAAGGCTATATTTCAGGGGCTAAATTTCAAAAACTGCAAAGCGCTATTCAAAAATACGGCCCGATTTGCTTAATCATCAGTCGCTTTGTTGAGGGGATGAAACAATTCATGCCATTAGCCTGCGGAGTGGCGAAAATGCCCATCAGAGTATTTTTACTGGGTAACGTGCTTGCCACCACAGTTTGGGTCGCGGTCTTTGGTTTACTCACCCATTTTGCGTTTGAACATCTTCACCAAATCAGCCACTTTTATTCTGCTTACCGCTATTGGATCTGGGCAATGGCCGCTATCACTTTTATCGTTATGATTTATGCAGTATTGAAACATAGACACACTCAGCGCTGATAGCGACCTGTCTCTGACTTCATTTCCCCCCTTTTGTCATCACCACATAAAAATAAGTGCAGGGGCTAATGATTGTGTTTCCACTCAATTTGATGTTTGATGTTGCCATTATGTGAACATTTACACCAACTCTGAATGTGCTCAAAGAACACACTAGGATGATTTAAGGAGACAACATGGACGTGATCGTCTTAGGCAGCGGCGTCATCGGGCTAACCAGCGCATGGTATTTATCACAAGCGGGCCACCGAGTAACGGTGGTGGATCGCCAATCACAAGGTGCAAAAGAGACCAGTTTTGCTAACGCAGGGCAAATATCTTATGGCTACTCTTCCCCTTGGGCTGCACCCGGCATCCCACAAAAAGCATTAAAGTGGCTGTTTGAAGAGCATGCACCGTTGAAAATAAAACCATCTATCGACCCACAGCTGTTGGCGTGGATGGGTAAAATGTTATTGAACTGCCAACAGGATCGTTACAACATCAATAAAGCCAGAATGCTGGCGATTGCCAATTACAGCCGCGTTTGTTTGGCTGACCTGAATCAGCAACATAACCTGCAATATCAAGGCCGTCGGCTTGGAACGTTGCAAGTATTTCGCAGCGAAAAACAGCTACAAGCGATACAAAAGGACATCAAACTACTCGAGCAAAGTGGGATTCGTTATCAGCTTCTTGATGTCGATGGGTGCATTAAGCAAGAGCCGGGTCTTGCTCTTGTACGCGATAAATTGCGAGGTGGTTTGTACCTCCCCGACGATGAAACCGGGGACTGCTATCTGTTTTGCCAACAATTAACAGAGCTCGCGAAAAGCCGTGGGGTGCAATTTCTGTTTGATGCACAAATAAAAACATTAACCACTGAAGGCAAAAAGATCATCGCTGTCCAAACCGATAAAGGTGAACTGAAAGCAGACAAATATGTCGTCGCACTCGGCAGTTACTCTACCGCTTTACTGGCGACATTGGGTATCTCCATTCCTGTTTATCCAGTGAAAGGGTACTCACTAACGCTGCCGATTGTCGACGCCGAATTGTCCCCGCGTTCAACGGTAATGGACGAAACATATAAAGTGGCCATCACTCGTTTTGAGGATCGAATTCGTGTCGCGGGCACGGCAGAGTTAGCCGGGTTTGATCCTGCCTTGCCTGATGCGCGCAAAGCAACCATTGCAAAAGTCGTGACCGATCTCTTTCCTCAAGGCGGTGATTTAGCACAAGCTAAATTCTGGACAGGCTTTAGACCAATGACGCCTGACGGGACCCCGATTATAGGCTCCACTCCATTTGAAAACCTCTACACCAATACCGGACATGGAACCTTAGGGTGGACGATGGCTTGCGGATCTGGACAGCTTCTTGCCGACATTGTCAGTGAGCAAACTTGTGCTTTACCAATTCATGAGTTGAATCTCTCTCGCTACCTCATCAACTAGCCACAATAGAAAATGCTTATTATTAGCTAAACCTTAGTGGAAAGTTATTATGCATAATGATTCACCCGAGAGGATTTAATTTCCAACCTTTCGGGTGACCAACCCATATGCGCTGAAATTTTAGCCAATTCTAATTAACCCACCTATTATTTAACATTTCGTTAGCATTTTGTGTTCCTCATCACGCTAACGATTATTCACAGACAAATAAATTAACATCTAAGTTACAAAAAGATTAATATGTTGCCCACAAAGCAAACACAACACTCACCAAAACTACTAAAACAGGGAAATGCATATGCAGTCATTTGTTGATTTTCTGAATGGAATAATCTGGAGCCCGGCGCTAATTTATTTATGCCTTGGTGCGGGTTTATTCTACTCAATTGTGACCCGATTCGTTCAGGTCCGTCACTTTTTTGAAATGTGGCGACTTCTTCTTTCCGGAAAAAGCTCAACCAAAGGGATATCCTCTTTCCAAGCTTTGGCCGTTTCACTTTCGGGACGCGTCGGTACGGGTAATATTGCAGGCGTAGCCGCAGCAATTGGTTTTGGTGGCCCTGGTGCTATTTTCTGGATGTGGGTAGTGGCCTTTTTTGGTGCCGCGACTGCTTATGCTGAGTCAACTCTGGCACAAATTTATAAAGAAGAAGATGAAGGTGAATTCCGTGGTGGTCCCGCTTATTACATCGAAAAAGCGATGGGACAAAAATGGTATGCATGGATCTTCGCCATTTCCACCATCTTTGCTTGTGGTGTTCTTTTACCTGGCGTGCAATCCAACAGCATTGGTAATGCCGTAGAAGCGGCTTTTGGGGCTGGCCCAATCATTGAAACCACTATCGGTAGCTTCACTTTTGCTAAGATTTTTACTGGTACCGTAGTGTCAATTATTTTAGCTTTCATCATCTTTGGTGGTGTTAAGCGTATCGCTAACTTCACACAGGTCGTGGTGCCATTTATGGCTTTGGCCTATGTGATTACTGCGTTTGTTATCATCCTGCTTAACATCAGTGAAGTACCACGTATTTTTGCCATGATCATTGGTGATGCGTTCACACCAATGGCAGGTATTGGTGCTGCGATTGGTTGGGGGGTAAAACGAGGTGTTTACTCAAACGAAGCAGGCCAAGGTACTGGACCGCACGCTGCGGCTGCCGCGAGTGTTGATCACCCAGCGCAGCAAGGTTTAGTGCAAGCATTTTCTATCTATATTGATACTCTGCTGGTCTGTTCCGCAACCGCGTTCATGATTCTGATCACTGGTGCTTATAACGTACACGGCGGCGCAGAAGGTGCATTTTTAGTACAGAACATCGCGGCGGATATTAGTGCCAATGGCCCAGTATTTACCCAAATGGCGATTGAGAGCGCACTACCGGGCGTGGGTAAACCTTTTGTTGCGTTTGCTCTGTTCTTCTTCGCCTTTACCACGATCTTGGCATACTACTATATTGCTGAAACGAACATTGCTTACATTCGCCGCACCTTTAAAGTCGATGGCCTGATGTTCCTTCTTAAAGTAGTGATCATCGCAACGGTATTCTACGGCACAGTGAGAACCGCGAACCTTGCTTGGGCAATGGGTGATGTGGGCGTGGGTTTGATGGCGTGGCTAAACATAGTCGGGATTTTGATCATCTTCTTTATGGCTAAACCAGCTATTGCAGCACTCAAAGATTATGAAGAGCAACAAAAACAAGGTGTCGATGAGTATCTTTTCAACCCAGTAAAACTCGGCATTAAGAATGCGACATATTGGGAAGGAAAATATAAACGCAAAACGGGACAAGAACCAACCGTAGAAGAGAGCTCCGTGGGTGTTGAACAACCATCATCCTAACGGATTAGCTAAACTCATCAGCAAAAAGCATTCAAGGTAAACGCAAAAAGGGTTAGCAAACGCTAACCCTTTTTCTTTTTCATCAACCCGTATTAGGCTGCGATTTCTTGTGTCGTCAACTTTTCGACAACAGCGTTTTGCGCTTTCTTTTCACCAATCGGCAAAATAACACGGCCGTATTCGTTATTCAGAACTTGAGCCATTGCAAAATAAATCGCACTTGCGCCACAGAAGATACCTTCAAAGCCGGCAATCGTGCCGATAAGCTCGCTACCAGTGAAATCACGCGCCGCTAGCAAAGCAAATAGAATGGTCAGTGAGCCGAATACCACTTGTTTAGCTCGTGGGTAGCACAATGAACCGATAAACATGAAACCAGTGAAAATACCCCACAACGCTAAGTACCAACCCATAAAATGAGCAGGGCTTGCTGGTAGTCCCATGTATGGCATGACAATCAGTCCAACCAATGTGAGCCAAAATAGACCGTAAGAGGTAAACGCTGTGGTGCCAAAAGTGTCACCACGTTTGAAACACATGATACCCACGATGACTTGACTTAAACCACCGTAGAAAATACCCATCGCCAAAATCATAGAGTCGATAGGGAAAAAGCCTGCGTTATGGATATTAAGCAGGATAGTCGTCATGCCAAAACCCATTAGGCCTAGCGGCGCTGGATTGGCCAATTTAGTAGACATTCGCGAGTACCTTAAAAAATGTTGATAAAAATTACGCGCGGATTTTAGTGGAGTAGCACACAAAATGGAAAGAACGTTAACGAAAACTAAGATTGTAAATTTAACCACTTGATTATTCAAAAAGAGAGCAGAACAACCGAATTCGATCGTGCTGCTCTCCTTTTGCTAAATGTTACTCTCTATTGACAGTTTATTTCATCCCAAAACCAGTTACTTTGCGTGGGTGATTCCCATACTCCGGGGTTATTTTTAGCCATAAAACACTTTCCATTATGCGTAATTTTATCGCCATTTTTTGCAACAGTAACCCCTGCAACCCAGCTTGAAAAATCACTGCTTGGTGGCGTAGGCTCTGGCGTGACGGGCGGTTCTGGCTCGGTGACCACTGGTGGTGGCTCAACAGGGTCAGGTGTTGTGGGCGCTGTTGGTTCACCCGTAATAAGCTTCCAAGGATCACCTTGAGTGGGTTCATTACCTTGTGACCACCACTTAGCTTCATAAGTAGCGCCTTTATAGCTCACCTTATCGCCCGTGTTATATACCTTTGTCGCTTCCCAGCCGACGATGCCATCCACTGGCGGCTCTGGTGGCGTACCGGGATCAATCGCATCCACAACACGCACTTGGGGCCAGCTAGAATGTGAACCATAAAAGTTAGTCACACATTTTTCGTAATCACCAGCAACAAGGGCTGAATACGCAGTTTGGAAACCAACCAGTTCACATTCAAACGAGTAGCCACCTGGGCGATCAGAGTAATATTTCCAATTACCATCCCAGTTGGTATACAGCACATCCGTCGCACCGTTCAAATTTAAGCTACCGTAAGGCGTTTGCTGCCAACAGGTATTCTTTTCATCTGACTCAATCGGTATTTGATAATGATCCGCTAGCCCTTCCCAGTAGCGAATGCGATTAACCGGTTGACCTTTATCTTTGTTCTGTTCACCGCACTCAATGCCGCCATTGATAACGTTAATTGTGGTGCCAAAACCATAGCCAATACCAGCATCGCTTTCACGTTGCGAAGGTGTCCATGTACGGTCAATTACGTGCAACATTGCCGGTTTCGGTGCTTGAGGAGTTAAGAAGAACCAAATCGCTGAGGCTAAATTCAACCAAGAATCCGCTACTAATCCGGGGTTATTGAGCAGTACTTTGGCATCACCATCAAACATCACTTCAGAAAAAGCGCCATAGTTGAAATGGTAAGAGAGCTGCTTCGCACCTCGACCAAAATAACCTTGCCCAGCGGCGCACGGCCAACGAGCATTTTGCCAATCATTTTGGCCACAACCGGTTGTGTAGCCACTTTGCCCTTCAGACCAACCCATTTCACGCACATGAACCAATGCTTGCTGCCACTCTTCAAGCCTATTCGGGTTATCAGATACGTTATCTTTCGCAATGTGACCACCCGTTTCTTGTGAGAAATGGGCAAAAGCCGTCACAATGGATTTTTTACAAATTGCGTCTGAATCTCGGCCATCCGTATATTCGCCACAAAACGCGGGGAATTTGCCAATTGCCCGTAAGAAGCGTGTGTAGGTGTATTCGGGAGCCGCCATTTGAGTTAAGAAATCCCACTCGTACTGTGGAAAGACTCGTTCAACACGCTTAACGTTTTCAGGGTTAGAACTTAAACCCGGTACTATTGCTTCAACAATTGCATTCGAACGCGTTTCTAGTGCTTTCGACCAGATGGCATACATGGGATCCGCTGTTTTGGCTTTTTCTGCCGCTTGCAGCTCTACTTTAGAGACAATATAACCCGCGGAATTTTCAGGGTCAGGTAAGATATTTAACGCGTAACTGTTTGCGGCTAAGACACTGCTAATCAGCACGGCTAAATGCTTTGTTTTCAACATATCAATCCCTTATTTTTTGCTTAGTGGGTACGGTGAAAATAGTATGGATAGCCGAGCCATTGTTGACAGTGAAACTTATTAATTAAATGTCAAAATGCGAGTGGTTTCATCATGATGTAAACCAATTATCGTACGGCGACATCGCCCTTTGAAGGCAAGTCGATAAATATGAAAAAGCCTCAAAAAAGCTTGAGGCTTTTAGAGTTCAATCTATTTTTCATCAGGTTAAGTGAACAACCAATGCCTCAAATTTCTCAAGCATCATCGCACCGGCAATGGCTTAGCGCACATGAGCGTGGCCAGTAAAAAAGTGATGAACTGGGCCGCGACCTTGGCCAACATCCAGTTCATCGGCATAGCCAATGGCTTGCGATATGTACTGCTTAGCCAAATACACGGATTTGTGCAGGTTATTTCCTTGAGCAAGATAAGAAGCGATCGCAGAAGAGAGCGTGCAACCCGTCCCATGGGTATTTTGGGTTGGAAAACGCTTCGCACTGAGTAATTCTGACGAAGATTGCATGATCAAAAGATCGTTGCTGTTTTCATCTTGTTCTAAATGCCCACCTTTTAGCAGCACCGCCTTTGCACCCAACGCTCGTAAATCAGCCACCATACCGCTCATTTCGACTCCAGATTGAGGAACCGGCTTGCCAGTAAGTACTGCTCCCTCAAATAAATTGGGGGTAATGATGTCAGCCAAAGGGATCAACATTTCTTTTAATGTACTGATTGCCGATTGCTCAAGTAATAAATCACCACTGGTCGCCACCATCACGGGGTCTATCACAAGGCTCTTGGGTTGGTATTGCTGCATTTTGTTGGCAACGATCTTGATGATACTGGCATCGGCTAGCATGCCAATTTTAACGGCCACGATCTTCAAGTCGCTAAAGACGGCATCTAACTGGCTTTCGATATGATCAAGTGGAATAGGGAAAATGGCGGAAACGCCTTGAGTATTTTGTGAAGTAATGGCGGTAATAACGGAACACGCGAAACTGCCGGTTGCCGATATCGCTTTGATGTCGGCTTGAATGCCTGCCCCTCCACCGCTATCAGACCCTGCGATAGTAAGTACAACGGGTATGTTTAATCGCGTCGTTTCTTGAGTATGTTTCTGTATTGGGTGTGCCATGGTCGCTCCTATGACAGACATACAGGAACTGACTTTGACCGTGATTTGAAAAGTTCGGTAATCGAATTTACAAAGGTTAGCCGTTGTTATTCGGCTGGTGACAAAGTGCTCATAGTTCCCTACGTCAGTATTAACTGAATCAGGTTCGACGGGTCTCGAATTTCGATCTCAGCCGATGCAGAATCTGCATCGGCTCCCCGACTATTTCGCAGCAATCATAACAGGGCACTCACCGAAGGAGTACGCTTTTCTGGAGGATTATTCCCACTCAATCGTTGCTGGTGGCTTACCTGAAATATCGTAAACCACACGAGAAATACCATTCACTTCATTGATGATACGGTTAGAAACCTTACCCAAGAACTCATAAGGCAGGTGCGCCCAATGTGCTGTCATAAAGTCAATGGTTTCCACAGCGCGTAGCGATACAACCCAATCGTATTTACGTCCATCACCCATAACGCCTACTGAACGAACAGGTAAGAAAACCGTGAAAGCTTGTGACACTTTGTTATACAGATCAGCGGCATGCAGCTCTTCAATGAAAATAGCATCGGCGCGGCGCAGCAAATCACAGTACTCTTTCTTCACTTCGCCCAACACGCGTACGCCAAGGCCAGGGCCTGGGAACGGATGGCGGTAAAGCATGTTGTAAGGCAGGCCAAGCTCTAGGCCAATCTTGCGTACTTCATCTTTGAAAAGCTCACGCAGTGGTTCAACCAATCCCATTTCCATATCATCAGGCAAACCGCCAACGTTATGGTGAGATTTAATCACGTGCGCTTTACCTGTTTTAGAGGCAGCCGATTCAATCACATCTGGGTAAATCGTGCCTTGCGCAAGCCATTTCGCATTTTTCAATTTCTTTGATTCTTCATCGAAGATATCAACAAACACATGGCCGATGATTTTGCGTTTCGCTTCCGGATCAGACTCACCTTGCAGTGCGTTGAGGAAACGATCTTCTGCATTAACATGAATGATGTTTAAACCAAACTTGTTGCCAAACATATCCATTACTTGCTGAGCTTCATTCAGACGCAATAGGCCGTTATCAACGAATACGCAGGTTAATTTATCGCCAATCGCTCGGTGAGCCAGCATCGCCACAACTGACGAATCTACACCACCCGATAGGCCAAGGATCACCTCATCGTCGCCGACTTGCTCTTTAATACGAGCAACTGCATCTTCGATGATAGACTCAGCCGTCCATAGACGCTCACAACCACAAACGTTGAGAACGAAATTCTCAAGCATTTTTAGACCGTTTTTGGTGTGCGTGACTTCTGGGTGAAACTGCACGCCATAATATTTTTTCTCTTCATTCGCCATTGCCGCATAAGGACAAGTTTCCGTTTGCGCTGTTTTAACAAAATCAGTCGGAATTTGCACCACTTTATCACCATGGCTCATCCAAACATCTTGCGTTAGCTCAAGGTCGCTAAACAGGGCCGATTCACCCATTAGCTGTACAGCTGCATAACCAAATTCACGTTCCTCAGAACTGGCCACTTTTCCGCCCAACTGTTCAGCCATGGTTTGCATGCCATAGCAAACACCAAACACAGGTACGCCAGAATCAAACACATATTGTGGCGCACGCGGAGAGTTGGCTTCAGTCACACTTTCAGGACCACCAGAAAGAATAATGCCATCTGGGTTGAATTCACGGATGTCTGCTTCTTCAACATCCCAGCTCCACAGCTCACAATAAACACCGATTTCGCGAACACGGCGGGCAACCAGTTGTGTGTACTGAGAGCCGAAATCTAAGATCAGAATACGTTGGTCATGGATATCTTTAGTCATTTAAGGTCAATCTCAATCATTAATGTAGTGGATGGGGAGCATCGCGCTCCCCATAAGCTTCAAGCTATTCGTGGTTCGTCATTAACCCAAGCGGTAGTTTGGCGCTTCTTTGGTAATTTGAACGTCGTGCACGTGTGACTCTTTCATACCTGCACCAGAGATACGAACAAACTCGGCTTTAGTGCGCAGATCTTCGATAGTGGCCGAGCCAGTTAAGCCCATGCTTGAGCGTAAACCACCCATTTGTTGATGAACGATCTCTTTTAGACGGCCTCGATAAGCGATACGACCTTCGATCCCTTCAGGTACAAGCTTGTCAGCTGCATTGTCAGATTGGAAATAACGATCAGAAGAGCCTTGAGACATTGCACCCAGCGAACCCATACCGCGGTAAGCTTTATATGAACGGCCTTGGAACAAAATAACTTCACCCGGAGCTTCTTCAGTACCCGCAAACATGGAGCCGACCATCACACAAGATGCACCAGCAGCAATCGCTTTACAAATATCGCCAGAAAAGCGAATACCGCCATCAGCAATCACAGGAATACCGTATTGATCAGCCACTTCAACTGCATCAGAAATCGCCGTAATTTGAGGAACACCAACACCCGTTACAATACGCGTTGTACAGATTGAACCCGGGCCAATACCGACTTTGACCGCGCTTACGCCCGCGTCAATTAGAGCTTTCGCACCGGCACCCGTTGCAACATTGCCGCCGATAATATCGAGATCAGGATAAGCGGCGCGCGTTTCACGAATACGGTTAAGTACACCTTCTGAATGGCCATGAGAAGAGTCAATCAGTAGAACATCCACTCCCGCTTCCACTAATGCTTTTACGCGCTCTTCATTGCCAGCACCGGCACCAACAGCCGCACCAACACGTAAACGCCCTTGTTCATCTTTACAAGCATTCGGTTTGCGTTCTGCTTTATGGAAATCTTTCGCGGTGATCATACCAGTCAGTTTGAATTCATCATTCACTACCAAGACTTTTTCAACACGCGCTTTGTGCATGCGCTCTTGTACATCCTGACGAGATGCACCCTCTTTAACTGTGGCTAAGCGATCTTTTGGTGTCATGACTGCTTCAACTTTTTTTGTTAAATCAGTAACAAAGCGAATATCGCGGCCGGTGATGATACCGACAAGCTCATTGTGATCGCTCACCACAGGGAAACCGGCAAAACCATGTTTCTCTGTCAAAGCAATCACATCTTGAATGGTTGCATCAGGGCGAACTGTTACTGGCGCAGTGACTACACCCGCTTCAAAAATTTTGACAAGACGGACTTGTTCAGCCTGCTCTTCAATGGGCATATTTTTGTGGATAAAACCAATACCACCCTCTTGGGCAAGAGCGATCGCAAGGCGAGCCTCTGTCACTGTATCCATAGAAGCTGAGATCATCGGAATGTTCAGTGTGATATTTTTGGTCAGCTGAGTATGGAGATCGGCTGTGTTTGGGAGAACGGTGGAGTGTGCTGGTACGAGAAGAACATCATCGAATGTCAGCGCTTCTTTGGCAATTCTTAGCATTTGCAATATCTCACAATTAAGAGGAGTGAATAAAAGGTAAATCCAAGTTGTCTCAATTTGCCCTAATACACAATGAACAGGATAAATCGATTTGGATTTGATATTGCGGTCGGATTATACGCCCGAGGCAATCGCTTGACCACTCATTTTTTAATTTTTAATTTGCATTCCAACCCTTGATATGTATTATATTGCCGCTAATTTCCATACCCTCGTCTAGGGGATTAGCCTTGCCTTCTTTGACCAACGAAAACATCTACACTGTCTCTCGTCTCAATGCTGAAGTACGCCTGTTACTTGAAAATGAAATGGGCATTGTGTGGCTCGTTGGTGAAATATCGAACTTCTCCGCTCCGGTTTCTGGCCATTGGTATCTCTCACTCAAAGATTCTCGCGCGCAGGTAAAATGTGCGATGTTCAAAGGCAATAATCGCTTTGTGAGCTTCAAACCTAAAAATGGCCAGCAGGTACTTGTTAAAGCGCGTCTTTCTCTTTATGAACCCAGAGGTGACTACCAAGTCATTATCGAGAGTATGCAACCCGAAGGGGATGGTCGTCTCCAGCAAGAGTTTGAAAAGCTGAAGATGCAGTTGGCCGCGGAAGGGCTGTTTGCACAATCCAATAAGTGCCCCTTGCCGGAAAATCCTCAATGCGTCGGAGTTATTACTTCAAAAACTGGCGCAGCCCTGTTTGATATTCTTGATGTGCTCAAGCGGCGCGATCCAAGCTTGCCCGTCATCATTTATCCTACACTGGTTCAAGGCGAACAAGCGGCCATTCAAATTGCTCAAGCAATTGGTAGAGCAAATGCGAGGCAAGAGTGTGACGTATTGATTGTGGGTCGCGGTGGCGGTTCTTTAGAGGACTTATGGTGTTTTAACCACGAGATCGTAGCGCGCACAATTGCCGCGAGTCAAATCCCAATTATCAGTGCCGTCGGGCATGAAATCGATGTGACGATTGCTGATTTTGTGGCTGACGTACGTGCCCCAACCCCCTCCGCTGCTGCAGAATTAGTCAGCCGAGACAACAGTAATAAGCGGCAAGCTTTCGCCTCATACCAGCACAAGCTACAAAGTGCGATGCGCTATTACACCAGTCAACAAGCGCATCATTTACGCGCTTTGGTTCACGCGCTAGAGAAACAGCACCCCACTTATCGCTTGCAGCGTCAAAGCCAACAACTTGATGACACAGAAATGCGCCTACAGCGGGCGATACAGCGCTATATTTCGACTCAGCGCGAGCACATTGGCCAGCAATACCATCAACTGCAGTTGCATTCTCCCGTACAAACCTTGGCGAAGCAGCAGCATCGACTAGCCAAAAGCGAGCAACGATTACTGGACGTAATGGAGAAAAAACTCCTGCGCACAGCACACCGTTTAACGCTAGCCGCAGAGAAGCTTGACGCAGTAAGCCCATTAGCGACACTAAAACGAGGCTATTCGATCACGCGAGATAGCTCAGGCAAAGTGATTCACCGCGCTCGTGATCTAAAAACCGGCGATCAATTGATCACGCGAGTGGCGGATGGCGAAGTTTTCTCTACCGTCAATTAATCACTTAATCCTGTGCTTGAAACTCAAATCGAATCTTAGATTTTGATTTGAGCTCATTGCATGAATTACAGAAAAAATTTGCCGCGCCACACGCCTGCAATTTCTCCAGCTCCGAATCACACTCAGGGCAAAAACCAATTTTGTTAAAGTGATGTTTGCACTGAGTACAATGGTAACGCCCATCCCATGCCAGTGGATTTTGGCAACAAGGGCAAAGATTTTCCTGCATATTGATCCCATCTCTCTTTGTGTCTTTCACATAACATCTTTCACATAGTGTGATTTTGGTAGATGTTTTATATCGTTCGTTTTAATAGATAGCTCGTTTGCGTAGATAGATCGTGCATGTGATAGCCGACACTTCATCAAACGGCACGTATGGTCTCGGATTATCGAGAGTTCAGCTTTGATCTCTATCACAATACCTTCAGGCTCACCAACCACCTCATACACATTAGGCTATGATCGATAAAAGATCTCAGCCTGATCATTTGCTTTATCTGCTCCGTTCAGCGATCTACTCTCAAAAGAACATTTATATAACCACGCACCGAAAGCATAAGTTACATATTCTGCATATGGATTTATAACGATATAAAGCTCTACGTAATAACTAAAAAATCAAAGAAATCAGGATATATGGAAATGATCTTTTGGCGAAATATTCTACTCATTTTGTTTGATAGTTATACAAAGCAGCAACGTTGCCATGCTCTGTTTTTCTCTCAATCATTTTGGTACTGCACTTCATTTCCAGACCGCCACGTTAAGTGAGGCTCTATCGCCAATGATAAATTTTAGGCAAAAAAATACCCAAGTCTAAGCTTGGGTATTTCAGTTATGAGGAAGGCTACTTGCTGCGTCCTTTCATCATCGTCATTAAGCGTTTACGTTTACGCTCTTGAGATAAGGTCAGCTTATTCACTTTTCCTTCAAATGGGTTATCACTGCTTTGGAACTGGATACGAATAGGCGTACCCATGATTTCTAAAGACTTACGGTAATAGTTCATCAAATAACGTTTGTAAGAATCTGGCAGCTCATTCACCAAGTTACCGTGTACAACGATAATCGGCGGGTTATAACCACCTGCGTGAGCGTATTTAAGTTTTACGCGGCGGCTACGAACCATAGGCGGTTGGTGATCATCGGTTGCCATTTTAAGAATGCGAGTCAATACCGATGTGCCGACACGTGTTGTCGCCGATTTGTATGCTTCTTGAACCGACTCAAATAGATGACCAACACCTGTACCATGCAGTGCAGAGATAAAGTGGATACGAGCAAAATCGACAAAACCTAAACGGCGATCGAGCTCTTTCTTGACACGTTCTTTGACGTCGTTATCGAGCCCATCCCACTTATTGACTGCAAGCACTATCGAACGTCCGGCGTTTAGTGCAAAACCTAGCAGGCTAAGATCTTGATCTGAGATATTCTCACGAGCGTCAATGACTAACAGAACAACGTTTGCATCTTCAACGGCTTTTAAGGTTTTGACGACCGAGAATTTTTCAACCGTTTCGTTAATGCGAGTACGACGACGCACGCCAGCAGTATCAATCAATACATACTCGCGCTCATCACGCATCATCGGGATGTAGATGGAGTCTCGCGTCGTTCCGGGCATGTCGTAAACCACAACACGCTCTTCACCGAGAATGCGGTTGGTGAGTGTCGATTTACCGACATTCGGACGGCCAATGATCGCCAGTTTTATCGGCTGATCTTGCAGACGTTTGTATTCAGCTTCGGCTTCTTCTTCGGTGTAATCTAACTTTTCTTCTTCGGCATCTTCAAAGTCGGTTAGATCTTCGATTTCGCCTTCAGCCTGCTCGATCATTTCTTCAGCAAGTGGATTCAAAGCTCGGTCGATAAGGATCCCAACACCACGGCCATGAGCGGCAGCAATTTGGTACATTTGATCGACGCCCAATTGCCAAAACTCAGCACTTGCAGCATCAGCGTCAATGCCATCCACTTTATTCACGACTAAAATAGCGCGCTTTTCAATCTTACGCAGATGTTGGGCGATCACTTCATCAGCCGCCGTTAAACCAGCGCGACCATCAACCATAAATAGCACAACATCAGCTTCATCAATCGCGGCCAATGACTGTTGAGCCATTTTCGTTTCTACACCCTCTTCACTACCATCAATACCGCCGGTATCGATAACAATGAAGTCGTGCTCACCCAATTTAGCTTGGCCATATTTACGGTCACGCGTTAAACCGGGGAAATCCGCCACCAACGCATCGCGAGTGCGAGTTAATCGGTTAAACAACGTAGATTTACCGACATTGGGACGCCCAACAAGAGCAACAACAGGAACCATACTAACCTCTACAATATTTTCTCTTATGTAGTTATAGGTAAACACTTGCTAGCAAGCATTAAATTTTTACCTATAACCACATCTACTTATTCAATAAAACGGCCCCTAACTGTTACCAGCCAGGAGCCGAATGTGAATTATATCACGATTTATTTTTTAATCGTCAGTTTCTTTACATTGCCATTACGGGTCATGCTGACATAACCATCATCTACAGCGAGAGGACTCACCGCAAAACCGCTCTTATCAACCAACTGTTGGGCAACGAATTCACCACTGCTGCGATCAATCCAATGTAGATACCCTTCACTGTCACCTAGCACAAGGTAGCCATTGATAATCGCTGGTGCAGTTAGCAAACGGTGTTCAAGCTGTTTGTTGCTCCAAAGTTCGGTACCGCTTCTTGTATCCACAGCCACCACATGATCTTTGTCGGTCACCACAAATAATCGGCCACCATCGCTAGCCATGTCTGTTGCTGAAGAGTAATTCCGCTTCCAAGCTGGTTTGCCCGAACGCAGATCAATGGCGATCAACTGGCCATTAAAACCAACCGCATACAGCATGCCGCCAATCACGATAGGTGAGGCATCAACATCGACTAGACGGTCAATTTCAGTGGCACCTTTAGGCATACCAATCGGTTGTTGCCAAATCAACTGTCCACGCTCAACGATAGCGGCAGCAAGACGGCCACCTGAGGTTCCCCAAAAAACACCGCCCGATACCGCAACAGGTTTGCTGTCACCTCTCAACGTTAAATTAGGAACTTCAGTACTGATGGTCCATTTTTGCTCACCCGTCGCTTGGTCTAAACTCACCAAAGTGCCACGACTGGTATTAACAATGATCATGTTCGCATCTGCAGCCGGAGCTGCTAGCACTTCACCGTCGACTTTAACTTGCCATACAAGCTCACCCGTAGCTTCATTAAGCGCAGTGACTAAACCGTTTTCACTACCAATGTAAATTTGGCTATAGGCCGCCGCTATACCGCCGGATAAACGCATGGTGCCATCTTGTTCAAGATCGGTTTTCCACAGCTCTTTACCCGTTTTAGGGTTTAAGGCTTTCACCAAACCATCACGGCTAGCAATAAATACTTTGTCGTAAGCGTATTCTGGAGATAACTTTGAGAAGTAATGCCCTACGCCATCACCGATCGATGTGCTCCACTGAGTTGTGGGCGTAAATTCACTCGTTACCATTGGCACAGGAGCCATAATAATGGTGTCTTCTTCACTAGCACACCCTGCAAGTGCTCCAAGCACAACGGCAGAAACGAGCACTTTGTTGAACAACTTTTTCATCAACTTGTGCCCTTATTTGGCAAGATCGTCCAGTTTCATCTGTAGCGTTTGGCTTGCATCGTCAGCTTGTTGTGCTTCCGTGTATGCCGCATAAGCCGCGTCCGTGTCGCCTTTACGCAGTGAGATATCACCACGCAGTTCCGCAATGCGTCCCGCCCACCCTTTCTCTGTGATGGTCGTAAGATCAGCTAAGGCGGCATCAAACTGGCCTTGTTCCGCTTTAATACGGGCCACGCGATAGGTCGCTAACGGTAGAATAGCATCATCTTTGGTGTTTGCTTTTGCCCATTCAAGCTGCGCTAAAGCTTCATCAATTTGACCCGCTTCTACTTGAACTTTTGCAAGTTGTAGTGCGGCTAAGACGGCATATTCTGTACCTTTATTACTATCAATAAAGCTCTCAACAACCATCTCTGCTTCTGCGCCTTTTGCAGCTAACTGAGTTACCGCTTTGCTATAACTTTCAGAAGCGGCTTCTTGCGCAGCAATAACGCTATCTTGGTAGTAACGCCAACCAAACAAGCCACCAAGGCCAATTACAGCACCAAAGATCACGGCTTTACCGTTCTCTTTCCACCAATCTTTTATCGCTTCAACTTGTTGTTCTTCAGTATCGTAGAGTTCCACTTCCTGTCCTCTTTAATAGATGTCTCAAATGCGCTTGCTTACACAAGATGCGTCAGTTTGCTCGCGACTTCAGTTTGAGAAATCGTAATTTGTTCACCACCGATAAGATCTTTGAGAACTACTGTGCTTTCTGCGACTTCATCTTCGCCTAATACCAAAGCCACCGCAGCGCCCACTTTATCAGCACGTTTAAATTGTTTTTTGAAGTTACCACCACCAAAATGGTTCATAACACGCAGCCCCGGAACCTGTTCACGCAACTGCTCAGCAAGTTTCATTGCTGCCATCATAGTGCCTTCACCCGCACTGACCATGTACACATCGACACTGCGACGCACGTCGGTCAGTTCCAGTGTTTCCATCATCAGCACTAAGCGCTCTAACCCCATGGCAAAACCCACTGCCGGTGTCGCTTTGCCACCCAGTTGTTCTACCAAGCCATCATAACGTCCACCGCCACAAACCGTACCCTGAGCACCTAAGCTTTCAGTGATCCACTCAAATACGGTGCGGTTGTAGTAGTCTAGGCCGCGCACCAAGCGCTCGTTAACTTGATATTCGATACCCGCAGCAGTAAGAAGTTCACATAAGCCTGCAAAATGTTGCTTGGATTCTTCATCTAGATACTCAGACAATTTGGGTGCGTCACCTAAAATCGCTTGAATATCTGGATTTTTAGTATCGAGTACTCGCAGTGGGTTGGTGTACATGCGACGTTTGGCATCGTCATCCAACACCTCTTGATGCTGCTCTAAATAGTCAATCAAAGCGGTGCGGTAATTGGCACGCGCTTCAAGAGAACCAATTGAGTTCAGTTCCAAACGAACATGTTTGTCGATGCCCAATTCACGCCACAAACGCGCGGTCATCATAATCAGCTCGGCATCAACATCAGGGCCATCCAGGCCAAACACTTCAACCCCACATTGGTGGAATTGACGGTAGCGCCCTTTTTGCGGACGTTCATGACGGAACATCGGCCCCATGTACCATAAACGTTGCTCTTGGTTGTAGAGCAAACCATTTTCGATACCAGAACGGACACAACCTGCGGTACCCTCAGGGCGAAGCGATAAACTGTCACCATTGCGATCTTCAAAAGAATACATCTCTTTTTCAACCACATCGGTCACTTCACCGATCGCACGGCTAAATAGATGTGTCATCTCAACGATAGGCATACGTACTTCATTGTAGCCATATGCACTAATCACGTTTTTCACTGTGCCTTCCACTTTTTGCCAAAGTGGAGACTGAGTTGGGAGGCAGTCGTTCATGCCTCGAATTGCTTGAATTGTTTTTGCCACAATACTTACCGTAAGGTCGTTGAGATTAATTTTGTTCGATTTGAGTCACGTTGATTCGGTTCTTCTCATCGAGAATAGAGGCCTTCGCGCGAATTTTCGCTTCGAGTTGGCTGACCAGATCATCGTTATCAAAACGCTCTTTCTGGCGGACGCCGTCTTCGTAGAATGCACTTTTCTTGTTGCTGCCAGCCAAACCAAGATGAGAAGCTTCAGCTTCACCTGGGCCATTAACCACGCAACCGATGATCGAGACATCCATAGGTGTCAAAATATCTTCCAAACGTTGCTCTAACGCATTGACTGTGGCGATCACATCAAACTCTTGACGTGAACAGCTTGGACAAGCGATGAAGTTAATGCCTCGCGAGCGAATACGCAGCGATTTAAGAATATCAAAGCCGACTTTGATCTCTTCGATCGGATCCGCAGCCAGTGAAATACGCAGCGTATCGCCGATGCCTTCGGCAAGCAGCATACCTAAGCCCACTGCCGATTTAACTGCACCGGCTCTTGCGCCTCCTGCTTCCGTAATACCAAGATGCAGAGGTTGGGCAATCTGTTTAGCCAGTAAACGGTAGGAATCAACGGCGAGAAAAACATCCGATGCTTTGACGCTGACTTTGAATTGATCAAAGTTGAGTCTTTCAAGAATGTCGACATGACGCATCGCTGACTCGACTAAAGCAGCCGGTGTTGGCTCACCATATTTCATTTGGATCTCTTTTTCGAGCGACCCACCATTCACGCCAATCCGAATGGGTATGTTCTTGTCACGTGCGCAATCGACCACGGCGCGAATACGTTCTTCGTTGCCAATGTTACCAGGGTTGATACGCAAGCAATCAACGCCATATTCGGCGACTTTCAACGCAATGCGGTAATCAAAATGGATGTCAGCCACCAGCGGGATGGATACTTGCTGCTTGATCAACTTGAACGCTTCTGCCGCGTCCATTGTCGGTACAGAAACCCGTACAATATCAGCCCCGACTTTTTCTAACGCTTTAATTTGAGCGACCGTTGCCGCAACATCGGTAGTGCGCGTGTTGGTCATAGATTGAACAGCAATAGGAGCACCATCACCGATGGGCACATTACCGACATAAATACGCGTCGATGAACGACGCTTAATTGGAGATTCGTGTTGCATAGTATTTTCTAAGGTAAGGTGAATCGAGCGACTTTACCGGAAGTATACCCAGAAAGGTCTACAGGTTCACTTGCAAATGTCATTGAAACGCTTTCAGGCGCGCCAAGAATGATTTGAAACGGAGCTTCACCTTGCAAGGTTACGGTTTGCCCTGATTTTTTAATCCCAGTGGAAAGGGTTTTACCTGCTGCATCTTTCACCTGAATCCAACAATCTGCGCTGAATGTGAGTGTTAGAGGAGCGTATGGATTCGTTGCATCCTGCGGTGGCGTCTTATCCAATACAGGATCGTCGCTCGCACTCAGGTCGGCTTCGGCTGTATCATCTTCAGGTGAAGGGATAAGTTCTGCAGCCTGAGTGTTGATTTCTACAGGGGCATCCACCGCTTCTGCTTCTACTTCTACTTGAGATTCGTCAACCGTAGGTACTAATTCAGGAACGGTCGTGAAATCCTCATCTCGCAAACGTTCAACCGATGTCGACGTGATTGATGGTGAACTCTCAAGCACAACATTCTCTTGTTCTTGGTTTTGCCACCACCATAATGAGGAAATACCAATAATGATGGCAAAAATACCCCATGTCAGCGTCATAATACGGCTATCGTGTTTCTCTCGCTTGGTTTTCTTCGAAAAACTTTGCATCGGTTGTTCAGCGACAACCGTAGGATAGCAATCATCAAAGGAAGCTAAAATAACTGACTCTTTGATCCCGACGGCCTTCGCATAGGAACGTAAATAACCGCGAGTAAACGTCGCCACTTGGTCCGAGGCGAAGTTATTCTCTTCTAAACTCTGAATGATAGAGAGACGTAACCGCAACCTATCGGCAACTTGCTTTTGCGTTAATCCCAACGCTTCACGCTTTGCCTTTAATAAAGTACCGGGTTGCACCGTGTCTGTTTTTACATCTGCAATAATCTGTTCTTGTTCAGTAGTCATCCGTTTTGTACATCTCATTATGTTATGGCTCGAATGGCACCGTCATCACTTTTATTGTTATTAGTTCGTAGTAATAAAATGGTGCATTCCAACACGGTGAAAAATTTGCATTCATTGATGCAGGCGACAGTTCAAATTTAACATTACGTCAGTTAGCAATTCTAATGGATATTTGACGTTAAACAACATGGCTTTAGGAAAGAAATTACAGCTAGGTCAATATTTTTCATAAAATTGACGTCAAAATCGCGGAAAATTATTTCAAATGGTAAAAATGCACAAAGCCAGAGGAATCTCTGGCTTTGCTTTATCATCCGATTTAGACCGATTTGACAGGAATGACATCGCCACCCATTTGTTTCATTTTGGTCCGTTTGGTTCTATCAATCACATCACCCACTAGCTGCCCACAAGCGGCATCAATATCATCACCACGAGTTTTACGCACCGTCACTGTGTGTTCATACTGCATCAGTGTTTTTTGAAAACGGTCAATACGTGAATTACTCGGTTTTTTATAAGGTGAACCGGGATAAGGGTTAAATGGGATCAGGTTAATTTTGCACGGCGTGCCTTTCATCAACTTAGCCAATTCGTGCGCGTGGTCCATATCGTCATTGACGTGATCCAGCAACACATATTCCACCGTAACCTTGCCACGGTTTGCATTTGAAGTGGCGATATAACGACGCACTGAGGCCAAGAAATCTTGAATATCCCAGCGATCATTGATCGGCATAATTTCGCTGCGTAATTTGTCATTGGGTGCATGCAATGAAATCGCTAATGCAACATCGATTTGCCCTGTCATTTGATCAAGACCAGAAACCACGCCCGAAGTCGACACGGTGACACGACGTTTTGACAAGCCAAAACCTAAATCATCCAGCATGATCTCTAACGCTGGGATCAAGTTTTTCATGTTGAGCAAAGGCTCGCCCATCCCCATCATGACTACGTTAGTAATCGGACGACGACCCGTCTCTTTCTCAAGGCCAATTTCTCTCGCTGCGCGCCACACTTGCCCGATAATTTCAGACACTTTGAGGTTACGGTTAAAACCTTGCTGAGCCGTTGAACAAAATTTACACTCCAGAGCACAACCAACTTGAGAGGAGACGCACAAAGTCGCTCGCTCTTCCTCTGGGATATAGACCGTTTCAACATCTTGATCGCCGACACGCATCGCCCATTTAATCGTACCATCAGACGAATGTTGTGCTTGTGAAACGATCGGCGCGCGAATTTCACAGCGTTGCTGCAGTTGCTCACGCAGTTTCTTGTTGATATTGGTCATTTGTTCGAAGTCATCACAACCAAAATGGTAGATCCACTTCATGACCTGATCAGCGCGGAACGCTTTTTCACTGAGCTCTTCAGCAAAAAATTTACGCAGACCTTGGCGATCAAAATCAAGTAGATTGACTTTTTCAATAGTCATGTGGCCTCTCAACGACGGAAACAATAAATAAGGGCGCGAATTGTACAGCCTTTATGCAGTAACAACAAGGGTTGTACAACCCTTCAATTACTAAGTCATTCAATGCTTGGCGGATTGTTTTTACTCTACAGCTCCCAATCATACGAGTATAAAAAAGCCTCACAACGTGAGGCCTTAATCGAAAGGATTTGGGATAGAGAACGCCAAGATTAACGAGAGAAAATCTCTGATTCTGGGAAGAAAAAGGCGATTTCACGTGCCGCCGATTCAGGACTATCACTGCCATGAACTGAGTTATGGCGCATGCTTAATGCGTAATCAGCACGAATGGTTCCACATGCCGCTTCTTCTGGGTTAGTTTTACCCATTAATTCGCGGTAACGAGCAATAGCATCTTCACCTTCAAGCACTTGAGCCATGATCGGCCCTGAGGTCATAAATTCTTTTAGTGCTGGAAAAAACGCTTTGCCTTCATGCTCAGCATAAAAGCCGCTCGCTTGCTCTTCGTTCAAATGTACCATTTTCGCGGCGATAATACGCAAACCTGATTTTTCGATACGGTGATAGATTTCACCAATCAAGTTACGTTCTACCGCATCGGGTTTAATGATAGAAAATGTTCTTTCTAGAGCCATAAGGTTATCCTTTTTCTTTTGTTTTTTTAGTTATAGTGAACCGCCCACAACAGAGAGTTGAGCGGTTTTTCATTATTGAGCTTGGTCGGTCAAAATGCGTGCTAATGTACGCACCCCCATCGCCGTTGCACCTGCGGCCCATTTATCGCTTGCTGATTTGCGGTAAGTACCGGCGCAGTCAAAGTGCAGCCACCCTTTTTTGTAATCTTCAACAAAGTAAGAGAGGAAGGCCGCTGCGGTACTTGCTCCCGGTGAATAATCACCTGAGCTGATGTTAGAGAGATCCGCAAAGCTTGAAGGTAACATAGAGCGATGAAACTCAGCCAAAGGCAGAGGCCATAAGCCTTCTTTCTCTTGGTGAGCTGCCACCAATGCCTGCTGGGATAAGCTCTCATCAAAGCTGAGTAGTGCATGGTAATCATTGCCGAGTGCATTTTTGGCGGCACCCGTTAATGTCGCGCAATCAATAATAAGCTGCGGTTTTTGCTCGTTAGCATAAATCAAGCCATCGGCCAACACTAGGCGGCCTTCTGCATCGGTGTTCATTATTTCAACTGTGGTGCCGTTTTTATAAGTGATGATATCACCTAGTTTCAAGGCGCGTCCGGAAACCATATTTTCTGCACAACACAAAATGAGTTTCACACGTTTATTAAAACCACGCATGATAGCCAAACCAAGACCACCGGTGATCGTTGCAGCGCCCCCCATATCTGCTTTCATCGCCGACATAAAGTTGGACGTTTTTAAACTGTAACCACCAGAATCAAAAGTAATGCCTTTGCCAATTAAGCAAGCAAAAACAGGAGCACTTTCTTTTCCTGTCGGATTGTAATCGAGTTGCAGCATGGCTGACGTACGCTCGGAGCCGCGACCAACCGCATAAATACCTTCCCAACCTTCGGTGAGTAGATCTTTATCTTTGACAATGCGGTAGCTGACATGCTCAGGGGCTAGCGATTTGATGAACTCAGCCGCCATGGTCGCTAACTGACGCGGCGCGACTTCTTCAGCGCTTTTATTGATGATATCACGCGTCCATTCCGTCGCTTTAATACGATATTCTAACTCGGCTTGATCTGACTCACTCAGCGGTTGCCATTCTAGTGTGTTGAGTTTTTTCGCTTCACGATAACCTTGGTAGAAAGCCCAAATATTTTCTAAGTGCCAACCGTCACCTTGTAGGCTGATAGCTCTGATAGCTTGCCCATCAAGCTTACGTGCCGCGCGCTGAACCGCGCTGAGTTCATGCTCACTCTCAATAGCATGAATTGTGGCACCATTTTCTGAAAACGAAACAATCGCCTTTTCTCCCCACTGAGGCTGGGCAGCTTGTTGGCTGATAAATACGGACATCTTTGTAGACATGGTTTCTCCTTGCCTGAATATGGCCTCACCTGTGCCATTACGATTAAATAACCAAGGGATGTTAGCATTTTGTAGGGTCAAAATGTCAACTTGATAAAAAAACGGACCATTCGGTCCGCTCTTTTTAGTTAAAATTGTTAACTCTGTGATGTTTTACTGAATAACCATCATGTTAGCAATAGTCTTAGTCGATCTCTTCCATCCAACATAGAATAATCGCTTCGAGAATTTTTTCGTTGGAACGGTTTGGCTCATCATCAAACTCTTCCAGTTCCATCACCCACTGGTGTAGATCCGTAAAACGTACATTTTTAGGATCTACGTCTGGGTATTGCTCACAAAGCTCGATCGCAATGTCACGAGAATCGGTCCATTTCATTTTGCTTTCCTTTTACAAACAGTCAACGGGCGTTGATACACTCAATAGGATTAATGATCTTCAGAAGCCAGATTGAGTGTGTACTTTGGAATTTCAACCACTAAATCTTCGTTAGCGACTCTAGCTTGGCAGCCAAGGCGAGATTCAGGTTCAAGACCCCACGCTTTATCAAGCATGTCATCTTCCAACTCATCACTCTCATCCAGTGAGTCAAACCCTTCGCGAACGATAATATGGCAAGTCGTGCATGCGCAGGATTTTTCACACGCATGTTCAATAGCGATACCATTTTTCAGCGCCACATCCAGTACGGTCTCTCCTGCTTGCGCTTCCAGAACGGCACCTTCAGGACAAAGCTCTTGGTGAGGTAACACAATAATCTTAGGCATAATTTTTCTCTTTAAATATCATCTACCGATTGACCAGCAAGTGCACTGCGAATGGATTTATCCATACGGCGTGAAGCAAAATCTTGGCTGGCTTTGTCTGTCTCTTTAATTCCTTGCTCGATGGCATCGGCGCTATCACCATTACGCAGCACAATTAAATTTTCTATTGCATTCAGAAGGATCTGCTTTTCTGACTCAGATAACAATTCATCACCATCGGCCTGTAAGGCAGAGATCAAACCTTCGATTACACGATCGGCTTCTACACGTTGCTCTGCCAGAGCGCGAGTCTGCATATCTTGTTTGGCAAACGTCATCGAATCTCGCAGCATATTGGCTACTTCATTATCACTCAGTCCATACGAGGGCTTAACTTGAATTTCCGCCTGAATTCCCGTACTTTTTTCCATCGCTGTCACGGAGAGTAAGCCATCTGCATCAACTTGATAAGTTACGCGGATATGCGCGGCACCCGCCGTCATTGGTGGAATACCTTTTAGTGAAAAACGAGCCAATGAGCGGCAATCGTCTACCATCTCACGTTCGCCCTGCACCGTATGGATGCTCATGGCCGTTTGACCATCTTTGAAGGTGGTGAATTCTTGAGCTTTCGCAACAGGAATGGTGGTGTTACGTGGGATGATTTTTTCCACTAAGCCACCCATGGTTTCAATACCCAGCGACAGCGGAATGACATCCAGCAGGAGCATTTCTGAATCGGGTTTATTACCGACCAAAATGTCGGCTTGAATTGCTGCACCAATCGCGACAACTTCATCAGGGTTGATGTTAGTTAGCGGTGTGCGGCCAAAAAACTCACCAACTAAGTCTCGAACCAGTGGCGTACGAGTTGAACCGCCGACCATCACCACTTCCAACACTTCATCTGCCGTAATCTCAGCATCTTTGAGTGCTCGACGACACGATAGTAAGGTTTTCTTTACTAGTGGCGTGATGAGTTGGTTAAACTCATCGCGAGTTAAACGCCCTTGCCAACCCAGCACAGAAACCTCGACACTATCACTATCAGATAAAGCAATTTTCGCTTCGGTGGCCGCATCAAGCAATGCTCGTTGCTGCTCTGCACTGAGCGGTTCAGCTAAGCCGATTTGGCTCAAAAAATGGTCAGCAATCAAATGGTCAAAATCATCACCACCGAGCGCAGAATCGCCACCAGTCGCGAGTACCTCAAACACGCCTTTCGACAGACGTAAGATAGAGATATCAAACGTACCGCCACCTAAATCATAAACCGCAATCACACCTTCTTGCGCTGAGTCTAAGCCATAAGCAATCGCTGCAGCGGTAGGTTCATTGAGTAAACGCAGTACGTGCAAGCCGGCAAGTTGAGCGGCATCTTTGGTGCCCACGCGCTGCGCATCATCAAAGTAAGCAGGTACGGTAATCACCACGCCCGCTAATTCACCACCTAACGACGCTTCGGCACGCTGAGCAAGAGATTGAAGAATATCGGCGGAAACTTGAATCGGGTTCTTATCACCTTGCGCCGTTTGCAAAATAGGCAAACCGTTGTCACTGGCTTTGAAACGATAAGGTAATGTGGGATAACGCGCCTGAATGTCAGCCAGTGAACGGCCGATCAAACGCTTCACAGAAATGATGGTATTGGCAGGATCAACTTGCGCGTGTGCTCTGGCATCAAAGCCTACGCAACGCTCTTGAGCCGAATAGTGGACCACCGAAGGGAGGATCGAGCGTCCTTGTTCATCAGCAAGCGTCGTCGCATTACCGCTTCGAACCGATGCGACTAATGAGTTGGTTGTCCCCAAGTCGATACCCGCTGCGAATTTATGCTGATGCGGCGCAGAGCTTTGACCGGGTTCTGCAATTTGAAGTAATGCCATGGGTTGGTCCTTATTATCGAACTAGCCGAGTAACTGTTCTTCGACTCTTTCTATTTCATTTTTGAGCTTGGCAATAAATTTAAGCTTGCGAACCGTATCAGCCGCAAGGTTCCATTGAGCCTGATTAAGTTGTTGCTCAACCAAGGTAAGATGCTGTTTATACATCTTGCTAACTCTGTTTTCAAAATCGAATAACGCACTTTCAACATCAGACTGTGAGGCGATGGCTTCAAGCTCTTCTCGCAGCTCCATTTGCTCCATTAAAAACAGCGGATCTTGCATGGTTTGGTGTTCTGCGCGTAACTCTATGCCTTGTTCAAGCAACAAGTATTCTGCGCGACTGATCGGCGATTTTAATGTTTGATAAGCATCATTGATTTGTGAGGCGTTTTGCACAGCAAGCAGGCGATCTCGCTCAGACGCAGTGGCAAAGTTGTCGGGATGAAACCGTTTTTGCAGCGCACGAAACTGAGAAGAAAGAAGGCTACCATCCAGTGCAAACTGACTTGGTAGCCCAAATAATTCAAAATAGTTCATTAACACATTGCTCCTAGTGCTCGACACTAGGCTCAAGTGAGCCTAGTCACGCCGAAAGCCAATCCGTTACACGTTGAAGCTTTCACCACAACCACATTCGCTTTTTGCATTCGGGTTGTTGAACTCAAAACCTTCGTTTAGCCCTTCTTTGACATAGTCAAGCTGTGTGCCATCAAGGTAGACGAGGCTTTTCGAATCGATAATCACTTTGACACCATGATCTTCAAACACTTCGTCTTCTTCGTTAACGTCATCAACGAATTCAAGCACGTAAGCCATACCCGAGCAGCCTGTTGTTTTCACTCCAAGACGTAAACCTACGCCTTTGCCTCGGTTATCTAGGAATGCTCGAACGCGATGCGCTGCTGTTTCAGTTAAGGTAATGGCCATACTACAACCTTAGATTCTTAGTTTGAACTTATGGGAGTGAACCATCATTCACTCCCTTAATATTATTGTTGGTGTTTCTTTTTATAATCGGCAACGGCAGCTTTGATCGCATCTTCCGCCAAAATCGAACAGTGAACTTTCACTGGTGGAAGCTCTAGCTCTTCCGCGATTTCAGAGTTCTTAATGGCTGCCGCTTCGTCAATGCTCTTGCCTTTCACCCATTCAGTAACCAGTGAGCTCGAAGCAATCGCGCTACCACAACCGTAGGTTTTAAATTTTGCATCTTCAATGATGCCTTCTGGCGTCACTTTAATTTGTAGCTTCATTACATCGCCACAAGCTGGAGCGCCAACCATACCACTACCAATGGTTGGATCTTCTTTATCAAAAGAGCCAACATTACGTGGGTTTTCATAGTGATCAATTACTTTTTCGCTGTATGCCATGATAGTTACCTCTAATCCTCTATTTCCTTGGGAATAAACCAGTGCCTTTTAAAGGACTAGTGATGTGCCCATTCAACGGTGTTTAAATCCACACCCTCTTGATACATATCCCATAGAGGAGACATGTCACGTAATTTGCTTACGGCTACGCGGATTTGTTCAACGGCGTAGTCCACTTCTTCTTCGGTCGTAAAACGGCCAAATGAGAAACGAATCGAGCTGTGCGCCATTTCATCGTTCAAACCAAGCGCACGCAATACATATGACGGCTCTAAGCTGGCCGACGTACAAGCACTACCTGATGATACCGCTAAGTCTTTTAAAGACATCAGTAGCGATTCGCCTTCAACAAAGGCAAAACTAATATTCAGGTTGTGCGGAACACGCTGATCTAAATCGCCATTCACACTCACGGCTTCCATGTCTTGTACACCAGCGAGTAGACGGTCACGCAATGCTTTTGCGTGGTCAAAATCTTTTTGCATGTCTTGCTTAGCAATACGGAATGCTTCACCCATACCTACGATTTGGTGCGTTGGTAATGTGCCTGAACGGAAACCACGTTCATGGCCGCCACCGTGCATTTGCGCTTCAAGACGGATACGAGGTTTACGGCGAACATATAATGCGCCAATCCCTTTAGGTCCATACGCTTTATGCGCTGAAAGGGAGATAAGATCCACTTTCATTTCTTGCACATCAAGGGGAATTTTACCGGCAGATTGCGCTGCATCTACGTGGAAAATTATCTTGCGTTCACGGCAAAGCTCACCGATCGCCATGATGTCCTGAATTACGCCAATTTCGTTATTCACGTGCATGATCGACACCAAAATTGTGTCATCACGCATTGCCGCTTCTAATTTTTTTAGATCAATCAAGCCATTCGATTCTGGCTCAAGATAGGTCACTTCATAGCCTTCACGCTCAAGCTGACGACATGGATCAAGCACCGCTTTATGCTCGGTTTTACAGGTAATGATATGCTTACCTTGCTTGGCATAGAAATGCGCCACACCTTTGATCGCGAGGTTATCTGACTCTGTCGCACCGGATGTGAATACGATTTCGCGAGGATCAGCATTAAGCAGTTCAGCAATTTGCTCACGCGCAGTGTCTACGGCTTCTTCTGCCTGCCAGCCATAACGGTGCGATCGCGATGCTGGATTACCAAAAACACCATCCATCGTCATGTACTGAACCATCTTTTCAGCCACGCGAGGGTCAACTGGACAGGTAGCTGAATAGTCAAAATAAATAGGCAGTTTCATTTTCTACTCCAATGTAAACATTGCCGCTATGAGCGGGCATTAAGACCTACGGGCACCGAGCCGATAATCACGGTATTGGTATTTTTATTGGTTAACCCGTGGTTCACCGTCAGGCCCAAGCCTTGGCGGTCAGAAATTTCTAGTACTTCATTATCAATCATTAACTCGCCAAGAGTAATGTTGTTCAGAAAGTCACTAATGCGAGAGCTAAGATCTCGCCATAACGTATGTGTTAAGCAGCGAGTGCCACCTTGGCAGTCGGCTCTTCCATTACATTTTGTTGCATCAACTGATTCATCAACAGCGGCAATCACAGTACCAATCGAAATTGAGCAGGCATCTGCACCTAAGCGGTATCCACCACCTGGACCACGCACACTAGCAACTAGCCCCGCTTTACGCAGTTTAGAAAACAGCTGCTCAAGGTAAGAGAGCGAAATGCCTTGCCGTTCGGAAATATCCGCCAGTGGCACTGGGGTTTGTTGCGAATGCAGAGCCACATCTAACATGGCTGTAACCGCATATCTTCCTTTAGATGTAAGTCTCATATCACCGTATCCACATTGATTATGTGGTTGGAATTTTTCCATACCCGATTAAATAGGTCAAGTATTTATTTGACTAATTTAGTCAGGTATTTAACCCTATTATTAATCTGGATAATTATTGATTGCTGCGATGCTTCTCAATTGAGGTCAACACACCACGTAATATATTGATTTCTTGAGACTCTGGACGCGAACGAGAAAATAGCCGACGGAGTTTATTCATGATCTGTCCCGGCTGTTCCTTTGAAATAAACTGTGTCTGTATCATTACCTTTTCAAGATGCTGATAGAACATTTCTAATTCGTGATGCAGAGGGTACGCTTCTTCTGGCTGGGCTTGATAACCTTTTTTTTCATTATTTAGATAGGCAACACGCACCTCATAACTCAATGTTTGTACGGCCATAGCAAGGTTTAACGAACTGTATTCAGGATTAGCCGGAATGCACACATGAAAATGGCATTTTTGCAGTTCATCGTTGGTCAGCCCGGTTTTTTCTCGGCCAAATACTAAAGCAACCGGGTATTGCTGCCCCTCTTGCGCCAATTTTTCCCCACATTCACGCGGTTCAAGCATTGGCCATTCTAAAGTTCGTGAGCGAGCACTTGACCCAACCACCAGGCCACAATCTGCGACAGCCTGCTCTAGCGTATCCACGACCTCCGCATTTAAAGCGATGTCGCTTGCTCCAGCAGCTAGAGCGATCGCTTGAGCGTCTACCTCGCATTGAGGCGAAACCAAAATCATTTTACTTAGGCCCATGACCTTCATCGCTCGGGCAGCAGAACCAATATTTCCTGAATGAGATGTCCCTACTAAAATGATTTTTACATTGTCTAGCATTACGTTGTACGCCACTCTATTTTAAACGACAGAATACTAACATAAACCTGACTAAAATGGTCAGGTCCTTTAGCTACACATAAACAACCGAGCAAAAAATAGCCACTTCCTTTTTAATAAAACTTTGTTATACTGCTGCCCGCTTTTTCGTTCTTTAACATCCGTTGGGAAAACTGTATGCATCCAATGCTAAACATTGCTATTCGCGCTGCGCGAAAAGCTGGTAACCATATTGCTAAATCACTAGAAAATACTGAGAAAATCGAAACAACTCAGAAAGGGACTAATGACTTTGTTACTAACGTAGACAAAGAAGCAGAAACTATGATCATCGATACAATCAAAAGTTCTTACCCAGAACACAGTATCGTTGCTGAAGAAAACGGGCTTATCGACGGTAAAGATAAGGACGTTCAATGGATCATCGACCCACTGGATGGCACAACAAACTTCGTCAAAGGTTTACCCCACTTCGCCGTTTCCATCGCGGTTCGCATTAAAGGCAAAACAGAAGTTGCTTGTGTTTATGACCCAATGCGCAATGAGCTGTTTACCGCTCAACGTGGTGCTGGTGCGCAATTAAACAACTCACGCCTTCGTGTTAAACAGTTAAAAGATCTTCAAGGCACTATTCTCGCTACTGGTTTCCCATACAAACAAAAGCAACATGCCGAATCTTTCATGAAAATCATGTCTGCACTGTTTGTTGAATGTGCTGATTTCCGTCGTACTGGTTCTCCTGCGCTTGATTTATGTTACCTAGCTTCAAACCGTGTCGATGGTTACTTTGAACTGGGTTTAAGACCTTGGAATTTAGCCGCTGGCGAGCTGATCGCTCGTGAAGCAGGCGTTATTCTTACCGATTTCTCTGGCGGTACTGAATACATGAAATCGGGCAACATTGTAGGTTCAAGTGCCCGTGGTGTTAAAGCGATTCTGAAACACATTCGTGATAACGGTAACAGCGCTATTCTTAAATAGGTTGCACTAAATACCATCAACACCGTCAAAATTGATTCAAGCCTCGTATAGCAATATACGAGGCTTTTTTAGTTTCGTTTTATACTTTGCTACTTAGAGTGACCGCGGTGTGGGATGGGGTAGAAAAAAGCCGCAGAATATTCTGCGGCTTTGGCTATTTAAGAAACTTTCAGGCTGCTAAGGAAGTTCGTCGAACTCCGCACCCTCTTTTTCCACTTGAGGTGGAAGTAGGTGCTCACGGGTAATTCCTAATTTCAATGCCAACGCTGATGCGACATAGATAGATGAATAAGTACCCACGGTGATACCGAGCAGTAAAGCGGTGGCAAAACCATGTATGTTCGCCCCACCTTGCACAAAGAGTGCGATCACCACCAGCAAGGTGGTTCCCGATGTAATCAAAGTCCGGCTCAAGGTTTGGGTAATTGAGCTGTTCATGATCTCGGCTGAATCACCTTTACGCAATTTACGGAAGTTTTCACGGATACGGTCAAATACCACAATCGTATCGTTGAGCGAGTAACCGACAACGGTCAGTAAAGCGGCAACAATCGTTAAATCAACCTCAATTTGCATGATAGAGAAGATGCCAAGCGTGATGATCACATCGTGTGCAAGTGACATCACCGCGCCCGCAGCGAGCCGCCATTCAAAACGAACAGAGACATAAAGCAAAATACAGATGAGCGAAGCCAAAATTGCTAAGCCTCCGGCTTCAGCTAATTCATCGCCCACATTCGGGCCAACGAACTCAATGCGACGCATCTCGACACTTTTTCCTGTCCCCTCTTTAATAGCAGAAAGAATTTGGTTGCCTAACGTCTCGCCAACCATGTCAGCACGTGGACGAAGACGAACCATCACTTCGCGCGCGGAACCGAAATTCTGCACCGTCGCATCGCCAAACCCTTTCGCTTCCAAAGCACTGCGGATATCTTCAAGATTAGCTGGGTGTTCAAACCCAACTTCAATCAAAGTACCGCCGGTGAAGTCCAGTCCCCAGTTCAACCACTTGGTTGATAAAGTGAAAATAGACGCACCAATCATTAAAAGAGAGAATAAAAACGCAAATTTAGACCAACGCATAAAGTCGATCGTTTTATCTGCTTTTAGAATCTGAAACATAGTAATTCCTAGCCTTAGATCGACAATTTTTTAATGCGTTTACCACCATATAACAGGTTCACAATACAGCGAGTCCCGATAATAGCGGTAAACATTGAGGTTAAAATACCGATAGAAAGTGTGACGGCAAACCCTTTGATGGCTCCAGTACCCACAGCAAATAGAATGATTGCCGTAATCAACGTAGTGATGTTGGCATCAGCAATGGTACTGAACGCGTTAGCATAGCCTTGGTGGATAGCTTGTTGTGGGTTTCGTCCATCACGGAGCTCTTCACGAATACGCTCGAAGATCAGAACGTTAGCATCCACGGCCATACCAACCGTCAATACGATACCCGCAATACCCGGCAAGGTCATTGTCGCCCCTGGGATCATCGACATCACACCAATAATGAGCACAAGGTTCGCCATCAATGCAATATTGGCAATCAAGCCAAAACCACGGTAGTAAAGCAGCGTAAAGAGCATCACCGCAACCATACCCCAGATGCAGGCTTGAATGCCCATATCGATATTTTGCTGCCCCATTGATGGACCAATGGTACGCTCTTCAACAATAGAGATTGGCGCAATTAACGCACCTGCACGCAGTAAAAGTGCAAGGTTTTGAGCTTCTGCAGCAGAGTCAATTCCCGTGATACGGAAGTTACGCCCAAGAGCCGACTGAATCGTTGCTTGGTTGATCACTTCTTCATGCTTATCGAGAATCACTTTGCCATCAGGTGTCCGACGGCCGCTGTCTTTGTACTCTGCAAATACCGTTGCCATAAGCTTGCCAATGTTCTTTTTAGAGAACGCCGACATCTTATTTCCGCCTTCGCTATCTAACGAAATGTTCACTTGCGGGCGACCATATTCATCCATGCTAGAGCTGGCATCCGTGATACTTTGACCACCTAGAATCACGCGTTTTTTCAAGACAACCGGGCGACCATTACGATCAGATTTGATTTCACTCCCAGCAGGAGCACGACCAGAAGCCGCGGCGGCTAAATCAGCCTTGTCATCAACTTCACGAAACTCAAGAGTCGCGGTTGCGCCAAGAATCTCTTTAGCACGAGCAGTATCTTGAACCCCCGGTAACTCAACCACAATGCGGCTGGCACCTTGACGCTGCACTAAGGGTTCAGCGACCCCTAATTCGTTAACACGGTTACGCAAAATCGTGATGTTCTGCTCAACGGCGTAATTTCGAACTTCCTGCAAACGCTGCTCAGTAAATTGAGCAATCAGCGCAAAGCGACCGTCAGCCTTAGACGTAGTAAAAGTCATATCAGGATGTTTCGACGTTAATGCTTGCTGTGCTTGCTCTAATTGCTCATCGTCACGCAAAGTGACTTCCACTCGGTCGTTGCCCACAGAGCGAATGGCGCGATAGCGAATTTTGTCATCACGCAGTTCGCTGCGAAACGCTTCTTCTTGCTGGCCAATCAATTTTTCCATCGCAGCGTCCATATCCACTTCCATTAAGAAGTGAACACCACCACGCAGATCAAGGCCAAGCTTCATCGGTGCCGCGCCAATCGATTCCAACCAAGAAGGCGTTGAAGGAGCAAGGTTAAGTGCAACAATTGTATCTTTGCCTAACGCTTCACTCACCACATCACGCGCACTGATTTGAGTATCGGTATCGTTAAATCGAACAAGAATTGATCCATTCTCTAGAGCAATGGATTTATGAGAAAGGCTCTCTTTATCAAGAGCTTTGGTGACAGCATCCAGCGTTGACATATCAACAGAGGCGCCACGCGCCCCTGTAATTTGAATTGCCGGATCTTCACCGTAAATATTTGGAAGTGCATATAAAGCAGAGAGAGTGATGGCGAACACCACTAACAAATACTTCCATAACGGATAACGGTTTAGCACAGCAAGGATCCTTTAGCTGTTATAAAGACTTAAGCGTACCTTTTGGTAGCACCGCTGTAATGAAATCTTTTTTGATCACAATTTCATTGTTCACATTCAGTTCGATAGAGATGTAATCGCTGTCTTCTGCGATTTTAGTGATTTTACCCACTAAACCGCCACTGGTTAACACTTCATCACCTTTAGTCATGGCGGCCATCAAACTTTTATGCTCTTTAACACGTTTGGCTTGTGGGCGGTAAATCATGAAGTAGAAAATAACCGCAAACATACCAAGCATGATCAGCATTTCATAACCGCCACCTTGTGATGCACCTTCACCTGCTGCGTGTGCTACAGAAATTAAACTCATTGAAAACGTCCTCTAAAATATTGTTGTGTAATGTAATTCTAATTGGGTTGCGTTGGCTTAATTTCAAGTTTATCACTTCACAAATTAAGCAAAACGCAGCAAAACCGTTATTGGCCCATTGGTGGAACTTCACGATTGCGACGAGCATAAAACTCCTCAACAAACGCGTCGAAGCGATCTTCTTCAATCGCTAAACGAATGCTTGCCATCAGGCGTTGGTAATAACGTAAGTTATGAATAGTATTTAAACGCGCACCCAGAATTTCGTTACAACGATCCAGATGGTGTAAATACGACTTCGAATAATTTTTGCAAGTGTAACAGTCACAATGCGGATCCAGCGCAGTTGTATCGGTTTTATGTACTGCATTACGGATCTTGATCACACCACCCGTCACAAATAGATGGCCATTACGTGCATTTCGCGTTGGCATCACACAGTCAAACATATCGATACCGCGACGTACCCCTTCCACTAAGTCTTCAGGTTTACCGACACCCATCAGGTAGCGTGGTTTGTCTTCTGGCAATTGTGGACAGGTGTGCTCAAGTACACGGTGCATGTCTTCTTTAGGTTCACCCACCGCTAAGCCACCAACCGCGTAGCCATCAAATCCGATCTCGGTTAAGCCTTTCACGGAAACATCACGCAAATCTTCGTAAACACTGCCTTGCACGATACCAAATAGCGAGTTGGTGTTCTCTAATTTGTCGAAATGGTCACGTGAACGCTGCGCCCAACGTAAAGACATCTCCATTGATTTTTTCGCTTCGTCGTGCGTCGCAGGGTACGGCGTACACTCATCGAAAATCATCACAATGTCAGAGCCCAGATCTTTTTGAATTTCCATCGACTTTTCTGCGTCCATGAAAATCTTGTCACCATTTACTGGGTTACGAAAATGCACTCCTTCTTCCGTGATTTTGCGAATATCACCCAAGCTAAACACTTGGAAACCACCTGAATCGGTGAGGATCGGGCCTTGCCAGTTCATAAAATCATGCAAGTCACCGTGCATTTTCATCACTTCTTGGCCAGGGCGCAGCCACAGGTGAAAAGTATTACCGAGCAAAATTTCTGCACCCGTCTCTTTTACTTCTTCCGGTGTCATGCCCTTTACTGTGCCGTAAGTACCTACAGGCATGAATGCCGGTGTTTGCACAGTGCCACGTTCAAAGGTTAATTGCCCACGGCGAGCATTTCCGTTTTTCTTTTTAAGTTCGTATGTTAACTTCACGAAGCCTCCAATGTCAGAGAAACAGTCTGACGTATCATGATTAGGTGCAAGCACCCCTCTAGAGCGGTCGCCAATTCCTAGCGAAAAACGAAGCGGAGCTTCTTCTCCTAGCGTAATGCTAGCACTCGTTAATTGGTGTTCTTGGTGATAAACATAGCATCACCATAACTAAAGAAACGATATTGATGTTTCACGGCATGCGCGTACGCGGCCATAGTATGCTCATAACCTGCAAAAGCGCTGACGAGCATAATCAGTGTCGACTCTGGTAAGTGGAAGTTAGTGATTAAGCAATCCACCAACTGATACTCATAACCAGGGAAGATGAAAATTTCAGTGTCACCGAAAAAAGGAACCAGCTCAGTGCCCTTTTTAAGCGCATCTTGCGCGGCACTTTCCAGTGAGCGCACCGACGTAGTTCCAACAGCGATCACTCGACCACCACGCGCTTTAGTCGCGTTGACGGCATCGACTACCTCTTGTGGCACTTCAACATATTCTGCATGCATATGGTGATCGTGAATATTGTCGACTCGTACTGGCTGGAAGGTTCCAGCGCCAACATGCAAGGTTACATAAGCAAATTCGACGCCTTTCGCTTTGATTTGCTCAAGCAGAGCCTCATCGAAATGCAAACCGGCGGTCGGTGCAGCGACAGCTCCCGGTTTTTGGTTGTATACGGTTTGATAACGCTCTTTATCAGCATCTTCATCAGGGCGGTCAATGTAAGGCGGCAACGGCATATGGCCAATCTCGTTTAAGATCTCCAGTACCGTCTTTGACGCTGTAAAACGAATCTCGAACAGCGCGTCATGGCGAGCCACCATGTGTGCATGATATTCGTCATGCTCTCCTAAATACAACTCACTGCCCGGTTTTGGCGGCTTAGATGAGCGAACATGAGCTAAAATCGTCTGTTCATCCAACATTCGTTCGACCAATACTTCCAGTTTGCCGCCTGAAGCTTTGCGCCCAAACATGCGAGCCGGGATGACACGTGTATTGTTAAAAACCAATAAATCGCCGGGCTGAACTCGGTCAAGAACGTCTTTAAATGAGCCATCCGCCAGTTCACCGCTGTTACCGTCTAATTGCAGTAAGCGACTCGCCGTACGTTCAGCCGTTGGGTAACGAGCAATCAGCTCATCGGGAAGTTCAAAGTGAAAGTCTGAAACTTGCATAGTTCTTATCTTGTTCGTTTTGAGTGGATGACGTAATTTTTTTAAGCGCCGTAGTATATACGTAAACACCTTCGCTCGTCAGACCCAGATCTAAATTTAATGTAATTAAACATGAAAATGGCACCCAATCTTTACGCATCAATCAAAGTAAAAATAGCGGGAGCTCTCAGATATTTTGCGCAGAAAAAACTATAGTTGAATCAGGTCAATAATAAAAAGGAGCTCGTTATGATCAAAATTGAAGACATGATGACTCGCAACCCCCATACCCTGTTGCGTACACACACGTTAGCCGATGCTAAGCACACTATGGAAGCGTTGGATATTCGCCATATCCCTATCGTCGATCCACACAAAAAACTACTCGGTATCATTACTCATCGAGATATTCTTGCCGCGCAGGAGTCGAGCTTAAAAAACATCCCTGAAGATCAATCATATACACTGACAACGCCATTATATGAGGTGATGCATACTGAAATTATGACGGTTGACCCGCGAGCGGGGTTAAAAGAGAGTGCTATCTACATGCAAAAACATAAAGTAGGCTGCTTACCCGTTGTAGATAAAAGCCAACTAGTGGGCATTATTACTGACACGGACTTTATTGGGGTAGCCGTTACCTTACTTGAGCTACAAGAAGAGAGTGAACCGGACGAAGTCGATATTGAATAACGCTCACTCCCTAATATAAGTACCTCACATAAAAAAGAGCGGCTTACGCCGCTCAAAGGTGTTACACAGATAATGATTGGGAAGTATAGCTAATTAAAATTGGTCTTCTTCGGTAGAGCCCGTTAACGCGGTTACGGAAGAGCTGCCACCTTGGATGGTATTGGTCATCCGGTCAAAGTAACCCGTTCCCACCTCTTGTTGGTGTGCAACAAAGGTATAACCTCTTGATGCTGCTTCAAACTCTGGACGCTGAACTTTCTCAACGTAATGACGCATACCTTCGCCTTGCGCGTAAGCATGTGCTAACTCAAACATGTTGTACCACATGTTATGAATGCCCGCTAAGGTGATGAATTGATATTTGTACCCCATGTCCGACAACTCTTGCTGGAAACGAGCAATGGTGTCTGCATCCAAGTTTTTCTCCCAGTTGAAAGAGGGAGAACAGTTATAAGCCAGCAGTTGATCTGGGTATTGCGCTAGAATTGCTTCGGCAAATTGGCGGGCTTCATCCAAATCAGGCTTAGCGGTTTCACACCACACGAGGTCAGCATACGGCGCGTAAGCGAGGCCGCGTGAAATCGCTTGCTCAATCCCAGCATTCACGCGATAGAAACCTTCTTGAGTACGCTCACCTTGGATAAAATCACGATCGTATGCGTCGCAATCCGAGGTCAGTAGATCCGCCGCGTTTGCATCAGTACGAGCAATGACCAAAGTGGTTGTCCCTGATACGTCAGCGGCCAAACGTGCCGCAATCAATTTTTGAACCGCTTCTTGAGTCGGAACCAGAACCTTGCCGCCCATGTGTCCGCATTTTTTTACTGACGCCAACTGATCTTCAAAGTGCACACCCGCCGCCCCTGCTTCAATCATCGACTTCATCAACTCGTAAGCATTGAGTACGCCACCAAAACCGGCTTCAGCATCAGCAACAATCGGTAAGAAGTAATCAATACCACCTTCATCTTCCGGTGATTTTCCGGCCGCCCACTGAATTTGATCGGCACGACGAAACGAGTTGTTGATGCGCTTGACCACCGATGGAACAGAATCGACTGGATAGAGCGATTGGTCTGGGTACATGGTGGAAGCGGTGTTGTTGTCTGCCGCTACTTGCCAGCCGGAGAGATAAATCGCCTCAATTCCCGCTTTGGCTTGTTGTACCGCTTGACCACCTGTCAATGCACCCAAACAGTTCACATAACCTTTTTTGGCACTGCCGTTAACCAGTGACCACAATTTATCAGCGCCACGTTGGGCCAAGGTGTTGGCTGGAGTGATTGAACCGCGCAGGTCAACCACTTCAGCAGCAGTATAAGTACGCTTTACATTTTTCCAGCGTGGGTTGGTTGCCCAATCTTTTTCTAGAGCTTCGATTTGTTGGCGGCGAGTTAATGTCATGGTCTATCCCTCTTATTTTGATGCGCAAGCGCACTGTCATCCTTTTCTCAGCAGTACGACCTATTCTGCTTTTGAAAACAGCTTCACGTTATTGGTTGTCAGTAATTGGTAATTGGTTATTGGTTATTGGTTATTGGTTATTAGATATTGGTTTTAAATCTCATCAATCTAGGTAGTCATAACCCGAAACGGTGAGAAAATGTGTCAGCTCATCGCTGGTAGTTAAGCGAGCCATCAATTGTGCCGCTTCGCTAAATCGTCCTTGTGCAAATCGCTGCGTGCCGATTTCCTGTTTCACGACTTCAATTTCTTGCGCAAGATACTGCTCAAAAAGCGCTTTGGTAACAATCTGACCGTTATCCAAGGCTTTTCCATGCTTGATCCATTGCCATATTGACGCTCGAGAAATCTCTGCGGTCGCCGCATCTTCCATCAACCCATAAATGGGGACACAGCCATTGCCGGAGATCCATGCTTCGATGTACTGAAGTGCAACTCGAATATTATGACGCATGCCATGTTCGGTACGTTCCCCTTCACATGGGGTCAACAGCTCATTGGCATGAATCGGCGCATCAGACAGACGCGTAACATCTAATTGGTTACAACGCTCGCCAAGTACTTGGTCAAAGACCGCTTTTGCCGTATCCGCTAAACCGGGATGGGCAACCCAAGTACCGTCATGACCATTATTGGCTTCAAGTAATTTATCGTGATGAATTTTATCGAGAACCAACTGATTTTCTTGGGGATCTTTAGCTGGAATGAACGCGGCCATACCGCCCATCGCAAATGCGCCACGCTTATGACAGGTGTAGATCAGTAAGCGTGAATAGGCGTTAAGAAACGGCTTTTCCATTGTGACAACTTGGCGATCTGGTAGCACCCGATCCGGATAATTTTTCAATGTCTTGATATAACTGAAAATGTAATCCCAGCGGCCACAATTTAAGCCGACAATGTGTTCTTTAAGCGAGAACAATATTTCGTCCATCTCGAACACGGCGGGTAAGGTTTCAATCAATACGGTGGCTTTAATGGTGCCAGTTTCTAACCCAAAATACTCTTCGGTAAAATGGAAAACGTCACTCCACCACTTTGCTTCTTGATAGGCCTGAAGTTTTGGAAGATAAAAATAAGGGCCACTGCCTTTTTTAAGCAATGATTTATAGTTGTTGTAAAAGTAGAGTGCAAAATCAAACAGCGAACCCGGAATACTTTGCCCTGCATATTTAATATGCTTTTCTTTAAGGTGCAGACCGCGTACCCGACAAATGAGCACCGCTGGGTTATCTTTAAGCTGGTAGCACTTACCATTGTCAGGATTGGTATAGCTAATGGTTCCTTCAATGGCATCACGCAAATTGACTTGCCCATCCAGCACTTTATCCCATGCTGGTGACATCGAATCCTCAAAATCCGCCATGAACACTTTGACGTTAGCATTCAATGCATTGATCACCATTTTTCGGTCGGTTGGCCCCGTAATCTCCACTCGACGATCTTGTAAATCGTGTGGGATACCGAGAATTTTCCAGCTTCCTTCGCGAATATCTTGCGTATCCTTGAGAAAATCCGGCAGTTCTCCGTTATCAATACGTGTTTGTCGCTCTTCTCGTGCATCCAGCAGCGAATCAACACGGCTTGCAAATTTAGCACACAGAGTGGACAAGAAGATTTGGGCTTCTGAAGGGAAAATAGCTTGGTGATGTGGGCCAACGGCACCAACAACCTCAAGCTTGGCTTCGTGGTGTTCTTTGCTGAGTGCTAACTCTGTTTCTGGGGTCTGTGCAAACATAACGCTCTTCCTTAAAACCATTCCAACTACATTTGTAATTTAAAAACCACAAATTCAAATGCTCATTTTTTGCTATCCACTGACTTATCTCTACCGACACTTTCTCTCAGTCAATCCAATATTTCAAGCCTAACCAAGCTAGACATAAGTCTTACAAAACCTTATTAAACCTTACATCAACTCATCATTCAGCAAAAGAGACAAAGTTAATGAAAGGTTAAAAACAAAGTTTTATCCCGTTTCAAACCTATGTTTGATTTCCTTGTTAAATATGAAAGTTATTACGTTATTTTATTACACAACTCAAAAAGGCAGATTTTAGTTTTAAACAGACGTTCGAAATGATGTGAGACGCAGTAAGGCTTGAATTTACGACTAACCGAGCGAGACAGATGGCTTCTTTTTAAACGCAAGAGAAAATAGGATGTGTAAAATTGTGGCTGTAAAGATTTTTGATTTTATGAAAACTTCATCAAGAATTGTTTGTAAAATTTTACAAGTTTAAAAACACTAACAGAATAAAAAACTGAAAAAAGCCACATTAAAAGTGACTTTTTGATTTTTTAGGCAAAGGAAAGAGTAAGACTAATCGCTAAAGTAAACCAGAAACCACATCCGCTAACTGCTTAAAAGTGTGAGTTCGCGATGAACTTGGCCGCCAGACTAAACCAATCTCTCGATACGCTTGCTGGCCAGGAGGCTCGATGACCACTAAATTTTGGTTTTCAACTAAGCCATGATTGATTGCCATTTGTGGAATGAAAGTCGTCCCTAAACCATTGGCGACCATCTGCACTAAGGTATGTAAACTGGTTGCGGTAAATGGATTAATTTTCTCTTTGGCGGTCAACTTGCAAGCCGACACAGCATGATCCGTTAAACAGTGCACATTTTCGAGCAAAAACACCGATTCATCAGGCAGGTCAGCATACTTGATTGGCACACGGATGCTATCCATTTGATGACGGCTGATCACCATTTTGAATGGATCAATCCCCACGACTCGACTCTCCATTTTGCCGATATCGACAGGCAAAGCCAAAATCAACACATCAAGCTCTCCATGACGCAGTGCAGCCAAAAGGTTCGTCGTCGTATCTTCTCGTAATAATAAGTTCAACTTCGGAAAGCGGACATTCACTTCTTGCACTAAATCACACAGTAAAAATGGAGCAATGGTTGGAATACAACCCAGCTTAAGCTGACCTTGCATCTCATCGCCTTGGCAAACCTTGCCGAGTTCCACTAAATCTTGTCCTTTGGCAAGTAACTCTCTTCCTTGGCTAACAACCAGCTCTCCTGCTTGAGTAAACACTAACGGAGCTTTCTTATCCTTTTCATAAAGCGGGCAACCTATTAATTCCTCTAAATTTTGGATCCCTTTACTTAGGGTAGATTGACTAACAAAACAACGTTCAGCGGCATCACTAAAGTGCCGTGTTTCGTAGAGTGTTACTAAATAGTGCAACTGCTTCAAACTGGGCCATTTATTCATCGTTCTACTACTATCTTATTTGAGTGCCGTTTCTGATTCCGTCATTAGAGCTCATCGCTTTTTTCGATGAGACTAATCTATTTATTTCGCTTTTTACTATCCTACAATCTGTACTATAGTTTGTCTCGTTCAAAAACGGACTGGACCAGTGCTCATCACTGGTTTGGAACTAAACCTTATTCTTAGGAGCAAAAAAATGGTACTAGTTGGTCGTAAAGCCCCTGATTTTACTGCAGCAGCTGTTCTTGGTAACGGTGAAATCGTTGATAGCTTCAACTTCGCAGAATTTACTAAAGGTAAGAAAGCGGTTGTTTTCTTCTACCCACTAGACTTCACTTTCGTTTGCCCATCAGAGCTTATCGCTTTTGACAAACGCTTCGAAGATTTCCAAGCGAAAGGCGTTGAAGTAATCGGTGTATCTATCGATTCTCAATTCTCTCACAACGCATGGCGTAATACCGCTATCGAAAACGGTGGCATTGGCCAAGTAAAATACCCGCTAATCGCTGACGTGAAGCACGAAATCTGTAAAGCGTACGATGTTGAACACCCAGAAGCAGGCGTTGCTTTCCGTGGTTCTTTCCTCATCGACGAAGATGGTCTTGTACGTCACCAAGTTGTGAACGACCTACCACTAGGCCGTAACATCGACGAAATGCTACGTATGGTTGATGCGCTTAACTTCCACCAAAAGAATGGTGAAGTGTGCCCAGCACAGTGGGAAGAAGGCAAAGCCGGTATGGATGCATCTCCAAAAGGTGTTGCAGCATTCCTAGCTGAGCACTCAGACGACCTAGGCAAAAAATAATTCTCCTTAGCCCGCGCTCAACTCGGGTCAATGGTTGGACATATAATAAAGCGTAAAACGCATCGCCAATCAGTTAAGAAGTAAAGTCCTTATCCAAGCCCAAAGCTAACGCTTTGGGCTTTTTCGTTGTCGTTCATTTAGCGAAAATGAGGCAGCATTGGTTGGTAAACTTTACCCCTATTTCTCACCTCAATCACACAGACGTCACTACTCTAACTTGCTAACATTAACCAAATTTTTCCAGTAGGATTTTACTATGAATATTCAAGTTGAAGTGTGTATTGATAATATTGAATCGCTACACAACGCCATTAAAGGCGGGGCTACTCGCATTGAATTGTGTTCGTCGCTCGCATTGGGTGGACTGACGCCCAGCTTTGGTTTAATGAAAAAGGCCGCACAAATATCGAGCGTTCCTGTTTACGCGATGATTCGTCCACGTCAAGGCGACTTTCTTTATGATCAGGATGATCTCGATTCGATGTTGATCGATATCGAGATGGCAAAACAGGCGGGACTAGACGGCATCGTCTTTGGTATTTTGAATCCGAATCGCACCATCAACCTTGAAGCAAGCTTACTGATGATGCAAGCTGCGCAAGGGTTGGGTACCACTTTCCACCGTGCGATTGATCAATGCCACAGCTATGAACAAGCGATTGAAGACATTGCAAAATTAGGGTGTGAGCGTGTACTTACTTCAGGGTTAGCGCCAGATGCCTATGCAGGACGAGCCGTAATTTCACACATGGTGAAACTGGCGAATGGCCGATTCTCTATTATGGCTGGGGCTGGCTTAAACGCATCAAACGTGGCTGACATTATCCGTGAAACGGGCATCACTGAAGTGCATTTGTCCGGCAAAACCACGCGTGCAAGTAGCATGGATATGATCGCCAATGCGGTGAGAATGGGCCAAGAGTCTGTCGATGACACCCTCATCCCAATTACCGATCCGGCTAAAATCCAAGAGGTATTACGCCAGCTTTCTTAACTTCGGCGACCGTTATGTCTTGATGTAAGGTGAATAACTTTCCTTCACCTTACTTTATCCAAAAGGCTATTTGAGGATGTCATCAATCGATTGTTTACCTAAGTGGCGCACATCCTTACCTTTGACAAAATAGATGATGTATTCGCAGATATTCTGGCAGCGATCGCCCACGCGTTCGATGGCTCGTGCAGACCACATGACTTGTAATATATGTGGGATATTTTTAGGGTCTTCCATCATATAGGTCATCAGTTGGCGGATCACTGCTTCGTATTCGGCATCCAGCTTGTCATCCAAGCGGTACACTTCAGCAGCCGATTCAAGATCCATCCGCGCAAAAGCATCCAACACTTGGTGCAACATTGCAATGGCTTGTCGGCATAGAGGTTCAAGAGAAACTCGAAATTTGCTCTCTTTAGGTGAAGGGCTTTCGATAGTGACGTAGGCAATTTTGGTGGCAACATCACCAATTCGTTCAAGGTCGGTGATGGTTTTGATGATCGCCATGATCAAGCGCAGATCCTTGGCTGTCGGTTGTCGCTTAGCGATAATACGCGTGCAAGCCTCATCAATAGAGACTTCCATCGCATTCACTTTGTGATCATCCCGGACGACTTTTCTGGCCAGATCCGCATCATCTTTATGCAATGCTTGCATCGCAAAAGAGAGTTGTTGCTCCACCAGCCCGCCCATCGTCAATACATGAGTGCGAATCGATTCAAGTTCAACATTGAACTGTCCTGAAATGTGGCGACCTAGATGCATCATCGTTCCTTTTGAATATCGCTATTGACGAAAGTATTAACCATATCGACCAGTAATATAGTCTTCCGTCTGTTTTTTCAATGGGGAGGTGAAAATAGAGTCAGTATCCGCATACTCAATCAATTTCCCCATATGGATAAAAGCCGTATGATCGCTCACTCTTGCCGCTTGTTGCATGTTATGCGTCACAATCACCACTGTGTATTTGGTTTTGAGATCGTTAATCAACTCTTCGATGGTCAAAGTAGAAATAGGATCCAAAGCAGACGTTGGCTCATCAAGCAACAGCACCTCTGGCTCAATAGCAATCGCTCTGGCGATCACTAAGCGTTGCTGCTGCCCACCCGAAAGGCCAAATGCATTTTCATGTAGGCGATGCTTAACTTCATCCCATAACGCAGCGGCTCTTAAAGCTCGCTCAACAGAGTCATCTAAAGTACGGCTATTTTTAATTCCCTGTAGACGAAGTCCATACACCACGTTTTCATAAATGGATTTCGGAAATGGGTTAGGTCGTTGGAATACCATCCCCACTCGGCGGCGCAACGTGGCAACATCCACATCTGGGTGATAGACGTTTCTACCATGAAGTTTGACTTCACCTTCAACTCGACACCCTTCGACCAGATCGTTCATCCGGTTAATACAGCGCAGTAAGGTTGATTTACCACAACCGGAAGGGCCGATAAACGCCGTTACTTGTCCTTTGGGAATACGCATTGAGATATGGCTCAGCGCACAAGTCTGTTTATAGAACAGATTCAGATCTTCAATCGCAATCGCCGTTTGTTGATCGCTCAGATTATTAACATCTAACGGGGCTTGATAACCCAAAGTTTGATTGATGGAAAACATAATTAATCTTGCCCTAACGTTCGATATTTCTCACGCAAGTTATTGCGGATACTGATGGCCGTTAAATTCAGTGCCACAATCACTGTCACCAATAAAAATGAAGTGGCGTACACCAGTGGCCTAGCCGCTTCGATGTTGGTCGTTTGGAAACCAACATCGTAAATATGAAAACCTAAGTGCATGAATTTTCGCTCAAGATGTACAAAGGGAAACTCGCCATCCACAGGCAAACTTGACGCCAGTTTGACCACACCCACCAGCATCAAAGGGGCAACCTCACCCGCGGCTCGCGCAATGGCGAGAATAAGCCCAGTAATAATAGCAGGGCTTGCCATCGGCAATACTATGCGCCAAATCGTCTCAAAATGGGTAGCGCCCAATGCTAACGAGCCATGGCGTACTGCGCTGGGAATCCGTGTTAACCCTTCTTCCGTCGTCACAATCACTACGGGTAGAGTTAACACCGCTAATGTGAGCGCCGACCACAGTAAGCCAGGCGTGCCAAAAGTGGGGGCCGGTAACCTTTCGCTATAGAGTAGCGTATCAATCGATGAGCCTATGGTGTAAACAAAAAAACCAAGACCAAATACCCCATAAACAATCGATGGCACACCAGCAAGGTTGATAACTGCAACTCGAATGATACGAGTAAACAGATTCTCTTTTGCGTATTCGTGCAGATAAATAGCCGCTACAACACCAAGTGGCATGACAATAATCGACATCAACAACACCAACAGCACTGTACCAAAGATGGCTGGAAATACGCCGCCTTCAGAGTTCGATTCTCGGGGATCTTCTGATAGGAAGAGCCACACCTGCTTTCCCCACTGGACCAATTTTTGCCCCAAAGTCATATCATTGGGATACCAAATATCGAGAATTTGGCTAAGTGGAATCGCCACTCGTTGCCCACTCATCTCTTCAACAATCAACGACGGCCCATTCATTTGCTGGCGCAGCGCATCTAACTTTTGTTCGGCAATAGCTAATTGGCTATCCAAATCCTGCTTTTTATGAAAATAGTGATCTAAATAGGTTCGTTCTAGCTTTCCATTGAGTTCTTTACGACGCTTCTCTAAACGTAATTTTTCCGCGGCAAAGCCAATGACTCGGATCTCCTGGTCAATCACATCGTCAATTTGCTCTCTCAATAACGCGACATCCTGCATTCCTGCAGCGAGCATGGTTTGAACATCCGAACTCTCGCTTCCATCGGTTTGCACATAAGCAATCGGCTTGCCATAAAACTGTCCGTTACTCTTACGTTCTATTACCGCCCACCCGCTAGGCATTTGTTTATCCGACAGTTTAACATCCAGTATCGAAACAAAGTCCGCATGATTTCGTTCTCGGTTAGCGACTTTGATACTGAGCCGCTTCACTTCCCCAGCATCCAGTATGGCTTTGGGCCACGTAATGTCTAATGCTCTTAAGTGTGTTAATGGCACATTTTCCTCAGAGTAGAGCTGACCAACCAGTGCTTGCCCCTCTTGAGTTTGCCATTGATAAAGTGGCGTCGGCCAAAAATAGGTTAATCCTTTCCAACCAATAAACAGGAGCAAGCCCAATACCGAAATCAGGCTGATGCTGACAGCACCGCCTGTTAACCATATCCAAGGTGAACCTGATTGAAACCACTTAAACATTTGTGATGATTTTTCCCAATTGATTACAAAGCGCGATATTTGGCACGCAACCTTTGTCTGACCCATTCAGCAATCGAGTTCACAAAAAAGGTGAACATGAGTAGCAATAGTGCCGCTAAAAAAAGCAACCGATAATGGGAGTTCCCCACTTCCGACTCTGGTAACTCAACCGCAATCGTTGCCGATAAGGTGCGCATCCCTTCTAAAATATTCCAATCTAAAATGGGTGTATTACCCGTCGCCATAAGAACGATCATTGTTTCTCCGACGGCTCGCCCCAAACCCATCATGATCGCCGAGAATATGCCAGGACTTGCCGTTAACAACACGACTTTGGTTAATGTCTGCCAAGGCGTTGCGCCTAATGCTAATGACCCATCAGAAAGATGTTTAGGTACGGAAAAGATCGCATCTTCCGCAATAGTGAAAATGGTTGGAATGACGGCAAAGCCCATCGCAAAACCAACCACCAGCGCATTACGCTGATCAAAATCGATGCCGTTTTGCGCGAGATAAATCTGAATATCGCCATCAAATAGCCAAACTTCAATTTGGCTGCTATACGAAAAGATAACCACTGCACTAACGACTAATACGGGGATTAGTATCAATGCGTGCCATCCATTTGAGAAATTTCGCACCCATGCTCTCGGTAATAGGTGCCAACCTAGCCCAACGAGTAACATCACAATGGGTAAAAATAGCAGCAGCGCTCCGACCGCCGCGAGATGGCTTTCAATTAATGGCGCAAACCACAACCCCGCTAAAAAACCAATAATGACGGTTGGTAACGCTTCCATCAATTCAATCGACGGCTTCACCACTCGGCGCATTCTCGGTGACATAAAATAAGCCGTGTAAATCGCGCCAAACACCGCAATCGGTATCGCAAATAACATTGCGTATGCTGCGGCCTTAAGAGTGCCAAAGGCTATCGGTACTAGGCTAAACTTAGGCTCAAATTCATCGTTCGCTGACGTCGATTGCCACACATATTGAGGCTCTGGATAACTTTCGTACCACACTTTTTGCCACAATGATGAGAGTGATATTTCAGGATAATCATTATCCACTTTTGCCACGCTGATCTTCTGCTCGCTTAACGTAGCGAGATAAAGCTCATTATTGGACATGGCGGCCAATTGAGGGGCTTTGTTGTACATCCTCTCAAACAACACCAGTTTTTCACTGGTCGTATAGTGACTTTGGATTGTGCCATTAGGGTAGAAACTGTAAAAACCTTTGCGATAAGTATCCGGCAGTAACAGCGTCACCTGCGGCGCTAATTTAAACTTACGAATCTGAGTCAGTTGACGTTCTTCATTTTGCAGCACATCAAACCATTGTGACACTAAGCCGTTACGGTGAGTCACCAGTAGCGAATAAGCACCGGACAATAAGTTGATTTGTGTCACGGCTCGATCGGAATTACCTTGGCTTAAATCAACCACTTCTCGCACGAAATAACCTTGACGACTCTTAACTGCAACAACCAATTCGGACCCTGAGCGAAGATAAAGCGTTTTACCATCTGGCGTAAAAAGCAATTGGTCCAAAGAAGGAAATGAGCCTTGAAACACAAAGCGCTGAATTGGCTCAACGTTATCACTCGTTAAGGTTTGTACTATCACCTCATCATTATCGAGATAAGAAGCAAATAAAAATGCCTCATCAGTAACGGCGAAGGCAAACTGGCGTAACGTTTGCGTTTTATGAGTCAGCCGAAATGTAGAGGGTAAACTGACGCGCTCAAGATAAGGAGAAAACTGGCGACCTTCCATGCTATGCAGATAACTGAATTTAGGGCGAGCAATAAAGACCTCTCCCGCCACATTGCTAGCGGCAAACCACCCATCCAGCGCGGGAGCTTGGCTAAAAAGATCAACGCGAATAGGGAGACTATCCGACCACAATGCGTGTTCCGTTTTGCCGTCCAAGGGCCAAAAGTTCATGCTGCCGTCAAGGTCAACAACAAAGGCATTCTCGCCGTATTCATCTATGGCCAAAAATTGAGGATTGGAAGTGGTTATACTCACTTGCGCCACGTTCCTTTCAATTTTTGCGCTACCAAACAGAGGGAAAACAACCATCGCAAGATAGACAAAAATCAGCACTAAAGCGCCAAGTACACTCACGCCACCAAAACTCACTGCAAGGCGAACCAAACGGTCTTTTATCAACCGTTTTCTGTCACGTTCCTTCAATGAAAATTCACTTGGTGCCATTGCTCTCTCTACCCTTTTTCCTGTCTGCGTATAATATGTAATTTTCGTGACAAGTATATTACAACTCGCAATAAACGACTGAAAATAAAACAACTATACTCAACTTGCCTACTTGAAATAAAAATGTCACATAAAAGGCATAGTTTGCATAATCATCAATACCCGAATTGATTGCTGTGCAGAATCGCACAATCAGCACACAGAGGGTGAGTCAGTAAAAAACGTCAATTGAGTTAAAAGGTAACATGAATGAGTACGGACAAGTTGTATATCGACAAGGAATTGAGCTGGCTTTCGTTTAATGAACGCGTATTGCAAGAAGCCGCAGATAAAACCGTGCCTTTAATCGAGAGAATACGGTTTTTAGGTATTTTTTCTAACAATCTGGATGAGTTCTATAAAGTTCGCTTTTCCGATGTAAAACGGCAAATTTTGATCAACCGAGAACGTGGTGGTAACGATACTACCAAGCATTTGCTGACACGAATGCAAAGTAAGGCATTCAAACTCAACCAAGATTTCGACAATCTCTATAATGAGCTTATTTTAGAAATGGCACGCCGCCGTATCTTCTTGGTTAATGAAACGCAGTTGGATGAGACTCAGAAAAAATGGATCACTAAGTATTTCCATAAAGAAGTGCGCCCGCATATTACACCGCTGCTCATGACTGACGACATTGATGTCATGCAATTTTTGAAAGATGAATATGCCTACATTGCCGTTGATCTCAAACACAATGACCGCAGCCAATATGCGCTGATTGAAATCCCGACAGACCACCTACCGCGCTTTGTCATGGTGCCGGAGCAAAAGGGCAAACGCCGCAAAACCATCATCTTATTGGACAACATCATTCGCCACTGCCTCGATGAGATTTTCCGCGGATTTTTTGACTATGAAGAGCTCACGGGTTACGCGATGAAAATGACACGTGATGCGGAATATGACTTGCGACGGGAAGTCGAATACAGTTTGTTAGAACAGATGTCAGAAGGGTTGAATCAACGCTTAAGTGCTATGCCCGTACGCTTTGTTTATGAACGAGAAATGCCGACAAAAATGCTTAAATTTTTGTGCGAAAAACTCAAAATATCGCACTATGATAGCCTTCTTCCTGGTGGTCGTTACCATAACTTTAAAGATTTTATTGGGTTCCCAAACGTGGGGCGTGACTATTTAGAAAACAAGCCGCTACCACCCATGCAATGTGCTGACTTTGAAGGTTTTGCCAATGCATTTGATGCAATTCGCGCTCAGGATATTCTACTTCACTACCCTTACCACTCATTTGAACACATTACCGAGTTGGTAAGACAAGCCTCGTTTGATCCCAAAGTGATCAGCATCAAAATCAATATTTATCGTGTTGCCAAAGATTCTCGCTTAATGAACTCGCTCGTCGATGCGGTACACAATGGCAAACGAGTGGTGGTAGTGGTTGAGTTACAAGCACGGTTTGATGAAGAAGCCAACATTGAATGGTCACGTATTTTAACCGAAGCGGGGGTCCAAGTAATTTTCGGTGCTCCCGGATTAAAAATTCACTCTAAATTGCTGCTCATTAGCCGCAAAGAACAGGATAATATCGTTCGCTACGCACATATAGGCACGGGCAACTTCCATGAAAAAACCGCCCGTATCTATACGGACTTTTCACTCCTGACCGCCGACAATGAAATTGCTACCGAAGTACGAAACGTGTTTGGCTATATTGAAAACCCTTACCGCCCAGTTAAATTTAGCCATCTCATTGTGTCGCCAAGAAACTCTCGTATTCAGCTTTATCGATTAATCGACAGTGAAATCGCCAATGTGAAACTTGGTAAAAAAGCCGCAATCACTTTAAAGTTAAATAACTTAGTGGATAAAGGGTTAATCAATAAACTGTATGGCGCAAGCAGCGCGGGCGTACAAATTAAGATGATCGTCCGGGGTATGTGTTCACTGGTTCCGGGAATTGAGGGCGTGAGTGACAATATCAAAATCATCAGCATCGTTGATCGCTTTTTGGAACACCCTCGTGTCATTATTACGCATAATGATGGCAACCCGCTGGTGTATATCTCCTCTGCCGACTGGATGACGCGTAATATCGATCATCGTATCGAAGTAACGACACCAATTCGTGACCCACGTTTGAAACAGCGTATGATTGACATTATGAATTTACAATTTACCGATACAGTGAAAGCGCGCTGGATAGACAAAGAGATGAGCAATAATTATGTAGAACGTGGTAACCGTAAAAAAGTGCGTTCACAATTTGCCATCTACGACTATCTTAAGAATGTAGAAAGACAGACCAGAAAGAGCAAAGAACCCTTACATGACAATCAACCCAACTAATACTATTCGCGATATTGCGGCCATCGATTTAGGCTCTAACAGCTTTCATATGGTGGTGGCCAAAGTCGTCGATCAAGATCTGCAACTGGTGAGCCGCCATAAGCAACGTGTACGCTTGGCGGCTGGGTTAGATGAACAAAAAAATTTGGATGCCGATGCCATAGAGCGAGGACTTGAATGCTTAGCGATGTTTGCCGAGCGGTTGCAAGGTTTCGAACCTGAAAACGTGCGCATCGCGGCCACGCATACGCTGCGTCAAGCCAATAATGCTCATACATTCTTGCAACGAGCCAAACAAGTACTGCCTTTCCCTATTGAAATCATTCCCGGAGCTGAGGAAGCACGCTTAATTTATTTAGGCGTGGCACATACTCAACCTCAAGCAGCGTCTATGTTGGTGGTGGATATCGGTGGCGGTAGTACCGAGATGGTGATTGGCCAAGGGTTTGATCCAGACCTAATCAACAGCAAGCAAATGGGATGCGTCAGCTATACCGACCGTTACTTCGCTGATGGTAGGCTTTCAAGCAGAAACTTCGCTCATGCGATATTAGCCGCCGAGCAAAAAATCGAATCTATTGCGGCGAAATATCGCAAAAAAGGGTGGGAAGTCGCCTTCGGCTCGTCAGGAACCATCAAAGCCATTCACGAAGTACTGATTGGTTTGGGCTTTGATGATGGCATCATCACGCTTGAGCGAGTCAATAAACTCATTGAAAAACTCTGTGAATGGCAAAGTATTGATGAGATCGAACTCAGCGCGTTGACTGACGATAGAAAACCCGTTTTTGCTGCGGGCGTTGCCATTTTAAGCGCGGTTTTAAAATCGCTGCGTGTGAAAGAGATGCATTTTTCTGATGGTGCATTACGAGAAGGTTTGCTTTATGAGATGGAAGATCGGTTCAAGTATTCCGATATCCGTTTACGCACCACTGAAAACCTCGCGATGAAGCATCTAGTCGACTTAGAGCATGCCGCTAAAGTCAAAGGCCATGCAAAAGAGTTTCTACAGAATGTGACCCCAGAGCTAGGATTGAAAAAAGGCAGCGAACTGTTTGATCTTTTGGAATGGGGAGCGTTATTGCATGAGGTGGGATTGAGCATCAACTTACAAGGCTTTCACCGACACTCTGCTTATATTCTGCGTCACACCAACATGCCCGGTTTTAACAGCGAGCAACAGCAAGTGCTGTCGACCTTAGCGCGCTTTCAACGCAAATCCCTCAAGCTGCAAGAAATGAATGATTTCACCTTGTTTAAGAAAAAGCACATTATTGGCCTCATCCGCGTGTTGCGTTTAGCGATTGTTGTCAATAGCCAACGTAATGATGATCCCCTTCCTGAGCTGACACTCAGCGCAAAAGATGATGAGTGGAAACTAGAATGTGAAGACGCCAATTGGTTAGAAAATAATAAATTATTACATGCGGATCTGATGTGCGAACAACAGTATTGGCGAAGTGTCGGCTGGCAGCTCAATGTTTAATTTGAATTGGGTTTGATTAAAAATAGCGAGCGAACAGCTCGTTATTTTATGCCCACTTTGGCTAGTTCTTGTTGAGCAAACTCGGCACTGACAGGCACATAACCATCTTTCCCAACGATCGCTTGTCCTTGCTTAGAAAAAATGAAACGGATAAATTCGCGCTGCATGGGTGGCAGATCCTGATTAGGATGTTTATTCACATACACATACAAATAGCGAGATAACGGATAAGCACCTGATAGAATATTTTCATAACTTGCGGCAATAAACTGATCGCCTTGTTTGGCTATCGGAATCAATTTCACACCAGAAACCTGATAACCAACACCAGAATAACCGATAGTATTGATCGATGAGGCAACCGATTGTACAACCGATGCCGATCCCGGCTGCTCGTTTACTCCCTTTTTGAAATCGCCACCACACAGTGCGTTTTGTTTGAAATAGCCATAAGTTCCCGACACCGAATTTCGGCCAAACAGTTGAATTCCCCGCTTGGCCCAATCCTCATCAACGCCCAATTGCGCCCAAGTATTGGTCGGTTGTGTAGCACCGCAGCGCAACGTGGATGAGAAAATACTATCTAATTGAGTAAAATTAAGCCCTTTGATTGAATTATCTCGATGTACAAAAATACCAATGGCATCTATCGCAACCCGCAATGCCGTCGGCTTATAACCGTGTGCGCGTTCAAATGCTTCAATCTCACGACCACGCATCGGTCGACTCATTGGGCCAAATTGCGCCGTTCCTTCAGTTAAAGCAGGAGGCGCAGTGGAAGAACCTGAGGCTTGTACTTGAGCATTGATATTTGGGTAGATCGTATTAAACTCTTCAACCCAGAGCGTCGTCATTCCTGCCAGAGTGTCTGACCCCACAGAAAGTAAACTACCTGCAACACCGTTAGTTTTTGAGTAATCCACGAGCGGCTGAGCGATCACGGCGTTCGTGGTAACCAGCAAGTAAAAATAGAGAAAGGCTGTAAATATGCGATGTATCATGACAGCACAACCAAACGTTTAGGCAAAATAAAAGAGAATTTGCTGCCAACACCCACTTCACTGTGAATCTGCAAATGCGTGTCATGATGTGACAATGCATGCTTAACAATCGCGAGCCCAAGCCCACTTCCTCCAGTATCTCGCGAACGTGCTTTATCGACACGATAAAAACGTTCCGTTAAACGATGTAAATGCTGTGGCTCAATCCCTTCCCCTTTATCTACCACGTCTAAACAAGCACCTTGCGCGTTTTGATACCAACGCACATTAATTTCCGCTCCCGGAGGCGTATATTTGACGGCGTTATAAACAAGGTTTGATATAGCACTGCGCAGCTGATCTTCATCGGCCAATACTTTAAGTCGCTTATCGACATCAAAATGCAGTCGGTGATGATGATCGCCACTTAAACTGATCGCTTCTTTTTCAAGTACTTCCAACATAGCCGGAACATCAACCACTTCATCCAGCTCATGCATAGGCGCCGCTTCAATTTTTGACAACGTCAGCAGTTGATTGACTAAACTGTTCATACGGTTTAACTGCTCAGTCATCACTCCATGTGCCTTAGGCCACATCGGCCCTACCAGCATGTCAGGGTCTTCTGTCATCTCAAGATACCCTTGCAACACCGTCATCGGCGTTCTCAGTTCATGAGAAACGTTAGCAAAGAAATTTCGGCGCATGCCTTCTAACTGTTTCAACTGAGTGACATCACGCACAACCATCAAATGCTCACCTTCTGTGTAAGGCACAATACGCAGCTCTAGCATTCGCTCCACATTAAGTGGAGAGCGCATTTCAAGTGGTTCTGTGAAATCATCTTTTTGCAGATATTTGATAAAATCAGGGGCGCGCAATAAATTTGAGATAGGTTGACCTGCATCATCTGGCCAGCGAAAACCAAGCAGGTGTTGTGCAAGTCGGTTACACCAAACGATATTCCCTTCGTCACGGAACACCACCACCGCATCGGGTAGCGATTCAGCCCCGTTACGAAAGCGGCGGATCAAATTGGTCAGTTCTTTGCGTTTTTTACGTTGACGTTGCTGTAAACGGTAAATCCCATTAAACAGGTATTCCCAATTTCCAGTCCCGGAAGGCGGCGTTAAACGTTTTTCATCCCACAACCAAGCCGACAAGCGCATTTGGTTATGCAAATGCCAAATCAGTTGCAACGCCGTAGCCGCTAGCAGCAGCCAAGCCATATGGCCAAAGATCCAGCCAACGATAATCCAAGGAGAGTAAAAAAAAGCCAGCTCCCAAGCCAGCCTTTTCCACGTTAAACGTTCAACCATTTCGTACCTTAATTAATCCTTTATGTTCTGGATGAAAAGCGATAACCGGCACCACGTACTGTTTGAATTAATTTATCGTGGCCAGCCTCTTCTAACGCTTTTCTCAGACGGCGTATATGAACATCGACAGTGCGGTCTTCAACATAAACGTTGGTACCCCACACATTGTTCAATAACTGCTCACGGCTGTAGACGCGTTCTTGGTGCGTCATAAAGAAGTGTAGCATTTTGAATTCCGTCGGCCCCATCTCTAAGGCATTATCATTAGCCGTTACTCGATGAGAGACAGGATCTAACTTCAATCCTTGCACGTCGATCACATCTTCCAGTGCTGTCGGTGTGACGCGCCGGATAACCGCTTTCAAACGAGCTACCAACTCTTTAGGCGAAAAAGGTTTGGTTATGTAATCATCCGCACCCACTTCAAGGCCGCGAACTTTATCTTCTTCTTCACCACGGGCGGTTAACATCACAACCGGAATGTTGCGCGTTAATTCTTCACGCTTCATATGCTTAATAAAGTTGATACCACTCCCGCCGGGCAACATCCAATCTAATAACACAAGATCGGGAAAGGGTTCAGCCAGTTTACTCACCGCCGTGTCGTAATCTTCCGCTTCAACAGCTTGATAACCTTTTTGCTCAAGCACGAAACACAGCATTTCGCGAATGGGTGCTTCGTCTTCAACAACCAGAATCCTTCTAGACATTTGAATAACCTTTCTATGTAATCAACGCTATGCATTATGGGAAACAATTATGACACTTTTGTGACCTTTGCAAACAATTTTTCATATAAGTTTCTTATCAAGTTCATGATTATATTTTGAAATTGATTTAAGACTTTAGCTTTCAAATCCCCTATCATGTTGCGTCTTCTAATTAAGTAAGAGAAAGAATATGTGGTTTAAAAACTGTATGGTTTATCGTGTTAATCGCGATGTAGAATTCAACGCCGATCAGCTCGAAAAACAACTGGCCGAATTTCGTTTTACGCCATGCGGCAGCCAAGATAAGCAAAAATTTGGTTGGGTTAACGCAATGGGTAAACACGGCGACATGATGACCCACCTTTCTGAAGACCGTATTCTGATCTGCGCGAAAAAAGAAGAAAAGATGTTACCTGCTTCGGTCATTAAAGATTCTTTGAATGCCAAAGTTGAAGCGATGGAAGTGGAAGAAGGGCGACCTCTCAAGAAAAAGGAGAAGGAAAGCCTCAAGGAAGATATTGTCATCGATCTCCTACCTAGAGCATTTAGCCGCAGCAATCTCACCTTTGTGCTTATCCTACCCAAGCAAGGCTTCATTCTAGTCGATGCCGCAAGCTACAAAAAAGCTGAAGACGTTTTGGCGCTGCTACGCAAAACCATGGGTAGCCTACCTGTAGTACCTGCGATCCCAGAACAAGCGGTAGAAACAACACTTACTCAGTGGGTTAAAAGTGGCGAACTGCCACCAGGGTTTAGCTTGTTGGATGAAGCTGAATTAAAGTCGTTATTAGAAGATGGCGCAGTGATCCGCTGTAAGAAACAAGAACTGACAAGCGATGAGATCTTAAGCCATATTGAAGCCAATAAAGTCGTCACTAAACTGGCATTGAACTGGCAAGATCGCCTGAGCTTTATTCTGGCTGAAGATTGTAGCATTAAGCGTTTGGCATTTAGCGATGAGCTCAAAGAACAAAATGAAGATATTCCACGAGAAGAGCAAGCGGCTCGCTTTGATGCCGATTTCTCATTAATGTGTGGTGAAATGTCAGCATTTTTGCCTAACTTATTTGACGTTCTCGGCGGCCTTCCTCACCCGAACGCTTAACAAAAGCATCATGCAAAAGCCCAATACCCTTAAAAGTGTTGGGCTTTTTTGTATCGCTTACGATCCCTACTAGGCATAAGGTTATTTTTAACGTAAAATTTGCGCCCCTCCAATACCATCAGGTGGTATTGGCCTGACTTGAGATCAGATTAGAGAAAAACGATGAGCATACATACCCCTTTTGTCCCCGAACTACTATCACCGGCGGGCAGTCTAAAAAACATGCGTTATGCGTTTGCTTACGGTGCAGATGCCGTTTATGCCGGCCAACCTCGTTATAGCCTTCGTGTACGCAACAACGAATTTAACCATGAAAACCTGCAAATCGGTATCGATGAAGCACATGCTTTGGGTAAAAAATTGTACGTGGTTTGTAATATTCAACCCCACAACTCAAAACTTAAGACATTCATCCGAGATCTAAAGCCTGTGGTTGAAATGGGACCTGATGCGCTCATTATGTCTGACCCTGGGCTTATCATGATGGTTCGTGAAGCATTTCCTGAAATGCCTATTCACCTTTCAGTTCAAGCCAATGCTGTTAACTGGGCAACAGTTAAGTTCTGGGCATCCCAAGGCGTTGAACGAGTAATTCTATCACGCGAACTTTCGTTGGAAGAAATTGAAGAAATTCGTCAGCAATGTCCAACGACCGAACTCGAAATTTTTGTTCATGGCGCATTATGCATGGCTTATTCAGGTCGCTGTCTATTGTCTGGCTACATTAATAAACGTGATCCAAACCAAGGAACATGCACTAATGCATGTCGTTGGGAATACAAAGTTGAATCAGCCAAAGAAGACGAAACCGGTCAAATTGTTGAGAAATTTGATCCAGCAGCAGTTCAAACTATCGAGATACAAGAAGAGCGCCCTGATAATACACTTGGTTTAGGCAAACCGATTGATGATGTGGTTTTGCTTTCAGAAAGCCATCGTCCAGAAGAGAAGATGGCCGCTTTTGAAGACGAACATGGCACCTACATTATGAACTCAAAAGATCTACGAGCCGTACAGCATGTAGAACGATTGACGAAAATGGGCGTGCATTCATTAAAAATAGAAGGCCGTACTAAATCTTTCTATTATTGCGCTCGTACAGCTCAAGTGTACCGCAAAGCAATTGATGACGCAGTTTCAGGTAAACCATTTGATGAAAGCCTGATGGGTACTTTAGAAAGCCTTGCACACCGTGGCTATACCGAAGGTTTCTTGCGACGCCATACACACGATACTTATCAAAACTACGACTATGGCTATTCAGTCTCAGATTCACAGCAATTTGTTGGCGAATTTACGGGTAAACGTCGTGGTGAAATGGCTGAAGTTGAAGTTAAAAACAAGTTTATCTTAGGTGATAGTTTAGAGCTGATGACCCCAAAAGGGAATGTTGTCTTCAGACTTGAAGCAATGGAAAACCGCAAAGGTGAAACTGTTGATGACGCAAAAGGAAACGGTCACTTTGTTTATATCCCGGTTCCTGAAGAGTTGGATTTAAACTTTGCTCTGTTAATGCGTAACTTGAATGCTGGCCAAGATACTCGTAATCCCGTAGGCAAGTAGTTATGGCATTATTGATCACCAGTAAATGCATTAACTGTGATATGTGTGATCCGGAATGCCCAAATGGCGCGATCTCTATGGGCAACCGGATCTATGAAATTGATCCTAATCTATGTACTGAATGCAAAGGACATTACGACAAGCCCACCTGTCAATCCGTATGTCCGATAACAAACTGCATCATTACCGATCCAGAACACATAGAAACTGAACATCAACTACTTGAAAAATTCGTCGTTATTCAAGGTTTAGCCTAATCATTGTAAAAGAGCCCAATCGTTAAGATTGGGCTCTTTTTTATCGGTGTGCTAAGCCTTTACTGTTGAGATAGTTCAACATATGAGGTCGAGATTCTTGTGCTAATTTAGCCGTTACCTCTGTAGACCAAGCCGCTTGCTTAGTATTGGAAGAACGCGTCTGATAATAAGCCCTCATCGTCTCATCATATTGCTCTATTTCAGCATAACTCAAAGCATGGTAGGTATTCTCATGAACAATTACCTCAGGGGATAAACGAGGTTTTAGTTGTGGATTCTGAGCCGGATATCCCAAACACATACCAAATAACACTGCGCAATATGGAGGAAGCTCTAATAACTCATCCACTTCTTTAGGTGAATTTCTTAAGCCGCCAATATAAACACCACCCAATCCCATCGATTCTGCCGCCAATAAACAGTTTTGTGCCATGATCCCAGCGTCTACAGCGCCAATCAAAGTGAGTTCAATCAGCCCTGGTTTTACCTCAGGATTAATGGCGTAATGACGTTGGTAGTCAATGCAGAACACTAAAAACTCAGCAGCGCTTGCAACATAAGCTTGGTTGCCCGCCAGTATAGCCAACTGCTCGCGTTTATCTTTATCCGTAACACGAATGATTGAATTAACCTGTAATAGGCTCGATGATGATGCCGCAATACCAGCAGAAATAATTGTACTCAGCTGATCTGGAGTTATCTTCTGATCGGTAAAAGATCGGATAGAACGATGTGCAAGAATAGTTTCAATGACTGGATTCATCTTATATTTTTCCCTACGAGGATATTGCCACTATCTTAGCAAGCATTACCTACTGACGCCGTAAAAATGCAAACTTAAAATTAGCACAGAAAAGATCGGTTTAATGCAGTATGGAGGCGATACTTTTATTGAAGAACAGGAATGTCCTAAAAAATAATAAGGAGATGAAAAATAGTAAAAAGCCTCAGCATTTCTG
>NZ_JAHGUP010000026.1 GCF_001989995.2 Vibrio anguillarum
CACCTTCCGTGTACGCACCAAATTTTTTGACCCCTTTGTGATAGGCGTTAAAGGCCACATCGTCGAACCAATGTTTTCGGCCATCTAATTCATATTCTCGGCATTCCCCTTGTACCCGACCTCGCAAGTCAATACTTTTAACACAAGGAGCCATGATGCGATTGAGCTCCATTTTGACCAGTAATTTTGCCGACGGTGATTCATCTTCTGTCATTTGTGAAAGAAGGTATTCAAAATCAGGTAAACGGTAAGCTGGGATCAAACGCTCTGCGATTGATAGAATTTCAGATTGCTGCATACTTTTCTGTTAGAGTGTCCGTCTCAAAGATTAATCGGCATCGTTATCATAATCTTTAGTTATCTGTTGCGAAGGTTCAACCTTTATTTAAACGTAAATCAACCTATATCACTTCATGATTACTTAACAGTTTAATCTTTAAGCTTGAAAAGTATAGGTTACCAACAAGAAACAGGAATTGTTGAGGAAGCATGGCAAAAGCAAAACGCGCCTATGTATGTAATGATTGCGGCGCAGATTTTCCGCGTTGGCAAGGTCAATGTAGTGCTTGTGGTGCATGGAATACTATCACCGAAGTACGCTTGGCAGCATCGCCGCAGGTTGCACGTAATGAGCGACTAGGTGGTTACGCTGGGGCGGTAACGGAATCACAAGTCCAAGTGCTGTCGGATATTAATCTGCAGGAAGTTCCACGGTTTTCTAGCGGCTTTAAAGAGTTGGACCGAGTATTGGGTGGTGGTGTCGTACCCGGCGCGGCGATTTTAATCGGTGGTAACCCTGGCGCTGGGAAATCGACTTTATTGCTGCAAACCATGTGTCAGCTCGCAGCGTCAATGCCTGCTTTGTATGTCACGGGTGAAGAATCGCTTCAGCAAGTCGCGATGCGAGCCTCTCGTCTTGGTTTACCTAAAGATAAGCTTAAAATGCTGTCGGAAACCAATGTAGATCGCATTTGCCAAATCGCTGAAAAAGAGCAGCCCCGCATCATGGTCATAGACTCAATTCAAGTGATGCATGTGGCCGACGTCCAATCCTCTCCCGGTACGGTGGCACAAGTGCGCGAGTCTGCGACAACGCTCACACGCTACGCTAAGCAAAACAACGTTGCCGTATTTTTAGTCGGACACGTTACTAAAGACGGTTCTTTGGCTGGTCCAAAAGTGCTAGAGCATATTATTGACTGCTCGGTATTGCTCGACGGAGGGACTGATAGTCGTTTTCGTACATTACGCAGTCACAAGAACCGATTTGGTGCGGTCAATGAACTCGGCGTTTTTGCCATGACGGGACAGGGCTTGCGTGAAGTGAGTAATCCTTCTGCCATTTTCCTTTCGCGAGGCGAAGAAGATACTTCGGGCAGTTCGGTGATGGTTGTATGGGAAGGAACGCGTCCACTGCTAGTGGAGATCCAAGCACTGGTTGACTATTCACAATTAGCGAACCCAAGGCGAGTCGCCGTTGGGCTTGAGCAAAATCGCTTATCTTTATTGTTGGCAGTGCTTCACAAGCACGGTGGCTTACAAATGTCCGATCAAGATGTGTTTGTTAATGTGGTTGGTGGCGTTAAAGTGACGGAAACAAGCGCCGATTTAGCACTTCTTATGGCACTGCTTTCAAGCTTCAGAGATAAACCACTTGCTAAAGATGTTGTGGTGTTTGGCGAAGTCGGTTTGGCCGGAGAAATTCGCCCAGTACCTAGTGGTCAAGAGCGATTAAATGAAGCATTTAAACATGGTTTTAAGAAAGCAATTATTCCGATGGCGAATATGCCTAAAGGTGGAATACCTGGCATGCAATTGCACGGTGTGAAGAAATTATCTGAAGCAATTGAAGCATTTGATGAGTTATAAATCTTAATTAAACTCGCCTCTTTTACGGTTATGACCTATATTTCACCGACAGTTCGTAACCGTACTATATTTTTTTTCAAGCAAGCGTATGCAAGGGTATCAGTCTTGACAGATTGTGATATACTCTGCGCGCACTTTATACCTTATTAACAGAGTAAGACAATGGCAGATTTATCAAAATACAGAAACATTGGTATTTTCGCGCACGTTGATGCCGGTAAAACCACTACCACTGAGCGTATTCTTAAGCTTACTGGTAAAATCCACCGTACAGGTGAAGTACACGATGGCGCTTCTACCATGGATTTCATGGATCAAGAAGCTGAACGCGGTATCACAATTCAATCAGCAGCGACGACTTGTTTCTGGAAAGATCACCGTTTTAACGTTATCGATACTCCTGGGCACGTTGACTTCACAGTTGAAGTTTACCGTTCTCTGAAAGTTCTTGATGGCGGTGTTGGTGTATTCTGTGGTTCTGGCGGTGTTGAACCTCAGTCAGAAACTAACTGGCGTTACGCGAACGATTCAGAAGTAGCTCGTCTGATCTTCGTAAACAAACTAGACCGTATGGGTGCAGACTTCTTCCGCGTTGTAGGACAAGTGAAGAAAGTTCTTGGCGCAAACCCACTTGTTATGACTCTTCCAATTGGTCGTGAAGACGAATTCGTTGGCGTTGTTGACGTATTAAATCGTCAAGCTTACGTTTGGGATGATTCAGGTCAGCCAGAAAACTACGAAATCAAAGAAATTCCAGCAGACATGGTAGAGCAAGTTGAAGAATACCGTGAAATGCTAATCGAAACTGCAGTAGAGCAAGACGACGAGCTAATGATGGCTTATATGGAAGGCGAAGAGCCAACTATTGAGCAACTAAAAGCTTGTATCCGTAAGGGTACTCGTGAATTAGCGTTCTTCCCTACATTCTGTGGTTCAGCATTCAAAAACAAAGGCATGCAACTTCTACTAGATGCCGTTGTTGATTATCTTCCAGCTCCAGCTGAAGTTGTACCTCAAGATCTGACTGATCCTGAAACAGGTGAGCCTACTGGTAAAGTTGCAACAGTTTCTGTTGATGAACCATTCCGCGCACTTGCGTTCAAGATCATGGACGACCGTTTTGGTGCCCTAACGTTTATCCGTATTTATTCTGGTAAACTGAAGAAAGGTGACACCATTCTTAACAGTGCTACTGGTAAGACTGAGCGTATTGGCCGTATGGTTGAGATGCACGCGAACGATCGTAACGAACTTGATTCCGCTCAAGCGGGTGATATCATCGCTATCGTTGGTATGAAAAACGTGAAAACTGGTCACACTCTATGTGATCCTAAACACGAATGTACTCTTGAGCCAATGATTTTCCCAACGCCTGTAATCTCTATCGCTGTTGCTCCTAAAGACAAAGGCGGTTCTGAGAAGCTAGGTATTGCGCTAGGTAAAATGGTTTCAGAAGATCCATCATTCCAAGTTGAGTCTGATGAAGAAACTGGCGAAACCATCCTAAAAGGTATGGGTGAACTTCACCTAGATATCAAAGTTGATATCCTTAAGCGTACACACGGCATTGATCTTATCGTTGGTGCTCCTCAAGTTGCTTACCGTGAAACTATCACTAAAGCAATTGAAGACAGCTATACGCATAAGAAACAGTCTGGTGGTTCTGGTCAGTTCGGTAAGATCGACTACCGTATCAAACCAGGTGAGCCAAATTCAGGTTTCACGTTCAAATCAGTAGTTGTTGGTGGTAACGTACCTAAAGAATTCTGGCCTGCTGTAGAGAAAGGCTTTAAGTCTATGATGGACCAAGGTGTTCTTGCTGGGTTCCCTGTACTAGACGTTGAAGTTGAACTGTTCGACGGTGGCTTCCACGCAGTTGACTCATCTGCAATCGCATTTGAAATCGCAGCGAAAGGTGCATTCCGTCAATCTATGCCTAAAGCTGGCGCTCAACTTCTAGAGCCAATTATGCACGTTGACGTGTTTACTCCAGAAGATCACGTTGGTGATGTTATCGGCGACCTTAACCGTCGTCGTGGCATGATTAAAGATCAAGAAGCTGGCGTAACAGGTGTACGTATTAAAGCGAACGTTCCTCTATCTGAAATGTTTGGTTATATCGGTCACCTACGTACAATGACATCTGGTCGTGGTCAGTTCTCTATGGAGTTCTCACACTACGCTGCATGTCCTGCAAACGTTGCAGAGCAAGTTATTGCTGACGTTAAAGCACGTAAAGAAGCAGATAAGAAGTAATTCTTAAAAGCTAAGCTGAACGTAAAAAGCCCCACCAGTGAAAGCTGGTGGGGCTTTTTTATGTAACAACGAAATAGAAAAGGGCATAAAAACCGATAAAAGCAGAACCGATAAAAGTGGAAACTGCCGGGCGAAGGTAGTTTATGCTACTCAATTTATATCGTTTAGTTAGCCCTTAAGGTTGATATAGATTTCTTCAACTTTAATACGTGCCCATTCAGTTTTACGTAAAAACTTCAAGCTTGATTTAATACTCGGATCCTTTTTAAAGCAGTTAATATTGACCATGTAGCTGAGCTCTTCCCAGCCATAGTATTCAACGAGATCCGTGAGTAGTTTTTCTAAAGTGACCCCATGCAGCGGGTTATTATCTTGTGTCATGATTCAATTATTCAATAGCGTTATTTAAGCTAAGTATAGCAGGCACAGGAGTTAAATTAGGACAAAATATTAGGCAATATAGGAGGTTGTTAGTGTGAAAACTTGGTGTATTGGCAGGTTAGAGGCTAAGTCCAACCTGCTCAATTAGAATGGATTACTCTTCCCAAACAACCAGTTGTCCTTTTGGCCAATTGTGCCCCATTTCATGATATTTCTGTTCTAATACATGCCGCTTGATTTTTAAGGTAGGAGTGAGGACACCATTTTCGATTGACCATGGCTCCTTTATCATTAGCACGCCTTTGATTTGCTCATGCGATTCCAATTCCTCATTCATCCGCTTAATGACTTTTTGAGTAGTACGCTCATAACGAACGCGATCAAAATGAGGGAAATTATGTGGAACAACTAGCAAAATAGGGGCGGGAAGCCCTAAGCCAATCAGACACATCATCTCGACTCGAGTGTATTCGAACAGTTTATTTTCGATAGGTACGGGAGCCACAAACTTGCCTTTGGCTGTTTTAAAGGTATCCTTTTTGCGCCCTTGAATGGTGAGATAACCTTCAGCATCAATAAAACCGATATCGCCGGTATGTAGCCATCCTTCTTTATCAAATGACTCTTGAGTTGCAATGTCATTTTTATAATAGCCAGAAAATAGTCCTTGGCCACGCACCATAATCTCATGATCATTATTAGCGATTTTAAGTTCGATTCCTGGGCCTGCTCGTCCAACCGACCCCAATTTGTCGGCTCTAAACGGGTAGTTCAGGGTGCTATAAGCAAAAGATTCTGTCATGCCCCAAGCTTCGGTAATGTTCAGCCCAATTTGGTGATACCACTCTAATAACGCCGGTGATACGGGAGCAGAGCCACAACCAAGCACACGTGCTTGATCAAGCCCTAAGCCATCAGCAAGTTTCTTCTTAATCAGCGTACTTACAAAAGGGATCTTTAGCAGAAAATTGAGCTTTTTCTGCGGTAATTTGTCTTGAATGCGTTGCTGAAATAGAGTCCATAACCTTGGTACTGAGATAAAGAGCGTCGGGCGATGCATTTTGACATCTTCAATAAAGGTGTCTAATGATTCAGGGAAAGCCGTTTGTACCCCACCCATGATGGAAGAGCCCAAAATATAAACACGTTCAGTAATATGAGCTAAAGGGAGGTAGGAAAATAAACGGTCGTTTTCTTGAATGCCAATGTGGTTTATAAGCTGCTGAGCTGACCAGCTAAATGCACCGTAGGTCAGCATAGCCCCTTTCGGCAAGCCCGACGTACCCGATGTATAGACTAAAGACATCAACTTGTTGTCATAATGTACAGGGCGTTCTGTGCTTGGCGGATAGTGCTCAATCAATTTTGTAAACAGGTGATCGCAAGTGGGAGCTGAATCATAGGGTAGTGCAATACTGATGATATCTGGCAAATGGTTCAATACTTGTTGGGTGGCTTGGCCGTTATCGAGTTTACCCACAATGACTATTTTTGTTTCGCTATGGGTGAGACAGTATTCGATGGTGTCGGCGCCAGCCGTTGGAAAAATGGGAACACTGACAAAGTCGCCGAGCATCATTGCGAGATCACACACAAACCATTCAGCGCAGTTTTTGGAAATGAGTGCAATTTTATCTTGGGGTTTTGCCCCTAGCGCTTGTAGCGCCGAGGCGAGCCTGAGTGCTTTGTCGGCCACTTCAGCATAGGTGTATTCAACAAATTTTCGGTTAATAATTTGTCTTAAATAAACTTGGTTGGGGCGTTCCGCTGCCCATTTCAAGATCATTTCATTCGGTGGTGGGAGAGCACAAGTTGCTTTGCTTAACTCGTTAGGCTGGATCATTCTCTAACTCCATGTTATTGGCAAAAATATTATTGTTTTTATGTTAATGTTTTGTTAACTCTAGCATGGTGGAATGGTTAGGTAAAAGAAGATTGTAGTTACTAAACGTTAAAGTTGCGCGCTGGATTCACTTTCTTATTTTGACACTATTAACTCAGAGTGACGTTTATTTCTGTTCAGTTGAATCTATCCTTCGGGTCAATTTCTGGGTGGGTATCAATCACTTGTTTTAAGTACTCTTGATGATAGCGAAGGGCATTGACACAGTGTTTATCAAGCTTGCCGCTCACGACCATTTTTTCCAGTTCGAGAAGGGCAAAAGGAACAGACCAAGCTTGTTTGTATGGACGATGGCTTGTTAAGGCATCAAAGACGTTGGCAACAGCAATAATGCGTGCCGATATCGGGATATTGTCTTGCATTAGGCCGTAAGGGTAGCCACTGCCATCCAAAAACTCATGATGATAAGCGACGATCTCTTTTAATATGGATATGCAAGGGTGATCAGGTGTACCTATGTCATCAATAATTTGATTAATGATTTCAATCCCTTTTTCTATGTGGCTATACAGTTGAGCACGCTCTGGTTTATCTAATGTATTCGGGTTAAGTAATAAGCTTGTCGGTAGGGCAAGTTTGCCTATGTCGTGATAGCGCGAAAACTGGATAATGTTATCAATGGTTTCATCATCCAGTTGATAAATGTCAGCAACCTCAGTAGCGATGACTTTGGCATAACAGCTAATACGTTCTTTATGCTCTTTCGATTCCAGTTGATGCTCTGGGGAGCGCGCTTGAGTCAAATTTACAGTCTCTAAAATAGTGTGGACTAAATCGTATTCAGAGCAAACTGCAAAGCGAATCATCTCAATAAAAGGTTCTACATTCTGCTTTACCTGTTCGGTAAACAAATGGCTTTGACACGAGTTGAGGAAAATAAAGCCAATAAATACTTGCTGGTGGTAAGTCGGAATCGCCAGTGATGAACAATAACCTTGCTCAATTAGCCAGCGAGTATGAGGATAGTCTGGCTTCAATTGGATTGGGATATTTTCAACGCTACGACTCTGGCCGTTTTGTGCGCATTGCTTAAGGACTGGAAGCTCAGCAAGTGGAAACTCGTAATGTATAAGCTCGCCCCCGTGAAAGGTGCTGTCGGCGTAGGTTTTCAAATTATCATGATGATGGTCGTATAGCGCAAAAGAGATACGGTCAATCTCTGGGACTTTGACTTGCATTCGTTGGTGTATGTTAGCCAGTTGCTTATTGAGTGGACCAACATGTGGAAAATAGGCGTGCTCGCAACCTTTGCTATGCGTATCCATCGCGTGTTCCTCTGCGCTACAGGGTCTCCAAGGTTGAAATGGAGAAGATCTTCTAATTGATAAGTTTAGAACAGATAAGCGATGCGTGCGTGAAATTTAAATAAAAAATGGGTTATATAACCAAGCAATATGAGGTGGTACTGGAAAGCCGTTGGATGACGCAGGGTCACTAGATAAATACGGCTATTTGACGCCATTTTTAGTCACAAGGCGTATGGCCAATTTCAGTTTAATCCAAGTGCAATACCACTGAGCATAAAGAATATAACCAGCCAGACAATAGGCAGTTTGAGCTGTTTTAGTAGGTAAAAACCGGTCAGAACGATCGCCATATCTAGATGATTGCTGACCGAGCTTGTAAATACAGGGTGATATAAGGCTGAGAGCAGCAAACCAACGACGGCGGCGTTAACACCGTTAATTGCTCCTGATACTGATCGATAGTTTGCTAAGGCTTGCCAATTTTTAAGCACGCCGAGCAGTAACAAAAAACCCGGCAAAAAGACGGCAATGGTCGCCAGCGTTGCGCCTAAGATTGGCGCTTGTGGTAGTAGAGCGTAGCCAATGTAAGTGGCGAAGGTAAACATTGGACCAGGAACCGCTTGTGCTGCGGCATATCCTGTTAAAAACAGATCCGGGTCAAGTGCGTCGCCAACCAAATTTTGCAGCAATGGAAGTACGACATGCCCGCCGCCAAACACTAAGCTACCCGCTTGATAAAAGTGGTTAAATAGAGCGATTTCAGGCATCAAGTGGGCGGAAAAAGGCAAACCGACTAGTAAGCCAATAAAGAGAGCGAAAGGGACGAAAGCGGGGACAAATGAACGTTCAGTGGCTAAATCTTGACTAGGGAGCCATTTCACTCCGATCAGCGCTGCCCCAATGAGAACTCCGATTTGCGTTCCAATACTGGGTGTAACAATCAGCATCACAGCGGTGGCCACACACAACCCAACGGTTAAGCGATTCTTACAGAAGTTTTTATACATTCCCCATGTGGCATCCGCGACAACCACAACGGCTAGCAGTTTTAAGCCGTGAATCACGTTTTGAAATAAGGGGGTTTGTAGTAATTGGCTGCTGGCGATGGCAAGGGCAACCATGATCAAAACCGAAGGGAGTGTAAAACCAGCAAAAGCGGCGCATCCACCCAATAAGCCACCACGATGGTATCCTAGTGCAAACCCAACTTGGCTTGAACCTGGCCCTGGCAAAAACTGGCTTAAGGCAACGATCTGTGCGTATTCTTTATCTTCAATCCATTTTAATTTTTCAACGAATGTATTGCGGAAATAACCAATGTGAGCGGCTGGCCCACCAAAGCTTATCCACCCAAGCAGAAAAAAAGTTTTGAAAATAGTAAACATGTGCATAAGCACTCTTAAAGAGACGTTGTTTCGCTACTTTAAAAGGATGTTTGAGCAGATTCAAATTTAATCCTTAACCATTTGTAAACCGCAGAAAAACGATAAACAGACAGGCATGGGTTAACTGAGTTTAAACTTAGTCCAAGCCTTAGATCGCCAACGCCTAAACATGATGATGCCTCTAAACCATTCATCCACCGAAATGGCCACCCATGCACCCATAACTCCCCATCCCCAATGTAGGCCAAATAAGTAAGTTAAACCTGCGCCAAAAGTCCACATGCTTAATATGCCCATCTGCACTGGAAAGCGAATGTCTCCTGCGCCTTTGAGTGCGGCAATAAAAATTAGGTTAAACGTGCGCCCGGCTTCCATTGCAATGGAGCCAGCAATTAACCCTGCGACCAAGGCCGTTATCTCAGGATCAGAAGTGAAGAGGGCGATGATGTCAGCGCGCAGTAGATAAATTGAGGTCGTCAATGTGCTGGAGACGAGAAAGCCAACCACAAAATATTGTTGAACTTTAGTCAGAATCTCATCCACCCAACCTTTACCAATGTAGTAGCTAGTTTGAATTTGCCCGGCTTGCCCAAGAGCCACTGAGAATGCAAAGGCGAGACGGGCAATGTTTTGCGCATAAGTAAACGCGGCCAATGAAGCCGTGCCCATTTTTACAACGAAAAAAATCACCGTCAGTTGCATCATGTTATAGGAAAGAATCTCTCCCGCATTCATCATGCCGATCTTGATGATCTTCTGGTATAGCGGCTTCGGGATGATTTTCCACTCTTTCACCGGTAGTGATATGTGGTAGTACTTAACGGTGTAGTACAGCAAAATAGTGCTGACAATTTGGCTGAACACTGTTGATATCGCAACCCCTTGTACACCGTAGACGGGCAGTCCAAAGGGTTGAAAAATAGCAATATAGTTACCGATTATATTCAATAATCCGGCAAATAAATTAATGAACATCGGCGCTTTGGAGTAGCCGTTACTGCGCAAAATCGTCGCCAGTACAATGCCGATGGTAACGTTTACTGTAAAGCTGCCACTGATAACCAGATATTCATAGCCATATTGTGCAACCTGCGCTTCTAGGCCGTAGGCATTCATGACTGAATTAGCGCTCAAATAAGCGGCTAAACTGAGCGATGAGCCAATGATTAATCCAAGCAGTAAACTGGCCACCCCAACATGTGCCGATTCACTTTGGCGGCCAGAGCCATTGTATTGTCCAATCAGGATCCCTGTACCACTGCTGACCATCATTGAGACAATCAGCAAGAAAAAATTGATTTGAGTGATAACCCCAACCGCTGATACAGCCTTGTCTGAATAACTACTCAGCATAAACACATCACTGGTGTTAATCGCCGTCCGTAATAAAATCTCAATAAAGATCGGCCAAGTCAAAGTGACGATATTCATTCGGTTATTCAGTTCTACACGGCTTTGGGTCATGGGCTAAAACTCAGCAAGGTAAGTCGAACTAGAGAAGATGATGGTGCAAGGTGGTGGGCAGCAAAACATCTCACTAGAGCCTACCTGTGCGTATTGTATACGTAATTTAAATAAAATCAGTTAAGTGAAGGGAATTGTTTTAGAGTTTTCATGGAAACGTTTACATTGTGGTGTTTTGATCACAGATTGAAAGCGAGTAAGGCTGTTAGACTTTTTCCAGAGTGATAATCAGCTTAATTTTTATCTGGCGTGATGTGCTGGACTATCAAATAGCATAATTGAGTAAGCAATATGTCGAATGTTGAATTTAACCCAGTGGATCATCCACATCGTCGCTACAACCCACTCACGGGGCAGTGGATTTTAGTCTCACCACATCGCGCTAAACGCCCTTGGAGCGGGGCTGATGAAAAGCCAGCGGTAGATGAACTGCCAAGTTATGATCAGAAGTGTTTTCTTTGTCCGACAAACGAGCGTATCTCTGGTGATGTCAACCCAGACTACCAAGGTACATACGTATTCAACAACGACTTCGCAGCACTGATGGTAGATTCGCCAGATGCACCGGAGTCCGATAGCCCTCTATTCAAAACTCAAGGTGTGCGTGGTTTGAGCCGAGTGATTTGTTTCTCTCCAGATCACAGCAAAACTCTGCCAGAGTTACCCGTGGGCAACATTCGCAGCGTGATTGATACGTGGAACGATCAAATCGAAGAGTTAGGTAAAGAGTACGTTTGGGTGCAAGCATTTGAGAACAAAGGCGAAACCATGGGTTGTTCCCAACCTCACCCACACGGCCAAATCTGGGCTAATAGCTTCTTACCCAATGAAATTGAACGCAAGGAGCACAACCTAAAAGCGTATTACCAACAGCAGGGTAGTAACCTGCTGGTGGATTATGTGCAAGCTGAGCTGAAAGATGGCTCACGCATTGTGCTGGAAACAGAGCATTGGGTGGCTGTTGTGCCTTACTGGGCTGCATGGCCATTTGAAACCATGTTGCTGCCAAAAACGCATATCCGTCGCATGAGTGAGTTGAGTGATGCGCAACGTGACGATCTCGCCGTTGCGATCAAAAAACTGACCAGCCGTTACGACAACCTGTTCCAATGTTCTTTCCCTTATTCTATGGGCTGGCATTACGCGCCTTTCTTTGAAGAGGGTACGAACATTGACCATTGGCAACTGCATGCACTGTTCTACCCACCACTGCTGCGCAGTGCCTCGATTCGTAAGTTTATGGTGGGTTATGAAATGTTGGCTGAAAGCCAACGAGATTTAACCGCAGAACAAGCGGCGCAGCGTCTGCGCGAGCTAAGTGATGTTCACTACAAAGAGCAGTAACGTCATCTGTGCAGTTGTAGCCTTGTTGCTGCGTAAACGCACCCTAAGAACATAGGTAATCTATGTTCATTGGCTGAATTTACTTATCACCTCGCTGCGCCTCCAACGACTTGGGCTTAACAAAGTTTTTTTCATAGCGCTAAGTGGTTAATGAGAAATGAAAACCAGTTTATGAGTTTAGGAATGCAAATGTTTGATTTAATCCAAAATGTGAAAGCGTCTTTTGAGCAAGTGTTGGGCTACGCGCCTAGTCATATCATCCAAGCACCAGGCCGTGTAAATTTGATTGGTGAGCACACCGACTATAACGACGGTTTTGTGCTCCCCTGCGCAATTAACTATCAAACCGTGGTAGCGGCTGCCAAGCGTGAAGATAATTTAGTCCGCATCGTATCTGTTGATTATGGCAATGCACTTGATGAGTTTGACCTCACCCAAGAGATTACTTTCCAACAAGACAAAATGTGGGCGAACTACATTCGCGGCGTGGTGAAATGTTTGCTTGCGCGTGGGTACTCGTTTACCGGGGCGGATATTACTGTCAGCGGTAATGTTCCACAGGGAGCGGGGCTTAGCTCTTCGGCTGCGCTTGAGGTCGTGATCGGTCAAACTTTTAAAGAACTTTATCAACTGGATATTTCTCAAGCGGAAATCGCACTAAATGGCCAACAGGCCGAGAACGAATTTGTCGGCTGTAATTGCGGTATTATGGATCAAATGATTTCGGCGCAAGGTCGTGAAAACCACGCGCTACTTTTAGATTGCCGTAGCCTAGAAACACAAGCGGTTTCAATGCCAGAAGAGATGACCGTCGTGATCGTCAACTCCAATAAAAAACGCGGCTTGGTGGATAGCGAATACAACACCCGCCGCCAGCAGTGTGAAGAGGCTGCGCGTATTTTTGGCGTCAAAGCGCTGCGTGATGTAAGCATTGAACAGTTTAACCAAAAAGTTTCTGAGCTTGATGAGTTGGTGGCTAAACGTGCTCGTCACATCATTACTGAAAATGACCGTACTGTTGAAGCGGCCCAAGCGTTGCGCGCCCACGACATGAAGCGCATGGGCGAGCTGATGGCTCAATCGCACGCATCGATGCGTGATGATTTTGAAATTACGGTCAAAGAGATTGATACCTTGGTTGATATCATCAAAGAGGTGATTGGTGACCAAGGCGGTGTGCGTATGACTGGGGGCGGCTTTGGTGGCTGTATTGTGGCACTTGTCCCACCGACATTGGTTGATGCAGTGAAAGCGGCTGTCGATGAGAAATATGAAGTGGCGACTGGCCTCAAAGCGTCGATTTACGTCTGCCAAGCAAAAGAGGGCGCTGGTCTAGTGGAGGCTTGCTGCACATCTTCACTTGTTCACACTATGACTCAGCAAGTAGCCTATGATGGCCACCCGGCACAACTTGTCAGTTTGACTAACCGCATTGGTAGCCGCGTAGTATTAATGGATATTGGCGCAACATGGCTCAGTTGTGAGTTGGCGCTTAAGGATGGGGAACGCAGAGAAGTTCTGCTGGGTGTTTCCACCATGAGCGACTTCCAGAAACAACAAAGCTATATGGGCGTCACTGTGGGACGTTATGCCAACCGGATCGCTAAAGGCCAATTTGAATTAAATGATCAACGCTATCAAGTGACGACCAACCAAGCTGGAAATAGTTTGCATGGCGGTCTTGAAGGGTTAGATCAGCGTCGTTGGACTATTGCTCACAAAAGTGCTCAACAAGTGACGTTTTCAATCCATTCATCGGATGGTGACCAAGGTTTTCCCGGTAATGTTGACATTGCCGTGAGCTATGAACTGAACGATCAGAATCAATTGATCCTCCGTTATTTAGCGACCACAGATAAACCAACGCCGCTTAATTTAACCAACCACGCCTATTTTAATTTGCTAGGCGCAGAGAGTGATCATACGATTTTAGATCATTCACTCTTTATAAAAGCCGATCAATTTTTACCCACAGATCCACATGGAATCCCATTGTCAGGGCCAAAATCTGTCATCGACACGGGCTTTGATTTTCGCGTTGCAAAATCAATAGGTCGTGACTTACTCAAAGATGAGCAGCAACAAGCAAGCAAAGGGTATGACCACAGTTATTTATTGCCTGATAAAGCTGATTTAACCGTGTGCGCCGCGCAACTGAAATCACCAGATGCAAAGGTAACCATGAGCGTATTTACGACTAAGCCAGCCATACAACTTTATAGTGGAAACTGGCTATCGGGGACGCCCAATCGGCGCGGTGGGGTTTATCAAGGCTATGCGGGGGTCGCATTAGAAACTCAATACTTGCCGGATGCCCCCAATCATCCCGAATGGCAGCAACCCAGCTGTATTACTCTGCCAGGGCAAGAATATACTCATACCACCATTTACCAATTTGACGTTTAAGGTGGGTGCGTCGCTTATGTGTTGAGTATTGATGCCCAAAGTGGCGAGTGAAAGTGCAACCTGAGTGCGTCAGATTTTTTCTACCGAATCTCGACGCACCAAAGTCGGTGAGAAAATCATCGGTTCTTTTTCTATCGTTTCGCCACGGGCTAATTGGAGTGCCAGTTTAGCGGCTTTTTCAGCCATCATCTCGATTGGGTAGCGGATGGTGGTCAGCCTTGGGCGAATGTAGCGTGCGATCAACGCATCATCAAAGCCGATCACTGAAATTTGCTCAGGGCTTTTTACACCATTCTCCTCAAGCACATTTAACGCGCCCGCTGCCATATTATCGTTGTAGGCGACCACGGCAGTCATGTCGATCGAACGGATCAGCAAGTGAGTCATCGCTTGCTCGCCACCTTCGCTGTGTGGTTCGGCCAACTCGATGTAATTAGGAGCGATCTCAATACCGTGATCTTTCAACGCGGCTTGATAACCAGCTACGCGATCTGTAGCGTCTTCAATCGAATGAGAAGAGCCAATACAAGCGATTTTTTTATGACCGTGGCGGATCAAAAACTCAGTCGCCAAATAAGCACCTTTGTAGTTATCCAATGAGATGCAGCGGTTAGCCAGTTGCGGGATATGACGGTTGATCAATACCATCGATTTCACTTCGGCGGCGTAGTCGATCAATTCTTGATCCGATAAACCTTTCGAGTGAATCACCAAAGCGTCACAACGGCTGTTGATCAACAGTTCAATCGCTTGGCGCTCTTCTTCAGCACGGTGATAACCATTGCCAATCAACAGATGCTTGCCATTGTCATGAGCCACATTATCGACCGCTTTCACGAGCATGCCAAAAAAAGGATCGGAAACGTCACTGACTAGCACGCCTATGGTGTCGGTACTTTGGCTGACTAAAGCTCGTGCGGCGGCGTTAGGCCGATAGCCAAGCAAACTCATTGCGGCGGTGACCGCTTCAATCGATGTTTTACTCGCTTTAGGGGATTTATTGATGACTCGTGAAACCGTTGCCACTGACACACCGGCTTCGCGAGCTACATCTTTTATGGTAGCCATATTACACCTCTTGCTATTGCTCGCTGTATTTAACAATGGTGGTGTAAATAAGGCAAACGAACAATGCAATCAATATGATAATTACGACTTTCTATATAGGTAAGTCAAGGCTTCTAATTAATGTAAACGTTTAAAATTGGAATAAAAGCTAATGCGCTAACGTACCGTAGCAATCAGCCCATCAATGATCGCATGATGACAGGGTTCTACCCTTGCTAAATTACCGTATTTCGGCGCGAGGCGATCGTTAATCAGCGGATGTTGCCAGCCTACCGTGTGCTCAACAAAATGGCGCGCAAAGGTTTCTGAAAACTCTAAACAACCAGCCAGCACGGTATCGACATAGGTTTGTACGATAGGGCTTCGCTCGCAGGGAGGTTCTGGTGCCTCTTTGACATAAACCCAAATCGGCCATTGGAGGTTAAAAGCGTCATTACTCTCGATTTGATTAGCGTTGAGGGGCACTCGCTCATAACCACGCTCTCGACGGTCAAATTCTGCCAAAGCGGTTTCATCGATCTCCAGCAGTACGCCGTTGACTTGCCCTTGTCCTTCATTCACCACCAAAGGTGACAATATGTAGCTCTCATCAATTTTTCCCCAGTAACGAACTAAACCATGCGCGACCACGGGAATAGCTCTTCCTGTTTGCCCTGTTAACTGGCGAGAAGCGGAGTTGATCAAGCTGCCATAACCAAAAATATACATCATCAGTGAATTACGACTCCTTATTGAAAAAACGTAACCGATGCAAAATCCAAAACTCTAAACCAAAAATACCAACCAGTGCGATGCAAAAGAGAGCAAAAGCAACGGGGGATTCAGTACCGGGAATACCGCCGACATTAACCCCAAGTAAGCCAGTTAAAAAGCTTGTGGGTAGAAAGATCGCCGCAATCACCGAGAATAAATAGGTGTTTTGGTTCATCTTCTCTGCATGATATTGACGTAATTCCCCTTTGATCAGTTCGAGCTCTCCAAGGTAAAAATCGAGGGTTTCATTAATGCGCGTGATGGTGTTAACGCTGTGGCGCAGACGCAAGTTTTTATCATTTGCCAGCGAGACTTTGGAATCACTGAAATCATCGATGGCGTATTGCTGAGGTTTGATAAAACGTTTGATTTTGAGCAGCGCTTTATGCGTCTGCATCAGCTCGTCACTGAGTTCAATTTCGTTATCGTATTGGGTGATTTTCGCTTCAATGCTGTTTAAGTAGTTATCGATGTTTTTGTTTAAACCATCAATGATCTGCACGAGTACATCTGAAAGGGTTTGCGGGCCTTGCCCGGCCTGCAGTAGGTCACGGATTACATTGACGGCTTTTGACGGAATTTTGCGGGTTGAAAGCAGCGCGCCATTGAAATAGAGAATGCGCACGCTCAACATATCTTCCGGGTTGGCGTTGTCGTTCATGTTGACGCCACGCAAAATCAGTAAAAAGTTCTCATCATCGTATTGCTCAAACAGTGGGCGAGTGTCCTCTGCTAAGAGGCTGTCGACAATTGAAGTGGGGATCTGATACTGCAGCAACCACTCTTTTAAACCGGGAATATCGCGTTGGCAGTGATACCAATTCCCGGCTTCAATCAGTGAAGCACTATTGAGTTTTTGCTGCGGAGCGGATGCAGAAAAATGCCACTGGTCGATCAAAAATTCCATGAATATCCTTATAACTTGCTCCTCAATGACTCTGCATTGAGGAGCAGTAGATTATACCAATTGAGATCAGAAGCCGCGCATTTGAATACGGCGCAGAAACTCAGTCATGATCCTATCGTAAAGAAGATCGCCTAAAAACGCATCCTCAACTTGGTGATCAATACTAGGGTTATCATTCACTTCAATTACATAAACTTGGCCATCAATCTCTTTCAAGTCAACGCCGTACAAGCCACTGCCGATAAGGTTTGACGCTTTTAAGGCAACATCAACCACGTTTTTAGGTACTTGTTTTAAATCCAAGGTTTCAAAGCCGCCAGAAGAGACTCGGCCACTGTTGTGGTGTTGATAAATTTGCCAGTGGCCGCGGCTCATCATGTATTTGCAGGCGAAGATGGCTTGGCGGTTCATTACACCGATGCGCCAGTCAAAGTCAGTTGGCATGAAGGCTTGTGCCAAAATCAGAGCACTTTTTTCAAACAGTGCGCCGGCTTCGCGTTCCAGCTCTTGCTCGTCGCGTACTTTGACCACGCCACGTGAAAATGCGCCATCTGGAATTTTTAATACCATGGGAAAGCTCAACTCCTGCATGACATTGCTTTTCCATTGCTCATCAAAACTTTGCAAAATCACGCCTTTTGGCGCAGGCACTTTGTTGCGTTGCAACAACTCAGTTAAGAACACTTTATTGGTGCATTTCATGATCGATTCAGAATCATCCATCACCACCAAGCCCATTTTCTCAGCCGTTTTTGCAAAGCGGTAAGTGTAATTACTGATGTTCGTGGTGGCGCGAATAAACAAGCCATCAAATTCACCCAAACGCGATAAGTCATCCGGTGAAATGGTTTCTAGGTTAACCCCTAAACGGTTTGCGGCGCGGCGAAAACGTTTTAATGCTGAGGGATCAGAAGGTGGCATTTTCTCTTCTTCGTCCACCAGCATTGCAATATCGTAACGGTACTTTTTCTCTTGCTTCGGTTTACGCCAAACTTTGGTTGAAAACAGTTCTAATGATTCGACGAAGAAATCTTGCTCTTGGTCGTTCAAATCTTGGAATGGGAAAGGGCCAATTTTGCTGATTTGCCACTGCCCTTGAACGCGGTTCATTTCCAACTCAATGACGGGCACCATAAACTGTTCAAACAGACGGCGAGCCAGTTTATCCAAGCCTTTTTCTGCGGTGCGGCCAAAATAAATTTTGCACTGTATAAAATCGGTTTGGGCGCACAGTTTATTGAGTTTCAATAAGCCAGAAGAGAGTAAAAAGGGTTGATTGATGTCGTTGATTGCCATCACTCGAGGGATAACGCGGTGGCCGCGTGCCTCTGCCATCAGCGAGCAGTAATAGCCGCTGCTCATGTAGCCATAATCGCGACACAGGTTGACCACTTGCAGGCTGCGATGAGTATGGGTGCCATTACTGTTGAGGTATTGGTCTACACTTACCACTTGCTCTGAAGGGAAGTATTGTTGCCAGTCACTGGACTGGTCGGTCACGATCAAAAGGTTTGCCATTGCTATTCTTTTCCTTAATCAATAGGAATAATATTGAGCCGCAATCTTGCCAACCACTTAAGGACGTCGTATGGACTTTCGTCTTGCGAAAAGTGCTGATCTCACTGCTCTTAATGCGTTAGAACAACAGCTGTTTGACGGAGATAAAATCTCTCCACGTCAAATGAAGCGTTTTTTACATTCCAACCAAGCGGTGTTGTTTGTGGCCGATGCCGGCACAGAGCTGGCTGGATATGCATTGCTACTATTTCATCAAGGTACACAGCTATCAAGGTTGTATTCGATTGCCGTAAAACCTGATTTCAGAGGCCAGAGGATTGCTCAAAATTTGGTCGAGCAATGCGAGCGTGCTGCTCTTGATCAAGGTGCCACTACATTACGATTAGAAGTGCGTGAAGACAATACGGCAGCGATAAATTTATATGAAAAAATGGGCTATAAAACCCTGAAATTTCTTATCCATTATTACGATGATTTGTGTAATGGACGCCGGATGCAAAAACGCTTGTCGCCACAAGGGCCTAAGGTGCAATTACCGATGCCACTTTATGTTCAGACTACGCCATTTACTTGCGGTGCGGCATGCTTGCTGATGAGCTTTTCTTGCTTGTCTAAATCGTTTGAGCCGAGTCGCACCGCTGAGCTGCAACTGTGGCGAGAAGCAACAACGATTTTTATGGCGGCAGGGCACGGTGGGTGCAGCGGCCAAGGGTTGGCACTGGCTGCTAGTCGACGCGGTTATCATGTGGAGCTGTGGAGCCAATACAAAAGCACGCCTTTTATTGATAGCGTGCGAGATGCCAATAAAAAACAAGTTATCGAATTGGTTCATCTTGATTTTTGTGAGCAGCTTACTCATCAAGATGTGGCGATGATTGATGCACCACCGAGTCAAGAGCAACTGGAAGCGTGGGTGACGGAAGGGGCATGTGTGCTGCTACTCATCAGCACTTATCGTTTCGATGGTAAGAAAGAGCCGCATTGGATCGTACTCAGTGGTATGAGCGATAAATTCTTCTTCATTCACGATCCTCATGCAGAAACAGAAGCGGATGCGATGGCTTCGGCCTTCATTCCGGTCGGTAAAAAAGCGCTGTCACAAATCATCGGTTTTGGTAAACAAAAACAGACGGCTTGTGTGGTGATTAGCTCGAACAGCAGTGCTATGCGTGTAACCACTGGTTAGGATAGAGTTTAAGTGAATTCATTGAGTCATAATGACTGTTTTTTATTGAGTTGTTATGACTCTTTTTTTGAGTGATGTTTCTTATTGCGTTGTTTTTATTTGGTATTTTTATTGGCTTGAATTGTGCTTGTGGTGTTGGTCGTCTGTCATGATATCCACCACCGCCGTAAGAGGTCACAGTGCTCAATATTACCGATATAAAAGTAGAACAACGCATACCCGCTTGGTTGCGCCTTGGTTTTCGTCCCTTTTTCCTACTTGGTAGCGTATATGCCGTTTTAGCGGTGACGTTATGGGTCTGGATGTTTCAAACAGGTCAGCCATCGGCATTGCAAGTTCCTGCGCTGTGGTGGCATGTACATGAAATGCTGTTTGGTTTTGCTATGGCAATTGTGGTCGGTTTTCTATTGACTGCCGTACAGAACTGGACTGGCATTAATGGCACGAAACATTATCGCTTAGCCGTGTTAGTCGCCTTGTGGCTAGCGCCTCGAATCTTATTGTGGACGCCGACACCTTTGTGGGTCATCTCTTCTGTCGAAGCGCTTTTTTTGGCCGCTTCAGCCTATGAAATTGGCTGCCGAGTAGTGCAAGCGAAAGGCTGGAAAAATCTCTTTTTTGTGCCGCTGTTTATTTTAGCGATCGGCGCGAACTTTGCGAGTTATGCCACCATTAAAGGAATGCCGCCCTTTAGCTCAGCGGCGGTATGGCAGGCGATGTTGTGGTGGTTCACATTGTTGCTATCAGTCATGGGAGCACGCGTGATCCCTTTCTTCAGCGCAAGGCGTTTTAACTTTGAAAAAGCACAGCCATGGGTATGGCTCGATTGGTTAGCCAATGCACCCATTGCGGCCTTGTTTATTTTGAGTTTCTTCCCGCTGACGATGGTGCAGATTGGTCAGCCTATCATGTTACTGGCTGGGTTAGCGCAGTGGGTACGTTGGATGCGTTGGAAACCATGGCTAACATTGAGTGAGCCTCTGGTTTGGTCGCTGCACGCTGCGTATGCCTGCATTCCTTTGAGCTTATTACTGCGCGGGTTAATTGATGATGTATATGTCACTCATAACCTGATCCATCTCTTTGCTATTGGAGCCATCTCAGGCTTGATTTTGTCGATGATTGCACGCGTGACCATGGGGCATACCGGCAGGGCGATTTATCAAGGGCCTAAAATGAGTATTGCGTTTGCGGCTTTGATGATGTCGGCATTGGTACGCAGCCTCGGTGTAGCGTTTTTTCCAGCACAACTCTTTTTGATGGTGAATATCAGTGCCGCACTCTGGATATTGGCTTTTACTCTGTTTGTGTGGAAATTCGGCACGATGTTACTTACGCCGAGAGTCGATGGCCACCCGGGATAACGGTTTGGCTCGTAACGTGGAAGTAGCAAAATAAAAAAGTAGAAAGTAGCCTAGCAGTAGAAAGCGCGCAAAAGAAAAAGGCTTGGCACATGGCCAAGCCTTTTTATCAGAAAAACTGGATCAGTTATGGCTGTGCAGCATGCTGTTCAGTTCAACGGCTGATTTATTGGCTAAACACTCAATTTGACCAGTGATCGAGTTGCGACGGAAAAGTAGATCCGATACACCAGCTAAATCACGTGCTTTGACGATTTCCACTTCTTGGCCTTGGTTATCGAGCATACGCACTTTAGTGCCAGCAGTTACGTACAAACCTGATTCTATTGTGCAGCGATCGCCGAGTGGGAAACCTAAGCCTGCATTTGCGCCAAGCAGTGAGTTTTCACCGATAGAGACCACGACCTTACCGCCGCCAGAAAGCGTACCCATGATAGAAGCGCCACCGCCGATGTCCGATCCATTACCAACAACTACACCAGCAGAAATACGCCCTTCAACCATGCTCACGCCTGTTGTACCAGCGTTGAAGTTGATAAAACCTTCATGCATCACAGTGGTACCTTCGCCCACGTGCGCGCCAAGGCGAACGCGCGAGGTATCCGCAATACGGATGCCCGCTGGGACAATGTAATCAACCATTTTCGGGAATTTATCGACACAATCTACCGTTAAAGCTCGGCCTGCAAGGCGAGCTTCAATTTGACGATCCGCTAGTTCAGGTAGATCGATAGGACCCTCATTGGTCCATGCGATGTTGTGCAGCAGGCCAAAAATACCATCAAGCACAGTACCGTGTGGTTTCACTAAACGGTGTGAAATCAGTTGTAGCTTCAAAAAGCCTTCAGCGACTGATTGAGGCTGTTCGTCGGAAGCTAAAATAACCAGCACCAGTGGTTGTGAGGCGTTAGCGGCTTTATCGGCAAAACTGGCATTGTTAGCCTGATCATGTCGAGCAAATATCGCGGCGAGTTGGGCGCTTTGCTCAGTTGAGATGTCGATATGCTGGTTGCCTTCGCCATAACCAGAGACTTGAGCAAGCTCGCTTACTAGTGCGTCACTTGGGTTGAGAATTGGCGCTGGAAAAAACGCTTCAATAATTTTTCCATCACGGTTTTTGGTTGCCGTGCCAAAGGCAAGTGCAAAGTAAGCCATTTTGATATCTCCATGTTGTCACTATTGATGCGCTCGCCAGCGTAGGTTGAGCATCATTGCGGCGCACTCGATTTATCAAGCATCATAAAGAGTGAGGCAGGGGTAGGAAAGGGCAAAAGAGGAGAAAGTCCGTAAAACGATACCTTTTGTCTTTTTAGCGATGTATTTCTTTAGACAGAAATATAAAACCGCTGACGAAGCAGCGGTCTTTTCACGTTCTATTATCTTAAGTTAAGCGTTTAATCGCCTTAAGCTGCATCTTCTTCTGGTGCTTCGTCTTTTACCGCTTTGGCTTTTTTAGGCTTAGCCGGTGCAGGCTTGCGCTTTGCGCCAAGTGCGTAAAGCACTTCTTCTTTGTTTTGCGCTAAGAACATCGCCAAAGCTTCTTGCTTGGCTTCATCTTCTAGCAACTCACTTTTCCCTAACAGTTCGAAAAGCTCATCTGCCATATCGAGCATTTTGTCATAAGCGTCAGCGTCTGCTTTAGAGGTAAAAGTCATCTTTTCTTCTCCGTTGCGTTCCACCACGTACTTGACGATTACAGCCATGGTTAATCCTCTAACTTAGTCATTAATTCTACTGGCTGTTTATACAGTTTTTAAACCATGAAGTCTAGGTGAGCAGGAAAAAGTGAGAGGTGGATGGCTACTCTTTGTTCCATTGATAACAAAATTCAATAAAGTGTTTGAGCAGTGGGCTTTGGTATTTTTCTTTATGCACCAATAGCCAAAAACGGCGTTTCATGTCCAGCGGAACATCGAGTCTTTTAACCCGGCCATCTTGCAGTGCTGAATGCGCAGCAAGGGTGGATAAACAGCCCAAACCTAACCCTGCCGAAACACTGTTGATTAAGGCTTCAGTGGTATTCAATTCAAAGGCTTCATGCCACTGCTCAAGTCGTGGTGCGATAGCCCGTAAGAAAAACTCTCGCGAGCCAGAACCCGCTTCGCGCAATACCCATTGGCTCTGTTCGAAATCATTGAGGGTGAGCTGATTTATCATTGTGAGTGGATGTTCGGGTGCGCAAATAATACACATTTCATCGTGTGAAAAAGGCGTTGAAATCAGCTCTGGGTGCAGTGTTTTTCCTTCAATCAACGCAAGATCCAGTTCGTAATCGACCAACTTTTGGCAAATCAGCGCCGAGTTGGAAATAAACAAACTTTGCGAGATGTGTTGGGTTTGCTGGCGAAATTGACTGAGTAGATAAGGTGCAACATGGTTGCCAATCGTATCACTGGTACCAATGCGCAATTGGCCTGCGAGGGTTTGCTCACTGTCAAACAGTTGGTTGATGTTGCTCGCACGGCTTAGCAGTTCATCGGCGAGCGGCAACAGTTTTTGTCCCTCTTGATTGAGGATTAAACGGTTATTGACCCTATCGAACAGCGCATGCCCAAGCTGTTTTTCCAGTTCAGACAGTGACATGCTCACGGCCGCTTTTGACAAAAACAGCGCCTCTGCAGCTTGGGTCAAGGTTTTGTGTTGCGTAATTGAAGTGAATACTTTCAATTGCTTAAGAGAAATATTGGCAGCCATAATTTTGTTTAATTAATCTGAACGTGTGTTCTATATATTTAGATATATCAGAACAAAAGGCAAGCGTATGATAGCGACATTGAACAACTACTTTGTTAGTTCTGATGAGAGGTCAATATGATTCGAGCAGCAAAAGCGAAAGTTATGGGTGCGCCAACCCCTATGGCGGGTTTAGCTCTAGGCATCGCAAGCTTGGGTTGGAGTTGGGAAAACTTTGCACCATTACAAGGTTATGGACAATTAAGTGGGGCCGTTATTGCCAGCGTGTTGCTGGTGGTTCTTGCGTTTAAATTTCTCTTTCATGGCCACTTATTACGCCAAGATCTCGCTCATCCGGTTGTGGGCAGTGTTGTGCCTACTTTTGCGATGGGCACAATGGTGGTTTCCAATTCATTAGGCCATTTTTACCCAATGGCTGGTGATGCGTTATGGCTATTTGCTGTGGGTTTGCACATCATCTTCTTGGTCAGTTTTTTGTACCATCGCGCGCAGTCTTTTGAACTTCACCACATGGTGCCAAGTTGGTTCGTTCCACCTGTGGGTATTATTGTGGCCGATGTGGCATTTTCTGGAAACCCAGCACTTGCACCAATCGCAAATGCAACCATGATGTTCGGTTTAGTCGCTTATGCGGTGATGCTGCCGATGATGATTTACCGTTTCATGTTCACACATGAAGTTCCAGATGCAGCAAAACCAACTATGGCTATTTTGGCGGCGCCAGCGAGCCTCTCATTGGCTGGTTACTTAACTGTCACGGCTAACCCATCGCCAGTGATCATCGGCATTTTATTTGGTATTGCCGTGTTAATGACAACGATTATCTACTTAGCTTTCTTTAAATTATTACGCTTGCCTTTTAGCCCAGGCTACGCAGCGTTTACCTTCCCAATGGTGATTGGTGCAACGGCGCTATTTAAACTCACACATTGGATGGAAACCGTTGGGGTGAGTGCTGAGTATGTACAGCAAGTGCATTGGTTAGCTGGGTTAGAGTTAATTGTGGCAACTATTGTGGTGGGTTATGTTGCTATTCGTTACTTAAATTTCTATCAACCTCATCGCGTACTACTCAGCAGCATGAATGAGCTAGAAGAGCAAGACGAACACGCATTGAACTGTGAAATGAAATAGCCTGCAGTTTAGGCAATTCAAAACATAAAATTCTCAAGTATAGAATGCACTTATGCTAATCTCAGTCCTTATTGTGACAAGAAAAGCGTGAGTGCATTTTGTTTACTGTCTACCATTCCAATAAAGTCGATACCTTAAAGATCCTGCTCGTGCATTTGATCAAAAGTGCACCGTTAGCCAACCCCTTTGAGAAAGAGCAGATCTTGGTGCAAAGCCCGGGGATGTCGCAATGGCTCAAAATGGCCTTAGCGAAAGAGCTCGGTGTGGCGGCGAACCTTGAGTTTCCTCTACCGGCGACCTTTATCTGGGACATGTTCACTAAAGTGTTACCTGATGTACCTAAGCGCAGCGCTTTTAACAAAGAAGCGATGACGTGGAAACTGATGCATCTGTTGCCAACTTTGCTCACGCTCGACCCCTTTGCCCCTTTGCAGCGTTATCTTGAACAGGATGATGACCATTCCAAGCTCTATCAGTTGGCCGAGAAGATTGCCGATATTTTTGATGGTTATTTAGTCTACCGCCCCGATTGGATTGCCAAGTGGGAGGCGGGCGATGATGTGAGCGAGATTGGTGATGAGCACCCATGGCAGCCGATATTATGGCAAGCCTTATATCAATACACGCTAGATCAAGGCCAGTCGCACTACCATCGTGCCAATCTCTATCAAAGCTTTATTGATCAGCTTGCGCGTGGCTCGGTTGATTTAACCAAACTGCCCAAACGTTTGTTTATTTTCGGTATTTCGTCATTGCCGCCTCGTTATATGGATGCACTCAAAGCGTTGGGCGAGCAGATTGATGTTCACTTGATGTTTACCAACCCTTGTCAGCATTATTGGGGCGATCTTCGAGATAGAAAAACGCTCGCCAGACTGCACAGCCAGCAACGTAAAACGTTCGCCTTACAAGGTGATGAGATTCAGTTTGAAGGGCAACGCTCGCCGCTTAAAGGCGACATTGAAGCTAACCTCGTGGATGAATTGCATACCGAAGCTGCGGTTGGCAATGAGTTATTGGCCTCGATGGGAAAACTTGGGCGCGATAATCTTTTTTTACTCTCCCAAACGGAAAATGAAGAGCACGAATTTTTTATTGATCTGCCACGCGATAACTTATTGCATCAGTTGCAGGCCGACATCTTACATTTGCAAGAGCATCGAGATGATAGTCAACTGGACAGTAGCGACCACAAACAAGTGATTGCTTTGGATGATCCATCGCTCACTCTTCATGCTTGCCATAGCCCGATGCGAGAAGTGGAAGTGTTGCACGATCAATTGTTGGCAATGTTTGATGCTGACCCTGAACTGAAACCGCGCGATATTATTGTGATGGTGGCGGACATCAATGCTTACAGCCCAGCCATTGCGGCAGTATTTGGTAACGCGCCGGGTGAGCGCTTTATTCCTTACTCCATTTCAGACCGTACGGCAGATCAAGAGAGCCCGATCTTAGCGGCATTTATGCAATTAGTGCATTTACCCGATTCTCGCTGCCTAGCGTCAGAGTTATTAGAGCTGCTTGAAACTCCTGCGATGATGGCAAAATTTGAGCTTAATGAGCAAGACTTTGCGCAAGCTAAATTGTGGGTAGAAGAGTCAGGCATTCGCTGGGGGCTTAATGCGAGCACCGCGCAACAATTTGAGTTGCCGCAGACCGAGCAAAATACTTGGCAATTCGGGATTGAGCGCATGTTACTTGGTTATGCCATGCCAGCCTCAGCAGGTTTATTTACGCAAGGCGAAGTGACGCTCGCTCCTTATAATGAAGTGCAAGGCATGAACGCTGAATTGGCGGGTAAATTAGCGCACTTTATTCAGCAAGTGAGCCATTACCGCGAGCAGTTAGCGCAGACCCAAAGCGTGGACGAGTGGCGTCGTTTGCTCGGTGAGATGCTTGGCGCTTTTTTCAAGGTTGAGCTGGAAGGAGAGCTCGCACTCAAGTCGATTCGCGACACCTTGTCTCAGTTAAAAGATCAACTGGCCGAGGCCGGTTATGAGCAAGCACTTGCGCCAAGTATTATTACTCAATATTTGCAAAACAAATTGTCAGGTACGCGCATCAGTCAGCGTTTTCTGGCGGGACAAGTCAATTTCTGTACTTTAATGCCAATGCGTTCCATCCCTTTTAAAACCGTTTGTTTACTAGGAATGAACGATGGCGTTTACCCGCGCACTATGCCAGCCGAAGGGTTTGATTTGATGAACGGTCGCACCCGCGCTGGCGATCGCTCGCGGCGTGACGATGACCGCTATTTGTTCTTAGAAGCGATGCTCTCGGCGCAGCAAACCTTGTACATCAGCTACGTCGGACGCTCAATTCAAGATAATACCGAACGCGTTCCTTCGGTGTTGGTCTCTGAGCTTTTAGAGTATTGCCAACAAAATTACTGTTTGGTCGGGGATGAAGCGCTTGGCAGCGATCAATCGGCCAAAAATTTAGCCTGTGCTTTAACGACCACTCACGCCATGGTGCCTTTTAGCCCTAATGCTTTTTTGAGTAAAGCTGGTAGCTATGCCAAAGAGTGGCTACCTGCCGCCAGTCGGCAAGGGCGAGCCAGTGGCGAGTTTAATCTCGCCCTGAGCGATTATTTACAAGGGGCGAGCTTTCCTGTCAGTTTAGATCTGGTTGAGCTGCAACGGTTTTGGCGTTTGCCTGTGCAATATTTCTTTAACCGTCGCCTTAAAGTGACGTTCGAGCCTCCGCTACCGGTAATGGAAGATGATGAACCCTTTGCCTTAAATGGCTTGGAGAGCTACCAGTTACGCGATGAACTACTAGAGTTGCTGCTTGAGCAACCCAATTCACCGTATGCCCTTGAGAGATTCATTGACCAGCAGCGCGCGCAAGGAAAGTTACCGATTGGTGCTTTTGGATCCTTGGAATTTGAAACTAATCGCGTGCAAGCACAAGAATTGGCGCAAAGAATCGCTTTCTTATGCCATTCGCCACTTGATGACCAAGAGATCGATCTAAAATTTGAATTGTTTGGTGAAGGCAAAAACGTACAACTGACGGGGTGGCTGACTAAGCGCTATCAATCCGGTTTAGTGCGCTACCGCAGTGGTTCGATTCGCGCGCAGGATTATTTAGCCGCGTGGATTGATCACCTCTCACTAGCGGCGATGGGCGAAAGTCAACCTACTCATTTGATGGGCTACGATCGTAAAGAAGGTGTGCAGCATTTTATTTATCCGCCCATGCCAGATACTGAACAAGCCAAAGCGTTGCTCGCAGAACTGGTGGATTTGTTTTATCAAGGCATGACAGCGCCGCTCGCTTACTTTCCAAAAACCGCGTTAGCCTGTGTGGAAGCTGGCTTCAGCCGTGGTCAATGGGTTGATGATCGCGACAAATCGCTCAAGAAAATGGCCGATACCTTTAATGAAAGTTACATGAGCCACGGTGAAGGAAGCAATGTTTACATCGCGCGGATCTGGCCACAGTGGAATGAAGCCTTAGCTGAGCAGGTGCGTTTATTGGCCACATTGGTGATGCAAGGGCCACGATTGTGGGTTCAAGTGGCGCAGGATGTTTAGCGATGGATAACTGCTTGGAAAGTAGAGTGGCCGCCAGTCAATCATTATTGTGTAGGGCGTTTTCTGTACGGCCACAGGTCAGAGGGACCATGATTTGGTTGGTTCGCATCATCGTGAGATTGACGAAACACGTGGCGCGGATAGTAAAGGCTGCCCGTTTGGCGAACCGTGAGAAAGATCTCACAACGTCTTAATTTATAAACTTATTTTGATTATTCATACCATTATTCAAGCGCGATCACATTCGCTTGCGTATTCAAAGGCTAACTGTTTATGAGTATGACCCCGGCTACGGTCACAACACCATTAAATACCCTTACGTTCCCGCTGCACGGTGCAAGGCTTATCGAAGCGTCGGCGGGCACGGGTAAAACCTTCACCATTGCAGGTTTGTATTTGCGCCTGTTACTTGGGCATGGTGATGCAAAGTCACGTCATCAAGCGCCACTGACGGTCGATCAAATTCTAGTGGTGACCTTTACGGAAGCTGCCACAGCTGAGCTTCGCGACCGCATTCGGCGGCGCATTCATGAGGCGCGTATCGCTTTTTCGCGCGGTTTCAGTGATGACCCTGTTATCAAACCGCTACTTGAGCAAACCCGTCATCACAAGCAAGCGGCGCAAATATTACTGCAAGCGGAACGGCAGATGGATGAAGCAGCAGTCTATACCATTCACGGCTTTTGCCAGCGTATGCTCACCCAAAATGCGTTTGAATCGGGAAGCCGTTTTAATAACGAATTTGTGACCGATGAAAGCCATCTAAAAGCGCAAGTGGTCGCGGATTATTGGCGTCGTCAGTTCTATCCGTTGTCGATTCAGCTTGCTGCGGAAATGCGCCGTTTATGGTCATCACCAGCGGCGCTGCTTGAAAAAATCAGTGGCTATTTAACTGGCTCGGCGCTAACGCTCTCTGTTGAAGCGATGAGTGGCGATTTAAGCGCGCTTTATCAATCGTGCCTGTCACGCATAGAGTCGTTAAAAAAGCAGTGGCTTGATTCATGCGATGATTTACCGCCGTGCATTGAAGCTTCAGATTTGCATGCAGCAACCAAGAAAGCGTTACTGAAACGGCTAGAAGGGTTAGCGTTGTGGGCGAGCAACCCGCAGCATGAATTGAACCTACCGAGCGAATTACAAGAGTTTGCACAAAGCGCGTTGGAGGCTAAGTCGAAAAAAGGTCAACCCCCGCAACATGCGCTGTTCACGACCATTGAGCTCTTTTTGCAACAACCCATCAGCTTAGAAGCGCCGCTTCTGGCGCACGCTATTACTCATTGCCGAGCCATGCTTGCCAAAGCGAAAGCACAAAAGCAGTGGTTATCGTTTGATGATTTGCTCACTCAGCTTTCTGCCGCGATAGATAATGATGAGCTGGGCATACTGACTGAGCGGATTCGCAGCCTTTACCCCGTTGCGATGATCGATGAATTCCAAGATACCGATCCGCTGCAATACAGCATTTTTAGCCGCATTTATCTGCCTAAGGCTGAATGCGGTTTGTTTATGATTGGCGACCCAAAACAAGCGATTTACGCGTTTCGTGGTGCAGACATTTTTACCTACATCAAAGCGCGTAAACAGGTGAGCGCACACTACACCTTGGGGACCAACTGGCGTTCTAGCGCGAATATGGTCAATGCCGTCAATCAGATTTTTAGTACGCCTGACAGTGCTTTTATCTACGACCAAGATATTCCCTTTTTACCCGTTGAAGCCAGCCCAAATGCGCAGCAGCGTCAATGGTGGCTTAACGGAACCGTGCAACCAGCGCTCACCTATTGGCTGCAAGAAGCGCAAGACAGCCCGTTGCCAAAAGGCGAATACCTGCAATGCATGGCCAAAGCGTGCGCCAGCCAAATTCAGACCATTTTGAGCGCCGCGCAGCATCAACAAGCGTACTTTGATACGGCTAAAGGGCAAAAGAGTGTGCAAGCCGGTGACATCGCAGTCTTAGTGCGGACGGGTAATGAAGGTCGTATGGTGAAAGAGGCGCTCGCTACGCAAGGCATTGCCAGTGTTTATCTCTCGAACCGCGATAGTGTTTTTGGCAGTGAGGTAGCACAAGATGTACAGCGTCTATTGCAAGCAGTACTGACTCCTGAACATGATCGCGCCTTGCGGGCCTGTTTGGCCTCACCACTTTTCGCGTTAGATGCTGCCAGCTTGGATGATTTAAACAACGACGAATCGGTATGGGAAAACGCGGTTAACGAATTTAAACAGTATCGCCAATTGTGGCTTGAGCGCGGCGTGCTTCCTATGTTGCGCAGTGTGATGAGTAAACGTCACGTCGCTGAACGTTGGCTGGAAGAGCCGCAAGGTGAGCGCTCACTGACCGATTTTATGCACATCGGTGAGCTACTACAGCAAGCGCGACAAGAGATTGATAGCGATCACGGTTTGCTGCGTTGGCTGGCACAAGCTATCAGTGACGCCGAGCATGGCCTAGGGGGCCGTGATGATCAAATTCAACGTTTGGAATCCGAACGCAACTTGGTGCAGATCGTCACCATTCACAAATCGAAAGGTTTGGAATACGACTTAGTATTTCTGCCGTTTGTGGTCAGCTATCGTGAGGCAAGTGAAGGCAAATATCATGATGCCGTGAATGAGGAAACGGTGCTGGATATTACCGCCAGTGAAGCTTCTCTCAAGCAAGCAGATAAAGAGCGGCTTGCGGAAGATCTGCGCTTGATTTATGTAGCGCTGACTCGTGCTGTGTATGGCTGTTTTATCGGCATTGCGCCGCTGCGTAATGGCCGCTCAACCAAAGAGCCAACCGGTGTGCATTTAAGTGCCATTGGCTATCTGCTGCAAAATGGTCAAGCCGCAGGCATTGCCGATCTTAACGCTGCGTTGCACGCTCAATCTAATCAATACATTCGTGTTTCTGAGCCACCAGCCGAGCAACCAGAGCCGTTTAAAGCGTTGAGCGTCGAGACGCCGGTATTGAGTGCCAAAACACTGCAAGCGCAGATTGACCGTTTTTGGCGAATGACCAGCTATTCTGGGTTGGTAAAACAAGGTGTGAAACACGCTAGCCACGACGCGAGTTTAGAAGTCTCAGGCTTTGATATCGACTCTGCTGATGAGCAAGCTGAAGCTTTACTGGTTGAGCCAGAACGTTCCATTTTTACTTTTCCACGCGGTGCAACGCCCGGTACTTTTTTGCATTCTCTCTTTGAAGAGGTAGAGTTTACTGAGCCTGCTAGCAGCGATGCTAACCAAAAAGTGATACTGGATTTACTGGTGCGAGAACAAATCGATATTGAATGGTTACCAGTATTACAAACGCTGGTCGATACCGTGTTACAGACACCTTTAGATGGTAAAACGTTGCGTTTGAACCAAAAAAACGCCACTCAGCGCTTGGTTGAAATGGAATTTCTATTACCGATAGAAGTACTGAGCGCTCCTGCATTGAACCGTGTCATTCAACGCCATGATCCACTGTCGGCCAAAGCCGGAGATCTTGGTTTTTACACTGTGCAGGGCATGCTGAAGGGCTTTATTGATTTGCTGTTTGAGCATCAAGGAAAGTATTACGTGCTGGACTGGAAGTCGAATCATTTGGGGGATGATGTGAGCGCCTATCATGGCGAGCGTTTGAAAGCGGCGATGGCAGAGCATCGCTATGATTTACAATATCAACTCTACGCATTGGCGCTGCATCGATTCTTACGCAGCCGTCTAGCAAACTATGACTACCATCGCCATTTTGGCGGAGTCTATTATCTCTTTTTGCGCGGCATGGATGGCGAGTCTGAGCATGGGATTTTCTCAACCAAACCGAGTTTTGAACTGCTTGATGAGATGGACAGATTGATTGATGGAGAAACCGTAGATACTCGCGCGACCGATGCAGGGCAAATGGAGTTAGATTTATGAGCAGTACGCTAATGACAACGCTTAAGCAGTTAGCGGAAAAAGGCGCTATGCGTCAGTTAGATTACCAATTCGCGCGTTTTATCGAACAAAAAAGCCAGCAGCAACTTGGCGCTGAACATAGCCAAGCGCTCGGATTTATTGCCGCGGTGGTCAGTGCTGAATTGGCCAAGGGACATATCTGCTTACCTTTAGTGGATGCTTCAACGGCGCAGGGTGTTGATCTCGCGGCTAAGTTAGGCTTGTTTGGTGAGGCAGCATTGGCGGTCAATCAGCACCTATTGGCGATTGATTGGCCTTGGCTACTCAACCGTTCAGACTTAGTCGGACAACAAGGGGAAGCGGTGCCTTTAATGTTTGATGGGCAACGTTTATATCTACACCGTTACTGGCATTATGAAGTTACCTTAGCACAGCGTTTAATCAGCTTTGGGGCACCCATGAGCCTAAAGCCTACTGATGTCCAAAAGCTAAAATTGCTGCTCGATACACTGTTTGCGCGTCAATACCACTTTCTGCTCCATGCGCTTCGTCAATTGCCAGAGACAGCCAATGCATCAGCACGCCAGCAACAAGTGTGTGATTTTCTGGATGTGGTCAACGCCGATGAACTTGATTGGAATGAGATTGATCAAGTCATTAGCCAAGCACGTACGGCGAAAGAACTCGAAGCATTAGAAATGATGATCCCGCAAAGCGTTTGCATCAACTGGCAAAAAGTCGCAGCGGCAGTGGCACTGACACGCCGCTTTGCCGTGATTTCTGGCGGGCCGGGAACCGGTAAAACCACCACGGTTACCAAATTACTAGCCGCTTTGATTACCCAAGCCCAACAGCAAGGTGAGACGCCCACCATTAAATTGGTCGCACCAACGGGTAAAGCTGCGGCACGTTTAACGGAATCGATCGGTAAAGCGGTGGCTGAACTGGCGGTTGAGCCGGCGTTGAAAGCGGCGATTCCCACCGAGTCGAGCACTCTTCACCGTTTATTGGGCGTCATACCTAACAGTGTTGAGTTTCGTCACCATCAGCGTAACCCGCTGCATTTGGATATATTGGTGGTTGATGAAGCATCGATGGTCGATTTACCGATGATGGTCAAGTTAATCGAGGCATTACCCAAACACGCGCGCTTGATTTTACTGGGTGATAAAGACCAACTTGCGTCAGTCGAAGCGGGCGCTGTGCTGGGGGACATTTGTTCATTTTTGACCTTAGGCTACAGCCGAACGCACAGCGAGTACCTAGCTAAGTTAACAGGCTATCAAACACTGATTGCTCATTCACACCCTAACGCAACCCCGATTTCAGACAGCTTATGCATGCTGAAAAAAAGCTACCGCTTTGATGTCCGATCAGGCATTGGTCAATTAGCAAAAGCGATCAATGCTGGGCAAGTGGCTATGGTGGATGAGGTGTTAAAACGTAATTATGCTGATATTACGCACCACTCACTCAGCAGTGAAAGCTATAACCTAATGCTGAAAACCTTAGTCAAGGAGTATGGTCGTTATCTCACGCGCATCGAGAGTTCTGGTGCTGACGCTTTGGAAACTCAAGCCCAAAAAGCCAAAGCCGTATTGGATTGCTTTAATCAATGCCGTTTGCTTTGTGCTATTCGTGAAGGGGATTTTGGGGTAAGTGGTTTGAATCAACGTATTGAACGTGCGCTGGTCGCACGTAAGTTGATCAAGACTCAAGATGAGATTTGGTATCACGGCCGACCCGTGATGGTGGCGCGTAATGATCATGGGCTGGGTTTGTATAATGGTGATATCGGCATATGCATGCTTGATACGAGCGAGCAAGAACCGCGTTTGAAGGTGTATTTTGAGCTGCCAGATGGTAGCGTGAAAGCTATTTTACCAAGCCGCGTACCAGAGCACGAAACAGCCTATGCGATGACCATCCATAAATCACAAGGCAGTGAGTTTGATCTAACACTGATGATTTTACCGCCTGATTTTAGTCCGATATTGACCAGAGAGCTTATCTATACTGGTATTACGCGCGCCAAGAAGCAGTTGATGCTTTTTGCTGACATGAGAACGATGAAACGAGGGCTCAAGATAAAAACGCAGCGAGCCAGCGGCTTAGTTACGAGATTAGACAAGAGACTAGCGTAAATCAGCAACTGGAATAAACGAGTTTGAGCTGTCCCCACACAGTTTGAAGTTTACATGGTATGTTCAATTCATTACGTTGTTTGGGGTAAGCTCAATTACTGATTTAGTGTGCTGCTATGCGAAAGCATGAGTAAAAGAGATGTTTCTGATTTTATAACGATCTTGCGAGCTGAGTATAAAGACTCGTAGCTTGTCGTTAACGGGAAATACGCAATGCACATGTTGGCCTTCAAGGAATTGGTTATCAGCCATATCCCAAAAGCTTTGAAGTGAGTTACAAATAACAGTTTTCATAGAATTTTTGCTCTTAAGTACGTGTCGTAGTAAAAGCAATCCGTGCAAGCCGACCTACTGGTATCTGACCAATCGGTATAAAGCCAAGTTCCTGCGTTGTTCATTAAATGTACATCATTAATGATGTCGGCGGATTCTACACATAATATTAAGTTAAATAAAGCGCTTATTTTGTATACAAAATAATGAAAACGTTTGCACTTGATCAAAGATAAACTATTCACCATAACTTAACGAATAAATACAATATCCTGACGTTAGAGCGTCAGGACTAAAATTTTTGAACGGCGTTGATAGTTGTACAAACTCTGTTTAGTTATCGGTAACGATTCCACACCGACTTCATAAAAACCTTGCTCTCTAAACCAATGTAAACTGTGCGTTGTCAAAACAAAGAGGCGATCTAAACGCATCGATTTTGCTTGTTGCTTCATGTGATTGAGTAACAATAAACCGCGGTTGCCGTCCCGATACTCCTGGTGAATAGCGACACACGCCATTTCTGCCATGCCCTCTTCTGGGTAAGGGTAAAGCGCGGCGCAACCAATCAATAAGCCATCTTTATCAATAATCGTGAATTTGTGGATCTCTTGCTCTAACTGCTCACGTGAACGCCGTACTAATATTCCTTGTTCTTCTAACGGGCGGATTAAATCGAAAATTCCGCCGATATCATCGATCTGTGCCTGACGGACTTGTTCGGCACTTGCCATGACAATCTGAGTACCGATCCCGTCAAAAGAGAACAACTCTTGGATCAAAGCACCATCTTGTTTGTAACTGACTAAGTGACTACGTGGCACACCTGCGCGGCACGCTGAAACGGCGGCTCGCAGAAAGCGTGAGGTACCTGAGCTATTATCCTGAACTTGGTCGGTATCTGCTTCAATACGCTGCATTATCCGTTCAACATCAGATGGGAACAGTTCAGCAATTGCGTTGCCTTGCTCATCGATAATGCCTTGCTCTGAGCAAAAACCGATCAGCTTATCTGCTTTTAGGCGTATTGCGACTTGTGTGGCTACTTCTTCAGAGAGCAAATTAAAACATTCGCCAGTGACGGAACTCGCAATAGGCCCCAGTAGCACGATCGAACCTTGGTCAAGCATACGGTTGATGCCTTCAATATCAATACGGCGAATGCGGCCACTGTGGCAATAATCGACACCATCATCTATACCTAATGGTTGAGAGATAACAAAATTACCACTAACGATATTGAGCTGAGTTCCTGCCATTGGCGTGTTATTTAAGCTCATTGAAAGGCGTGCTGTGATAGCGAGTTGGAGCTGCCCCGCGGCTTGCATGACTAAGCTGAGCGCTTCCTCATCAGTGACCCGAATGCCTTTGTGATAAGGAGTGGAGCAATGATGTGTCGCCAGAATTTGATTGATTTGTGGGCGAGCACCGTGCACCAACACAATTTTGACACCAAGGCTATGCAGCAGTGCGAGATCGCTGATGATATTAGCGAAATTTTTATCGGCAATCGCTTCACCGCCGAGCATGATCACCATGGTTTTACCACGGTGAGCGTTAACATAGGGAGCAGATTGTCTAAATCCTTTAACGAGAGCTGTACTGCGAATTTTCACTCTGAGAGCACCTTATTGTTTAAATATGTTTAAATAGTGACTTTTTATTCACGTGTCGGCAAGTGGTTTTTTGAGTTTGGTGCAATTATTCAATCGCCGATTTTATCTCTGATTTAGGACACGTTAGACTGCTTGCCAATAAAGGCGAAATATGGCCAAAACCAACGAGTTGAGTCGCATGAAAATGACAAAAAACGTAGGCCTTACGGCTACGCCTCAGTTCACAAACTTGCGAAGACGTAAGTACATTGAACGAGGCTTGATGCTGGTTGTGATGATTGGCTTGTTTTCCGTAGCGTCGCTATACGGTGATCTCTTTACTCGGTTGGAAAACTATTTTTCGCCAAAAGATGAGGTGTATGGGGTTTGGGTTGAGCAGTATGTTGCCCCTTATTCAGCCAAACGAATTGAATTGGGGAAAGCAGGCGTGATCAGTAGTGGCCGAGTACTCACCACTTCATTTGAGTTTGATGGTCATTTTTTAGAATACCAGATTGGTGATACGAGCTATCGTTACAAAATGCGTGATGATAACAATACCGAAATGACACAAATGTCGTCGTCGCACTACAATCCAACCTTCCGATTGTCAGGAAAATACCAAAAAAACCTCCGTTAACAATTCGCTGATTGCGGTTTAGGCGCGAGTTTGTCATGCTTTTAGCAACTCAAATAACGGATAACTTCTGTGATTAAGCAAATTTTTCCTCTTGCGGCAGTACTGCTGCTGTTTGGTTGTGCGCAACCGACCGACCGTGCTCAGCAATATTTGGATGGTGATTTCTCTAAAGCGCTCAACAAAGTAGACACGGTGCAGTCCAATACGCCACGTGACTTTACGCAATTTTCCAAACAGAGCGAACAAGTGGTGACTCGCTCGGCGTCGATGGCAGCGATTTATCAACCTTTGTATCAACAGATCAGTGAATGGATTTTGCAAAGTGGTGATCCACAAGATTTGGCGAATTTTGGAATACAAGCGGCGCAGCTTGGTGGTGGCGATAAAAAAGGTAATGTGCTTTTCACTGGCTATTTTTCTCCGGTAATGGAGCTTCGCCATCAACCGGATGAAATATTCAAATATCCCGTATTTGGTTTGCCTGAATGTTCGGCCGATTGCCCAACGCGTGCGCAAATTTATGATGGTGCGTTAGCTGAAAAAGGGCTTGAGTTAGGTTATGCGGCGAACCTGATTGACCCTTTCATTATGGAGGTGCAAGGCAGTGGTTTTGTGCATTTTGAAGATGACGATACGCTTGAGTACTTCGCTTACGCGGGTAAGAATAACAAAGCCTACATCAGTATTGGCAAAGTCTTGATTGAACGAGGTGAAGTGATACGAGAGAAAATGTCACTCAAAGCGATCAAGGAATGGGTGCTAGCCAATGATGAACCGACGGTAAGAGAGCTGCTAGAGCAAAATCCTTCCTATGTCTTTTTTGCGCCCAAAGCGGCAGCTCCTGTCACTGGCTCTGCCGGTATTCCACTCCTGCCGATGGCCTCGGTGGCCGGAGATCGTTCCATCTTTCCAATGGGCACACCTATTTTAGCAGAAGTGCCGCTGCTTAATGCCGATGGCACATGGAGTGGCGCTCATCAGTTGCGAATGTTGATTGTGCTAGATACGGGCGGCGCGGTAAAAGATAACCACCTCGATCTGTACCATGGCATGGGCGAGCGCGCCGGAACGGAAGCTGGGCATTACAAACATTTTGGTCGCGTTTGGAAGCTGGGGTTAGAAAACTCAGCCACACAAGCGCCTTGGGCATTGCCGCCTGAAAAGCTACAATAGTGACACAGGTTTCGACCTAGACTTTTAAATAAAGAGTGCGTATAAATCGCACTCTTTATTTTTCTATCGCTTTCAATCGGACTTTTAATTATGCGTGAACTCGATACCCCCGCTTCAGATAGCTACAACCAACGCTTCGGAGGCACTCGTCGCCTTTATGGAAATCGTGAGGTTGAAATACTGCGTGCTGCGCATGTGTGTGTGATTGGTATCGGTGGCGTTGGCTCGTGGGCAGTCGAAGCATTGGCGCGCACCGGCATTGGCGAGTTAACGCTGATTGATATGGACGATGTGTGCGTCACCAACATCAACCGTCAAATCCATGCGATGAGCGGTACGGTTGGGCAAAGTAAGATTGAAGTGATGGCCGAGCGGGTCAAGCTCATCAACCCTGAGTGTGTGGTGCACTTAATTGATGACTTTATCACGCCAGATAACCAGCACCGCTATTTGAGTCAAACGTTCGATTACGTGCTTGATGCGATAGACAGTTTGAAAGCGAAAGCTTCACTACTGGCTTATTGCCGTAGCAATAAAATTAAAGTGATTACCGTCGGTGGTGCGGGTGGTCAAGTTGACCCAACTCAAATCAAGGTCGCGGATTTAACCAAAACGATTCAAGACCCATTGGCAAAAAAACTCAAAGATACGCTTCGTCATCGCCATAATTTCCCTGTAAACCCTGCGCGTAAGTTTGGTATTGATTGCGTGTTCTCGACAGAGCAGCTCAAATATCCGCAAGCCGATGGCAGTGTGTGCGCGGTGAAATCAACCGCAGAAGGGCCAAAGCGGATGGATTGCGCCAGCGGATTTGGCGCTGCGACGGTTGTTACCGCAACCTTTGGTTTTGTTGCCGTAGCGCGCATTGTTGAAAAGTTAATTCAGAAACATAAGGTGTAACGTTAATGACTCCTTTTCCTGCCTCCCCCTTTGGTCGTGAGATTAGCGCTGATGAGATTGTGGCGACCATGCAAAATTTTACTGGCTGGGAAGATCGCTATCGACAAGTGATCCAGTGGGGGAAGTTATTGCCCACAATGCCTGATGCTTTGAAATCGCAGCAAGTCAGTGTTGCAGGCTGCGAGAGTCAAGTATGGTTAGTGGGGCTGGAGCACCAAGGAATATGGTCTTTCTGTGCCGATTCGGATGCGCGGATTGTGCGTGGTTTAATTGCTTTAGTCCTTGCTGCGTACAACGGCAAGACCTACGCACAAATTCAAGCGTTTGATGTGGATGCTTATTTTGAAAAAATAGGCTTGATTGCCCATTTAAGTCCTTCACGTGGTAATGGCCTTAAAGCCATTGTCGATAAGATAAAAAATATCGATCCAAGCTGAGCATCTCCCCCTTTTTATGAAAGGGGGAATTATTACAGCATATCAACTGCTTTAGTGATGGCGGCGATCAACTGTTCAACCTCTTGTTCGGTATTGTAAATACCAAACGAAATTCTCACGGTGCCAGTTAATCCGAGCGCATCCATTAATGGGTGAGCGCAGTGATGGCCAGAGCGAACCGCGATACCTTGCTGATCGAGTAAGGTGGCTATGTCTTGATGATGAACGCCATCCATCACAAAACTGAGAATACTGGCATTCGGTTGATAGCCGATTATGCGAATATCATCGAGCTGTTGCAGGGCTTGATAAGTACGTGCTTGCAATCTATGCAGGTGAGTTTCTACGGTCGTCCGATTGCAGTTTTGTAACCATTCGATTGCTTTGGCAAGGGCTATCGCTCCTGCGACATTCGGTGTGCCTGCTTCAAATTTCCCCGGCATTTCGGCAAATGTTGTGCCTTCAAACGACACTTTTTCTACCATCTTGCCGCCGCCATGCCATGGAGGCATTGTTTCAAGCAGCGCTAATTTTCCGTACAGAACGCCAATGCCAGCGGGAGCGTAAAGCTTGTGCCCAGAAAAGAGATAAAAGTCGGCGTCGAGTTCGCGCACGTTGACAGTTTCATGCACAATTCCTTGCGCGCCATCAATCACGACCACAGCGCCGACTTGGTGCGCCAGTTTAATCACGGTTTCAATCGGTTGGCGCGTGCCCGTCACGTTGGTGGTATGGGCTAAGGCGACAATTTTGGTTTTACTCGATAGTCGTGCTTGAAAAGCCTCAAGATCAAAGTGGCACTCTGGCGTGATGGGGATTTTGACGACGTTTGCTCCGGTTTGAGCCGCGACGATTTGCCAAGGCACTATATTGGCGTGGTGTTCCATTTCACTGACCAGAATCTCATCACCGGCTTGCAATGTATTACGTGCGTAAGTCTGCGCGATCAGGTTGATCGCTTCGGTCGCTCCGCGAGTCCAAATAATCTCTTTACGAGATGATGCGCCAATAAATTGAGCCATAGTGTCACGCGCCGCTTCAAAATCGCTGGTCGCTTTTGCTGTTAAGCGATGGCTACCACGATGTACATTGGCATTTTGCGTACTGTAGTAATGGCTAATGGCATCTATCACCACTTGCGGCTTTTGCGTGGTAGCGGCGCTGTCTAGATAAATCAGAGTTTCGCCATCCACGGCTTGATTGAGCGCGGGGAATTGGTCGCGAATGGTCTGCACGTCAAACATTATTGCTCACCTAACTCGTGATAATTCAATGCTGCCAGTGTCACCATTGGTTGTGCAACTGACCATGCGTGTGCTTTACCTGAGAGTGATATGATGATCTCCATCGCGAACTCAAGTGCTGTTCCCGGCCCTTGGCTGGTGATTAATTGGTGGTGTGTATCGATGGTTACGCGTTGATCTCGCCATAAATCAGTGGGGATATGCTCTCGAAAAGCTGGGTGCCCTGTCATGATCGCTTGCGGGAAAAGCTGATGATGTTGCAAAACTAAGGCTGGCGTGGCACAAATAGCCGCCAACCATCGACCATGGTTATGCTGTTGCTTGAGCATTTCGATTAGCATTGGATTGTCACGAAAGATCTCAGCGCCTCCAACGCCACCGGGCAGCGCAATCACGTCAAACTCTTCATCGATCACATCCAGCAGTTTACAGTCTGCGGTTAGTGTGACTCCGCGTGAGGCTTTCATCATCAATTGCCCGTCGAGATTAGCACTGGCAACCACGACTTGATAGCCAGCTCTGACCATCATATCAATCACGGTGATCGCTTCCATCTCTTCGCAGCCCGTTGCTATCGGGACTAAAATTCGTTTACTCATTGGCTTTTCCAGCTGTGTTCTATCTGTTGAATGGCGTGATATAGCTTACTATTTTCTGGTGTTGCGAGCTGATGTTGCTCTGCTTTCTTCAGTAAATAGCCCGTAATAAAGTCTATCTCAGTCTTGCGTTGATAAAAAATATCTTGATGCATTGATGAATAATTCTCTGCTGTGGCTTGAATCACCTGCTTAACCTTAGCAAGCAGTGATGATTGAGTGATCGCAAAGCCTTCAGCGCTCATGACATCGGCGACTTCTGCAACAATATTTTCCAGCGGCCGTTGGAAGCGTTCATCGGCTAAATCACCATTGCGACATTGCTCTAACGCGGTGAGCGGGTTAATCGCGCAGTTAATCGCAAGCTTATGCCATAGTGCTTCTTCAATCGTGTTATTCCACATTACGTTTGGCAATGCATGCTGAAGTACATCCACTAGAAACTGACACTGCTTGCCTTCGGCATTGTAAGCCCCTAATTGAGTTACGCCTTTGCCAGTATGCAACACTTGATTCATTGACGGCTTGAGTGCACCGTGCGTGGTAGTTGAAAGCACAATAGGAAAGTCATTCAGTTGATCCTGTATTGAATCAAGCGCGCCCATGCCGTTGTGTATAAATAGTAAAATGGTGTCACGATTGAGTGTATTCAGCAACGGAGTGAGCGCTTGCTCAACTTGCCAAGCCTTAACGGTAATCAGTAAGAGATCGGCATGGCAGAGCGCGGCGTGATCATTGCAGGGTAGGGTAATAGACGCCTGTTTATCTAAAGCAATGGAAAGTGAAGATTGAGGTTGTCTGCCCCATAATGAAACGCGGTGTCCAGAAGCATGCAGCTTTGTCGCCCAAAGCAACCCAACCGCGCCCGGCCCAAGCACGACGATATTCATAACACCTCTCCATTGTTAACTTTGCGCCAAGGATAATGAGGTAGAAATGGAAAGCAATAAAAATGGCGCTCGAGAGCGCCATTTAGCCAAAAACTTCGGTTCGATTAGAACTTGTAAGTCACAGCTAGGTAGTGACCAACGCCTGAAGATTCAGCTTTAGCAGCGTTATCCCATGGTAATGATTCACCATCTTCGAAACCATAAACGTTATGGTAAAGTTTTAGACCGTAACCCACAGCAAAGCGATCTGAGTGCCAGTAGATACCGTTAAACATACCGCCACCATTGCTCGCTTGAGAGTATTCATCTTCCATACCAAATTGGTAGTCAATGTAACCTTGGTAAGAGATAAATGAGCCGTTTTCAAAGAAGTAGAAAGGTTTAAACCAGTTGGTTGAAATTTGGAAACCATTCCAATCTTTTTTACCCGAATCATAAGTTCCATAAAGGTTTAAGCCCATTTTACCGAACCAAGGTACGTTAATATCAGAGCCAAGACCGATTTTTTGAGTGTTTACACCGTTTTGACCACCATCCCATTCAAGTACAGATGCTACATAAAGTTCTTGTACTGGACCGAAAGAAAGATCTTTACCCGTTGCCGCATCTAAAGACATACGTGGTGCAATTTTCATGAAGATTTTGTCTTTGTTATTTTTATCACTGCTTTTGTCGCTTAGCAGGTTGAATACATCAACGTAACCGTATAGATCAAAAATACCAGAGCGACCGCCAAATTCCATTTCTAGATAGTCATGACTTGACTCATAAGGGCCTTTTTCGTTTAAAGCAGCCATTAGGTTAAATTGCATCCATTTGTAATCATTTTTATGGATGTCGCCATCGGAATAGTCAGCTGCTATAACTGGAGCAGAAGTTGCAGCCATTAGGCCTAGAGCTAGAAGTGATTTACGCATAAGGGGGACTCTCTATGTTTTGTCATAATTCAGCACACGTATATTTCTGATGTGCGTTCAATTGGCCCGAATAATAACGATAAAAATCTCAATTAAAAGTGATTGCGAATGCAAAAGTGAACAAACTTGGTGACCGAGGTCACGATAATGAACATTTGCTCGGAACTAAATTAATATTTCGTTCGCTTGCATCTTTAATGTGATTTTAATCACTTAAACGTTTGCTTTAGTGTTGTTTTATGCAAATCGATAAACCAACATTTTTAGTTAGTGATCGTTTTGTAATCTTCAACGTATTTATTGACGGGCATGATGAAGAGTGATGAATGATGAAAAAATTGATGCTGTTTCCTTTAGCTTCAATCGTTTTACCAGAAGGGAAAATGAAGCTACGGATCTTTGAATCAAGGTATAAGAGGATGGTCACTCAATCCAGCCAGTCTGACTCTACATTTGGCATTTGTTTGATTGATAACAAAAAAGGCAATAAAGCAAATCAGTTATCTAAATTTGGGATGTTGGTTAAGATTGTTGATTTTGAAGCGCTCGACAATGGGATGTTAGGATTAACCGTGATGGGGATGGAGCGCTTTAAAATAGAGTCAGTAGTGAGCGAATTTGATGGGCTGCGAGTTGCTCAGGTCACGTCATTGCCCAGTTGGCCAGTAAGAGATTTAGAACCTCACGAATGGTATTTAAGCCACCAGTTACAAGCGGTTTATCAACAATTTCCTCAGCTTGGCGAGCTCTATTCGCACTGTTTTTTTGATGATGCCAGTTGGGTGGCGCAGCGATGGCTAGAGTTGCTCCCTATCTCGATTCAACAATTTGATGATTTAATGAGGCAGGATGACGCGCACAGTGCGGTTGACTTTTTATTGCAGGTAATCGAAGTCTCACACTAACTTTGAAAGCGTGTAGTAAGCTTAAACGAGAAGTCGCTCTGTAGTAGTGGCTCTGCATAAAAAAGAATACGACGAGTGATCGATGTATGCATTGCTCACGTATAACGTTTATGGCTACTGTATGCCAATAACAACGGTTACTCCTAAAGGAAGAGCGCAGCATGAGCAGTGATTCTCAGCATAGTGTGTCGCTAAGCCCAAGCTACACCAAGCAAGACTGGGCTGAATGCATGGAACGTGTCAAGCAACGTGATAAGCAGGCGTTTGCCTTAGTGTTTCGTTATTTCTCTCCTCGCTTACAACAGTTTGCGTTTAAGCATGTAGGCAGTGAGCAAGTGGCGTTAGAAATGGTGCAAGAAACCATGACCACGGTGTGGCAGAAATCGCATCTATTCGATAACCGAAAAAGTTCGCTTTCGACGTGGGTTTACACGATTGCACGCAATTTGTGTTTTGATCTTCTGCGTAAGCAGCGCGGGCGAGAGTTACATGTTTATGCCGATGATATTTGGCCAACTGACTACTGCCCACCTGATTTGGTAGAACATTACTGTCCTGAACATGACATGTTAAAAGAGCAAATATTAAAGTTTGTGGCGCTGTTGCCTGAAGCTCAGCAAGCCATCGTGAAGGCGGTGTATCTTGAGGAACTGCCCCAGCAGCAGGTTGCGGAGATGTTCAATATTCCTCTCGGTACGGTCAAATCGCGTTTACGACTAGCCGTTGAAAAACTTAGACATTCTATTCAAGCGGAGCAATTATGAGCCACCATCCAAGCAACGAAGTACTGCAGCAGTATGCCAATGGTTCAATTGATGCGGCGCATGGCATTATGATTGCCACTCACCTTGAACTCTGTACTCAGTGTCGTCAACAGGTTCAATACTTAGAAACTCGGGCCGCCGAAGCATTGTTGAGCCAATCGTTGCCGCAACAAAGAATGGCCGTTTCTAATGATGATCATTTAAACCAGATGTTTGAAACGATCACGGCGCTGGATACCCTACACCCATCGACCTTGCGTAAGCCTGAGTCGATAGAAATTAAAGTCAATGATCGCGTTATGATGCTGCCTAGTACGCTGAGCCAACTGATTCGCTTCAAAGGCGAGTGGCGCAGCTATGGTGGTAAAGTTTTTAGTGCCCACCTAGATATTGCTGAAGACTCTCGCATGAACCTGATGTACATCAATCACAACGTGCAGATCCCTCAGCATACACACAAAGGGGTTGAGTCGACCTTGGTGCTCCATGGTGGCTTCAGTGATGAAGATGGGCATTATAAAGTGGGTGATTTCATTCAAAGAGATGCGAGTATTAAACACAGCCCTTTTACCAAAGTGGATGAAGATTGTTTATGCTTAACGGTGCTAACTGAGCCGATGCTGTTTACGCAAGGTGTTGCGAGAGTGTTTAACTTATTTGGTAAAGGTCTCTATCCGTAGTCCATAGCAGGCACATCAAATTAAAAAAGGTCGTATTGTACGACCTTTTTTTCATCTAACGCTTATCAATGCCTTGCTTGGCAATATCATCGATGTCTCTCTGCCGAGCTTTTTGCAGTAAATCAGCAAAATAATGGCGCAGTGAGTAGAGCATGATAAGGCTTGGTACTACCATCAGTGCAGTAATAATAAAGAACAGTGACCAATTATTGAGATAGTCGACCAGCTCTCCGCTAAAAGAGGCCAACGTGGTGCGGCCAAAGTTTCCTAGAGAGGCCAATAGCGCATATTGCGTTGCTGAAAATGCCTGCCCTGTTAACACAGTAAGAAACGAAACAAAGGCCACGGTGGAAAACGCAGTGGTAAAGTTATCGACAATAATGGTCGCCAAGAACAGATGCTCATTAGGGCCAACTTGAGCGATCCACGAAAACATCAAATTACTGGCAGACATCGCGATGCCACCAATCATCAAGCCGCGAACAATACCAAATCGCACGTTAAACATACTGCCAATCAAAGTGAAGAACAGGGTTGCTCCCCAACCAATTAACTTCGAGTAGTGACCAATTTGTTCGTTGCTAAAGCCAATTTCTTTGTAAAATGGAATCGACATTCGGCCAAGAAAAGCTTCGCCAATCTTGAATAAAAAAACAAACAACAGCAGGGTTAGTGCTACTTGCGCGCCATTGCGTTTGAAGAAATCGAGAAATGGTTCGATTACGGTAACGGTGAACCACGCGACGACTTTCGAACCAACTACCTGATTGTGTCGCAGCTCCGCTTGATGCTGTAGTGCTTCGCGATGTGTTTTTGGTTCTCCCACCAAGAGCGTGAAAAGCATTAACAGCCCGACACAGAGTGCCATGCCATAATAAACGGCATTCCAACCGATACTATCGGCGTTTACAAAAGCGAGATAGCCCGGCAGAGAATATCCAGTCCACCACCCCATGATGGCCATGGCGGAGGCTTGTGGCAGCTTATTGGCTTGTGATTTGGGGAAAGTATCGATACGAAAAGCATCAATCGCGATATCTTGAGTGGCAGAAGCGATCGCAATGCCCAAGGCAAGCATTGAGGTAAACATCAAATTTTGGGCTGGATTGACACCCGCAATCAGCAACGTACAGATCAAAATGATCGATTGGCACAAAAATACCCAACTGCGGCGTTGACCTAATAATGGCGTCAGAATGGGTAATTTGACGCGATCCACCAATGGGGCCCATAGAAAATTAATCGCGTAAACTGCGAAGACACTGCCAAAATAACCAATAGCAGCGGTGGTTAAGCCTGCATCTTTTAGCCATCCTGACATATTTGAACCAATCAAAACCCACGGAAAACCGCTCGAACACCCCATCATAAATACCCACAATAGGCGTTTATCAAGATAGCTACGGATAGTTTCCATCCAAGTGAGAGAGGAGGAGGTTGATGGCATACAGCGAATCCTTGTCAGTAAAGCAACTTAGGTCGAAAGGCGACCCAATAAAATCAAACGCCGATAAATCGGCGTTGGTATGGTTATTGTTCTAGTGTGACATTCGTAATAACGATTGGTTCGATGGGGACGTCTTGCATTCGCCCTTTCGTGCTGGTCGGCTGTTGAGCCATTTTTTGCACAACATAAAACCCTTGCGTGACTTTACCAAAGACTGCATAACCCGGTGGGCGAGCGTTGTAGTTGAGAAAATCATTATCGACCAAGTTAATAAAGAATTGGCGAGTAGCCGAGTTAGGATCATTGGTACGGGCCATTGCGATCGTCGCGGTGTCATTGGTCAACCCATTGCTCGCTTCATTTTTGATGGGAGCGTAAGTGGTGAGTTGTTTTAAATCCGCATCAAATCCGCCGCCTTGTGCCATAAACCCTGGGATAACGCGGTGGAACTGGCTGCCAACATAACTGCCATCTTCAACATATTTTACGAAGTTTGCGACAGTCGTTGGCGCTTTCTCTGTATTAAGTTCAACAGTAAATGACCCTAAGTTCGTCTCAATTAGGACGTTGGGCGCCGAAAACGCAGTGCAACTGACGAGCGCTAATGTCGTAACGAGAGAACGTAACATTAAAAGCGCTCCTGTAAATAACCATTAAGTTCGCTGTCATTGGCAATTTCTTTAAGTACCAAGTTCATGACATCGTTGAGTACCATTTCAATCTCATCATTTGAAGCGCTGAGTGTACCGGAACGTTTTGCCGTCCCGTTGAACGTTTTCACCAATTTGCCTTTTGGTGTTTCCGCGGTGATTTCAAGCGTGACACTGCCATCCATTTCATTCGACATGACGCTGTGTTTTACCGTCACTAGTGCTTCTGCAATTTCAACGGTGACATTGTTTTCGCTGTTCACTGTTAAGCGATAGCCTTGAGAGCTAAATTGTTCTGCCAACGCATTCTCAACCGCAATGCGAACATTTTGTTTGGCATGAATTGGCTCAATATTAGAGCGGCCACTATCCACTAAAGCCACATATTGCGCCGATCGAACATCTTTGCTAACCAGAGTAAAGGCTTTATTGTTGACGACCGTATTTTTGCTGGTCGTTGCAGTAGGCATAAAGTTGATTTGCTGTTGCTGAGGTGCGGCACAAGCGGTGAGTAATGCGATTGAGGCTGCGAGAACCAGTTTTTTCATGGTCATTTCCTTTCTTATCCTTGCCTATTTAGTTGCTTGTAAGATAACAAATTTATGGTTGGTCGCGACAGTTTTTACCTGCCCTTGGCCAAATAATCTTGCTAGTTTTACATCGTAGCCGAGGTGGCGATTGCCGATCACTAATAATCGTCCCCCTTTTTTAAGAACATGCTTTGCATCACAGAACATCTGCCAAGCAATGTGATCCGTGATAGCTTGTTGTTGATGGAATGGTGGGTTGCACAATACTAAACAGCTACTCTCTTGTTGAAAACCATCTAAGCAGTTATTCGCAATGCATTGAATATTGCGATCTTCTCCTAAATTCTCCAGCAAATTTAGCTTTGCAGACTCGACGGCCATCAAGCTTTCATCAACGCAGGTCATTCGTACTTGAGGATTGAGTTGGCCCATCTTGATTGATAACACCCCGTTGCCGCATCCAAGGTCGATGATGTGCTGTAACTTAGGATCTTGTGGAAGATACTGTAGAAAAAAGCGTGCGCCGAGATCCAATCCCTCACCTGAGTAGACATTCGGCAGATTTTTTAGACGGATGGATTCGCTTTCTACGGCCCATTCAGTTATGGGTTCCACCGTTTCAATCGGTGATACGTTCGGTGCTGAAAAAATGAGGCGGTGTTTTTTCCATGCAAGAGAAGTGCTTGTTGAACCTAAATACTTTTCAAATAAGTTTAAGGTTGATGTGTGGATCTCTTTCGCTTTGTTGACCGCTATCACAGGGCAATCTTGGGCAAGGGACTGACGGAGTTGGCTTAATTGCCAAACCAAGTGGCGATTGCTCTTGGGCAATTGAAAAAGCACCAGATCGACCGATTCAGGGATGGCATCCATTGTTGAGAGCAATTGCACGTTGCGGCACTGATTGCGCTGAAGATTGTTTAACGTACCTTGTTGCGAAATAAAAGAGTCGCTCATCATGGTGACGTGATGCTTATCTGCAAACCAACACGATAGAGCGCCAAAGTGATCGTTTAAAATAAGGATGCGTTTGCCTATTGCTAAATTCAACGCTTCAATATGATTAATCATATATTCATCGCCCGCATCCCAAGCTTGTAATGTTTCGTTTGAACGATGTGGGAAACGGTGCAAGCTCAACGTTCGATCATGCAGTGCCAACTCTGTTTTCATAATTTTTTATAGGTCGTAGTGAGAATTACGGATGCATTGTCTCAAATGGCGTAGAAACAAGGAACCAAAACCTTTCGCTATTCTATAAGGCTAGTTAAACTTAAATCTCTTTACACTCGTATATGTTCTCATGCTCTTATTTGAGGAAGAAAGGCAACGGTATGATCCAACCCATAATCGAACAAAAATTGCATCAAGCATTTCACCCTGATTATTTGAAAGTCGAAAATGAAAGCTACATGCACAATGTGCCTTCAGGATCGGAAAGCCATTTTAAAGTCATTGTGGTGAGTGACAGTTTTGAAGGAATGCGTTTGATTGGCCGTCACCGACAGGTTAACCAAGTGTTGGCAGAAGAGTTAGCGAACCACATTCATGCACTCTCGATTCATACCTACACACCACAAGAGTGGCAGGCGCAAATTAGTGGCGTACCTGATAGTCCTATGTGTATGGGCGGTGGAAAATAACTCGTTCAGAACCGTCTGAACATGCCGTTCTCTTGTTCTGTTTTTGAGCGGAATGTTAACAGTATTTAAACAAATTGACGAGATGAACAAGTTGAGAGAAATTGTTTTAGGTAGTGAATAAAAATAAATACTCATAAGGGGTAAGGAATAGGTTATTTGTGCGATGCTTCAAAGTTATGACTATTCGCTAGCCTTTATGATTCAAATCCTTCCAAATAAAACGACTTATCAGAGGATTGGTCATGGCATCAGGTTCCGAAAAAATGCTAGACTATTGCACCTAATGGATCTCATACCATACTTGTGATGAGGTTATTAAAAGGATGTTGCGGTTCTGGCGTTTAAAACAAGCCAAAATCGGACACAGAAATGTCGTGTCTAAGGCTGGTTTAACTTTCATTTGGCCTCTTATCAAGAACGACCATGAAAGATAAACAAGCCTTGAACTTACGCAATTAAAAGAATCTTTTTCCCGATAAAATAGTGCAAGTGCGTATGATTACAATAAAAAGGGGTTTGGACCTTCCTATTGCAGGAACTCCTTCCCAGGTGATTAATGATGGTAAGACCATCACTAAAGTCGCCTTGCTTGGCGAAGAGTACGTTGGCATGCGTCCTACCATGCATGTTCGCGTAGGCGATGAAGTAAAGAAAGCTCAAATTCTTTTTGAAGATAAAAAGAATCCGGGTGTTAAATTTACTTCACCAGCAAGCGGTAAGGTTATCGAAGTCAATCGTGGCGCCAAACGTGTCCTACAATCCGTTGTGATTGAAGTGGCAGGTGATGAGCAAATCACGTTCGATAGCTTTGAAGCTAGCCAACTAGCAAGTATTGACCGTCAAACGGTTAAAACTCAGTTAGTTGAGTCTGGTCTTTGGACTGCGTTGCGTACTCGTCCGTTTAGCAAGGTTCCAGCAATTGAGTCTTCAACTCAGGCTATTTTTGTGACAGCAATGGATACCAATCCATTAGCGGCAAAACCTGAGATGATCATTAATGAGCAATCTGAAGCATTCGTCGCTGGTCTCGATATCCTTTCAACTCTGACTGAGGGCAAGGTTTACGTCTGTAAATCTGGTACTAGCTTACCACGCTCTTCACAGCCAAACGTTGAAGAACATGTGTTTGATGGCCCACACCCTGCAGGTCTTGTAGGGACTCACATGCATTTCCTCTATCCAGTAAATGCAGTCAATGTGGCGTGGAGCATCAATTACCAAGACGTGATTGCGTTTGGTCAATTGTTCTTAACCGGTGAGCTATACACACAACGAGTGGTGTCGCTTGCAGGACCCGTAGTCAACAAACCTCGTCTTGTCCGTACTCAGATTGGTGCTAGCCTCGAAGAGTTAACGGATAACGAATTGATGCCGGGCGAAGTTCGTGTCATCTCTGGTTCTGTACTTTCTGGTGTGAAAGCGGCGGGGCCTGTAGCTTATCTTGGTCGTTACCACCTCCAAGTATCGGTTCTGCGTGAAGGTCGTGACAAAGATTTTCTTGGTTGGGCAATGCCTGGTAAGAACAAATTTTCAGTCACTCGCTCTTTCCTTGGTCATCTATTCACAGGTCAGTTGTTCAACATGACAACCACAACCAATGGTAGTGATCGTGCGATGGTACCTATTGGTAACTATGAAAAAGTGTTGCCACTAGATATGGAACCAACGCTCCTACTTCGTGACCTATGTGCAGGTGACATCGATAGCGCTCAACGTCTCGGTGCCCTTGAGCTGGACGAAGAAGATCTCGCATTGTGTACCTTTGTATGTCCTGGTAAATACGAATATGGTCAGCTACTTCGTGAGTGCCTAGATAAGATTGAGAAGGAAGGGTAATTTTCATGGGCCTTAAAAAGTTTCTTGAAGACATCGAGCATCATTTTGAACCTGGCGGTAAACACGAAAAATGGTTTGCCTTGTATGAAGCTGCCGCAACGCTTTTTTATACGCCTGGTTTAGTTACAAAACGAAGCTCACACGTTCGTGATAGCGTTGATCTCAAACGCATCATGATCATGGTTTGGCTAGCGGTATTTCCAGCGATGTTCTGGGGTATGTATAATGTTGGTCATCAATCGATTACTGCACTTAACCATCTGTATTCTGGCGCTGAATTGGCGACAGTCATCAGTGGTAACTGGCACTATTGGCTAACTGAAATGCTTGGCGGTACATTAAGTACGCAAGCCGGTTGGGCAAGTATGATGCTGCTCGGTGCGACTTACTTCCTACCTATCTACGCCACGGTTTTCTTGGTCGGTGGCTTTTGGGAAGTGCTGTTTTGTATGGTGCGTAAGCATGAAGTTAACGAAGGTTTCTTTGTTACTTCAATTTTGTTTGCTCTGATTGTTCCACCCACACTGCCGTTATGGCAAGCCGCTTTAGGGATTACCTTTGGTGTGGTTGTTGCCAAAGAAATCTTTGGTGGTACCGGGCGTAATTTCCTAAACCCAGCATTAGCCGGCCGTGCTTTTCTATTCTTCGCCTACCCAGCACAGATCTCTGGTGACGTTGTTTGGACAGCTGCAGATGGTTTTTCTGGCGCAACGGCCTTAAGCCAATGGGCTCAAGGTGGTAACGGTGCTCTGCTCAATAAGGTCACTGGCGAAGCCATTACTTGGATGGACGCGTTCGTTGGTAACATTCCTGGTTCTATCGGTGAAGTATCGACGTTGGCACTGGCGATTGGTGCGGCATTTATTGTCTACATGGGCATCGCTTCATGGCGCATTATTGCTGGTGTTATGGTGGGTATGATTGCCATTTCAACGCTGTTCAATGTCATTGGTTCAGACACAAATGCAATGTTTAATATGCCTTGGCATTGGCACCTCGTTCTTGGTGGCTTTGCGTTTGGTATGTTCTTCATGGCAACCGATCCAGTATCGGCTTCATTTACTAACAAAGGTAAATGGGCATACGGTATTTTGATTGGCGCAATGTGTGTGATGATTCGTGTGGTTAACCCAGCCTACCCAGAAGGTATGATGCTGGCGATCTTATTTGCGAACCTATTTGCACCTTTGTTTGACCATATTGTGATTGAGAAGAACATCAAGCGGAGACTAGCACGCTATGGCAAGTAATAACGACAGCATTAAAAAGACGCTGGGTGTTGTTATCGGATTGAGCCTAGTTTGTTCAATCATCGTATCGACAGCAGCGGTTGGCCTGCGTGACAAGCAAAAAGTTAACGCAGTACTTGATAAGCAAAGCAAGATTGTTGAAGTTGCAGGCATTAACGAGTCTGGCAGCGTGCCAGAGCTTTTTGCTAAATACATTGAACCTCGTTTGATTGATTTTAAAACCGGGAACTTTGTTGATGGCGATGCAACGGCCTATGATCAACGCAAAGCTTCTAAAGACCCAGCTCAATCTATCAAGCTAACAGCGGAACAAGATAAAGCGAAGATTATTCGTCGTGCCAATACTGGGGTTGTTTACCTAGTGAAAAGTGGCGACGAGATTTCTAAAGTGATTGTTCCCGTTCACGGTAATGGTTTGTGGTCAATGATGTACGCATTTGTGGCTGTAGAAACCGATGGTAATACCGTTTCCGGCATTACTTATTACGAACAAGGTGAAACACCGGGATTGGGTGGTGAAGTTGAAAACCCATCATGGCGTGCTCAATTTGTTGGCAAGAAATTGTTTGATGACAACCACCAACCTGCAATTAAAGTTGTGAAAGGTGGCGCTCTTGCCGGATCTGAGCATGGCGTTGATGGACTTTCTGGCGCCACACTGACCAGTAACGGTGTTCAACACACTTTCGACTTCTGGTTAGGTGATATGGGCTTTGGTCCATTCCTAGCAAAAGTTCGTGACGGAGGTTTGAACTAATGTCTAGCGCAAAAGAGATTAAAAAGAGCATTCTAGCGCCAGTGTTGGATAACAACCCAATCGCACTTCAAGTGCTTGGTGTCTGTTCTGCCCTTGCGGTAACCACTAAGTTGGAAACGGCGTTTGTTATGACGCTAGCCGTTATGTTTGTAACGGCTTTCTCTAACTTATTCGTTTCGTTAATTCGTCACCACATACCTAACAGTGTGCGTATCATCGTTCAGATGGCGATCATTGCTTCATTGGTTATTGTTGTTGACCAGATCCTACGTGCTTACTTATACGATATCTCGAAACAGCTATCGGTGTTCGTAGGGTTGATCATTACTAACTGTATCGTAATGGGCCGTGCTGAAGCATTTGCAATGAAGTCAGCACCGATTCCTTCCTTTATCGATGGTATCGGTAATGGTTTGGGCTATGGTTTTGTATTGATCACTGTTGGTTTCTTCCGCGAACTTCTTGGTTCAGGCAAGCTATTTGGAATGGAAGTTCTACCTCTTGTGAAAGATGGTGGCTGGTATCAACCTAACGGTTTGATGCTGCTAGCACCTTCGGCATTCTTCCTAATTGGCTTCATGATTTGGGCGATTCGCACGTTCAAACCTGAACAACTAGAAGCGAAGGAGTAAGGGCGTTATGGAACATTATATCAGTTTGCTTGTTCGATCGATTTTTATCGAAAACATGGCACTCTCTTTCTTCTTGGGTATGTGTACATTTCTTGCTGTATCTAAGAAAGTAAAGACATCGTTTGGTTTAGGGATTGCGGTTACTGTTGTTCTGACCATTTCAGTACCAGTGAATAACTTGGTTTATAACTTGTTACTTAAACCGGGTGCATTGGGTGAAAATATTGATCTTACATTTCTAAATTTCATTACCTTTATCGGTGTTATTGCCGCATTGGTACAGATCTTAGAGATGATATTGGATCGTTTTTTCCCACCTTTGTATAACGCGCTGGGCATTTTCTTACCTTTAATCACAGTGAACTGCGCCATTTTTGGTGGTGTATCTTTCATGGTTCAGCGTGATTATAACTTTGCTGAATCCGTCGTTTACGGTTTCGGTTCGGGTGTGGGTTGGATGTTAGCGATTGTCGCTCTTGCCGGTATCCGTGAGAAAATGAAATATTCAGATGTACCTCCGGGTTTACGTGGTTTAGGGATTACCTTCATCACGGCGGGTCTAATGGCGTTAGGCTTTATGTCTTTCTCTGGTGTTCAACTGTAAGTCGGGTAAACCGCAACAATTAAGGAATAGTCAATGGACATTATTCTTGGTGTAGTGATGTTTACCCTGATTGTTCTAGCACTCGTTTTGGTAATTTTATTTGCTAAATCTAAGCTAGTTCCAACAGGCGACATTACAATTTCAATTAACGGTGATGCAGATAAGTCTATTGTGACTAATCCAGGTGGTAAGCTACTGAGCGTACTTGCAGGTTCTGGTGTCTTTGTATCATCGGCGTGTGGTGGTGGCGGCTCTTGTGGTCAATGCCGTGTAAAAGTGAAATCTGGTGGTGGTGATATTCTTCCTACTGAACTTGATCACATTACTAAAGGTGAAGCTCGTGAGGGTGAACGTTTAGCGTGTCAAGTGGCTGTGAAAACAGACATGGATATTGAACTTCCTGAAGAAATTTTTGGTGTTAAAAAGTGGGAATGTACCGTTATCTCTAACGACAACAAAGCCACCTTCATTAAAGAGCTTAAACTTCAGATCCCTGATGGCGAGTCAGTACCTTTCCGTGCTGGTGGTTACATTCAGATCGAAGCGCCAGCACACCACATCAAATATTCAGATTTTGACGTGCCAGAAGAGTATCGTGGCGATTGGGACAAATTTAACCTGTTCCGCTACGAGTCAAAAGTTGATGAAGATATTATTCGTGCTTACTCAATGGCGAATTACCCTGAAGAGTTCGGTATTATTATGCTAAACGTGCGTATTGCTACGCCGCCGCCTAATAATCCCAATGTGCCACCGGGTCAGATGTCTTCTTACATTTGGTCACTGAAAGAAGGTGATAAATGTACTATTTCTGGTCCATTTGGTGAGTTCTTTGCCAAAGATACTGATGCAGAAATGGTCTTTATCGGTGGTGGTGCGGGCATGGCTCCAATGCGCTCACACATCTTCGATCAGCTTAAGCGTTTAAAATCTACCCGTAAGATGTCTTATTGGTATGGTGCGCGCTCTAAGCGTGAGATGTTCTACGTTGAAGATTTTGACGGCCTTGCAGCTGAAAACTCGAATTTCGTATGGCACTGTGCGCTTTCTGATCCAATGCCTGAAGATAACTGGGATGGATACACAGGTTTCATCCACAATGTATTGTATGAAAACTATCTGAAAGACCATGAAGCGCCTGAAGATTGTGAATACTACATGTGTGGTCCACCGATGATGAATGCGGCTGTGATTGGCATGCTGAAGAACCTTGGTGTAGAAGATGAGAACATCCTTCTTGATGACTTCGGTGGTTAATTCACTGAAGTAAGTAAAACCTATGGCTGGCTCTGATGAGTCAGCCATTGTTTTTTTAGTTTTAGTTTTGCCTTGTGGCTTTGAATTCCAACTCAGTTAACATAGAAAATAGGTGTAGGAATTTCTTTTCTATAACCACTTCTTTTCTATATTCACTTTCATTTTTAGGAGTAAACAAGTGAAAAAATGGCTTGCTGCGTTAGCTTCTCTATTCATCTTGGCGGGTTGTGAAAAATCGGTTGAGCAAGTTCATCTCAGTGGCCCTACTATGGGCACGACTTACAATATTAAGTACCTGAAAGCTGAAGGTATCCCTAGCTCGGAGGCTCTCCAAAAGGAAGTTGATCGGTTATTGGAAGAAGTGAACGATCAAATGTCGACCTATCGTAAAGATTCCGAGCTCAGCCGTTTTAATCAATATCAAGGAACGGAACCTTTTACGGTTTCTTCTCAAACCGCAACCGTGGTGAAAGAAGCGCTGCGTCTTAACGGTCTTACTTTAGGTGCATTGGATGTCACTGTTGGTCCTTTGGTTAACCTATGGGGTTTTGGCCCTGAAGCTCGTCCTGATGTGGTGCCAAGCGATGCAGAATTGGCTGAGCGTAAAACCAACATAGGCATTGAGCATCTTAGCGCAACCGATACTACGTTAAGTAAAGATCTTCCTAATCTCTATGTGGACCTTTCAACTATTGCGAAAGGATGGGGAGTCGATGTGGTTGCTGACTACATTCAATCACAAGGCATTGCCAATTACATGGTTGAAGTCGGTGGTGAGATGCGCTTAAAAGGCGTAAATCGAGAAGGCGTACCTTGGCGAATCGCTATAGAAAAACCGACAGTTGATGAACGTACCGCTCAAGAGATCATTGAACCTGGTGATCTGGCAATTGCCACTTCAGGTGATTACCGCAATTATTTTGAGCAAGATGGTGTGCGTTATTCTCACATTATCAATCCAATCACTGGAAAACCCATCCATAATAAAGTGGTATCAGTTACCGTTTTGGATGCATCTTCAATGACGGCAGATGGCTTAGCGACTGGATTAATGGTACTAGGAGAGACGAAAGGTATTGAGGTTGCAGAGCAATACAATATTCCTGTGTTCATGATTGTGAAAACAGAACAAGGTTTTGAAGAGATTGCCTCCAGCGCATTTAAGCCATTTCTAAATAAAAAGTGAGTTAAGTTATGAATACTTTTTTCATTACATTCAGTGTATTTCTGTGTGTCATTGGCGCGATGGCGGTTGGCTATGTCTTTCAAAAGAAAGTAGTCAAAGGCAGTTGTGGTGGATTAGGTGCTGTTGGCATTGAAAAAGTGTGCAATTGCCCAGAGCCTTGTGATGCACGTAAAAAACGCGAAGCTAAGGCCGCAGCAAGAGCTGAAAAGTTAGCGCATTGGGAAAAAGATCGTATCGCCTGAGCTACGATTAAAGAGCCTGTTTTGTGCAGGCTCTTTAATTTTTAAAAGCAATTCATTTCAATCCATAGAAACCAAGAATATACTGTTTATGTATACAGTCTTTTAATGGTTTTGAATTGGAAAATAAAATCAAAAAAATTATCCATATTGATATGGATTGTTTCTACGCTGCGGTAGAAATGCGTGATAACCCCGAATATAGGCATCGCCCTCTAGCCGTTGGTGGTCATGAAAAGCAGCGTGGTGTGTTAAGTACTTGCAATTATGAGGCGAGGAAATTTGGCGTTCGTTCCGCAATGCCGACTGCTCAAGCCTTAAAATTATGCCCCAATCTGCTGGTGGTTCCGGGGCGGATGTCGGTATACAAAGCTATTTCCATTCAAATCCGACAGATATTCGAACGTTATACTTCCATTATTGAGCCGTTATCATTAGATGAAGCATTTCTTGATGTGAGTGATTCACCGCTATGTCAAGGAAGCGCAACATTGATAGCTCAAGCTATTCGCTATGATATTCATAACGAACTTCAACTGACAGCCTCTGCAGGTGTAGCACCTGTAAAATTTTTGGCTAAAGTGGCCTCTGATATGAATAAGCCTAACGGTCAATTTGTAATACCACCCGATAAAGTACAGCAGGTGGTCGATTCATTGCCGCTAGAGAAAATACCCGGTGTCGGTAAGGTTAGTCTGGAAAAGTTGCACCAAGCGGGTTTTTATAAGTGTGAAGATATCAAGCTAACGGACTATCGAGAGCTACTTCGTAACTTTGGCAGATTAGGCGCTTCACTATGGAAGAAAAGTCATGGAATTGATAATCGCGAAGTCGTGACAGAGAGGGAGCGCAAATCATTAGGTGTCGAAAGAACATTTAGTCAAAATATCTCAAGTTATGAAGAGTGCTGGCAGGTGATTGAACATCATCTCTATCCAGAGATAAAAGCGAGGTTAGACAGAGCGAGTGTTGATGGGGCGATTGTCAAACAAGGGATCAAAGTCAAGTTTGCCGATTTTCAACTTACGACGATTGAGCATCTTCATCCACAGTTAGAGCTCAATGATTTTCGAACCCTTTTGGAGAATATTTTGTTGCGGCAAAATGGGCGAGAAATTCGCTTACTTGGTTTACAAGTGATGTTAAAGCCAGAAATGCTCAATAAGCAGCTCAGTTTTTTTTAAATTAGTGAAACAAACTAACATTTATGTCATTAAATTGACGGTTTTTAGGTCGAAATCATTTATATTGCTAGCGAGAAATACTAACTCATCAAATATCCACACCTGATATGGTTAGTCATAAAACGATCGATGAGAGAAAACAATGAAAAAAGTAGTGTTAGTCACTTTAATGTTGTTGAGCTCCCCTTTGTGGGCAGCGCAGTGCCGAGTTGATGTGAACCATGAAGTTCACCTTGATGGTGATAAGGTTGAAATTCTCAAAACGAGCACCGACACTGTTTTGATGGATACACAGAACAATCTTTATATCCGTGGTGAAAAGATGGAGCTCGACAGTGACCAGAAAACGGCCCTTGAACAGTATAGAGAAAGCATGAATGCTTCATTGCCTAAAGTAAAACAGATGGCGAGTGATGGCTTAGCGTTGGCGAATGATATTTTGGATGATGTTGCGAAAAGTATTGAATCTCCCAACGCCTTCGATAGCGCCAAGCAATCCATAGCAGCTTTTTTTGCCAATATTGAATCTCGTTATTACAAAAATGGTGAGCTGGTTCTCCCTGCGCAGACTTTTGAATCAATGACGCAAACTTGGGCCGATGATTTTGAAAAAGCGAAAGCTTTATTTAACAAAGAGTTTATATCCGGCGCCTTCGATGCCCTTTCACTGAAAATGAGAGAAGAGGGTGGCTTAAACATCACAAAATTGACCGATACCATGGCGGACTTAAAAGTTAAGTTAGCCGAGCGAATTCAAGAAAACGCCGCCACAATTCAAAAAGAGAGTCGTGATTTTTGTGAGTCTCTTAATGATATGGTTGAGCAGGAACAACAACTGCACCAAAAAATACCAGTATTAAAAGATTATCAAGTCTTTACCATCTAAACTTAAAGAGCACATTCGGTGCTCTTTATTTGTGTCTATGATGTTAGGTTAATTTACTGGTATGGATGTTGTTTAATAATTTTAGCTTGAGACGGTTAACAGCATTAGTTTCAACAGCCTTCGTTGTGCTGTTTATTTTGTGTTATCTGCTATTTAAGTTTATGTGGTCTTATGATCGCGCCGTTGAAGATGCTCTTTCCTTGCAACGAGGTGAGGTTAACCGAGTTCGAACTGTTCTTAATATGCAAAAAGCGGACATGGGGGCATCATTGGCTGATTATGCCGCATGGAATGAAATGGCCGATTTTATTGCTAAGCCTAATGATGATTTTATTCGCGACAGTATTGGTACTCACACCTTTGAATCCAAGTCATTAGACGGTATTTTTATTTTTAATCCAGATGTGCAATTAGTTTGGGGCCAGCGCTACGACTATGAGACTGGCCATGAAGCCAGTTATGATGCGATTCGATATAATTTTGGTGATATTTTAGCGGACGCGATGAAAGCACCAAAAGATTTCATCAAACCGAATCTCAGTTTTATCGTGATAGACGACAAACCTTTTATCGTTGCAACCTCTCGGGTTTGTAATAGTGACGCAAAGGAATGCGACAAAGGTTATTTACTTTTTTTAAAAAGGATCAGTGGACAGTTTATCAATGAGCTTGTGATTGCAACTGGGGTGAATGTGGAAGTGATGCTGATCAAAAGTCTTAATGATCAAACCGTTGCCGCGCCACATGAAGATAATATCTCTTACCTTGAAATGCTTGATTATCGCAATCGTCTTACTGTGTTGATTAAAGTAAGTCATACCGTTAAAGTCCCACCGTTTATTCAATGGCAGGAGCTGTCTGGGCTTGCTTCATTCTCTATCCTAATGTTTTTCTTGAACTTAGTTGTAGCGAATAAAGTAGTCAAGCCAATCAATGATGCCAATCAAGTGCTGGATCAATTTAAAACATCGGGTGGAAAGATGCCCAGTGAGCGCTCCTTCATATCGAAGGAAATGAAAGAGTTTTCTCGTACGATGAACCAAATAGTATGGGAGCTGGAAACCAGTCGGCGTGAACTAAAATGGCAATCAGAGCACGATCCACTCACACGTATTGCGAACCGCCGTCGTTTAGAAAAGGTCTTTAAAAGCTATATTGTTGATTATCAATTTAGATATATCGTATTGTTTTTAATCGATATTGACTATTTTAAATTGTTCAATGATCACTACGGCCACTTAGAGGGTGATGAAGCATTGAAATCTGTTGCGACCAGCTTAAAAAAATTGGATTTTGGCGGTGAAAAACTGGTTGCTCGCTTTGGTGGAGAAGAGTTTTGTGTAGTTTTGGCGAGCGACATCGAAATTGATGGTCAAGCTTATGCTAAACGACTGATCGAATCGGTTGAATCACTGCGCATTACCCACCAATTTTCCCCAGCTAAGAAGACGCTTTCAATCAGCGTTGGAGGGGTTGAAATTGATACCCCACAGTTGAATCACTATCTAGATTTCTTTCATGTGGCTGATAGAGCACTTTATGCAGTCAAAGCACAAGGAAGAGGTCGTTATCTCGTGCAAAAATTCACCTCTAATCTCCCGTTAACATTGCCTGTTCAATAATCTTTACGCAGTAAATTCTGTTTATTTTTGCAATGCTTGTTTAATTAATAAGCAGTGTAATTGCTCTATTTGATTGCCTGCATTACTGTACTAGCTAACTAGTCTATTGATATTTGTGTGAGTGGTATGACACAGTCTGATTCTCGTGAACATTTTGGTTCACGTCTTGGTTTTATTCTTGCGGCGGCGGGTGCGGCAGTTGGCCTAGGTAATATCTGGGGCTTTCCAACCCAAGCGGCAAGCAACGGCGGCGGCGCATTCTTATTGGTTTATTTGGTGATGATCATGGTCGTTGCCTTCCCTATGTTAGTGGTTGAAATGGCGATAGGCCGTTTTGGGCAAGCAAACCCTGTTGATAGCATGCGCTCATTAACGCCTCATCCACTAGGTAAAATGGTCGGTGGCTTTGTCGGTTGGATTGGTTTGAGTGTTCCGAGTGCGGTACTGGCGTTTTACAGCATCGTCGGTGGCTGGCTAATCTGCTTTTTACTCGGTGCGATGACAGAGTTATTGGGTTTTGTGGAAATCACAGCTTGGTTGAAAGGGTTTAGTGTTGAGCGTAACTTATTCGGAACCTTAGTGTTTTATATTTTGACGATTCTAATCGTGCAAGGTGGTGTTAAAGACGGGATTGAAAAATGGTCAACGCGTTTAATGCCTGCATTGTTTGTACTGTTTGGTGTGCTGTTTGTTTACATCATGATGCAAACTGGTGCGATGGAAGGTTTACAACACTATTTGGTCCCTGATTTTTCAAAGGTGTTTGACAGACATCTCTTACTGGCGGCAATGGGACAAGGCTTTTTTTCATTAACCATTGGTGGCTGCTCGATGTTGATTTACGGATCTTATCTGAGTAAGCAAGAAAACCTGCCGAAGATGGCACTAAATGTGACTTTAGTTGATACCGCCGTGGCTTTCATTGCTGGCCTTGTTGTGTTGCCTGCGATGTTTGTTGCGATGCATAAAGGGGTGGAAATCTATGCCGCTGACGGTTCTTTACTAAATTCAGATACGCTCGTTTTTACCGTGTTGCCATTGATGTTTGATAGCCTTGGTTGGATGGGGCAGGTGTTTGCTATCGTATTTTTCACTTTACTGACGATCGCCGCGTTAACCTCTTCTATCTCTATGCTGGAATGCCCTGTAGCCTTAGTCAGCGAGCGTTTTAATACGAAACGCGCACCAACAAGCTGGGTATTAGGCGCGTTAATTGCGCTAGTCAGTGTCGTTATTGTTTATAATTTTGGTGCGCTATTTGGCTTAGTGGCAACGGTTGCGACGCAATATTTGCAGCCGACAGCAGCGCTGATGTTCTGCCTATTTGGCGGTTGGGTATGGCGTCGTCACGCGAAGGTCAAAGAGTTAGAGCAAGGTTTCCCTGAGTTCCAATTGGGTTGGTTTGGTAAAGTCTGGCCTTGGTATGTGAAATTTGTCTGCCCTGTATTAGTGGCTACGGTGATTTGGGCTTCGTTCGGTTAATGAGTTACTTTCTTCATCCCACTCATGCTTAAACATAATAAAGCCCTTTGAATAAGGGCTTTATTATTGAACTTATGTGTCTCTATTGTTTAGAGTTATCGACTATTTAGACCATCGACGGTGGCATCAAGTGTCCTGTGGTCAGAGGTTCTAAATCGCTGTCTGCGACCTCTTCAATAAAATCGCCCACGACTTGCTCAACCATCTCATCGCTTTGCGAGAAGTAGGCGAGATGGAATACGGCATCCCCTTCATTAACAAGAGGCAGAGTTTGTTGGCCAATCACAATACCACCCTTATTGGCTCTTAATTCGACTTCAACATGACCAAGCGGTGAGTTGATATAGGCAAGCACTTGTCCTTTTTCGACCTTGTCACCAAGCGTCACCACAGTGCGCAAGATGCCATCGCTCTCGGCTCTGAGCCAACTGGTTGATTTTGCGATGATCGATGTCGGTACGGCCTTGCGACTTTTGCGCATCATACCAATGGCTTGCATGGTGCGTTTCACACCGACAATACCCGCATTGATGGCAATAGGTTCAAATTTTAGCGCTTCACCTGCTTCATAAGTTAATACTGTGATGCCTGATTTCTCTGCTTCACTTCTGAGCGAGCCATTACGCAGTGGAGAGTCGATGATCACTGGGGTTGCAAATGCTTGGGCAATACGCAAGGTTTCAGGATTAGTGAGATCGGCGCGGATTTGTGGCAAATTCGTGCGATGAATAGCACCAGTATGCAGGTCGATGATGTAATCACAACGTAAAGCGACTTGGGAAAAGAAAGTATGTGCAATGCGAGAGGCGAGGGAGCCAGTTTCACTTCCAGGGAAGCAGCGATTGAGATCGCGTCGATCAGGAAGGTAGCGAGATTTATGAATAAAGCCAAAGGCATTGACGATGGGGACAACAATCAGTGTCCCTTTTAGTTTTTGCGGGTCGATGGAGTTGATCAGTTGACGGACTATTTCAACGCCGTTCAGTTCATCACCATGGATGGCGGCATTGATCATTAAGGTTGGGCCAGTGGATATTCCATTAATGATTTCGATAGGAATAGAGAGCGGCGAGTGTGTATAAAGCTTAGCCGCTTCTAGCTCCATTGCCTTGCGCGTTCCTGGGGGAACTGAATCCCCCAGGAAATGAAATGCTGTGTTTTTCCTAACCTTTGCCACGTGTTTTTGTCCCTTTCGTTGCCGCATTTTTTTCAATAAATTCGACAATCAACCCGGCGATATCTTTACCAGTAGCAGCTTCAATACCTTCAAGACCTGGCGATGAATTGACTTCCATCACTAGTGGGCCACGTTCCGATCGCAAAAGATCCACACCCGCAACATTGAGACCCATAATCTTCGCCGCATCGATAGCCGTCTTACGTTCTAGGGGAGTAATTTTTACCAAAGAGGCCGTTCCGCCGCGGTGTAGATTAGAGCGAAACTCACCATCGGCACCTTGCCGTTTCATGGCTGCGATAACTTTGTCGCCAATAACGAAACAGCGAATATCGGCGCCACCGGCCTCTTTGATGTACTCTTGCACCATGATATTGGCTTTCAAGCCCATGAACGCTTCGATCACACTTTCTGCTGCTTTGCGTGTTTCCGCTAACACTACACCGATGCCTTGAGTTCCTTCAAGTAATTTAATTACTACCGGTGCTCCTCCGACCATGTCGAGTAAATCTTTGACATCATCGGGTTTGCTGGCGAAACCAGTAATTGGCATACCAATGCCGCGACGAGACAATAGCTGCATTGAGCGAAGTTTATCTCTGGAACGGCTAATAGCCACAGATTCATTGACGGGATAAACCCCCATCATTTCAAATTGGCGTAATACCGCAGTACCGTAAAATGTAACGGATGCACCAATACGAGGAATGACTGCATCAAAACCTGCTAACTCTTCACCTTTAAAGTGAATTTCGGGTTTTTCAGAATTGATATTCATATAGCAACGCAGCCCATCAATCACTTTGACTTGGTGGCCACGGCTTTTACACGCTTCAATCAGACGCTTGGTTGAATACAACGAAGCATTACGTGACAGAATACCAATTTTCATTATTTGCTCTCCTCGAAAGCGATTAAAAACGATTTAGTTGGATTAACTAAAATTCGACGGTGCATTGCGGTGCGACCTAATAGCATACGAAAACCCATATTTTCGCGATTGGTTAACGTTATTTCAATGGGCCAAGTTTGGCCGCCCAAACTGACGTCTGATTGAATAACGTAACGTGACTCTTCATGGCCACCGGAATCACGGACGATTCGTTCATCAATGACTTTAGCTTCGCACACTGTGACCTTGTCATTATTGCGCTGCACAGGGTGGATCCAAAAGCGAACCCAAAGAGTCTCTTCCTTGGTGAAGCTCTCTACCTTAAATGCGTGTAAGCACGACGTGCGGGCTCCGGTATCGACTTTGGCATTAATTTGCTCAATACCTAACCCTGGAAGGCTGAGAGTTTCTCGCCATCCGACAATCATTTTTTCTTTCATCGCAGTTTCAATATTTTTGGAGAATGTAAGACGCCGCTAAGGAGTAGCCGCATCCCCGATACAACTTTTAAATGGTGTTATCGCTTGAAGAGAGTGTGGTGAATAACTCTAGGAACTTCAAGGGGGCGAACTCTAGCAGTCACAAAAAATGTGCGCTAATGAAATTAATTTGCCTTATCGATAAAATTAATTGATAGAAAAAGAGGTAAGGATTGATGCCGAATTCCGCTGCCAAAGCAAGATATTCATCAACTTGCTATTACACGCTGGTTGAAGAATTCGACATCAGAGTGGGTTAAACTTTCGCTGGAATATGCTCTAGTAGGGCAACCATTTGCTCCCAGAAAAGGTCGACTGTGTCGATCTTCACTTTCTCATCCGGTGAGTGAGGGAATTTAATGGTTGGGCCAAACGAAACCATATCCATTTCTGGGTAAGGTTTTTTGAAAAGACCACATTCTAGGCCAGCATGGATCACCATGATATTCGGTTTATGACCGTAAATACCTTGGTACATGTCTCTGAAAATAGCCATGATCTCTGAATCGGCATCTGGTTTCCAGCCCGGATAAGCACCAGTAAAGGCAATTTCCGCATTCGCTAGCTCAGCAACGGATTTGAGCATGCTTTCAACCTGTTGGCGACCTGAATCTATCAAAGAACGAATAAGGCATAACACAGTCACAGAGTTTTCTTGTGTAGTAATAACACCGACATTCAATGAGGTTTCAACCACGCCTTCAATTTCATCGCTCATCCGGATCACACCGTTTGGACACGCGTTTAATGCGGCAATAAAACGTTGTTGATCAACAAGAGCGAAGACATTTTCTGCATTTTCTTGCGGGTTGTTGAAAGTGACGATCCCTGTTTCGACGCGTCCAAGCTCTTCTTTCACTAGCTGGGTATAGGAGCTAAATAGCTCATCCAGTTTTACCCCATTTTCGGCAGGAATGGCCACAGTGACAAACGCTTCTCGAGGAATGGCGTTACGTAGGCTACCACCGCGAAACTCGATCAAACGTAAATCAAGTTCTTGTGCGTGACTAGCAAGAAAGCGAGCCAGTAGCTTGTTAGCATTCCCACGGCCAGTATGGACGTCACATCCAGAGTGACCTCCTTTTAACCCTTTCAAAATCAATTGATGTGTTACGTAACCAGCAGGCATGGCTTGTCGTTGGATATTAAAAGTCATTGCGCCATCAATACCACCAGCACAGCCCATATATACTTCGCCCTCTTGTTCTGAATCAGTATTGAGCAGGATCTCTCCTTCTAACCAACCCGCTTCAAGGCCGAAAGCACCTGTCATACCCGCTTCTTCATCAATCGTCAGTAACACCTCAATAGGACCGTGCTTGAGCTCTTTTGACGCGAGAACAGCCAAACATGCTGCCATACCCATACCGTTATCGGCACCTAAAGTGGTTCCTTTGGCTGTTACCCATTCGCCATCGATATACGGTTGGATAGGGTCCTTAGCAAAGTCGTGCTGCGTGTCTTCGTTTTTTTGCGGCACCATATCAATATGAGCTTGTAGAACCACACCTTTCTTATGTTCCATGCCAGCTGTCGCTGGTTTTTTTATGAAAACGTTGCCGGTTGGATCTCGGCGTACCGCTAAACCCTGCTCTGTCGCCCACTGGATGATGTGTTGGGCTAAGGCTTCTTCATGCTTAGACGGGTGAGGAATGGAACAGATTTTATCGAAAAATTGCCATACGGGTGCCGATGACAATTTACTGATTTCAGAATAGAACTCAGACACGGAATACTCCTTTTATTCGAGCTTGCCAGATCATGAACAGGCGAAATGTTTCTTTGGTAGCGATATCGACTAGATCTGAGCATGACTTGTAGTGGTGGACAGCATACCACTCTCGACAATCAGCGAGTAGCCTCACCGCTTGAGAATTGTTTTATTGGTGTCACATTAAATCGACTGTAGCGTATAGAAGAGATGACACAATCGGCGATGAGATTCTTCCCCTTACCGCCTAATAATCATTTTTTGCTGATATTTGTGTAATTTAATTACTTAAATCTGTTGATGTAGATCATTAAAATAAAATTATGTGATTTTTATCACGCTAAATATTGTAATTTAATTTCTTGGTGGTATATTTGTAACCAACTTCGAAAGCGAAGAAAAAATGCTCAAAGGATGAGTCCGTTTATCGCCTCCATGGAACCGAGAAATCAAATTTATGTTCAATTGATTTTATAAGGTGATAGTTATGAAAGGTTTACCATCTGCAATGTTCTGGACAAACAAGTCTGTTTACACTGGCAACTTTGCTTACCCAACAAGCTTTGGTTATTAAGACTTTAAGCATGTTATTTGAACTGTATGTTCACCCCCTAGATATTGGAATTTTTTTGTAGTCAGTTTGGCTAAAATGATTCGCCGCCACCTCAGATGAGGTGGCGTTTTTTTATCTCAATGTTCAGCACTTCCTTTACGGCTCAATGGCAATACGATATGGAAATCCGCTTTTTCTTTTTGAAGAAATGAAGCGCGACTAGGTTCATAAGCCATTAATAAAAGCATATTACAGCCTTAATTCTATCTGGAATTTGTGATCTGATCTCTCTATAATCCACAGCCAATCGATTACGCAACCGTTTACTTTTTACCCTTATAGGACTCGATCATGCTCGAAAGGCTATTTAAACTTAGTGAATATGGCACAAACGTGCGCACTGAGGTTATCGCAGGAATAACGACATTTCTCACGATGGCATACATTATCTTTGTTAACCCTGCGATCTTAGCGGATGCCGGCATGGACCGTGGTGCAGTATTTGTTGCTACGTGTCTTGCGGCGGCTATTGGCTGTTTCATCATGGGCTTTGTTGCCAACTACCCAATCGCACAGGCTCCGGGTATGGGGTTAAACGCATTTTTTACTTACGCCGTTGTGCTCGGCATGGGATATACATGGCAAGTTGCGCTGGCGGCGGTATTCGTTTCTGGTGTGCTGTTCATTTTTCTTAGTATCTTTAAAATCCGTGAGTGGATCATCGGTTCGATTCCGATGTCATTACGAACGGGGATCTCGGCCGGTATTGGACTTTTTCTTGCCTTTATTGCCCTGAAGAATGCAGGCATTGTGGTTGATAACCCTGCAACTTTGGTTTCTGTCGGCGCAATTACTTCTCTTCCTGCTGTACTCGGTGCGATAGGTTTCTTCCTGACGATTGCTTTGGTTCATCGTGGTTTAAAGGGTGCCGTAATGATCGCGATTCTTGCGGTTACTGGCCTTGGTTTAGTATTTGGTGACGTTCAGTGGCATGGCATTATGTCGGCACCACCAAGTATTGCGCCAACTTTTTTGCAGCTTGATTTCTCCGCCATTTTTGAAGTGGGTATGATTTCAGTGGTATTTGCGTTTCTGTTTGTCGATCTATTTGACACGGCTGGCACTTTAGTTGGCGTGGCGCAAAAAGCAGATTTGATTGGCAAAGATGGTAAAATCCCACGTCTAAATAAAGCATTGCTTGCCGATTCTACTGCTACGTCAGTCGGTGCCCTGCTAGGTACATCAAACACAACCTCTTACATTGAAAGTGTGGCGGGTGTTGCTGCTGGCGGGCGCACAGGGCTGACTGCAGTCGTTGTTGGCATTTTGTTCTTACTTGCATTATTCTTCTCGCCATTAGCTGGAATGATCCCTGCGTACGCTACGTCTGGTGCATTATTTTACGTGGCAATTTTGATGCTTTCTGGTTTGGTCAGTATTGATTGGCGCGATTTAACAGAAGCGGCTCCTGTCGTCGTTACCTGTTTATTAATGCCGCTGACATTCTCTATCGCAGAAGGTATTTCTCTTGGTTTCATTGCTTATGCGGCTATCAAACTATTTAGTGGCAAAGGGCGCAGTGTATCGATGAGTGTGTGGGTGATGTCAGCCATCTTCATCTTTAAGTATATCGCCTCTGCAATGTAATGAACGACACAGATTATTTAAATAATTAGGTTTACAACAATGAGCAATAAATTCGTTATCACTTGGGACAACATGCAGACTTACTGTCGTCAATTGGCAGAAAAACAGATGCCTGCAGAGCAATGGAAAGGTATTTGGGCGGTGAGCCGTGGTGGTCTGGTTCCTGGTGCCATATTGGCTCGTGAATTAGGTATTCGCCATGTCGATACGATTTGCATTTCAAGTTACGATCATGATCACCAGCGTGACATGACAGTGATCAAAGCACCTGAAGGTGACGGCGAAGGTTTCTTAATTGTTGAAGATTTGGTCGATAGTGGTGATACCGCACGTAAGCTACGTGAAATGTATCCTAAAGCGAAATTGATTGCGGTGTGTGCGAAGCCTTCTGGCGTAAGCTTGTTAGATGATTATGTTGTGGATATTGCTCAAGATACGTGGATTGAGCAGCCATGGGATATGACGATTCAATACGCAGAACCGATTAACCGTAAACAAAAGTAATGCTTTTCTTGCGTTTATTTGAAAATGGCCCTTTATCGGGCCATTTTTTTTATTACTATTAGAGCACCGCTCTCAATTGAATCGACTTATGTCTGAATCTAACAGCCAAAATCTTTCTGAAACCTTGTTCCAGAAACACAAGCAAGCTCAAGAAACCTCGGCATTAATTCGCTATATGCCAAGTAGCCAAGAAATTTTGGATCTTAAAAAACAACAAGAAGGGTACGTTTGGTATCGAAATCTCAGGCGGTTACAGTGGATATGGCAAGGTGTTGATCCTGTAGAGCAAGAAGAAGTTCTCGCCCGCATTGCCTCTTCGAAACATTCGCGAACCGAAGCGGATTGGTTAGATACGGTTATGGGCTATCACAGTGGTAACTGGGCATACGAGTGGACTAAGCTGGGTATGCGTCACCAAAAGCGCGCTAATGACAAGCAAGACGAAGAGGCGGCCAATGAACTTTTTTCCGCGTCGCTCTGCTTCAGCATTGCTGGTTATCCGCATCTAAAAAATGATAATTTATCCTTACAGGCACAGATACTGTCAAACAGCGCTTATAACGAAGCGGCCAAATTGACTCGTTATGTGATTAAGCAGATTGAAGTACCCTATAAGAACAAAAAAATAGTCGCTAATTTGCATTTGCCCAATACCGATAGGCCTCATCCGGTCGTTTTGGTTAGCGCCGGTTTAGACAGTTTGCAGACGGATATGTGGCGTTTGTTTAGAGATTATCTCGCGCCTAGAGATATTGCGATGTTAACTATTGATATGCCCTCCGTAGGTCATAGCTCCCATTGGCCTTTAACTGAAGATTCTTCATGTCTGCATCAAGCCGTACTCAATGAACTGGAAAGCTTGCCTTGGGTTGATCATCGAAAAGTGGGGCTTGTTGGATTTCGATTTGGTGGTAACTCTATGATCAGGCTCTCTTTTCTAGAGCAAGATAAAATCAAGGCTTGTGTTTCATTAGGGGCACCTATCCACGATATTTTAGCTTCGCCAGAAAAATTGAAAAAAATGCCCAAAATGTATATTGATGTGCTGGCGTCTCGTTTAGGTAAAGACGTGGTGGATATTAATAGCCTTGCTGGGTTGATGCGAGCGTGGTCACTGAAAGTGCAAGGTTTTTTAACCAGTAGGCGAACTAAAGTTCCGATTTTGGCTTTAGGATTAGAAGGTGATCCCATTTCACCCTATTCAGATAATCAATTAGTTGCAATTTTTAGTGAATATGGCAAAGCGAAACAGATAAAAAGCAAAACAATTACACAAGGATATGAGCAATCCCTCGATTTAGCGATAAAGTGGTTAGAAGATGAGCTATTTAGGTGACTTTTCTACTAAATTAGTTAAGCATGATATTGGTATGCGGTAACAAGCATATGATTAATAAAAATAATGATCGTTCTTAACATTGAAATGGAGAGTCAATATGTCAGAAATGACCCACACCCCGACTCATTATCGCTTATTGTCTGCTTTAAAAGCTATTGGACCTTATTTACGAGAAGGCCAATGTCGTGAGGATCACTACTTATTTGATTGCCTTGCGTCTTGCGTTAATGACAAAAAATCCCCAGAAAAACGAGAGTTTTGGGGCTGGTGGCTGGAACTTACTAAGAAAGAATCAGGGTTTGAGGCTAAGTATCATACAGGACGTTACAACTTAGCTGGCGCGTGGGATGCCGACGCGATTCCTAAATCCGTATTTTCTGAAGTCAAACGTACCCAAGAAGAGTTTCATGCCAAACTGGTAGCGAGTCTCTATGAGCGATTTGAATTGAGTGTTGAGATTGCACAAGATTCCGCTGAATTCGTCTGATTTTCGTTATCCCCTTACCCTCGTGATGAAAAAGGTGCTTTTTAGCACCTTTTCTACTTGTGAATTATTGCTTTGATTGCTAAAACATCAGCTCTTATGTGTTTTCCATTTCAGAAGAAATCATGACAACGAATCAACAAAGCGGAAAAGCGGTGCAACTTCAAACAATCGTTGTGAAGCTAGGAACCAGTGTATTAACCGGTGGTACTTTGGCGTTAGATAGAGCTCATATGGTTGAGCTTGTCCGTCAATGTGCTGAACTGAAAAAGCAAGGCCACTCAGTGGTGATTGTATCGTCGGGCGCAATTGCCGCTGGTCGAGAACACTTAGGTTACCCCGCACTCCCCAACGCAATGGCTAGCAAACAGTTGCTTGCTGCGGTTGGGCAGAGTCAACTGATTCAAGCATGGGAATCTCTTTTTGCCATCTATGGGATTAAAATAGGTCAAATGCTACTGACTCGTGCCGATCTAGAAGATCGTGAGCGTTTTTTGAATGCGCGAGATACCATTAATGCTTTGGTCGAGCACGATATTATTCCTGTGGTCAACGAAAACGATGCCGTGGCAACCAGTGAAATTAAAGTGGGTGACAACGACAACTTATCAGCTCTGGTCGGTATTTTATGCGGTGCCGATAAACTATTGCTGCTCACTGACCAAAAAGGGCTCTTCACCGCGGACCCGCGTAAAGATCCTAACGCTGAACTGATTAAAGAAGTCAAAACCATTGATGATACCTTGCGTAAAATCGCTGGGGGTAGTGGTACTACGCTTGGCACCGGAGGTATGGCAACTAAGCTTCAGGCCGCTGATATTGCTCGTCGTGCAGGGATTGAAGTCATTATCGCCGCAGGGCGTGCCAGCAACGTTATTTTTGACTCTTTAAGTGATGCGCCACAAGGCACCCGTTTCTTGCCATGTACCGAAGCGTTAGAAAACCGCAAACGCTGGATTTTAGCGGGTCCTGCCGCTTCTGGTGACATTGTCATTGATGGCGGAGCCGTCAACGCTGTAGTCGCGAATGGCAGTAGCTTATTAGCGAAAGGGGTAGTGAATGTCAGTGGTACTTTTGCACGTGGTGAAGTGGCGCGAGTAACCGATAAACAAGGCGTATTAATTGCCCGTGGCATCGCCGCTTATTCCAGCCAAGACTTAGCCAAAATCGCGGGCAAACACAGCAAAGATATCGGAGGCATTTTAGGTTACGATTATGGCTCAGAAGTCATTCATCGCGATGATCTTGTTGTGATCCAAGAATAGTAAGGAAAAGAAAGTGGATTTAACCATAATGGGTAAAGCCGCCAAACAGGCCGCTTTCCAGCTCGCTACCGTTTCAACGACACAAAAAAACAATGCATTAGCGATCATTGCCGATGAACTGGAGGAGCAGAGCGCCGCGATTTTAAAAGCGAATGCTCAAGATATCGAACTGGCCCGCCAAGCCGGGTTGAACGATGCGATGCTTGATCGCCTATTGCTCAATGAATCGCGCCTGCAAGCCATTGCTAATGACGTGCGTAATGTGATTAATCTCAATGACCCTGTCGGTAGTGAAATCGATAGCCGAGTGCTTGAAAACGGATTGTCATTGTCTCGCCGCCGAGTACCGTTAGGTGTGGTGGGCGTTATTTATGAAGCGCGTCCTAATGTGACCATTGATATTGCGGCATTGTGTTTAAAAACGGGTAACGCCAGTATTTTACGGGGAGGGAAAGAGACCTTTTTCTCCAATATGGCGCTAGTTAACGTTATTCAATCGGCGCTAGAAAAAGCACAACTACCAGCGGCTGCGGTACAGTATATTGAAAAACCGGATCGCGAACTGGTTTCACAGCTGCTCAAGCTGGATGAATATGTTGATATGATCATTCCGCGCGGCGGCGCTAGCCTACATAAAATGTGCAAAGAAAACAGCACGATTCCGGTGATTATTGGTGGTTTTGGCATTAGCCATATTTTTGTTGACCAATCGGCGGATCTGGACAAATCAGTCGAGGTAATTGAAAACGCCAAAATTCAGCGCCCTTCTGCGTGCAACGCACTGGATACTTTGCTGGTTCATCAAGCGATTGCCAGTGAATTTTTGGCAAAACTGGTGCTACGACTTAATGATCAAGTGACCTTCGTTGTAGAGCCAAAAGCCCAAACCTGCATGAGCCATGCGAAACAGTTGAGAGAGGCCGTTGAGGGCGATTTTGACACCGAATGGCTAAGTTACACTTTGGGCGTCAAAGTGGTCGATGACGTGCAGCAAGCGATTGAACATATGCGTGAACACAATGCAAGCCATTCGGATGCGATCATGACAAATGACCTATTTAATGCAGAGCTGTTTATTAATTCCGCGGGCTCTGCTGCAGTGTATGTCAATGCTTCGACGCGTTTTACCGATGGAGCTCAATTTGGTTTAGGCGCTGAAGTGGCCGTTTCGACCCAAAAATTGCACGCTCGCGGGCCGATGGGCTTAGAAGAGTTGACCAGTTATAAGTGGGTTGGCAAAGCCAATTACTTATCACGTTGTTAAGTTCTTTTCGTTATGGATAACGCAAAGTGTGGTTGTTAACAAAATAGAGATTGAAAAGGGGCTGATGCCCCTTTTGCGTTCAACTTGCGTACTAATTCCGGTACACTGATGCTCATTGCTATGGAGGTGATATGCATTGTCCTTTTTGTTCAGAGAACGACACCAAAGTGATTGATTCTCGTCTTGTCGCAGATGGCCATCAAGTGCGCCGTCGCCGTCAATGTTTGGCATGTAATGAACGTTTTACCACGTTTGAATCGGCCGAGCTCTTGATGCCAAGAGTCATCAAATCAAATGGAAATCGTGAACCGTTTAACGAAGATAAAATGGTCGGTGGTATACAGCGAGCATTAGAAAAACGCCCCGTCAGCGCCGATGCGATTGAGCTTGCAATCAGTATGATTAAATCTCAGTTGCGAGCCACTGGTGAGCGAGAAGTCCCAAGTAAAATGATTGGTAACTTGGTGATGGAGCAGCTCAAAGTACTCGATAAAGTCGCTTACATCCGCTTTGCCTCCGTGTATCGCAGTTTTGAAGATATTCGTGAGTTTGGTGAAGAAATCGCGAAGCTGGAAGATTAATCGCTTATGTTTACTCCTTTTGATTATCAAATGATGTCGCGAGCCATTGAGCTTGCCAAAGGTGGCGTTTTTACCACTCAACCTAACCCCAATGTCGGCTGCGTGATCACTCAAGGAGAGCAGATTGTTGGTGAAGGTTTTCATGCGCGTGCTGGTGAGCCGCATGCCGAAGTACACGCCTTGCGCATAGCAAACGAGCAAGCGCAAGGCGCTACCGCTTATGTCACTTTAGAGCCTTGCTCGCATCATGGCCGTACACCGCCTTGCGCTGAAGGCTTGATTAACGCCAAAGTGGCGAAAGTGATTTGCGCAATGCAAGATCCGAATCCTCAAGTCGCTGGGCGTGGTATTCAAATGTTGCGTGACGCTGGGATTGAAGTCGAAGTCGGTTTGTTAGAAGCGGATGCCATCGCGCTCAATCCGGGTTTTATTAAACGCATGACAAGTGGGATGCCCTTTGTCCAATTGAAAATGGCCGCAAGTCTTGATGGACAAACGGCACTCAATAATGGTCAGAGTCAATGGATCACTTCAGCGGCCGCGCGGCGAGATGTGCAAAAATTTCGCGCCAAAGCGGGTGGGATTTTATCGACCAGCAAAACAGTGATTGAAGATGATGCTTCATTGACTGTGCGTTGGGATGAACTGCCTCCATCAGTGCAAGTGAACTACCCACAACATCAGTTACGCCAACCAGTGCGAGTCATTCTTGACAGGCAAAACCAACTCCATGATGGTCTAAAGCTGTATCAACATTCCGGTGAAGTATTGGTGCTTGGCACTGAACATACGTCATTGCTCAATAGCAACCAGACACAATTTGAGTTAGCGGATACCTTAGCTTATTTAGCTGAGCAGTCACAAATGAATCATCTCTGGGTAGAAGCTGGTGCCACACTGGCTCGTTCACTGATCCAAGCCCAATTGGTCGATGAGATCATTTTGTACTTAGCGCCTAAAATCATGGGTAGTGATGGTCGGGGGCTATTTGGTGCTTTGGGGCTATCTTCCATGGCGGATACGCTAGAGTTAATCATCAAAGATGTACGACAAGTTGGGCCGGATATTCGGATCATTGCCGTACCTAAAATAAAAGATAAATAGCATGTTTACAGGAATTATCGAGGCGGTAGGTACACTTGCCGCGATTACGCCCAAAGGTGAAGACATCAGCGTGACCGTGAAAGTCGATCATCTTGATATGAGCGATGTCAAACTTGGTGACAGTATTGCCACAAATGGTGTCTGTTTGACCGTGGTAGATTATAACAGCACTCAATATACAGCGGATCTCTCACTAGAAACGCTCAACAAAACCGGGTTTGCTCACTATCAAGTTGGTGACAAGGTCAACCTAGAAAAAGCCATGTTGCCCACCACTCGTTTTGGTGGACACATTGTTTCTGGGCACGTTGACGGTGTTGGTGAAATCATTGAACGTAATCCCGTTGGTCGTTCGATAGAGTTTTGGGTAGCGATCCCACCGGCATTGAATAAATACGTGGCTGAAAAAGGCTCAATTACAGTAGATGGTATCAGCCTCACTGTGAATGATTTAAGAAAGAATGCCTTTAAGCTGACCATAGTGCCTCACACTTCTGCCGAAACGACCATTGATGCATTTCATGTCGGGCGTAAAGTGAATTTGGAAGTGGATGTGCTCGCGCGTTATATGGAGCGTTTGCTGCAAAAGCAGCAAGATGAAGAGACACCAGAGTCGAAAATTAGCTTAGCATTTTTACAACAAAATGGTTTTGCGTAAACCGCGCATTGTCCCATGCCACCACGGTCGTGGATAAATCTAAGTCAGGGACTGTGCGGAAAATAGTTCAGCGATAGGAAAATAGAGTATGCCAATAAGTACCCCGCAAGAGATCATTGAAGATATTCGTCTTGGGAAAATGGTCATCTTAATGGATGACGAAGATCGTGAGAACGAAGGTGACTTGATCATGGCCGCCGAGCACGTTACTCCTGAAGCTATTAATTTTATGGCTAAATTTGGTCGTGGCCTGATCTGCTTAACCATGACTAAAGCTCGTTGTCAGCGTTTAGGCTTGGCTCCTATGGTGCAGGATAATAATGCTCAATACACCACCAATTTTACCGTCTCGATTGAAGCGGCCGAAGGCGTAACCACCGGCATTTCAGCGGCCGATCGCGCCGTAACGGTACAAGCTGCGGTGGCGAAAGAGGCGAAAGCTTCAGACTTAGTGCAACCTGGGCACATTTTCCCACTGGCTGCGCAAGAGGGGGGCGTTTTAACTCGCGCTGGACACACGGAAGCCGGTTGTGATTTAGCGCGCCTTGCGGGATTAGAGCCCGCGTCTGTGATCGTCGAAATTTTAAATGATGATGGCACCATGGCGCGTCGCCCTGATCTTGAAGTGTTTGCCGAGCAACATGGTTTAAAACTCGGTACGATTGCCGATCTGATTGAATACCGTAACAATACTGAGACGACCATTGAGCGTGTTGCACAGTGCAAGTTGCCGACAGAATACGGTGAATTTGAACTGATCACTTACCGCGACGTGATTGATAATCAGATCCATTACGCATTGCAAAAAGGAACATTGGATGGTCAAGCGCCATTGGTGCGAGTTCATCTGCACGATACCTTTACCGATTTGCTGCGCAGTGATCGCAATGCTGAACGCAGTTGGACGTTAGATAAAGCGATGCAGCGTATCGGCCAAGAGGGCGGCGTATTGGTCATTTTAGGTAATGAAGAGTCGAGCGACTTATTGATCCATCGCGTTAAAATGTTTGAGCAACAAGACAAAGGCCAAGCGCCTACTTTAGCGAAAAAACAAGGTACTTCACGCCGTGTGGGGATTGGTTCACAAATTCTGGCGGATTTAGGTGTTCGTGACATGCGTTTACTCTCTTCAGCCAATAAAAAGTATCACGCTTTAGGCGGTTTCGGCTTGAATGTGACTGAGTATGTTTGCCAATAATGTCATCTCGTTTTAGCGCTTAGAACCTAAGGTCACATTTAAAAATACACCGTAATAAAACCAATAAAGGAAGCCCAACGCCTGTCTCTTGATCACAAG
>NZ_JAHGUP010000027.1 GCF_001989995.2 Vibrio anguillarum
CACGACCACGACCACGACCATCATGAAAAACATGATGATAAACATCAAGATAAAGATGCTCAACACGCACACCATGACCATAAAAAAGATGTGCATGATGAAGGCGAGCACAGTGGTCACGGTGAATTCACGATTCAGTACCAATATCACTGCGATAACATGCCGCAATTGCAGTACCTCGACACGCAATGGTTTAACTTGTTCCCAAATACCCAAACTATCTCTGCCAATGTACTGACAGACAAAGCACAATCTGCCTCTGAGTTGAAAACAAACAGCACTCGCATTACGTTTTAAGGCGTATAAGCAACAACCTAGAGTAAGCACATACTTACTCTAGGTTCACTGTCGTTAAAGGAATTCACAATGAGTGATTTGCATATTCTATCGCTGACGTCTGTCATTGAATTGAAAGAGGTCGAATTTCGTTGGCCGAATAGCTCACAACCAGCCTTATCTATCCAAGATCTTTGTGTAAAACGTGGAGAGCACCTTTTTATTAAAGGGCCAAGTGGTTGTGGCAAATCGACCTTACTGAGCTTACTGACTGGGATCAACCAAGCACAACGAGGGGAGGTCTCTATTTTAGGCACCAACCTGTCGACGTTAACTTCCCGTCAACGGGATCGTTTTCGAGCCGATCACATTGGCTACATTTTCCAACAATTTAATTTATTGCCTTATCTCTCAGTGATTGAAAACGTTACGCTACCTTGCCATTTTTCCAGCACTCGCAAGCAGAATGTTGCAGGCGATCTGATTGAGAAAGCAAAACAGTTACTCACTCGCTTACATCTTGCACCTGAACTACTGACTAAACCGGTTATCGAACTGAGTATTGGCCAGCAGCAGCGTGTCGCGGCGGCGAGAGCACTGATTGGAGAACCCAAGCTGATCATCGCCGATGAGCCAACCTCTGCGCTGGATCACGACAATCGACTCGCGTTTATCGAACTGTTATTGGAAGAGGCGAATCGGGCAGGTTCAACGCTGGTGTTTGTGAGCCACGATCCCACCTTAGAAGCTTTATTTGACCGCGCAGTTTACCTCCCTCAATTGAATCAGGCAGGAGTGACAGCATGAATGTAATTACCAATCTGGCGTGGAAAAGCGTACTTAACCGCAAAACCACAGCGCTACTCTCCATTCTGACGGTTGCCATTTCAGTCATTCTGTTAATGGGGGTTGAACGCATTCGAACTCAAGCCAAAGAGAGCTTTGCCAACACCATTTCAGGGACGGATCTAATCGTCGGTGGCCGCTCTGGACAAGTCAACTTGCTGCTCTATTCGGTATTTAGAATTGGTAATGCCACCAATAATATCGACTGGAAAAGCTACCAAGCCTTCAGTGAGCATCGCAGCGTCAAGTGGGCGATCCCCATTTCCTTGGGTGACTCACACCAAGGGTTTCGCGTTATGGGCACCAATCACCATTATTTCGAGCATTTCAAACATGGAAGTAAGCAACCACTCACCTTCTCTCAAGGCACTGATTTTCATGGTTTATTTGAAACGGTATTGGGTTCAGATGTCGCCGAAACCTTAGGTTACCATATTGGCAGTGACATCATTATTGCGCATGGGATCAGCGATGTGGGTTTTAGCCGCCACGACAACCTCCCCTTTAAAGTGGTGGGCATTTTAGCGCCAACGGGAACGCCCGTAGACAAAACGGTGCATGTCTCATTAGAAGCGATTGAAGCCATTCACGTGGGTTGGGAATCGGGTGCGCATTTAGGCAATTCACCATCCAAAGAGCAGCTTGAACAACACAACTTTCAACCCAAGCAGATCACCGCCATGTTGATCGGTTTAAAATCGAGAATTCAAACCTTTGCACTGCAACGTGAAATCAATAACTATCGCCAAGAACCTTTGAGCGCCATTATGCCCGGCGTCGCTCTGCAAGAACTGTGGGGTATGATGTCAATAGCAGAACAAGCTTTAATGGCGGTGTCGGTCTTTGTGGTGGCGGCAGGGTTACTTGGTATGCTCAGCAGCTTACTGACAAGCTTGCAGGAAAGACGCCGTGAAATGGCGATTCTGCGCGCCATGGGTGCACAACCTAAACATATTTTTGCTCTGCTTATCAGCGAAGCGACGACGCTGACCTTCATTGGCATCTGCGTTGGATTAGCGGGGTTGTATTCACTGCTCGCACTGGCGCAACCTTTTATTGCACAGCATTATGGCATTCAAATCACACTCAGCACCTTAAGCAGCTATGAGTGGCAATTATTAGCTTATGTACAGCTGGCTGGCATTATTATTGGTGTTATCCCGGCTCTACGCGCCTATAGACAATCACTTAGCGATGGAATGACCATTCGAATTTAGGACTTAACGATGAAAAAACTACTGCTTATCAGCACGCTGCTGCTATCAGGCTTGTTACCGATGTACGCACAGAGTAATGAACAAGTACTGACGCTCGATTGGATCGATCTGATCCCGGAGAACGAACGTAACCAATTCAACGCCGATGGCATGCCAGCATTGAACCATGATGGCGAAATGACGGCTGCACAATCAAAAATCGGCGGAGTTAGAAAAGAGCTCAATGGCAGCGTGGTCAAAATACCCGGCTTTGTGATCCCACTGGAAGGTGACGCCAATAACGTTACTGAGTTTCTACTGGTGCCCTACTTTGGCGCATGCATTCACGTGCCGCCACCGCCACCAAACCAAATTATTTATGTGAAATATCCGCAAGGTGCTCCAATCCAGCAGCTCTGGGATGTAATTTATCTGATTGGAACACTGAAAACCGAAAGTGTTAGCCACGATCTGGCCGAAACAGCGTATGTGATCGAAGGCACTGCGATCGAAGAATACGACGACATGTAGTTAACAAAATAGCAACCTATTGATTCATCTAAACTAAACGATATATTTAGATAAATACGCTAGCAAAGCGACATATATCAACAATAGTAAAGTAATCGATAGGTGCTTTTTCAGTCTATTTTCTTTCCAACACTTCATAAGCGCCCCACAAATTCCGATAACAATTTTAACAAGTTATTATCATTAGGGATAGCGCAAATTTATGATCTAGAACGAATGTTTTTCCTAGATGGAAAATGCGTTACACGTTACATTTTAATCCATGAATGAAATGGGTGATTGAAGCGGACATAAAATGGCAGATACCAACAACCCTGTAGTGATTGAACATCAAGCTAACTCAGGTCAAAGCCACGAAAAAAAATCGAGCTACATCAAAGACAGTGGTAGTCGCATTTTGAATATTGCTCAATATCACGGCTTAGATGCGCTGCTACAAACGGATCCGCCAGAAAAAACCTCGCTTGATCGCGCCTTATTTAGAGAACAGCAACGTAAAGAGCAGCGACAAAAAAACCTAGAGCAGATCGTCAAACTGGCGCATATCTCTTGTAAAAACGAGACCGCGGGAGAGCCTGATCAAGATTGGTTACACCGTTTTTTCGATATGGCGCAAGACATCCACAACTCTTCGATGCAGCGACTTTGGGCGCAAGTACTCAAACGCGAGGTGACCAACCCCGGTTCAACCTCAATGAAAGCGCTGCAAGTATTACAAGACATGACACCAAAAGAGGCACAGATACTCCAAAAAGCCTCAGCGTTAGCCTGCTGTTTTGGTAGCGATAACAGCCGCAAGCTGTTGGTCGGCATTCGTGCTACTAACGGTATTTTTAGTTTAGGAAAACGCATCAACACATTTGTCATCAATATGGGTAGTTTCCAATTACCCTATTCGAGCCTGTTGGTACTGATCGAGCTTGGCTTACTGCATGCCACTGAACTGGAATCTGGAGAAATTGAACTTGAACCGGCACTGCTGTTGACCTACCAAGGCAAGAATCTGTCACTGCAATCGATGAGTAAAGGGGTAAGGCTGCTCTATTACCGTTTCAGTCCCACTGGCAATGAGCTGTGTAAGCTACTGGGTAATAAACCGAATATGCAGTACTACGATCAGATGTTGGCGGTGCTTAGCCAGAAATTCACTGTCCACACCGAAGTTGCCAGCAGCTCTTTTCATCACGCCGTCTAGCCTCAAAAATAAAGGGCTCAAGCTGATGAGCCCTCTTCTACATTAGGCGATAATCGCTCGCACTTGCAGCGCTGTTAGGCAAATTTCCACCAGCTCATCAATGCTTTTTTCGCCAGCCGCAAGATCGATCTCAGGGTTTTGCGGCGACTCATACTCAGAATCAATGCCCGTAAAATTACTGATTTCACCAGCGCGCGCTTTTTTATACAGCCCCTTCGGGTCGCGCTGCTCGCACACGTCCAACTTGGTATTGACAAACACTTCGATGAATTCACCTTGTGGCAGCATATCGCGCACTAATTGACGCTCAGCACGATGCGGTGAAATGAATGCTGATAACACGATTAACCCAGCATCGGCCATCAGCTTCGCGAGTTCACCAATACGGCGAATATTTTCTCGCCGATCTTGCTCTGAGAACCCAAGGTCGCTGCACAAGCCGTGGCGTACATTATCCCCATCGAGTAAATAGGTGTGATACCCGAGTTGAGCTAAACGCTGTTCCAACGCACCAGCAATGGTTGATTTTCCCGCCCCTGACAACCCCGTAAACCACAATACTGCTGGCTGTTGTTGTTTTAAATTGGCGCGGAACGACTTATCCACCGTATGCTGATGCCAGACAACATTTTCATCTTTATTGGCCAAATTCGTACTCATTACTCTATCCTTTGTTGTCTCAAACTAGCCAATAGAGGGACGCTGTAAGCGGCAATCCCTCACACCGAATCAAATCACCACAGTTAAGCCTTGAGTAACTGACGAAGATCTTTGGCTTCCCAGTGTGGAAAGTGCTTGCGGATCAAGGCATTCAATTCCACTTCAAATGCAGAATGGGCGCTTTGAGCATGAGCGATGTTTTGCAAACTATCTCGAACTAAGCCCGCCCCCACCGTCACATTCGTCAGGCGATCGATGATGATAAAACCACCAGTATTGGCACTGTCTAAGTATTTATCCAGCGCGATCGACTCTGTTAGCGACCATTCACACAAGCCAATGCCATTGAGCGGCAACTCTTCACTGTGATAAGTCGATAAATTATTAATATCGTACTGGTGACGCACCGCTTGCAACTGGCCGACGGTTTTCTTACCTGCAATTTTGATGTTGTATTCACGCCCGGCTTTGAGCGGTTGTTCTGTCATCCAGACCACATCGGCTAATAGATGGTTAGTTGATTCAACCTGCGCTCCTTGCAGCAAAATAAGATCACCACGGCTGATGTCAATTTCATCGCTGAGCGTTAACGTCACCGCTTGGCCTGCTTGCGCTTGCGGCAAATCTCCATCGAAAGTAACAATACGTGCCACGGTGGATGTTTTTCCGGACGGAAGTGCGGTGATTGCATCTCCAACGCTGATGCTGCCCGCTGCAATCGTGCCAGCAAAACCGCGAAAATCGAGATTCGGTCGGTTCACATACTGCACTGGAAAACGAAACTCACCGGCTCCTTTTTGCTGATCAACGTCCACCGTTTCAAGTAGCTCCAGCAGTGATGGGCCTTGATACCAACGCATATGTTGGCTTGCTTCGACCACGTTGTCCCCTTCCAGAGCAGAAAGTGGGATGATCTGAATATCAGTATCACCTTGCAGATGCTTTGAAAATTCCACGTAGTCTTGACGGATCTGCTCAAAACGCTCTTGTGAGTAATCGACCAGATCCATCTTATTCACCGCCACCACAAAATGCTTCAAACCTAACAGATTGGCAATGAATGAGTGGCGACGCGTTTGATCCAAAATGCCTTTACGGGCATCGATCAAAATCACCGCGAGATCGCAAGTGGATGCGCCTGTCGCCATATTGCGCGTGTACTGCTCATGCCCCGGAGTATCGGCAATGATGAATTTGCGCTTTTGAGTAGAGAAATAGCGATACGCCACATCAATGGTGATCCCTTGCTCACGTTCCGCTTGCAGGCCATCAACTAACAGAGCTAAATCGGGGCGCTCGCCCGTCGTGCCAACACGCTGGCTATCGGAATGGACGGCGGCCAGTTGATCTTCATAAATCTGTTTTGTGTCATGAAGCAAACGACCAATCAAGGTACTTTTTCCATCATCAACCGAGCCACAAGTCAGAAATCTCAGTAACGATTTGTGCTGGTGTTGCGTGAGATAAGCTTCAATACCGATCTCAGAAAGCTGAGCCTGAACTGCACTATTCATAATCTTTCCTTAGAGGCTTAGAAATAACCTTGGCGTTTTTTCAATTCCATCGATCCTGATTGATCGTGGTCGATCGCGCGGCCTTGTCGTTCACTGGAAGTGGCCACCAGCATCTCTTCAATGATGCCCGTTAGCGTATTGGCCTCTGATTCAATTGCGCCAGTAAGTGGATAACAACCTAACGTGCGAAAACGCACACTCTTGTGCTGAACTTCTTCTCCGGATTGAAGCTTCATCCGCTCATCATCAACCATGATCAGCATCCCATCGCGTTCGACAACTGGGCGAATGTCCGATAAATACAGCGGTACGATCTCGATGTTTTCCAAATAGATGTATTGCCAAATATCCAATTCAGTCCAGTTCGACAACGGGAAAACACGAATGCTCTCACCTTTATTGATTTGGCCGTTGTAGGTTTTCCATAGCTCCGGACGCTGGTTCTTCGGATCCCACGTGTGGTTCTTGTCACGAAAAGAATAAACACGCTCTTTCGCGCGTGATTTCTCTTCATCACGACGCGCACCACCAAAAGCAGCATCAAAACCATATTGGTTCAACGCTTGTTTTAAACCTTGGGTTTTCATGATGTCAGTATGCTTTGAAGATCCATGCTCAAAAGGGCTGATCCCCATCGCGATCCCTTCTGGGTTTTTGTGTACCAAAAGCTCAAAACCATACTTGTGCGCCATACGATCACGAAATTCGATCATTTCACGAAATTTCCAATCGGTGTCCACATGCAGTAGTGGGAAGGGAATTTTCCCCGGATAAAAAGCCTTGCGCGCTAAATGCAGCATCACCGAAGAGTCTTTACCAATCGAATACATCATTACTGGGTTATCAAATTCAGCGGCCACTTCACGTAAAATATGAATACTTTCGGCTTCGAGCTGTTGTAAATGGGTTAAGCGTTGTTGATCCATCTGCATGCTTCCTTTTCGCTCGCATTGCGAGCCTTGTGCAATGAGAAATTGGTTTGAGTATTGAGTTGGAACTAACTGACTAGCCTTGCAATCAGGCGTAATTCACTTGGTTTTGCTGCGCGGGTTGTTCACCAAACCAATGCAGTTTTTCCGACAGCGCCACCACTTCGCCCACCACAATCAAGGCCGGAGCCTGCGCCCGCGCCGCCAGTTGTGATAAGTCACTGAGCTGCCCTTTGAAGACTTTTTGTGAACGCTGAGTACCGCGTTCAATAATCGCGATTGGTGTGTTGGCTTGGCGTCCATGTTCAATCAACTGCTGCTGGATATAACTCGACTTCATCAAGCCCATGTAAATGACTAAGGTTTGATTACCACGTGCCAGTGTTGACCAATCCATGTCATCGTTTTCCGCTTTAAGGTGACCGGTGACAAACAGAGCGGATTGCGCATAATCACGATGAGTCAGTGGAATTCCCGCATAGGCTGTTGCGCCTGCCGCCGCTGTAATACCGGGGATCACCTGAAATTTCACTCCCGCATCAAACAGCACTTCCAACTCTTCACCACCGCGGCCAAACATAAACGGATCGCCGCCTTTAATACGCACGACTTTGTAACCTTGCTGCGCAAAATCGATCAGCAATTGATTGGTTTTTTCTTGAGGAACACTGTGGTGTCCAGCGCGCTTACCCACGCAGACTAAGATGGTATCGCTCGGCACCAGCGCCATAATTTCATCAGACACTAGGTAGTCGTACAACACCACGTCGGCTTGTTGTAGAAAGCTCAACGCTTTGAGCGTCAGCAGTTCTGGGTCACCCGGCCCTGCACCAATCAAAGCCACTTCACCGCAGGTCAATTGGCTTTTGACGTACGATGGAGCGCTACTTGCCAAAGCATCATTGTTGACCGCAACTAAGCGCGGCCCTTTGATTGGCAACTGAGAAATGGTTTCCGTCGTACTCATTATTGTTATCCATAACTTAATTCATGGACGCATTATGGCGGGCTCTTCATATTACCTGAAATTCTAAAATTTCATTTTTTATATCAAAAGCTGATAAGGGAATGGATAATTCCGAATAAGAAGTGACTATCTCTCTGATTAAAAGCCAATCAATGATGAGATCTTGTCGACAGAATGCCGGTGAGTTAACGCGTAACATCACAAATTGATATTCATTGAAATCATCGTTTCATAAGATTTTGTTACATTAGACGAGTTATTTGTTCCCTACCCCTAACTGGAGTACACAATGAAAGTGGCAGTGAAACCTCTCTCCATCGCGATTTTGAGCGGTATGTTAGCAATGGCTGGCCCAGCAATGGCGGACACCATTAAACTGCGTATCGTCGAAACGACCGATATTCACACAAATGTGATGGATTACGATTACTACAAAGACAAACCATCGAACCAAATTGGTTTATCTCGTGCGGCGACGTTAGTGAAGCAAGCGCGCAGCGAAGTCGAAAACAGCATTTTGGTCGATAACGGTGATTTGCTCCAAGGTAGCCCAATGGGCGACTATATGGCCGCCAAAGGCATCAAGGTTGGTGAGGTTCACCCAGTTTACAAAGCGATGAATCAGCTCGGCTACGATGTGGGTAACATTGGTAACCATGAATTTAACTACGGTTTGTCCTTTTTAAAGGAGAGTATTAACGACGCCGCATTCCCGTATGTCAATGCCAACGTCTATGACCAACAAACGGGCAAACACCTCTTCAATCCCTATCTCATTAAAACGCACACGTTCAAAGATACCGATGGCAAAGAGCACCAAATTAAAGTGGGTTACATTGGTTTTGTCCCACCACAAATCATGGTGTGGGATAAGAAAAATCTTGATGGCAAAGTGTTTGCCAAAGACATCAAGCAAACAGCCGAGGAGCTGATCCCGCAGATGAAAAAAGAGGGTGCCGATGTGATCGTGGCGATCCCGCACTCTGGTGTCTCAGCTAACCCATATTCCGTTGGTGCAGAAAACTCGGTTTACTACCTCACCCAAGTAGAAGGCATTGACGCGATTGCTTTTGGTCACTCTCACGCGGTATTCCCTAGCCAAGATTTTGCCAAACTGCCAGGAGCAGATGTAACTAAAGGCACCATTAATGGCGTAACCGCTGTCATGCCGGGGCGCTGGGGTAGCCATGTCGGTGTGATGGATCTGACTTTGCAAAGCAAAGATGGCCAATGGTCAGTCGTGAATGGTCAATCCCAAGCTCGCCCAATCTTCGATAAAGCCAATAAGAAATCATTGGCAGCAGCCGATACAGGCATAGTGAAAGCCTTAGAGTCAGACCACAAAGGCACGCGAGATTTCGTGAATCAACCGATTGGCCAAGCAAATGATGTGATGTACAGCTTTTTAGCCTTGGTACAAGATGACCCAACCGTGCAAATCGTTAACCTTGCACAAAAAGATTATGTGGAACGCTTTATTCAAGGCGACCCTGATCTTGATGGTTTGCCGGTGTTATCGGCCGCAGCCCCTTTCAAAGTTGGTGGCCGTAAAGATGATCCTGCCGGTTTCACTGAAGTCGAAGCTGGCCAACTGACATTTCGTAACGCAGCGGATCTCTATCTTTACCCTAATACATTAGTCGCGCTGAAAATGACGGGTAAAGAAGTGAAGGAATGGTTGGAATGCAGCGCGGGGCAGTTTAATCAGATTGATCCGCACAGCACTCAACCACAATCCTTGATCAATTGGGCTGATTTCCGCACGTATAACTTTGATGTGATGGATGGGGTGAATTACCAAATCGATGTGACTCAACCCGCCAAATACGATGGTGATTGTAAAGTGGCGAATAAAGATGCTGAGCGCATTGTAGGCTTAACTTATCAAGGTAAACCTATCGATGTAAAACAGACCTTTATTGTCGCCACCAATAACTACCGCGCTTATAGCAATAAATTTGCAGGCACAGGCGCACAATTTGTTGCCTTTGACTCACCCGACGAAAACCGCACGGCCGTCGCCAACTACATTTCGCGCGTGAGTAAAGAAAAAGGTCAAGTTACGCCAAGTGCTGATAACAACTGGTCGTTTGCTCCGATTAAAACTAATACCGCGTTAGATATTCGTTTTGAAACCTCTCCAAGCGAGAAAGCAGTACAGTTCATCAAAGAGAAAGGCCAATACCCAATGACTTTGGTGGAAAACGATGAAGTTGGTTTTGCGGTTTACAAGATTGACCTTACCCAATAAACCCCCACTCAAATCGATTGAAAGAGGCCAATGAATTAAGGCGCTTTCACCTCACAAACGCAGCCTTTCGCTGCGTTTTTTATTTCCCGCTCGACAACCCTAACTCTGATCTTGATGGTTCTTGACTATCCACACTTCATTTAAGGCTCGTTACAACCTCTGTTTAATTTTCAAACATTAGTTTGATTAAATTTAATTATAAAAAATCATCAAATATGCAATTTTTCTATTCTTTGGCAGGTCTTTGTCCTCGTAATGAGAATAAAAGCGCAATCAGCGCCTTATTCTATACTTGATCATAATTTGCTAAGGAGGAAGTGTGGGGCTTGCTATCGACATTCAAACCTTTCTAACAGCCGAAAGTCATTCACTGACTTTACTATTCATCGGCGTAATTTTGCTTTCCTATTTGTTAGAGGATGTCGCTATTGTCACCGCCGCCACACTGGCTTTGCAAAATCTCATGCCCCCCGGCTTGGCGTTGTTGGCTATTTTTGTCGGCATTGTTAGTGGCGATCTCGGTTTGTATTACTTAGGCCAAGTGGCACAACGCGTTCGTCCGCTTCGTTATCAAGCGCTGACCAATAAACATTTTCGAACCGTCCGTCGCAAACTGCACCATCATACTTTTTTAAATCTGTTTATTATTCGCTTTGTCCCCGGCCTAAGAACGGTGGGCTTTACTTTGAGCGGCTTTTTTTCTATTCCGTTGGCGCTATTTCTGTGCTCCGTACTGACGGCCACAGCACTGTGGACACTGATCGTTTTTTCAACGCTTTATTACCTAGGGAGTCAGGTTTGGCAACAGTCCTCTCATTATCAATGGATCATTATTCCTATCGCGGTTGGGCTATTAATGCTCACTAATCGTCTTCTCAACAAATCATTTTCTAAAGGATTGTCATGAACGCCAAATTAGAAATACCTTGCATTGCACATGGCAAAATCAACGCGGGTATGCCGCTTTTAGAGCAAGACACCAAACGCAGCATTTCTCCTTATGAATTTCTGCCCAGTTGGTTTTTCTACACTCCGGTGGTGATTCAAAGCCTGCTGCAAGGGCTGCGTTATGGCAACTGGGGCTTACCCTTAATTGCAAACCCCGGCATCAAGCTCAGCGGCATGGTTGGAGAGTCAAAACACGACATTCTTAATCTAGCCGGTGAATACGCTCAGCAGTGGATATCGCCCTTTATCACCAGAACGAAAAGCCATCAAACCGCTCAGCAGCAAACAGCACAGGCTCTGTCTGCAATGCAACAAGCATCGTTGGATTTCCCTCTTGTCGCTAAACCAGATTTAGGCTGCCGCGGCGTTGGCGTCAAACTGCTGCAAAATGAACAGCAACTGAGTGACTACATTCAATCATTCCCGATTAATGCCCGTTTTTTACTGCAACAAAAAGCGCCGTATCAGGCTGAAGCTGGCGTGTTTTATGTGCGCTATCCCGGTGAGGCTCAAGGCAACATTATTTCCATCACGCTCAAGTACGCCCCGTTTGTCACTGGGGATGGCATTCACACTTTAAAGCAGTTAATTGAACGCTGCCCACGCGCGGGGCAACTCCCTCACCTCTATTTTCCTCGCCACCTTGAGAAGCTCGATTGGGTTCTTGAAGCAGGGCAGGAGTTTCAACTCGCCTTTGCGGGCAGCCATAGTCGCGGATCGATTTTCCGCAATGGTAACCGTTACATTACTCGCGCTCTCACCAACAAGTTAGATGAGATTTTTAACAATGTTGACGGGTTTCACTATGGGCGGCTCGATATCAAGTTTGCCAATATTCACCAATTGATGGCTGGAGAACAGTTCACGATTTTGGAAATCAATGGCGCAAGCAGTGAAGCCGCTCATATTTGGGATAGAGAAACACCGCTGCGAGAGATCTTCTCGACCTTACTCAGACAGTACCGAATCTTATTCGACATTGGCGCGCAACAGCGAAAGTTAGGCCATCAAACACCCAAAATGGCTGAACTGCTGAACGCTTGGCGCAAAGAAAAGGCCTTAACCGAACACTACCCAAGCACGGATTAACCTTATCCATAAGAACAATCATAGGGATAGAAATATGTTTGCAATCACCACAAGTTCACAACAAAGCGCATCGCAGCCTAATCATGCCCCCGTGATCCAAGGCGGCATTGAAACACTGGAGCAAGCGCACCAGTTTCTCGAACAGTTAGAAGATAGGCACTACACCCACTTAGCCACGCCAATTGTCGCCAGTTCAGTGGGGCAACATTTTCGTCATTGGTTGGATCTGTTTCATGCGCTGGCTAACTCAACTAGCACTATTGATTACAACCAACGCCGTCGGGGCCACCTCGTTGAGACGTCCCGCGCTGCGGCCTTGGCCGAAATTGAGTATTTAATTCAATGGTTAACGCAGTGCTCGGCCTCACTCCAAAAATCCGTTACGGTACTTGTTGAAACCTCATTGCAGGAAACGCAAGTGTGCTCTCTCTCATCAACATGGGAGCGAGAGTTAAGCTTCGCCACTTTGCATGCACAGCACCATTTTGCGATGGCTAAAGTGGTCGCTCATTTGCTGCATGTAGAAACCGATGCCGCTTTCGGCTTAGCGCCAGCCACGGCCTCCTTCATTCGGGGGCAATAACATGTGCTCAGTTTCTTGGTTACTCGACAAACACGGCTATCATCTGTTTTTTAACCGTGATGAACAAAAAAACCGCCCATTAGCGTTGCCGCCTAAACAATACACGCAAGCTGGTGTTGAAGTGTTGATGCCGATTGATCCTGCCGGTGGAGGCAGTTGGATCAGCCTTAATGAATGCGGTTTGGCTTTGTGCTTGCTCAATAATTACCAAGGTAAAATCCCCCAAGGAGCCGATGCCGAACGCTTAGTGAGCCGCGGTCAATTGCTTAAGCATTTATCCAGTCAAGTCAGTGTCGAGAAGGTTATCCAAGCGTTTACACAGCTTAATCTTCAGCAATTTGCACCATTCACTTTGCTTGCTTTCGACCCTAATTTAACTGATGTACAAGGCAATGTAATGGCTCTGGCGTGGAATGGTGAACAGAGCCAAATTGCGGTGACGCAATCGCCTCTATTTTCATCCAGTGCCGATTTAGAACAGGTGAAACACTACCGCTCACAGCTCTATCAAGCTTTAATCGCTGAGGAAGATAGTGTGCAACAGCGACTAAAGTTTCACACCCACCACCATGTCGCCCATCCACATTGGGCACCCTGTATGCATCGTCAAGATGCGCACACCGTTAGCTTTACCTATTTACGCGTCACACAACAGCAGCAGTATATGACCTATATCTCAGGTTCACCTTGCTTACAGCTCAGTGAGACATCACTCCACCAGCAGCGCGATGAGATCGACAAAACCACGCCTTGGGTCGCCAATTTATGAGGAATCAACAATGAAACGTTTACTAGGACTATTACTACTAATTGTCAGCAGCGTGAGCCTCGCTGAGGATGAAATTTACACCAGCTTTCTGAGCAATAAAGCGCTGAGTGGCTATGACACCGTCGCCTACTTCACCGAAGGAGAGCCAGTAAAAGGTTCCTCCGATTTTTCGACCCTTTATAAAAATGCGCAGTGGTATTTTTCTTCAAAAGAGAACCTTGAACTGTTTCTGAATAACCCTAACCAATATGCGCCGCAGTATGGCGGCTACTGCGCTTGGGCCGTCTCTGAAAAGAACGATTTTGCTCCGGGAGATCCCAATCAATGGGCGATTGTCGACGGCAAGCTCTATCTCAATTACGACAAAAAGATCAAAACATTATGGGATGCCAACCAAGCGGTGCACATCCAACAAGCCGATAAAAATTGGCCCAATTTAATTAAGTAGGAGCTACACCATGACGTTTAAAGCTAGCCAGCATCTTCCCTCACTCTTGATTGCGTTTGTTTTTATTCAATCGCTTGTCTTTAAGTTTTCCGGCTCTTACGAAACCAACTATATTTTTGGCACCTTAGGTGCGTGGTCTGGCCTCGGTTGGTTTGCTGTGTATGGCGGATATTTAATCGGAACGGCTGAACTGATAGCCTCTATTTTGCTGTTTAGCCGCTGGCATGGCCTTGGTGCACTGATGAGCGTCGGCATTATGAGTGGTGCGATTTTCTTTCATTTATTTACGCCTCTTGGCATTGTGATGCCAGAGTTTAACCAAGTAGGAGAAGTGGTCGGCAATGATAGCGGCCTGCTATTTGCGATGGCTTGCCTTGTTTGGTTGTGTGCGGCTTTTTTGGTGCGACGAGATCTCAAAAACGGTGATGGTTTATTGCACCAGTGGCTGAATAAAGGAGTGTAATTATATGCTAGCCAGTCCTTTTCGTTTACCACGACACACTCCATTTGGCGTCGCAGAATCGATTGTTGAATGGGCCTCTGGTCTTGCAACACTGGATAAACTGTATCAGCAGCGTCCTGCCAAACCCTCTTGCTTTGAGTTTATGCGCTACACGCTAGCGGCACTCAATATCGAATATCGCCTTGCTTTAGGCAGCATCGATAACATTCCACAAACAGGCCCAGTGGTGATCGTCGCTAACCACCCGCTGGGCGCAATTGAAGGGGTGATATTAGCCGATTTAATTGGTTCAGTACGCACCGATATTAAAGTGCTGGCGAATCAGTTGCTAAAGCGCCTGCCTGAAATTAGTGAACTCTTTATCGGTGTCGATGTGTTCAATAGCAAAAGTGCTCGCAGCACCAATGCGCAAGCCATTCGAGATGCGAACCTTCATTTGGCTCAAGGTGGCTTATTGATTATCTTCCCCGCAGGTGAGGTATCTACTTACCCCAAAGGATCGCAAACACTGTCGGATATCGAATGGAGTCAATCCGTCGCCAAATTTGTTAAACGCGCCCAAGCCACCACCGTCCCGATCTTTATTAATGGTAAAAATAGCACTCTGTTTTATCAAGCGGGGCGAATTCATCCACTACTGCGAACGGCATTGCTCGGCCGCGAGCTACTGAATAAGCAGGCGCACAACATTGAAATTTCCATCGGCAATCCCATCCCCTATTCCGAAGTAAAAGCATTTGAACAGGAACGAGACATTGTTCATTATCTGCGTCTCAATACCTATTTAATGAGTGCAGCACCTTCCGCAACGCAATCCTCACCAGAGTTAGTGACATCGCCCCTCCCTATTATTAATTCGCTTACCGCAGAGAAACTCGAGCAAGATCTCGCCGCGCTGCCAAGCGAAAGCAAGCTCTTAGAGCAAGGTGATTGGATTGTCTATTGCGCCGCAAGCGAGCAGTTACCCCACATACTGCAAGAGATTGGTCGAATTCGTGAAGAGAGTTTTCGCGCCGTAGGTGAAGGAAGCGGCTTAGCTTGTGATCTTGATGAGTATGATCGCCATTACTACCAGCTCTTTGTTTGGCACAAGAAAGACCGTCAAATTGTTGGAGCTTATCGATTGGGGTTAGTGGATAAACTGATAGCGAAGCAAGGGTTAGCAGGGCTCTATTCCCGTAGCTTATTTCAGTATGATGAAGCCTTCATCAACACACTCGATACCAGTATTGAGCTAGGCCGCTCGGTGGTTTCCTCGAAATACCAGCGCAACCTCAACTCACTGTTAATGCTGTGGAAAGGTATTGCTGCGTTTGTCGCGCGTCATCCACAATACACGCACTTGTTTGGCCCAGTAAGCATTAGCAACGATTACAGCCACACCGCGCGACAATTAATGGCCGCAACACTCTCTATTCATCATTATGATCATGAAAAGGCAACCTTGGTTTCACCTTCCACTCCACTACGGAGCAATGGGAACACATTTTGGCAAACCAACTTGCTCTCCTCTTTGGCAAGCATTTCTCTGCTGTCGAAAGTGTTAGCGAAAATGGAAAATGGCAAGGGCCTTCCTGTATTGCTGCGCCAATATTTAGGGATGAATGGCAAGCTCGTCTGTTTTAATGTCGACCCCGCGTTTAACAATGCGTTAGATGGCTTAATTGTGGTGAACTTGAAACAAGTTCCGCTGCATACATTGGCAAAATACATGGGTAAGGAGCAAGCCAGCGCTTATTTGGATTCGACACCTTTCAGTTCAAAGCCCTCATAAACGCAAAAGCCAGCGAGTTGTTCGCTGGCTTTAATTCTAAATGAAGGGGCTTATTTTAGAAGGCGTGCTCTAAATTGGCGTCCTTTCATCTTACCGCTTTCCATTTTCTTCAGTGCTTTTTTCGCCACCGATTTATGGACTGCAACGTAGCTGCGCATCGGTAACATGTTAATTTTACCGACATATTGACCGTCAATACCGTCGTTACTGGTCAAGGCCCCTAGAATATCTCCCGGGCGTACTTTCTGCTTTTTACCGCCATCAATCTGGATAGTGACCATATTGGCTTGATAAGGCGCGTTGTTTAACGCACTGGCATCAGGCAATTTAGCAGGTTCGATGGGCATATCCATATATTCATCAATCATCGCCACTCGGTGCATTTCACTGTCACTGAAGAAGCTAAAAGCTAAACCTTTACTGCCCGCTCGGCCAGTACGCCCAATGCGGTGCACGTGCACTTCAGGATCACGTGATAACTCAAAGTTAAATACTGCATCTAAGTTATCCACATCAAGGCCACGTGCCGCCACATCGGTTGCAACTAAAATGGAGATACTTTTATTAGCAAACTGCACCAAAGCTTGGTCACGGTCACGCTGCTCTAAATCACCATGCAGTTCCACCACACTAAAGCCCTTGTGATGTAGATCTTCAGCAACACTTTGTACTTCTTTCTTTGTATTACAGAACACCACGGCAGATTCAGGCTGATGGTGTAAAAGCAGTAGTTCTAACGCGCGATCACGCGCCTCTGTACCCTCTACTTTATAAAAATATTGCTGAATGCTGGACGTATCATGGGTGGATTCAACTTTGACCATTTCAGGCTCACGCATAATCCGCTGCGCAATTTGTTTGATTTGATTTGGGAACGTAGCACTAAACAGCAATGTTTGACGGCTGGTTGGCGTTTCATTGATGATCGCATCCAGCGCTTCTTGGAAACCCATTTCGAGCATTCGGTCCGCTTCATCAAGCACTAACGTATTGAGTTCAGAGAGATCGATACGACCTTTGTCTAAATGGTCAAGAATACGCCCCGGAGTACCAACCAAAATATGTGCACCGTGCTCTAACGAACCAATTTGTGGCCCCATTGGCATGCCGCCACACAAGGTGAGCACTTTAATATTATGAATGGCGCGGCCGAGTGTGCGAATATCCGTTGCGACTTGATCGGCTAACTCCCGCGTTGGGCATAGCACCAAAGCTTGAACGCGAAAACGCTTAACGTTGAGGTTAGATAATACGCCTAAACCAAACGCTGCTGTTTTTCCTGAGCCTGTTTTTCCTTGGCCAATCACATCCTTACCCGCCAAAATGGTTGGCAAGCTTAACGCCTGAATCGGCGTCATCTTGGTGTATCCCAAAGTATCGAGGTTAGAAAGAAGTTCTGGTTGTAGATTTACCGTTGAAAAAGAGAGATTACTCAAGAGACCGTCCTTTCGTTAGACGAAAATTAAACGCCTATTATCGTTATTTAACCTCGTGTGGCTAGTGAATCTTTATTTATCATTCATCAAGTTTGTAGCTCACTCTTAACCTTTGTTAATGAATCATGCACTTAAGCTTGATAGAGTAACGACATCCATTTTTAAAGAGGCACTACGATGATTACTTGGCACTGTCTTTCATTCTCACAATTAACCACTCATCAACTTTATGCACTACTTAAACTGCGCGTCGATGTCTTTGTGGTCGAACAAACCTGTCCTTACCCTGAATTGGATAATAAAGATATTCAGCCGGGTGTTTTTCATTTAATTGGTGAACAGGATCAGCAGATTGTTGCCTGCGCGCGCTTGCTCCCTACGGGGATTAGCTACCCAAGTGTCAGCATTGGTCGCATTGCAACCCAAAAAGAAGCGAGAGGAAATGGCCTTGGACACCAATTAATGCAGCAAGCATTAGCCGAATGCCAGAAGCTGTGGCCCAATCAAGATATTGAAATTGGTGCACAGCACTATCTTGCTAGCTTCTATCAAAGTTATGGTTTTCAACAAACGTCGGCGATGTATCTAGAAGATGATATCCCGCATATCGACATGCAGCTCAGCAAGTAAATAGCCCCCTTGATCAAAGCGTGTTATTTACTACGGCCAAATCCGCCATCTGAGCGCCTGAAAAACATCACTGATTGATCGTTTTTTTCAAGTTGTAGGATATCGAGCTGCCCATCAGCCGCAAGTTTGAAGCGAACTAATTGGCCTTGGGTAATTTGGCTGAGCGGTTTGTCACTGCCTTCAATTTTGACTAAGGCATTAAGATCAGACATCGGTAAATCATTTGCCCGAAAAACCTGCGACAAAGTGTCCCCGTTTTTAACCGTGTACTCTCGCCAGAACTCAGATTTACGATCGGTTTGTTGAGGCGTTTTTTGTTCACTCAACCCAACCGTATTTATGCTAATTTCCACACGCTCACTACTTTTCGGTACAGCGGCCTGCTCTGTTCGCTCAGGAAAAGGAATAATAATGAGCAAACACACTACTGGAACGATCGCTAATAAAGCGCGCTGGTGAAGCTTAGGCAGCGCCAGCCAAACTGTGCGAACACGTAAAATAAGGCCACGCCAATCGAATGCATGCCACTTCTGTTGGATAAACGCTAAATAATCAGTTTGCGGTTTCTTCTTGTGACGACGATTCATCTTAACCCGTCTCCTTTTCTGTCGAGCTACAGTATAAAAACTCAAGAGGGATCAGTATAGAGCCAAGGTGGCGATAACGTAAACGTTGACACAATCTTGAACATTTTTCTTTGGGATCTGCGATTTGTCACAACCTGAAGGTTCAATATTGGATATTTTCCATTAGCATTTCATCCCATGCTTGAAACTGATATCCTTTGGCACTTGTTTATTTACATAAAAAGAGTGACTGTTTATGTCTGAAGTAAAATTTGACACTGTAGAGCAAAAAGCAAGCTACGGTATCGGTCTACAAATGGGCCAACAACTTGCGGGTAGTGGTCTAGAAGGACTTAACGTTGACGCAATCGCCGCAGGTATCGCAACCGCATTAGTAGGCGACATGCCATCAATTGAAATTGATGAAATCAATAATGCACTGCAAGAGTTGCACATGCGTGCAGAATCTCTGCGCCAAGAAGCTGCCAAAGCAGCCGCAGCCGACGGTGAAGTATTCTTAACAGATAACGCACTACGCCCTGAAGTGACCGTGCTTGAATCTGGTCTACAGTACGAAATTCTTACAGAAGGTACGGGGGATATCCCGACATCTGACAAGCAAGTACGTGTTCATTACCACGGTGAATTGACTGACGGTACAGTATTTGATAGCTCTGTATCTCGCGGTCAACCAGCTGAATTCCCAGTAACAGGTGTAATCAAAGGTTGGGTAGAAGCACTACAACTGATGCCTGTGGGTTCAAAATGGAAACTCTATATTCCACAAGATCTTGCCTACGGTGAGCGTGGCGCTGGCGCTGCAATTCCTCCTTTTGCAGCTCTAGTATTTGAAGTAGAGCTACTCGATATTCTATAAATAGAATTGATAGTGAGAAGGTTGGCATTCGCTGACCTTTTTTTATTAGTATTTCTTACTTAACATCTATCAAAAACGACACTACGCATAATTATCTGGTTAGCCTGTGTTCAAAGATAAAATCTACGCATACAAAAAAGCCGAGTATTACTACTCGGCTTTTTTAATTATACGAACTGATTACTCAGCAGCAGCTTCTACAGCTACTTCTGGGCGATCGACAAGCTCAATGTATGCCATTGGAGCTTTATCACCAGTACGGAAACCGCACTTTAGGATACGTGTGTAGCCGCCTTGGCGAGCTGCAAAACGTGGACCTAGTTCGTTAAATAGTTTTGCCACAACTTCGTTATCACGAGTGCGAGCAAATGCTAGACGACGGTTTGCAACACTGTCAGTCTTAGCTAGTGTAATCAAAGGCTCAACGACGCGACGTAGCTCTTTTGCTTTTGGCAAAGTAGTCTTGATAACTTCATGACGTACTAGAGAGCTAGCCATGTTGCTGAACATCGCTTTGCGATGACTGCTGTTGCGGTTGAGTTGACGACCACTCTTACGATGGCGCATGACCTAATCCTTCTAACTAGTATCGATTAATCTTCAGCGATAGACGCTGGCGGCCAGTTCTCTAGGCGCATGCCCAAAGATAGACCACGTGATGCAAGCACGTCTTTAATCTCTGTAAGAGATTTCTTACCAAGGTTTGGCGTTTTAAGTAGCTCAACCTCAGTGCGCTGTACTAGATCACCGATGTAGTGAATCGCTTCTGCTTTCAAACAGTTAGCAGAGCGAACTGTTAGTTCAAGATCGTCTACAGGACGCAGTAGGATTGGATCGAATTCTGGCTTCTCTTCCTTCTCCTCAGGTACACGTACATCACGAAGATCTACGAACGCATCCAATTGTTCAGCAAGAATAGTTGCCGCACGACGGATTGCTTCCTCAGGTTCTAGAGTACCGTTCGTTTCCATATCGATAACGAGCTTATCTAAATCAGTACGTTGTTCTACGCGAGCGGCTTCCACAGAGTAGGCAATTTTGTCTACTGGGCTGTAAGTAGCATCTACAAGTAGACGACCGATTGGACGCTCATCTTCTTCAGTATGGATACGAGCTGAAGCTGGAACATAACCACGACCACGTTCTACTTTGATACGCATAGCGATCTCAGCGTTGTCATCCGTTAGATGACAAATCACGTGCTCAGGGTTAGTGATCTCTACATCACCATCATGGGTGATGTCACCTGCAACAACAGGGCCCGAGCCTGATTTGTTCAGCGTAATGAACACTTCATCTTTGCCTTCGGCAACGCGAACAGCCAAACCTTTTAGGTTCAGAAGGATCTCAAGGATATCTTCTTGAATGCCTTCTTTGGTGCTGTACTCGTGTAGTACGCCTTCAATCTCTACTTCAGTTACAGCACAACCTGGCATTGAAGATAGAAGAATACGGCGAAGTGCATTACCCAGAGTATGGCCGAAACCACGCTCTAACGGCTCAAGAGTTACTTTTGCGTGTGTCGTGCTAATCTGTTCGATATCAACAAGACGTGGCTTAAGAAATTCTGTTACAGAACCCTGCATTGTGTCCTCTCTTTAGTTTAACCTTACTTAGAGTAAAGCTCGACGATCAATTGTTCGTTGATGTCAGCTGACAGGTCAGAACGCTCAGGCATACGCTTGAATGTACCTTCCATTTGGCCGCCATCTACTTCAATCCAAGTTGGTTTTTCGCGTTGTTCAGCAACTTCTAGAGCTGCTTTAATGCGAGATTGCTTTTTAGCTTTCTCACGGATTGCAACAACGTCGTTAACCGCAACATTGAAAGAAGGAACGTTTACAACTTTACCGTTAACTAGGATAGCTTTGTGGCTTACTAGCTGACGTGCTTCTGCGCGAGTAGCGCCAAAGCCCATGCGGTAAACTACGTTATCAAGACGACCTTCAAGAAGCTGAAGTAGGTTTTCACCAGTATTGCCTTTAAGACGTGCAGCTTCTTTGTAGTAGTTACGGAATTGTTTTTCTAGAACGCCATAAATACGACGAACTTTTTGCTTCTCACGAAGCTGAACACCGTACTCAGATAGACGACCGCGACGAGCGCCGTGTACACCTGGTGCGTTGTCAATTTTACACTTGGTATCAATCGCACGAATGCCTGACTTAAGGAACAAGTCAGTACCTTCGCGGCGGCTAAGCTTCAGCTTAGGACCCAAATATCTTGCCATGATCTTTCTCCAATCTTCCTAGAAACGTTATACGCGGCGTTTCTTAGGTGGACGACAACCGTTATGAGGGATTGGTGTCGCATCAACAATGTTAGTGATACGGAAACCAGCAGCGTTCAGTGCGCGAACAGTTGATTCACGACCTGGACCTGGACCCTTAACCATAACCTCTAGGTTCTTAAGGCCGTATTCTTTAGCCATTTCAGCACAACGCTCAGCAGCAACCTGTGCAGCGAACGGAGTAGACTTACGAGAACCGCGGAAACCAGAACCACCAGCAGTTGCCCAAGCTAGAGCATTACCTTGACGGTCTGTGATAGTTACGATTGTGTTATTGAAAGATGCATGGATGTGCGCTACGCCATCAGCAACTTGCTTGCGTACACGCTTACGTGCGCGAGTTGGTTGTTTTGCCATTGTACTCTATACCCTTCCGACTATTTCTTGATCGGTTTACGCGGACCCTTACGGGTACGAGCGTTGGTTTTAGTACGCTGTCCACGTAGTGGTAGACTGCGACGATGACGAAGACCACGGTAACAGCCAAGGTCCATAAGACGCTTGATGTTCATGGAAACTTCACGACGAAGATCACCCTCTACAGTGTATTTAGCTACACCATCACGCAGTAGATCGATCTGCTCTTCAGTTAGTTCACTGATCTTAACACTTTCAGCAATACCCAAATCAGCTAAGATAGCTTTCGAACGGGTCTTACCGATGCCGTAGATTGCAGTTAATGCAATTACAGCATGCTTCTGATCAGGAATGTTAATGCCTGCTATACGGGCCACTATTCACTCCTAGTACTTATATAAGAAATTATCCGCAGCAAAGCCCGTCGAGGATACGCTGCGGCATACTACTTCTTTTGCACACAAAAGGTAGGCCGAGGAATATACTCGACCGACCTTTATATTTCAAGTAAAAATTTCTGCTAATTAGCCTTGGCGCTGCTTGTGCTTTGGCTCACTGCAAATCACGCGAACGACGCCGTTACGCTTGATTACTTTACAGTTACGACAGATTTTTTTAACGGAAGCACGAACTTTCATTGCTAAACTCCGTAAGTGAAATCTGAATTAACGGCCGTAGCCCTTCAGATTTGCTTTTTTCAACACAGAATCATACTGTTGGGACATCATATGAGTCTGTACCTGTGCCATAAAGTCCATAATCACAACCACTACGATAAGTAGTGATGTGCCGCCGAAGTAGAAACGTACGTTCCACGCGACCATCATGAACTCGGGAATCAGACAGATAAAGGTAATGTAGAGAGCACCCGCTAAGGTTAGTCTGGTCATTACTTTATCAATGTATCTCGCTGTCTGCTCACCTGGGCGGATGCCGGGTACGAACGCACCGGACTTCTTCAAGTTATCCGCTGTTTCACGAGGGTTAAACACCAACGCTGTGTAAAAGAAACAGAAGAAAATAATCGCTGCTGCATAAAGCATAACGTACAGAGGTTGACCAGGGCTAAGAGCCAAAGACACATCAGTTAACCAACCGAATGTGCTGCTCTCACCATTTTGACCAAACCACTGAGCTAATGTTCCTGGGAACAAAATAATACTCGATGCAAAAATTGCAGGTATTACACCCGCCATATTAATTTTCAATGGCAAGTGAGTACTTTGCGCTGCAAACACTTTACGACCTTGTTGACGCTTTGCATAGTTAACGACAATACGACGCTGACCACGCTCCATGAAAACAACGAAATAAATTACAGCAAAAGAAAGTACCGCAATTAACAACAGAAGAAGCACATGCAATTCACCTTGACGCGCTTGCTCAATCGTTTGTCCGATTGCCGAAGGCAATCCAGCAACAATACCTGCAAAAATCAAAATGGAAATACCATTTCCTATTCCACGCTCAGTAATTTGTTCACCTAACCACATTAAGAACATGGTGCCAGTTACTAAACTCACGGTAGCAATCAGGGTAAACATGGTTTGGTCGATAACAACCAGATTGTTGACCATGTTTGGTAAGCCTGTTGCGATACCAATAGCTTGGAATATTGCAAGTACAAGCGTGCCATAACGCGTATATTGGCTAATCTTACGACGCCCTGCCTCACCCTCTTTCTTGAGTTCGGCTAACGCTGGATGAACTACAGTTAGCAATTGGACAACAATTGACGCCGAAATATACGGCATGATGCCCAATGCTAAGATAGATGCACGCGAAAGAGCACCACCGGAGAACATGTTAAACATTTCAACGATGGTACCTTTTTGCTGTTCGAACAAATCGGCAAGTACAGCTGCGTCAATACCAGGAATCGGCACAAAAGAACCGGCTCGGAATACTAAAAGTGCACCAATTACGAATAATAAGCGCGACTTTAGCTCACTTAAGCCGCTCTGAGCACTACGAAAATCTTGTCCTGGTTTCTTAGCCATCTGTACCTCGTTCCTCGAGATTATTCCTCGATTTTACCGCCTGCAGCTTCGATTGCAGCTTTAGCGCCTTTAGTCACGCGAAGACCTTTCACAGTCACTGCTTTGCTAATCTCACCAGAAAGAACAACTTTAACATTTTCGATGTTCTTAGTGATTAGGTTAGCTGCTTTCAAGCTGTTTAGATCGACCACGTCACCCGTAACTTTCGCTAGCTCAGCTAGACGAATTTCAGCAGACACTAGGCTCTTACGAGAAGTGAAACCGAATTTAGGTAGACGTTGTTTTAGAGGCATTTGACCGCCTTCAAAACCTGGACGAACTGTACCGCCAGAACGTGACTTTTGACCTTTGTGACCGCGGCCACCTGTTTTACCAAGGCCAGAACCGATACCACGGCCTAGACGCTTAGGAGCGTGCTTAGAACCAGCAGCCGGTGATAGAGTATTCAAACGCATTCTGATTACTCCTCAACTTTAACCATGTAGTAAACCTTGTTGATCATACCGCGTACACACGGTGTATCTTCAAGTTCTACTGTATGGTTGATACGACGAAGGCCTAGACCACGCAAAGTAGCTTTGTGCTTTGGTAGACGACCAATTGAGCTTTTAGTTTGAGTTACTTTAATAGTTGCCATGGTGCTTACTCCGAAATCGCTTCAACAGTGAGACCACGTTTAGCTGCAACCATTTCTGGTGACTTCACATCTACTAGACCAGCAACTGTTGCACGAACAACGTTGATTGGGTTAGTAGAACCGTACGCTTTCGCAAGTACGTTATGTACACCGGCAACTTCTAGTACAGCACGCATCGCACCACCGGCGATAACACCTGTACCTTCTGCAGCTGGCTGCATGTAAACTTTAGAGCCCGAGTGACGACCTTTCACCGCGTGGTGAAGAGTGCCTTCGTTAAGAGCGATAGTAACCATGTTACGACGCGCTTTTTCCATTGCTTTTTGAATCGCTGCAGGTACTTCACGAGCTTTGCCGTATCCGAAACCTACGCGACCATTACCGTCACCAACTACAGTTAGTGCAGTAAAGCTCATGATTCGACCACCTTTAACCGTTTTAGAAACACGGTTAACTGCGATTAATTTTTCTTGCAAATCACTAGCTTGTTGTTGTTCTTTAGCCATCTTCCAACCCTACCTTAGAATTTCAGACCAGCTTCGCGAGCAGATTCTGCTAGCGCCGCTACTCGACCGTGGTATTGGAAACCAGAACGATCAAACGCAACAGCTGATACGCCTTTTTCAAGAGCGCGTTCTGCAATAGCTTTACCTACCGCTTTAGCTGCGTCTACGTTACCGGTGTTCTTAACTAGCTCACGGATCGCTTTTTCTACAGTAGAAGCTGCTGCGATAACCTCAGAGCCGTTTGATGCGATAACCTGAGCGTACACGTGACGAGGAGTACGGTGTACTACTAGGCGAGTTGCACCCAGTTCAGCAATCTTACGACGTGCGCGTGTAGCACGACGGATGCGAGATGCTTTCTTATCCATAGTGTTACCTTACTTCTTCTTAGCTTCTTTACTACGCACATTTTCATCTGCGTAACGGACGCCTTTACCTTTATAAGGTTCTGGCTCACGGTAAGAACGGATGTCAGCCGCAACTTGACCCACTACTTGCTTATCGCAACCAGTTAGGACAATTTCAGTTTGGCTAGGACATTCAGCATTGATACCCGCTGGTAGTTCATGCTCTACAGGGTGTGAGAAGCCTAAAGTAAGACTTACTGAGTTGCCTTTAATAGCAGCACGGTAACCAACACCTTTAAGAACAAGCTTCTTAGTAAAGCCTGCAGTAACACCAACAACCATGTTGTTTACTAGTGCACGAGCAGTACCTGCTTGTGCCCAAGCGTTAGCAACACCTTCACGAGGACCGAAAGTAAGGTTGTTTTCTTCCTGTGCAATAACTACGCCTTTATTCAGGACGCGAGTCAGCTCACCTTTACCACCTTTTACAGTGATTTCTTGGCCGTTTAGTTTCACCTCTACGCCAGCTGGAATAGCGACAGGTGCTTTAGCAACACGAGACATATCCTACTCCTTACGCTACGTAGCAAATGATTTCACCGCCAAGACCTGCTTTGCGAGCAGCACGGTCAGACATCAGACCCTTGGAAGTGGACACCACAGCAACACCCATACCGCCCATCACTGTTGGTAACGCGTCTTTTTTCTTATAAACGCGTAGACCAGGACGTGAAACACGTTGGATTTGCTCGATTACTGGTTTAGCTTGGAAGTACTTAAGAGTAACTTCTAGCTCAGGTTTTACTTCGCCTTCAACAGCGAAATCTGCGATATAACCTTCAGCTTTTAGCAGTGCAGCAATTGCAACTTTAAGCTTTGAAGAAGGCATTTTTACAGCAACTTTATTTGCTGCCTGACCGTTACGAATGCGGGTCAGCATATCCGAAATCGGATCTTGCATGCTCATAAGATTTACTCCAAATGATTAAGTGGCAATTACCAGCTAGCCTTACGAAGTCCAGGAATCTCGCCTTTCATGCAAGCTTCGCGAACTTTGATGCGGCTTAGACCGAACTTACGTAGGAAACCGTGTGGACGACCAGTTTGGTTGCAACGGTTGCGCTGACGTGAAGCACTTGAATCACGTGGAAGAGCTTGCAGTTTAAGAACTGCGTTCCAACGATCTTCTTCAGATGCGTTTACATCGCTGATGGTAGCTTTTAGCATTGCACGCTTTTCTGCGAACTTAGCTACTAGCTTTGCACGTTTTACTTCACGTGCTTTCATTGATTGTTTAGCCATAACAGTAACCCTTCACCTTACTTACGGAATGGGAAGTTAAAGGCAGCCAGCAGAGCACGGCCTTCCTCATCGGTACCAGCAGAAGTCGTGATAGTGATATCAAGACCGCGTACACGATCGACTTTATCGTAGTCGATTTCTGGGAAGATGATTTGCTCGCGAACGCCCATGCTGTAGTTACCGCGTCCGTCAAAAGACTTAGCGCTAACACCACGGAAGTCACGTACACGTGGAAGTGCAATAGAGATTAAACGCTCTAAAAAATCCCACATACGTTCGCCACGCAAGGTTACTTTACAACCAATTGGGTAGCCTTCACGAATTTTGAAACCTGCAACAGATTTACGAGCTTTAGTGATCAGTGGTTTTTGACCAGAGATCGTAGCCATATCAGCTGCTGCATTTTCTAATAGTTTCTTATCGTTGATAGCTTCACCAACGCCCATGTTTAGGGTGATTTTATCAATCCTAGGGACTTGCATGACGCTTGTGTAACCGAACTGTTTGGTCAGTTCAGTCACTACAGACGACTTGTAGTAATCATGCAGTTTCGCCATAGTAGAACTCCAAATTACTTCTAATTAGTTAGAAACGATTTCACCGTTAGATTTGAAGAAACGAACTTTTTTGCCGTCTTCAAAACGGAAACCGATACGGTCCGCTTTACCAGTTGCTGCGTTAAAGATTGCAACGTTAGAAGCATCAATAGCTGCTTCTTGTTCAACGATGCCACCTTGTTGACCTAGAGCCGGAACCGGCTTTTGGTGTTTTTTAACAAGGTTGATACCTTCAACGATAACTTTACCAGTTACGAGAACCTTAGTTACTTTACCTTTCTTGCCTTTATCTTTACCAGCAAGAACGATTACTTCGTCATTACGACGGATTTTAGCTGCCATGTGTGCCGCTCCTTACAGAACTTCAGGTGCTAGTGACACGATTTTCATAAATTTCGCATTGCGAAGTTCACGAGTCACTGGACCAAAGATACGTGTACCGATAGGTTGCTCTGTATTATTGTTCAACAATACGCAAGCATTACGGTCGAAGCGAATGACAGAACCGTCTGGACGACGTACGCCTTTACGGGTGCGAACTACCACCGCCTTCAGTACATCACCTTTTTTAACTTTACCGCGAGGAATTGCTTCCTTCACTGTAACTTTGATGATGTCACCGATATGTGCATAACGGCGGTGAGAGCCACCCAGAACCTTAATACACATTACCTTGCGCGCGCCTGAGTTATCAGCTGCATCAAGTGTACTTTGCATTTGGATCATTGTTAGTGCTCCGCTAAATATTAAAACTAGACCCTCTCGGGTCGGGCTGCCTCTTTAAAAGGGACGCGAATTGTACCACCCTTTCCTAAGATTGGGTAGACAAAAAATAAACGGCTCCAAAAAAACTTTGGAGCCGTTTAAAATCATAGAATAACGATGATTACATCTTCGCTTTTTCTATAACTTTAACCAATGTCCAAGACTTAGTCTTAGACAGAGGACGACACTCACGAATCTCAACGGTATCGCCTAGGCCACACTCGTTGTTTTCGTCATGTGCGTGTACTTTAGTCGTACGCTTTACGAATTTACCGTAAATTGGGTGTTTCACCATGCGCTCGATAGCAACAGTGATAGATTTATCCATCTTGTCACTAATAACACGACCTAGTTGAGTACGAATTTTGTCGCTCATTATTCGCCTGCCTTCTCAGTCAAAACAGTTTTAACGCGTGCGATATCACGGCGTACAGCTTTCAAAGTATGAGTTTGCTGTAGTTGACCAGTTGCAGCTTGCATGCGCAAGTTGAACTGTTCACGTAGCAAATTCAGTAGCTCAGCGTTAAGCTCTTCAGCGCTTTTTGCGCGTAGATCTAGTGCTTTCATCACATCACCTGTTTAATTACGAATGTAGTTTTGAATGGCAGTTTACGAGCCGCTAGGCGGAACGCTTCACGTGCCAATTCTTCAGGTACACCGTCCATTTCGTACATAACCTTACCAGGTTGGATTTGGGCTACCCAGTACTCAACGTTACCTTTACCCTTACCTTGACGAACTTCTAGTGGTTTTTCAGTGATTGGCTTATCTGGGAACACACGGATCCAGATTTTACCTTGACGCTTAACGTGACGTGTCATTGCACGACGTGCCGCTTCGATCTGACGAGCAGTTAGACGACCACGTCCAACGGCTTTAAGACCAAATGTACCGAAGCTTACGTCAGTACCTTTAGCTAGACCGCGGTTGCGACCAGTATGAACCTTACGGAACTTAGTGCGTTTAGGTTGTAGCATCAGTCGACTCCTTACTTACGGCCTTTACGCTGCTTCTTAGGCTTGTCAGCCTTTGGCTCAACAGCGTTTGCAGCTGGCATACCACCAAGGATTTCACCCTTGAAGATCCAAACTTTAACGCCGATCACACCGTATTGAGTGTGAGCCGAAGAAGTTGCGTAATCAATGTCAGCACGTAGAGTGTGTAGAGGCACACGGCCTTCACGGTACCACTCAGAACGTGCAATTTCAGCGCCGCCAAGACGACCGCTTACTTCCACTTTGATACCTTTAGCGCCTAGACGCATAGCATTTTGTACCGCACGCTTCATAGCACGACGGAACATAACGCGACGCTCTAGTTGAGACGCGATGCTATCAGCCACTAATTGGCCGTCTAGCTCAGGCTTACGTACTTCAGCGATGTTAATTTGCGCTGGTACACCTGCAATTTTAGCTACAGCTGCGCGTAGCTTCTCAACGTCTTCACCTTTCTTACCGATAACAACGCCTGGGCGAGCAGTGTGGATAGTCACACGAATGCTCTTAGCAGGACGCTCGATAACGATGCGTGATAGAGACGCTTTTGAAAGTTCCTTAGTAAGGAACTGACGTACCTTGAAGTCGCCGTCTAGGTTGTCAGCGAAATCTTTGGTGTTAGCAAACCATGTAGCATTCCAAGGCTTAACGATGCCAAGACGAATACCATTAGGATGTACTTTCTGACCCATTGCTTACTCTCCTAGTCTCTTAGCGGTCTGCTACAACAACAGTGATGTGGCTTGAACGCTTCAAGATACGATCCGCACGGCCTTTTGCACGAGGCATAATACGCTTCATGACCGGGCCCTCATCTACGAAGATTTTAGCGACATTAAGATCGTCGATATCTGCACCTTCGTTGTGTTCTGCGTTAGCGATAGCTGACTCTAGAACTTTCTTAACTAATACAGCCGCTTTTTTGTTGCTGAAAGTTAGGATTTCAAGAGCCTGATCCACAGATTTACCACGGATTAGATCTGCAACTAAGCGAGCTTTCTGAGGAGAAATGCGAGCAAAGTTATGTTTAGCAATAGCTTCCATCATTTACTCCTTAGCGCTTCTTAGCTTTCTTATCCGCAGCGTGACCACGGTAAGTACGAGTTGGTGCGAATTCGCCCAGTTTGTGACCGATCATTTCATCAGTGACAAATACTGGAACGTGCTGACGACCATTATGGACAGCGATGGTCAAACCAATCATTGATGGAATGATCATTGAACGACGGGACCAAGTCTTAATAGGCTTTTTGTCTCCGCTTTCCACCGCTTTCTCTACCTTCTTCAGCAAGTGTAGGTCAATAAATGGACCTTTCTTGAGAGAACGTGGCATGGCTTATCCTCTTATATAGATTACTTATTACGACGACGTACGATGTACTTGTCGGTGCGTTTGTTGCTACGAGTCTTGAAGCCCTTAGTAGGCATACCCCAAGGAGATACTGGGTGACGACCACCAGATGTGCGGCCTTCACCACCACCGTGTGGGTGGTCAACCGGGTTCATTACTACACCACGTACAGTTGGACGTACGCCGCGCCAGCGTGAAGCACCAGCTTTACCTAGTTCACGTAGCATGTGCTCAGAGTTACCAACTTCACCGATTGTTGCACGGCCTTCAGAAAGTACTTTGCGCATTTCACCAGAACGTAGGCGGATAGTTGCATAAGTACCGTCGCGAGCGACAAGTTGAGCATATGCACCAGCCGAACGAGCTAGCTGTGCACCTTTACCAGGCTTAAGTTCAACACAGTGAATAGTAGAACCCACTGGGATGTTGCGCATTGGCAGAGTGTTACCTGCTTTAATTGGCGCATCAACACCAGACTGGATTGTATCACCAGCTTGAACACCTTTAGGTGCGATAATGTAACGACGCTCGCCGTCTGCGTACAGAACTAGAGCGATATTTGCGCTACGGTTTGGATCGTATTCTAGACGCTCAACTTTCGCTGGGATGCCATCTTTAGTACGTTTGAAGTCAACCAAACGATAGTGTTGCTTATGACCACCACCGATATGACGTACTGTGATACGACCGTTGTTGTTACGACCACCATTCTTAGAGTTTTTCTCTAGAAGAGGTGCGTATGGCTTACCCTTGTGTAGGTCAGCGTTAACAACTTTAACGACGTGACGACGACCAGGGGAAGTCGGCTTACATTTAACAATAGCCATTATTCAACTACTCCTGTTATTCCGCGCCGCCAACAAAGTCAAGATCTTGACCTTCTTTCAAAGTCACATACGCTTTTTTAACGTCGCTGCGGCGACCTTGGCGTAGACCTTGACGTTTGGTCTTACCCTTAGTGATAAGAGTATTTACAGACTTAACTTCAACTTCAAATAGCTTTTCTACAGCTGCTTTGATCTCTTTCTTAGTTGCATCTTTTGCTACTTTGAAAACGATAGTGTTCGCTTTCTCAGCAGTCATAGTTGCTTTTTCAGAGATGTGCGGTGCACGTAGAACTTTTAGTAGACGCTCTTCACTGATCATGCCAGCATCTCCTCAACTTGCTTAACTGCTTCTGCAGTCATTAGAACCTTGTCAAACGCAATTAGGCTAACTGGGTCAAGACCCGCTACGTCACGTGCGTCAACTTTATATAGGTTGCGAGCAGCTAAGAATAGATTCTCGTCTACTTCGCCAGTAACGATGAGTACATCGTTAAGCTCAAGTTCTTTAAGCTTAGCTAATAGCTCTTTAGTTTTTGGTGCTTCTACTGAGAAGTTATCAACAACGATTAAACGCTCTTGACGAACTAATTCAGAAAGAATGCTCTTCATAGCACCGCGGTACATTTTTTTGTTTACTTTTTGGCTGTGATCTTGTGGTTTCGCAGCAAAAGTAACACCACCTGTACGCCAGATTGGGCTACGAATTGTACCAGCACGTGCACGGCCAGTACCTTTTTGACGCCATGGCTTAGCGCCACCGCCAGAAACTTCTGAACGTGTCTTTTGAGCACGAGTACCTTGACGAGCACCTGCTGCATACGCAACAACTACTTGATGTACAAGGGCTTCGTTGAACTCACGTCCGAAAGTAGTTTCGGAAACAGTTAGTGCGTTAGCACCTTTAACCATCAATTCCATTACTTACTCCTAGACGTTATGCTTTAATAGCTGGTTTGACGATCACGTTAGCGCCAGTTGCACCTGGTACTGCACCTTTAATAAGAAGCAGATTGCGCTCAGCGTCAACACGTACGATCTCTAGGTTTTGAGTCGTTACACGCTCAGCACCCATGTGACCTGCCATTTTTTTGCCTTTGAACACGCGACCTGGAGTTTGACATTGGCCAATTGAACCCGGTGCACGGTGAGACAAAGAGTTACCGTGAGTCATATCTTGGGTACGGAAATTCCAGCGCTTAACTGCACCTTGGAAACCTTTACCTTTAGATGTACCAGTAACGTCTACTTTTTTAACTTCGTTGAAAAGTTCTACATTTAGCTCAGTGCCAACTTCAAACTCTTCGCCGTTTTCTAAACGGAATTCCCAAAGACCGCGACCAGCTTCTACACCTGCTTTCGCAAAGTGACCAGCTTCTGGTTTAGTTACACGGTTGGCTTTCTTAGTACCAGTAGTTACCTGGATTGCTGCATAGCCGTCAGTCTCAAGAGTTTTCACTTGAGAAATACGGTTTGCTTCAACCTCAACAACAGTTACTGGGATAGAAACGCCTTCTTCAGTAAATACGCGGGTCATACCCACTTTACGTCCGACTAGACCAATCATTCTTCTAATCTCCCTTAACCTAGGCTGATTTGTACGTCAACGCCAGCAGCTAGATCTAGGCGCATCAGTGCATCAACAGTTTTATCTGTTGGCTCAACGATGTCGATTAGACGTTTGTGAGTACGAATTTCGTACTGATCACGAGCATCTTTATTGACGTGTGGAGAGATAAGAACAGTGAAACGCTCTTTACGAGTAGGAAGTGGAATAGGACCACGAACCTGTGCGCCGGTACGCTTAGCTGTTTCAACGATTTCCGCTGTAGAAGCATCGATTAGTTTGTAATCGAACGCTTTTAGGCGGATACGGATACGTTGGTTCTGCATGAGACAGAGCTCCAATAATTAAAAATTACACAAACAATATCGCCACTCAAACTCGTTAAAACGAGAGAATGCCGATTGATTTATGTGAAACCGTAGTGCCAAAATTAGGCACATTGTCAGTTAATTTTCGATTAACTTTAATCTATTACTAAACGCAACAGAGCTAATTGTATTAACTGCGAACATAAGCTGAGTATACGTTACTAAACTAACAGCTAGGTCAGTTTACTCCTCACTGCTCATTGGTTCACAACTGGATTTAACCAGTGCGGTGCATTATACAGATCACCATTACACATGCAAGCGCTGTGTAGAAATTAAACTTATAAACTATCTATTTCTTCTTTCACTGAGGAAGTAATAGAAGGGATAGAAAGATGAGGTGAGCACTCACTACCCTATCCTTTTATCCCTGTTGCACAATTATACAGCTTGGCGTTGTCTCACTGCTTCAAACAGACAGATCCCAGCCGCTACTGATACGTTTAGGCTAGAAACGGTGCCCGCCATCGGTATTTTGATCAGATCATCGCAGGTTTCGCGCGTTAAACGGCGCATACCATCCCCTTCAGCGCCCATAACAATCGCAAGGGGCCCTGTCAGTTTGGCTTGGTAAATGTCATGCGTCGCCTCACCGGCAGTGCCAACAAACCATACGCCTTGTTCTTGAAGGGCGCGCATGGTACGTGCAAGATTCGTCACTCGTACTAAAGGCACAGTTTCAGCAGCGCCACAAGCGACTTTGCTGACCGTTGCCGTCATTGGTGCTGACTTATCTTTCGGTACGATCACTGCAGCGACCCCGGCAGCATCGGCGTTACGTAAGCATGCGCCGAGATTATGCGGATCGGTAACACCATCCAAAACAAGTAATAGCGGTTGTTCATGCTGTGCGATGATTGCTTCTAAATCATGCTCATTAAGCTGTTTTGCTGGTTTTACACGAGCAATGATGCCCTGATGATTCGCCCCTTGAGCCTTGTCATCCAATGTTTTACGTCCCATCTGTTGAATAGAGACACCGCAATGTTGCAGTTCATTTAACAGTGGAAGCAGGCGATCATCTTGTCGCCCTTTTAGTACAAACGCTTCTATCAATCGCGCTGGATCTTTTTCAAGTACAGCGCTGACCGCGTGAATACCATAAATACATTCGTTACTCATGATTTACCCATTGATCGTTATTTACTAGCACGCGCTTTATTTGCTTTGGCCGCGGGTTTCTTTTTGCGTGCTTTTGTTGTTTTGCTTTTTTTTCGTTCAGGTTTTGAGCCTTCACTACTTTTTTCATCTGGGCGTTTAGTCGCTTCAACTAAAGGAGTTGCCTTTCCTTTACTTGACGTCACCTTCTTGCCACGTGCTTTCTCTCGTGCATCCGTTGCACGTTTCTTCGCTGTCTTGCCTTCTCCGCGCAGCTTACGGCTAGTGCCCACGATTTCAAAGTCAATTTGACGATCATCCAAGTTGACGGATAACACTTTGACTTTAACGGCGTCACCTAAGCGATAGATGTTGCCAAAACTTTCGCCGATCAATCGTTGTCCCACGGGATCAAATTGATAGTAGTCATTCGCTAGCGTTGAAATATGGACCAATCCATCAATGTGCAACTCAGTTAAACGAACGAAGAAACCGAAACCTGTCACGTTGGCTATGACTCCATCAAGCTCTTCGCCTACATGATCTTGCATGTATTCACACTTGAGCCAATCGGATACTTCACGCGTCGCATCATCAGCACGGCGTTCTGTCATTGAACATTGCTGACCATAGAAGTCCATGTCATCAAAAGAGTAGTGATAACCACCTGTGGTTGTCCAACGGTCGGTGTGATTACCCGATTCTTTGGCAATCAAATATTTAATTGCGCGGTGCAATAGGAGATCAGGGTAGCGACGAATAGGTGAAGTAAAGTGCGCATAGCGTTTGAGCGCTAAACCAAAGTGACCACAGTTATCCGCGTTATACACAGCCTGCTTCATGGAACGCAGTAACATGGTTTGGATCAACTCTTTGTCTTGGCGCTCACCAATCTGTTTCATTAAGTTAGCGTAATCGGTTGGCGAAGGCTCTAGCCCACCCGCTAAGTTCAAACCAAGCTCGCCTAAGAAATCCCTAAAACCGGTCAAACGCTCTTCTCCCGGTGATTCATGGATACGGTACAGAGCGGGCTCTTTCGCTTTTTCCACCAGCGATGCTGAAGCAATATTAGCGAGGATCATGCACTCTTCGATTATTTTATGCGCATCATTACGGACAACAGGTTCAATGCTGTCGATTTTACGCTCAGCATTAAAGATAAACTTAGTTTCAATCGTTTCAAATTCGATACCGCCACGCTCATCACGCGCTGCTTTTAGCACCTTATACATCGAATAGAGTTCTTCAAGATGAGGAACCACAGCTTGATAACGTTCGCGTAGCTCTTCATCCCCTTCAAGAATGGCGTGTACTTTGTTGTAAGTTAAACGGGCATGAGAGTTCATCACGGCTTCGTAATGTTTGTAACCCGAAATTTTGCCCGTTGCAGAGACTGTCATCTCGCACACCATGCATAGACGGTCGACTTGTGGATTAAGTGAACAAAGACCGTTCGACAGTACTTCCGGTAGCATAGGGACGACTTGCGATGGGAAGTAAACTGAGTTACCACGGTTGATCGCTTCTTTATCCAAAGCCGTATCGGGGCGCACATAATAACTTACGTCAGCAATCGCAACCCAGAGACGCCAGCCACCACCTTTTTTGGCTTCGCAATAAACCGCGTCATCAAAGTCACGCGCGTCTTCACCATCAATCGTCACTAAAGGTAATTGACGCAGATCCACGCGCCCTTGCTTCGCCTCTTCTGGAACTTCTTCTCTCAGGTTTTCGACTTGCTTTAATACTTCTTGCGGCCACTCATGAGGGATCTGGTGAGTGCGAATCGCTATTTGTGTCTCCATACCGGGAGCCATATTTTCCCCAAGTACTTCAACAACCCTTCCTGTCATTCCTCTTGCTCTGGCACCGCGATCGGTAATTTCAATCACCACCACGTTCCCCATGCGAGCTCCGCCTTTGTGCTCATTAGGGATCAAGATGTCTTGAGTGATGCGTGAATCATCGGGCACGACATAAGAGTAGCCATTTTCGAGGAAGAAACGCCCAACAAGTTGAGTTTTACGTTCTTCCAAAACTCGGACCAAACGCCCTTCTTTACGGCCTCTTTTATCCGTGCCTGTCGGTTGTACCAGCACGTAGTCGCCATGAATAATGGTACGCATTTGGTGATGAGGTAGCAAAACATCGTTATCTTTGCCAACGCTGCCATCAGGACGAACCCACCCATGACCATCTTTATGTCCGATTACGTGACCTTTGATCATTTCCAGTTTTTCTGGTAATGCATAGCATTGGCGACGAGTAAATACCAATTGGCCATCTCGCTCCATCGCACGCAAACGACGGCGTAGCCCTTCGTATTGCTCTTCACCAGACAAACCCAATGCCTCAAAAAGATCATTACGATTCATCGGTACATTGGCTTCGGTTAGAAATTCGAGGATGAATTCTCGGCTTGGAATTGGATTTTCGTAATTGCTAGATTCTCGATCCGCAAAAGGATCGTTATTGATAATTTCAGACATAGGCAGACCTGCTAAAGCAAGGAGAGATAGCCAGAGTATAACTGACTCACGGCAGAAGCTACAGCAGCGTATTGATTATTATAGGCTAATGCGTTAGAGGAAAAGCGTAGAAATGACTTCGCCCAACCGTGTGGGCGAAATAAGAAAAGCAATAATGAAGGCTACCAAAACGTATCTCTGCGCTTGGCTCGCGCAACCACATTTTGTGGCATTCGCTGCTCTAACCCCTGCCGGAGCATAGAGATCCGAGAATGTATTCTTTGATCGATAGTCACCGAATTATAGAGCCAGCGATAAGCATCTTCATAATCAAGCGGGCTGCCATAATCACGCAGCAAAAGCTCAGCTAGATGGATACGAGCATTAATATTGCCCATCGCAGCGGCTTCACGCAGATAGGGAATAGCTCGCTCTTTATCCTGCTGTACTAAAGTACCACGCGAATAATAACGCCCAAGCTGCTCTAACGCAGCGGGTAAACCTTGATGAGCTGCATTTTCCATATAGTACAAGCCAAGTTCGACATCTTGATCTACACAGACCCCCCACGCTAGCATATCTCCATACAAAAACTCGTAGGAAGGCAGGCTGATGCGAGTAGCACGCGCAACAATATCTTCTACCAATTGGCAGTTGTCGGCCTTGACTTGCTCTAAATGTTTATTTTGCTCAATTAACTTGATTAGTTCAGCTTCGGTGTAAATAGGGACTGGCTCACCCACTTCCGCCACGTTGGCATGACTCAAGGATGAGGTCAGCGCTAAAAACAATGAAGCTGCTACCGTTCGTAGCTTCATACCTGCACTCTTTATGTCTATCGATAGCCTTAAAATTATAGCCTCAGTTTCATCTAGGGCTGGGCTTGATAACTTTATCGACCAGTGCGGCAAACTCTTTAGACAAAATTTGCCGTTATTCGGCCATTTATTGCCACACCAAGGACAAAATATCATCAATACAGGTATAAAAAAACCGGCTCTGAAAGCCGGTTTTAAAAACGTTTATCAATCAACCATTAAACTGAAAATGGGTGAACCTTGATAATGGTTTCGTTACGATCTGGACCTGTAGAAACGATGTCAACAGGTACACCTGTCAACTCTTCAATACGTTTGATGTAATCAAGCGCCGCTTGTGGCAGGGCATCAATTGATTTAGCACCGAAAGTATTTTCAGACCAACCAGGCATAGTTTCGTAAATAGGTGTTACCGCTTCAAAAGCGTCAGCTGCCATTGGTGATACTTGAGCAATTGAGCCATCTGGCATTTGGTAACCCGTACAGATTTTTAGCTCTTCTAGACCATCAAGTACGTCAAGTTTAGTCAAGCAGAAGCCTGTGACTGAGTTAATTTGAATGGCGCGACGCATCGCTACCGCATCAAACCAACCACAACGGCGCTTACGGCCTGTTGTAGCACCAAACTCATGGCCTTTCGTGCCTAGGTGATTACCGATTTCATCATCCAATTCGGTTGGGAATGGACCTGCACCAACGCGAGTACAGTAAGCTTTCGCGATACCTAGAATATAACCTAGATGACGAGGGCCGAAACCAGAACCTGCAGCAACACCACCAGCAGTCGTGTTAGAAGACGTTACGTATGGGTATGTACCGTGGTCAATATCAAGCATAGTACCTTGCGCACCTTCGAACATGATTTTGTCGCCACGCTTACGCGCTGCATCAAGTTCATCGGTCACGTCGATCACCATCGAAGTCAGCAAATCAGCATAGCCTTGTGCTTGCTCAAGTACGGATTCGTAGCTTACTGGTTCAGCTTTGTAGAAATGCTCAAGTTGGAAGTTATGGAACTCCATCACTTCTTTTAGCTTTTCTGCAAATGAAGCCATATCGAACAAGTCACCAACGCGTAAACCACGACGAGCCACTTTGTCTTCATAAGCAGGACCGATACCACGACCTGTCGTACCAATTGCTTTTTTACCACGAGCCGTTTCACGAGCTTGGTCAAGCGCAATGTGGTAAGGAAGAATAAGTGGGCAAGCTTCAGAAATGAAAAGACGTTCGCGGACTGGAATACCACGCTCTTCTAGAGGCTTCATTTCATTTATTAGTGCGTCAGGTGAAAGCACAACACCGTTGCCGATGATGCATTTCACTTTATTGCGAAGAATGCCGGATGGAATTAAATGAAGAACGGTTTTTTCACCGTCAATGACCAAAGTGTGGCCTGCATTATGGCCGCCTTGGTAGCGAACCACGTATTTTGCATCTTCAGTTAAAAGGTCTACGATTTTACCTTTGCCTTCGTCACCCCATTGGGTGCCTAGAACGACTACGTTATTTCCCATCTTTCCAAGTCTGATTGCTAGTTAAAAAAGGATTCTAGCACCGAATCCTTTTCCTTGCAGTCCTTTTTTAAACACGAAAATGTCATAAAAATATAACTTAATAAATGATTCAGTTATTAGGCACGTAAGTTACTCATCCGAATATATTTTTACGATTAGCTCTCCTTGACGATCAACACAAGCACGGTACATACCGGAACTGTTCATTGCAAAATGAATGTCGCCTTGCGCATCAATGGCGATCAATCCACCCTCACCACCGAGCGTTTTAAGTTCACCCTGAATAATGGTTTCACATGCGGTATGAACATCTTCTTTTAAATAACGCATGCGAGCGGCAACGTCACTGGCAACCATTTTACGAATGAAATATTCCCCCATGCCCGTTGTCGATACCGCCACATTACCATTTTCAGCCACCGTTCCTGCACCGATGATGGGAGAATCGCCGACGCGACCAAATTTTTTATTCGTGATGCCACCGGTACTAGTAGCAGACGCAAGGTTGCCTTGTTTATCCAATGCAACTGCGCCAACAGTGCCAAATTTCTTGTCATCTGGGAATTTTGATTCCGACAAAGCAAATTGATTGTTGCTTTTCATCGCTAGCAACTGTTCATAACGACGCTCAGTAAAAAAGTAATCTTGTTCTGTATATTGATGCCCTTGAGTAAAAGCAAACGCTTCTGCGCCCTCACCAATCAACAACACATGATCACTGTGCTTCATTACATCACGCGCGAGCTGCACCGGATTTTTAATGTGCCGAACCCCAGCGACCGCGCCTGCGTCCATCATTTTGCCATGCATGACAGAGGCGTCCATCTCCACCATCTCTTGATGCGTTAACACCGAACCTTTTCCTGCGTTAAACAACGGAGAGTCCTCAAGTATTTTCACAGCCTCAACCACCGCATCCAGTGCATCACCACCTTGTGCCAGTACTTGATGCCCCGCTCGAACAGCACTTTCTAGCGTGTTCAAAATATCGCGCTTTAATGATTCGCTCATTTGTTGACGAATGATGGTTCCGGCGCCGCCATGAATTGCTATAGCAAAAGGTTGTGACATGAGAATTCCTTAACTTAATAAATTGAGAGGCAATACACTTCTGTTCTACACATTAACTATACCCAAATAACTTGAAGTTGCAGGTAGGCGGCAAGTGAGTACTGTAATAATTAACAAGCAACAAAAAAGCGCTAATCGCATGACGATTAACGCTTTCCATTTCATTGTATCAGTCGGTTATTACTGCCTACTTTGGCACTACCAACCAAAAAATGATTAATGTGAACCGCAGCTGCCGCCACCGCAACAACCTTCTTTTTTCTCACCATGGTCATGGCCTTCACCACCACAGCAACCACCTTCATGATCATGATCATGATCATGATCATGATCATGATCGTGGTCATGGTCGTGGCCACAGCCACCAGCTTGGTGAATGTGACCATGTTGGATTTCTTCTTCAGTTGCAGCGCGAATCGCAACGACTTCTACATCAAACGTTAATGTTTGGCCAGCCAACATGTGGTTACCATCAACTACCACTTCGTCACCATCCACTTCCGTGATTTCAACTGGAATTTGGCCTTGGTCAGTATCCGCTAGAAAACGCATACCCACTTCAATTTCATCAACGCCTTGGAAAACTTCAGCAGGTACACGTTGTACAAGCTCATCGTTGTATTCACCGTACGCTTCTTCAGGAGCGATAGTTGCTGTGAACTTATCGCCCACAACTTTTCCTTCTAACTCATTTTCAAGGCCAGTGATTAGATTGTTGTGACCGTGAAGGTAATCTAGTGGTGCATCAACTGTTGATTGGTCTACGACTGCACCATCTTCCAATACTAATTGGTAGGCTAGGCTTACAACCACGTTCTTTTCAATTTTCATAACAACTCCAAGGAGGTTTGTTCCTAGGTTGTCATCTTCAAACCTAAGAAATCGATCGGTATGAGGCGTATTATGAAGATCTATTCCAGAAACTCAATTATTCTGGTTTAAAAATCCCGATCATCTCTTGCCGAGCATGTTCACTTTTTTCTACAGATTTGGGCTTTCGCTGTTCATGGTAGTCGCACTCGACACACTCAACGAGCTCTATGTTGTTTTCAACCCACCAGCGCAGAGTATCTTGTGACTGACAACTTGGGCACTTTGCACCAGCAATAAAGCGTTTTTTCTGTTTCACGTTACATCCTACAACTGAATATTGATTGGCGTTATTTTTCCCAATAATGACGAGATTGGCGATCATTATCCATTTCACGCCCAAATATTTCTTCCAGCTCTTTACGTGCCTCTTTGGCGCGCAGTGCGAGTTGTTTGTCTTGGTTATGTTGCGGTAGCAGCTCTTTGAGCATCGCATTATCGAGTTTTCTAAAATGTGCTTCGGCGCGCTTGGCTTGGTAAGGGTGCATGCCCAATTCGACCAGTACTTGTCGGCCGAGGTCCAAAGCGCCTAAGAAAGTTTCCCGCGAGTATTTATCGACCCCATGGCTGAGTAACTGATACGCCTCTACCCGGCTACGAGCGCGAGCTAAGATCTTTAACTGCGGGAAATGGTGCTGACAAAGCTCGACAATTTTCATCACTTCATCGGGCGCATCAGTACAGATAACAATCGCCTCAGCTTCTTCTGCACCCGCGGCGCGCAACAGTTCAAGTTGAGTCGCATCACCATAAAAAACGTTATAACCGTACTCTCTCAATAATTTAATTTGACTGGCATCGCTTTCTAATACGGTAATTTTAATCTTATTGGCGTACATCAAACGCCCTACAATTTGCCCAAAACGCCCAAAACCCGCAATGATAATTTGCGGCTGTTTATTGACGACATCGGAATGCATCTCATCGTCACTGCTGAGGTTCAATTTTCGCGCAAACCATTTGTCCTGAATCATCAGTAATAAAGGTGTGGTGACCATCGACAGACTGACCACAACGAGCAAAAAGGCCACTTGATCCGGTGATAGCACGCCCTGCGCGCTTGCCGCAGTAAAAATCACGAACGCGAACTCGCCGCCTTGGCTGAGGATCGCCGCCATTTTGCTGCGCGCTTTAGAACGCGTACCCGATAAACGCGCGAGGAGATAAAGGATTCCTCCTTTCAGCACCACTAGACCTAATACAGCCGCCAACACTTGCAGCGGCGCTTGCGCCAATAAGCCCAAATTAACCGCCATTCCAACGGCAATAAAAAATAGCCCGAGCAATAACCCTTTAAACGGTTCAATCGCGATCTCAAGTTCATGGCGAAATTCACTTTCTGCCAGCAACACGCCAGCAAGGAAAGTACCGAGTGCCATTGACAAGCCAAGCTGCTGCATTAACAGTGCAATCCCAATCACCAACAGCAAGGCAGCAACGGTAAAAAGTTCACGCACACCACTGGTCACAATATAACGAAACAGCGGGCTCAATAGAAAATGCCCCCCGACCAGCAAAGCGGTAATGCCACCCAACATCCAAGTCACATCTAACCAGCTTCCACCGGCGTTGCCTGCCAGTAAAGGCAAAAAGGCCAACATCGGGATGACAGCGATATCTTGAAAAAGCAGTACCGCAAAACCAGACTGGCCAGCTTCACTGCGCGTTAGCCCTTGCTCTTCAATTACGCGTAATGCGATTGCTGTCGAAGAGAGCGCAAGGCCCATACCAATCACTAAACTACTCTGCCAGTTAACGCCTAATAGATAAGCAATACTAGCGATGACTAAGGTACTTACCACTACCTGCGCGCCACCCAAACCAAGGATCGGCCCACGCATCTGCCACAATTTTTTGGGATTTAATTCCAGCCCAATCAGAAACAACAGCAGCACCACGCCAAATTCAGCAAAGTGTAATATGGCTTGCACATCACTGATTAAACCCAGCCCCCAAGGGCCTATGGCTACACCGGCTAACAAATAGCCGAGCACCGAACCCAACCCTGCACGCTGAGCAATCGGTACGGCCACCACAGCCGCGGTTAAAAACACCACGCTGCTTTGTAAAAAATCACCGCTTAACGCCATCAAGCTCTCCTTGTGTGGCCAGTGGGTGTTGCAACCAGTGTCGATAATGCTCAGCGTGTTGATAGCGCTCCATATCACTCACATTACGTGACCAGTAGAGGACTAACGGTTCCATCCAGTTCATACAACACAGAGCCGCGGTTAATTCAAATGGTTGGAGAATTTGATCCAGTGGGTATTTGTTGTAGCCCCGCTCATCAAACGCTTCTTTTTTTCCGCCCGTGGTGATGACGCTACGCCAGTATTTACCATGCAACGCCGTCTGTCCGCCGAAGGCAAACCCTTTGGCAAGCACGCGATCAAACCACTCTTTGAGTAGCGCTGGGCAGGAATACATATAAAGAGGGTGTTGAAACACAATCACATCATGCTCAAGTAGTTTTTGCTGCTCTGCGTGCACATCGATAAAAAAATCGGGATAGGTTGCATACAAGTCATGCACAGTGACGTGAGAAAGTGACGCAATATTGTGCAGCATAGTTTGATTGGCGATGGAGTTTAATGGCTCAGGATGCGCATAAATCACCAATATTTTAGGTGTAATTTGGTCAGGCATGACGGTGGTGGACATTTTTGTCTGCGCTCCCAATAGTTATCAATATGTTATTAAGCATAATAACGCAATTTGCATAATGATCGACATTTATCCTTATTGCCCCTACTATTCCACGCGATAACGTCTCGATATGAAAAATAGATTTTTATGATTACCTTCTCTGATATTCAATTACTGCGCGGCGGTAAACCGCTCCTTGAAAAGGCCTCTGCAACTATCCAGCCGGGCGATAAAGTTGGCCTAGTAGGCAAAAATGGCTGTGGCAAATCAACGCTCTTTGCCCTACTCAAAGATGAGCTATCTATTGACGCTGGCTCCTTCAGTAAACCAGCTCACTGGGAACTGGCTTGGGTTGCCCAAGAAACTCCGGCTCTTGATCGCGATGCGATTGAATATGTCATCGATGGCGATCGTGAATATCGTGAATTAGAACGACGCCTCAGCGTTGCTGAAGAGGCAGACCAAGGAACCTTGGTTGCAGAGCTGCATGGAAAGATTGAAACTATCGGCGGATACAGTATTCGCGCCCGTGCTTCTGAACTGCTTGATGGTTTGGGGTTTAGCCAAGAACAGATGGGATGGAGTTTAACGCAATTTTCGGGTGGTTGGCGGATGCGCTTAAACTTAGCGCAAGCGCTGTTGTGCCGCTCGGATTTACTGCTGCTTGATGAACCAACCAACCACTTGGATTTGGACGCCGTCATGTGGCTTGAACGTTGGTTACAAAACTATCCCGGCACCTTGATCTTGATTTCCCATGACCGCGATTTTCTTGATCCGATCGTCGGACGCATCATCCATATCGAAAATCAAACCATGAATGAATACACCGGAAACTACTCATCGTTTGAAAATCAACGAGCGCAAAAACTGATCTTGCAGCAAGCCATGTACCAGAAGCAGCAAAAGCAGATGGTGCACATGCAAAGCTACATCGACCGTTTCCGCTACAAGGCCTCCAAAGCTCGCCAAGCACAAAGTCGTATCAAAGCGTTGGAACGAATGGAAAAAGTGCTGCCAGCTCAATTTGATAACCCATTTAATTTCGAATTTCGAGAGCCTTCAGCACTGCCTAACCCAATCATGATGATGGACGAAGTCTACGCCGGGTATGGTGAACGTTTAATTTTAGAAAAAATTCGCCTCAACCTTGTACCGGGAAGCCGTATTGGATTACTCGGGCGTAACGGTGCGGGTAAATCAACATTAATTAAATTGCTCTCCGGTGAGTTAAAACCACAAGGCGGCGATCTCACTTATTCGCAAGGTGTAAAAATTGGTTACTTTGCCCAGCATCAGTTAGAAACACTGCATCCAGAAGAGACCCCTCTGCAGCACATGATGCAAATCGCCCCAGATAAAAACGAACTTGAGCTGCGTAATTATCTGGGTAGTTTTGGTTTCCAAGGCGACAAAGCGCTAGAGAAAATCGCTCCGTTTTCCGGGGGTGAAAAGGCTCGCTTAGTGCTTGCGCTAATTGTGTGGCAAAAACCGAACTTGCTGCTGCTTGATGAACCCACCAACCACTTAGACTTGGATATGCGTCAAGCCCTAACGTTTGCCCTGCAAACCTTTGAAGGTGCGATGGTCATCGTCAGCCATGATCGCTATCTACTGCGCGCAACCACCGATGACTTGTACTTGGTGCACGATCGTCAAGTCGCGCCTTTCGATGGGGATTTGACCGACTACTACAAGTGGCTGACAGAACAACAGAAAGCGGAACGTAGAGAAGTTCAATCTCAGCAACCTGCCAAAGACAGCAGCAACAGTGCCGCAGCCAAAAAAGATCAAAAGCGCCGAGAAGCGGAATTTCGCATCCAAACCGCACCAATTCGCAAAAAACTGACACAACTCGAAGCGAAAATGGACACATTGAACGCGGCACTGGCGCAAACTGAAGAGCAATTGTCTGATACTTCGCTGTATGAAGCCGAAAACAAAGCTAAACTTACCGAAGTGATTGCGCTTCAAGCTCGCAGTAAATCGGCACTTGAAGCGATCGAAATGGAATGGATGTCGGAACAAGAGACACTCGAACAACTAGAGCAGGAATTCAGTCGCTAAGATGAGCCAAGAGCACGTACGATTATCACTGACCTTAGAACGCTTATGGCAATTCAGTTTGCAATACTACAGCGTGCGAGAAGTGAAAGAGGCGTGCTTAAGTTTACAAAATAACTTCCACGGCAACGTCAACTTATTGCTGCTACTCAAATGGCTTGATGAGCAACAAGTGACGGTTGCCGATGCTGACTGGCAAAATGTCACTCAATGTATCGGCCGTTCAGAAGCGCTGCTGCACAGTTACCGAGAGTTAAGACGACGTTTGAAAAGCATGGTGCCAGATACGCTGTACCGCGAGGCGCTGCAATTTGAGCTGCAGCTTGAAAAGCAGCAGCAAGCTGACCTCGTGGAATGTATCAACGCATTGGCATTGCAGAATAACCATGGTGAACAATTAACGCTGCGTTACTGTCGCCAGCTTGGCTGTGAGCATTTGCATCTCGCTTTTAAAACCCCGGCGCCTCATTCTCAAAAACCGTAACTACATCAATTGCTCGCTCGGTGTATACTGGTCGCAATTCATAAAAATAATACGCTATGGTTATGACTTCATTTATCGCTGCTACTGGACTAACAAATCCACACCTTCAGACTCTGCTTCCTCGTTTGTTGCGCAAACGCGCACGTTTTGAGCCGCTGTGGCAAACGCTGTTTACACCTGATGGTGATTTTTTAGACCTTGCTTGGAGTGATGATTGGCGCTCAGAGCGAGTACAAAATAACCCTCTATTTATCTTGTTTCATGGCTTAGAAGGCAGTTTTCATAGCCCGTATGCCAATGGCTTAATGTACGCCTTCGCACAGCAGGGATGGTTATCGGTCATGATGCATTTTCGCGGCTGTAGCGGCAAACCGAACCATCTGGCACGTGCTTACCATTCTGGTGAAGTTGAAGATGCACGCTTTGTGCTCGAATACATACGCAAGCAATGCCCAAATCGACCTATCGTGGCGGTGGGCATTTCTCTTGGCGGCAATATGTTGGTTAATTACTTAGCGCAATATAATCACGACCCGATCGTTAGCGCGGCAACCGTTGTCTCCGCTCCACTCGATCTGGCAGCGTGTTCCACACGCATTGAACAGGGATTTTCAAAGGTTTATCGCGCTTACTTACTGACATCATTGAAAAAAAATGCACTAAAGAAACAGCATCTTTTACATAATGAGTTAGGTATTTCTAACCATCAAATTAAACACATCAAAAAACTTTACGAATTTGACGATCTCATCACCGCACCCTTGCATGGTTTTCAAGATGCGCAGGATTACTACCAGCAGTGCTCAGGCCTTTCAAAGCTGACACAAATTCGCGTGCCGCTACAAATCATTCAAGCGCAAGATGATCCCTTTATGACGGATGCCGTGATCCCCAAATTTTCTTTACCAGAGAATATCCATTACCGCTTATTTACCCAAGGTGGCCATGTCGGTTTTCTCAGCGGTAGCGCGCTTAAGCCTAAATTTTGGCTCGAAGAAGCACTTCCAACCTATTACGAAAACCTGCGTCACGGCAACCCTATTGACCATCAATGCAACGCATGATTAATCACATATCGCTTTAAATCGATACCCTTTTCTCCATGACAGTTTAAGAGGTCGTCATGCTTATTCCTTGGCAGCACATTGCGCCTGAAACACTGGATAATTTGATTGAAACGTTTGTATTACGCGAAGGTACTGATTACGGAGAGCAGGAAGTACCATTGCATCAAAAAATCGAGCAAATAAAGAAACAGCTCGCAACAGGGGAAGCGATCATCGTCTATTCTGAGTTGCATGAAAGTGTGGATATTCAATTGCGTAAATAATTTCAGCTCAAAACAATCTACTCTTTTCGTGCTATATTGCAGCCATCGATAACAAGTACGTTACATACAGACAGGGTTTGTCATGTCAGCAAAACATCCAATTATCGCTGTCACCGGCTCGTCCGGTGCCGGTACAACTACGACCTCTGAAGCCTTTCGCAAAATGTTCAATATGATGAACATTAAACCAGCATGGGTTGAAGGGGATAGCTTCCATCGTTTTACACGGCCAGAAATGGATGTGGAAATTCGTAAAGCGCGCGAACAAGGGAAGCACATTAGCTACTTTGGCCCACAAGCCAATGATTTTCCTGCATTGGAAGAATTTTTCCGCCAATATGGGAAATTAGGCACAGGCCAAGTTCGCCGCTATCTACACTCTTTTGACGAAGCTGTGCCCTACAATCAAATGCCCGGCACCTTTACTCCTTGGCAAGATTTACCGGAAAACTCGGATGTGATGTTTTACGAAGGTCTGCATGGCGGTGTAGTCGATGGTGATGTAAACGTCGCGCAGCATGTCGATTTTTTGATAGGCATGGTGCCAATCGTTAACCTTGAGTGGATACAAAAGTACGTGCGTGATACTCGTGATCGAGGCCATTCACGTGAAGCGGTGATGGATTCCATCGTCCGTTCGATGGATGATTACCTCAATTACATCACCCCCCAATTCTCACGAACTCACATCAACTTCCAACGGGTACCGACGGTTGATACTTCAAACCCACTTAACGCCAAGGGCATCCCTAGTTTGGATGAAAGCTTCGTCGTGATACGCCTGCGCGGTATAAAGAATGTTGATTTCCCCTATCTGCTCGCCATGATTGATGGCTCTTTTATGTCGCGCCACAACACCATTGTGGTACCGGGTGGCAAGATGAGTTTTGCGATGGAATTGATCGTCAGACCGATCCTGCAGCAATTGATTGAAACAGGTAAAATTGGCTAAGTGATCGGACAAGTTGACGGTTACTTTTCATACCGTGATCATGTGCACAGTTTTGCGTAAAAAATCATGCCACTGACACGATTAAAATCAAGAAATCGTTTCTGAAAAAGGATACTATCCTTAACCGAAACACAAGTTAGCTTGCAGCATTTGGAAAGTGCTCTTATCCTAGTAAGCTTATTTTAGGCTTAGCTACAATATGGAAAGCGGCAAGCGTACCCTGCAGAGGAAGTGAGATATTATGGTTCTAGGTAAACCTCAAACCGATCCAACACTAGAGTGGTTTCTTTCACACTGTCATATTCATAAATACCCATCGAAAAGCACGTTGATTCATGCGGGCGAAAAAGCAGAGACGCTGTATTACATCGTCAAAGGCTCGGTAGCGGTATTGATTAAAGACGAAGAAGGTAAAGAGATGATCCTCTCTTACCTAAACCAAGGTGACTTTATCGGTGAACTTGGTCTATTCGAAGAAGACCAAGAGCGTACTGCTTGGGTTCGTGCAAAATCTCCTTGTGAAGTTGCGGAAATTTCATTTAAGAAATTCCGTCAGCTTATCCAAGTGAACCCAGACATCTTAATGCGTCTGTCTGCACAAATTTCTCGACGTCTACAAGTCACCAGTCAAAAAGTGGGTGATTTAGCCTTCCTAGACGTGACGGGTCGTATTGCACAAACGCTACTCAACCTAGCGAAACAACCTGATGCAATGACGCACCCAGATGGCATGCAAATCAAAATCACCCGTCAAGAGATCGGCCAAATTGTAGGCTGTTCTCGTGAAACTGTGGGACGTATTTTGAAGATGCTCGAAGAGCAGAATTTAATTTCTGCCCACGGTAAAACTATCGTAGTGTACGGAACTCGTTAATCTCAATCAAAATGATTGAGATTGAATGCATAAAGCCACCTTGGGGAACTCAGGTGGCTTTTTCTTTGGTGATATTTCGATACGAAAGTAAAAAGATGAGAGGCTATTGCATGTCTGTACTTTCAAATATCTTATCTGCAGAGGCCGCCACAAAACCGCTATAGAGTTCACCGTTAGCCATTGGATAGCGTTTGGCAAATTCATAGAATCCACCGGGAATCACCTCCACCCCTTCCGTAAATTGCACCGGTACTTTATCGGCCATGGTCGACGACTGCTCAAGCAGCACATCAGGTGTACCTTTCACTTCTCCACCATTTTCATTGATGGTAAAACCCGCTTGGCGTAAGTGATCATTGACCGCTTTCACTTCATTAAACGCCTGCAGTTGATTAACACTAACAGTGAAATGGTTTGCGCCATAGCCATGCGCCGCCAACCAAGCGGCGTATTCACTTTCGTTGGCAAGCTGCAAATAATCGCTGTAGCTTAGTTGCCATAGACGACCGCCATATAAAAAGTCACTGCTGTTTAATTTATTGCTATCGACTTGATGTACCAGCTTCTCCACAATGGCTTGGAGTGCAGGTGAGCACTCTTCCACTTTCAGCTCGCTTATGAATACTTTAGGCTGAGTCGGATCAGGGTGTTCATAGTGCTTCGCTACCAGCTTCTTACTTTCAAACACATAATCACCACAGGCAACGTAGCCTAAGGCAAGAAAAGGCTTAGCCAGCGTTTCAATACCTAATGGCGCAACATTGAAGGTTCGCAACGCAATATGGTCATTAATCAACGCTTCCTCTTCTTGAAGCAAGTGATGGACTTTGTCGGCAGAAGGGCAAAGGCGCTGAATGTAGTCATTCCATAATGATTGAAATAAAACGGTTGGCGTCATAACGCCTCCTTGTCTGTGCTCGGTTTAAACCATGCTAGTCGGCATGGGGTTTTAGATAAAGTTTACTGCTATAGCTCAACCCCAGGGCTGAGCGTGGCAGGCAGTTCAGTCGAACGACCTTCCATTGATGCCATTGGGTATGCGCAGTAATCAGCCGCGTAATAGGCGCTTGGTCTTAAATTTCCCGACGCTCCCGGCCCACCAAACGGTGCATCACCACTGGCTCCGGTTAATTGTCGATTACGATTTACAATGCCAGCGCGGATATGATCGACAAAGTAGTCCCATTCGGCATCATTGGTCGACACTAAGCCTGCCGATAAACCAAAGCGAGTTTCATTGGCCAGTTGTACCGCTTGCTCTAAGCTTTGGTAACGCACGACTTGTAACAATGGTCCGAAATACTCTTCATCAGGCAATTGGCTAACTGCGGTGACATCAATAATGCCCGGAGTGACAAACGCCGCCTGCAAAGGTGTCGCGGCCAGCAAGCTGACGCCACCCAAGGCGCGTAAATTGTCCTGAGCAGCAAGAATGAACTGCGCCGCCGCTTGTGATATTTGTGGCCCCATAAAAGGTGCTGGTTCAGCAAAGGGGTGATCAATACGCAATTTTTGAGTGGCACTGACCAGCTTTTCAAGTAACAGATCACCTTCATTCCCTTCAGGAACGTAAAGACGCCGTGCGCAGGTACAGCGCTGGCCTGCACTTAAAAATGCGGATTGAATAATGGTATACACTGCCGCATCAAGCTCGCCATACTGCTTAGAGATGACCATTGGGTTGTTGCCGCCCATTTCTAAAGCCAGCATTTTGCCCGGCTGCCCAGCAAACTGGCGATGGAGTAAATGACCGGTATTGGCGCTACCAGTAAAGAGAAGGCCATCAATGCCTTTGGCCTGAGCAAGCGCAATACCCGTTTCCTTCGCGCCCTGCACTAGGTTAAGTACACCCGCAGGTAGGCCTGCTTCTTGCCACAACTTCATCACAAACTCACCAGTCCACGGAGTCTGCTCTGAAGGTTTAAACACAACCGTATTACCCGCTAAAAGTGCAGGCACAATGTGGCCATTCGGCAGGTGGGCAGGGAAATTATACGGACCAAAAACTGCAAGAACGCCCAATGGACGATGACGCAATACCAGTTGATTACCCGCCGCTTCGCGTGTGTTTTCACCAGTGCGATCATGATAAGCTCGAATGGATATAGCGATTTTACCCGCCACCGCCGCCGCTTCAGTACGCGTTTCCCAGAGTGGCTTTCCTGTCTCTTTGGCGATGATCTGCGCAAGCTCTTCACTGCGCTGTTTCACTTTTTCAGCGAAGGCTAAGACATATTGCTCACGCTCAACAAAAGGGCGTTTTTTCCACTCTATAAATGCGACTCTTGCCGCCGTAACCGCCGCTTCTACTTGCGCGGGTGTGGCGCTATCGCCCTGCCAAATCGTCTCATTGTTATAGGGACTAAGCGAAAGCATTGCCTCGCCTTGTCCAGCTAACCATTCACCTGCAATCCACTGAGTCATCTGTTAATCCTTACCTTTCAATGTACCTATTTTACTGCGCCAAAATTCGAACAAAATCACCACTATCAACCAATAGAGCTTGCGCCACTTTAGGTGAGATGATCACCGTTTCCGTTTCGCGGTTATAAGCACCTTTTGCAGCAGTAGCACGAAAGTTTTCAAACGAGCTATTGCAGATAAGATAATCTTGCGAGCTTGAATGCTCGGCCACTTCCACTTTAGCTCGCACCGAGTGACGTACGGATTCGATATTGCGCAAATCGCACTCAACCGTTGGACCTGCATCAAAAATGTCTACATAGTTACGGCAGGTGAATCCTTCGCGCTCGAGTAGCGTTAACGCTGGACGGGTATTGTCATGCACTTGACCAATCACCGCCTGTGCCTCTTTACTCAATAAGTTGACGTAAATCGGCAGTTTGGGCATCAGATCAGCAATAAACCCTTTTTTACCAATGCCGGTTAAATAATCAGCCATAGTGAAATCAATCGAGAAAAAATGCTCTTGCAGCCATTGCCAAAAGGGCGAGTTGCCTTCGGCATCAGACACACCACGCATTTCAGCAAAGATGGTTTTAGAAAAACGATGTGGGTGTTCCGCCATCATCAGAAAACGGCATTTCGACATCAAACGCCCATTCAACCCTTGACGAAAATCTGGACGTAAAAAAAGCGTACAAATTTCACTGCATCCAGTGTAGTTATTGCCAAAAGTAAGCAACTTGACGGTATTGTTGACCTTCAGCTTAGGCGACGAATGCACTATCGTGCTGATGTGATAAGAATAAAATGGTACGTCATGGCCAATCGATGCCTCAACGCCAGTCGTCCCTGCTACCTCACCGGTTTCAGAATCAAAACCGACCATCAGGTAACCTTCATCTCCTGGCTCTGAGACGTCGGGTTTAGCGAAGCTGTATTCAGAATGAGTAATACGGTTGGTTAAGAGCTTTTCATTCACGGGTAGTGATGTAAACCCGTGACCGGATTCAATAGCGCATGTGTGTAGCGCATCGTAGTCCGACATTGCGATAGGGCGAACAACTAGCATCAATACTTCCCTCCAGATGCTTGAAGTGGCCCAAGGCATCCTACCTTGGGCTGCTAGGCTTTTTCACTACATGAGTGATGCAATAGCTTTATCTAATCTTGCTAAGCCTTCTTCTATTTCTTGTTTGGTGATCACTAATGAAGGCGTCATACGAACCACGTTCATACCCGCAACCAACACCAGTAAACCTTGCTTGCCCGCGGCTTGTAGGATATCGCGAGCGCGACCTTGCCACTGCTCATTTAATGCCGCGCCAAGCAGTAGACCTTTACCACGGATTTCACTAAAAATGTGGTACTTCTCATTAATGTTAGCCAATCCTTCACGAAAGAGCGCTTCACGCTCTTTCACGCCAGCCAAGGTTTCTGGCTGGCTAACCACATTAACTACCGCTTCTGCTACCGCGCAAGCCAGTGGGTTGCCACCATAAGTCGAACCGTGAGTGCCCACTTTAAAATGCGCGGCTAATTCGTTTGTGGTGAGCATAGCGCCAATAGGGAAGCCGCCACCGAGTGATTTCGCGGTACTTAAAATATCCGGCGTGACGCCCAATCCTTGATAAGCATAGAACTCACCAGTGCGGCCATTACCGGTTTGCACTTCATCAAAGATCAACAGGGCGTTGTGCTTATTGCACAATTCACGCACGGCTTGGACAAACTCAGCCGAAGGCGACACAATGCCACCCTCGCCTTGCAAGGGTTCCATCATTACCGCACAAGTGCGATCAGAGATGTGTGCTTGCAACGCTTCAATATCGTTATACGGTAGGTGGGTAACATCCGCAGGTTTAGGACCAAATCCATCGGAATAAGTCGCTTGCCCCCCGACCGTCACTGTAAAGAAAGTGCGGCCGTGGAAGCCTTGGTTAAAGGCGATGATTTCTGATTTTTGTTCACCATGGACATCAGCGGCCCAGCGACGCGCCAGTTTGAGCGCCGCTTCATTAGCTTCCGCGCCGGAGTTAGCAAAAAACACCTTTTCAGCAAAACTGACTTGCGTTAATTTTTTCGCCAAGCGCAAAGCAGGCTCATTAGTCATCACGTTACTGAGATGCCACAACTTATTGGCTTGCTTGGTAATCGCATCAACCATCGCCGGATGGCAATGGCCCAAACAACTCACCGCAATACCGCCAGCAAAGTCGATGTATTCATGACCTTGTTGATCCCACACTCGAGAGCCCTGCCCTTTAACTGGAATCATTTCCATCGGGTTATAACAAGGGACCATCACCTCATCAAACAGACTGCGATCTACACTATTTTCCACTGTCATTACACATTCCCTCTTGATACCGCATGCCAAGCAGATTGCGATCTTCCTATTAAACGCTTGAGTGGAAGATATTGTTTTGCTTTTTAGCTAATGCAGCATTGTATTTACAAATTATTAACCATTTCAATAGTGATTTATTCTTTTAGATCGGCAGAAGTACCGCTAATCGTCACTACTTATGATTATTTATGCATTAAGTCACCTCTTTTATGAAGCGCTTTTTTATAAATAATATGAATAAGCACAACAAGGCCTTGAGGCAACAAGCCATCCCTCATTCCAACAGGATGTATGGTGCATAATATTGCAAAGATAAAAAACAGCAGAAATGATGAAGAAAATGTTAAGAAAGGTGATCGCAGTCCGGTTGAGAATGGCTCAACGGCGCAAAAAATTTGCGAGCAGTTGATGGCCCTGTTCTGTTTTAATTGATTCAGGATGAAACTGCACGGCATCAATTGGCAGTATTTTATGTTGGTAACCCATGATTTCCTCCATCGAACCATCAGCCTGTTGAGTCCAAGCGGTGAGCTCAAAACAGTCCGCAAGAGAATCAGCTTTGACCACCAACGAGTGGTAGCGAGTAACGGTTAACGGGTTATTGAGCCCTAGAAAGAGGCCACGGTTGGTGTGTTGGATCGGTGAGGTTTTACCATGCATCACCTTTTTGGCTCGCACCACTTGCCCGCCAAACACTTGCGCAATTGCTTGATGACCAAGGCAGACTCCTAAGATAGGAAGTTTACCCGCAAAATGTTCAATCGCTGCCAGTGAAATTCCCGCCTCATTCGGCGTGCAAGGCCCAGGGGAAATCACCAGATGCGTTGGGCTGAGCGCTTCAATGCCAGCGATATCGATTTCATCATTACGCACCACAGTCACTTGAACTCCCAGCTCACAGAAGTATTGGTACAAGTTGTAGGTAAACGAATCGTAGTTATCGATGATAAGTAGCATGTGAATTAAAACGCTCTGGGTAAAAGTCAGCGAGAGGCGCTATTGTGCAATACTGGTTTGGAAAGGCAAGAAGTTATCGATTCTGTGCTAAATACACTATTTGCACATTCGTTCATTATGTAACCAGTTCGGTTGTGATCATTATTTTACTTGCTCTCATTTGAAAGTAACACTTCTCATCGTATGGTCGAATAAGAGAGCGGAAACAACGATAAAATAAATCTATCCCATAGTTAATGATCGATAAAAATAAAGCCAAGTAATCCGCTTACTTGGCTCTTCATGCTTATTTCCTAAAAATGTCGTTTATTTAAGCTGGGCTTTCTTGTAAATGCTCACTACTTGGTTGTTTGTTATGAGGCTGCCAAGGGGAATTTACCGAATAAGGCTGACGCACCGCTAATTCTGTTTCGGATAACACGCCATAACGAAGTACGGTGTGGTTATTCACCAGTAATATATCGCCAAGTTGTAAATCAAACACATGCTGTACTTGTGAACGTTCAAGAATAGGAGTTAAAACATTGGCTACTTGATTGATATTGTCAATTTCAGTCGACGACGATATATGCTTCGCCAATGATGGGCTCCAGCGTAAATTCATTTCCCAATCCCCCGACATAATCACAGGATAAGTAGCCGTATCATCGTACTGCACAATGGTATTTTTCAGCCAACCACTTGCTTGACCATTAAGACACAACGCAGCCAGTGAGGCATCCAGTAAGTTAACCTTCAGCGGAGAAGATGAACAGTAAATCGCCCATTCATCAGGAGTCATGTCAGTATAAGAATAGCGACGCGCTATGCTCGTTGACGGTGTTTTGAGCCCGTACCAACTGGGCTCTGCTAATGTACTACTCCGAACATATTCTTCCGGAAGCAGAGCATGATTTCCGGCAAACCACGAAGACCAAAATGAAGCTTGAGGCAACGGGTTAAAGCCTTTTAAACAGACAGCAGAGAACGCTTTTACTAATTGGCTCACTTGAGCCTGCGGTAGCGCGGTCAGTGAGCATCCATGGTGTGACTCTAACGTCAGGCCAAACTGCTCTGCTTGTAGAGTGGCTTTTACCTCACGCATCAACTGTGCCTCGTTAGCATCTTCGATATTGAAACGCAGTAAACACCACAGCGTTCCTTGATGCATTACGGGAATAATCACGCCTTCACGTTGTTTGTGATTGGCCTGCGTATCAATAATAAATTCTCCGTGGCAAGCATCAAATAAGACACAAGTATGCCAAGGTGTCTTAAACGATCGCTCATCAAAAAGAAACAGCGAATATTTTTTGCCTTGCATTGGGTGTTCATGAATGCTGAGACGAATAGCGTGGCTCAAATGAGTATTGAGGAAATTATCGAGTGCACGTCCTTGCACCATCATTCCTTTAGCCATAAGAGCTAGTCGCTCACGTCGTTTCTTATAACTCAGCGGAGCAAGCGCATATTTCTGATCCTGATGCATGAATTTTTTCAAGCCCAGATAGGTATGGTGCATTGCATTATCATGCTGTTTAAGACGTGCAAAATCACGCTCATATTCCGCATCACCAAAGCGCTGCTTTAATCCATTGAAATATTGATATTCATTTAAGTCATCAAACGCAGAGAAGTGCTCAAAGTTTATAATTTTTAGACAATCACTGGCGTTCATATTTTCCACCATATCCCGTAATTCATCAGAATAAGTGTAATGATGTTCTAAATCGACATTAATATAATCAGAAAATGTATGATAATCAGAAAAAATGTAAAACATCACTCCTGGAGAATAGACAGATTGAATATCACGAATGGCATTAACAAATTTTTGTAAAACTCGATATTCACCCAAGTCAGGCTTATAACCTAATACCTTATCTAGGTTATTCGTTTTACATGGAAAGGCGGGTAGTAATAATGTAATGACTTTGTTTTCAATGACACACTGAGCTATCTGCGTTTTTAACTTCTGATACCCAGTAAAAGTGGCGTCTGTTTGTGCTAATAATTGGTCTAATAAAATAAAAGCAATATTATCCACACATTGCTGCTGTTGATGATCAAGCATAGTGTTTCCTTATTAAAGGCGAAGACCATTGAGGGAATGATGCAGAACCCTCGGCCTTCACTCTCGGTTAAAAAGTTTATAGGCCAGCCAACAGTTCAGCCGCGTGCGCAAGCGACGCGAAAGCCGCAATATAACCATCAGGGCGGATCAGTAAAGCCTGCCCCTGGTAGAATGAACTCTCACTCCAATACTGCCCAGGCTTCGCTTGATCGTACAGATGAAGGCAACGCACAAACGGAGGAATTTCTGGTGGTAACTCCGCATCGCCAGTCAACAGAAGCGTAAAGGAGCGGTAATCTAGCCATTGGTAAAAGCGGCAACTCTGCTGATCGCTATGCATCTCAAAGTCATACACTCGAGAACCGTTTAAGCCACCATTGCCATACCCAATGCCCATACCTGTGATATTACCAGCTCGCTGTTCAACGATTTGTACATAGTCCTCCGCATGGGTTCCTCGCGCAGAATATTTAGTTGCACGCACCAATGCACCAGAGCTTTCAATCACGCTGCGAGCCACTGGTTGGCGCTCAGCCTGATAACTGTCCAGCAGCGTAGTTGATGCCTGACCACGCAACACCATGTTGAGCTTCCAGATCAAATTGAACGCGTCAGCAACTCCGGTATTGAGCCCTTGCCCGCCATTGACCGAATGTATATGGCAGGCATCTCCTGCTAGAAAGACCCGTTGCTGGTGGTCATACCGTTCTGCAACAGACTCCTTAACCGAGAAATAAGAAAACCACTCAACCTGCTTAAACGTCAGTGAATGCGGCGACATTGCTCGGTTAATACGCGTAATAACCTCTTGCTGAGTAAATTCTTCGGTGTCCATACGGATATAAAAACGATCCAAATCACCTTCACGTGGAATCCAGGCAACATCTGACGTCTCAGCCTGAAATACGATGATTTCTGGCACTTTCGGAAAATCTGACTCAATAACACCATCAATCACCGCCCAGATAATTTCTGGTCTCTCGATTTCAAATGGAATCGAAAAATGCTGACGTACAAAAGAGCGCCCACCGTCTGCACCAATCACGTAACGTGAACGAACTCGCTCGCCACTGCTCAGTTCCGTCACGCAGCCTTGCTCATCAACAGTGATATCGACCACAGATAAACCACGGCGCACGGCCGCGTTCTGCGCTTTGACTGCACTATCTAGCGCTTTTTCAATATGCGCTTGCCCCAACATCAAAAAGTGAGGATAGAAGCAGCCTTGCAGCGCTGTCCACCAATGAGACTGGCGTGACAAAAATTGACCATCAGCCCATACCGAACTGGTATTACAGGGTTTGCCTTGCACGTAAAGTGGCTCAAATAAGTCAACGATATCAATTAACTGCAGAGTTCTAGCATTAAGCGCATCGGCCCGTCCGACCACCAGTGGCCCATTAGATTTATCAATAACTTGTGAGTTCAGACCGCAGCGCTGCGCTAAATAGTGGCACATAAGCCCAACAGGGCCTGCTCCAACGATCATAATATCAGTGTGGTAATCACTCATCGGTAAGACTCCAAACTTGGGTTATCAAACGGTGGATCGCTTAGCACCTGAACTCGACGGATATGACGTGGGGTATGCGATAAAAAGCTTTCTCGACCATGCAGTAAGTTAAAGTTATCCGTAATGACCACATCATCATTTTGCCACTCGTGAGCATAAAAATGACGAGGGTCATACAGTGCGTCACGTAAGCTACGGTGGAACTCAGCTATTTGCTCACTATCAATGCCACTAAAGGTCACATTTGGTGGGTTTAGCAGATCGCCACGTTCAGCGAAATGTGGTTCGGCGTAACGAATGACCTCGTGTGAGAGATAGGGATGTTGAGCAATAATCGGGGAAATGGTGTGACTGCAATAGAACTCCATCTCTCGCTGGTAGTGCCCCGTGACTTTTCGCCACAATGAGCGCTGCTGTTCGGTTGCGTTCTGTAGCGCCTTGGTTGTATGAGTGAAGGTCGTCCGGCCGCCTTGTGCTGGCAATGGCGCTTGAACACATTGAAATATCTGATATTCAGGCACTTGAGGACGAAACATGCCATCCCAATGCAGCGGCATATAGCTACTATCAAAAATATGGTCCTTTGGCTGATCTTTTTGAATTAAATCTAACACTTTGCCAAATGGCCAAATGGCCAAATACTGATCTCTCCCCATTGCTCGCAATATTCCGCAAATTGCTCGGCCTGTTCAAAGGCTTTAAATCCACGTATCAATACCAACTGATGCTCAATAAATAGTTTACGCAGTAGTGCTATTGGTACTTCGCTAATGGGAATTTTTAATCCATTTGCTTCTATTTTTACTCCAAAAGGATGGAGCTTCGTGACCTGATAATTCATCACCCTTTCCTTTAAATTAATTTTTAATAAAACGTTAGAAATAAAACAACATTGCATCCATCATTTTCGAAAATTCGGTTGGATAATATTAAAAATATTTACACAACATTGATATTTATAAGATTGACATTGCCAATTTAATTATTAATCCCAGTTTATTTAGGAATAGATATCTCAATAGTGCCATCATTCAGAAGAAATTTATTATTTACCCGTATTTAAAGGAAACCAAAATGGTTTATATCTCTCTAATTAGAGCTGTCATTATTTGATGAATGACAAAGGTTGACTAGATAACAAAACAAGAACGAAAGGTTACCAATAAGGGAACAATTATGTTGAGTGAGTTAAAACGTATTGCCATTTTTAATAAAGTGGTTGAATACGGTTCGTTTACCTCGGCTGGTGAATCGTTAGGCATAGCAAAATCGAAAGTGAGCGAGCAAGTTAGCTTGCTAGAATCACATCTTAACGTACGTTTACTGCATCGCTCTACCCGTAAAGTTAGCCTAACGACTGAAGGGCACGCATTTTATCAACATACCAATGGCCTCTTACCGCTGGCAGAAGACGCGCTACGGGCCGTCCAGCATTTTTCTACCGATGTGGCAGGCGTGATTAGGATCGGTACAACCATTGATGTCGGCAGCTATATTTTAAGTCCGCTGATTTCAACATTTTCTGAGAGTTACCCCAATGTGCTGTTTGATATTCAACTCGAAGATGGTTTACAAGATCCAGTAGCCACACAATTAGATGTGCTGATCAGAATGGGTGAACTGACATCTTGCTCAATGGTTGGCCGCGAATTAATGCCTTTTAAAATGGGGATATACGCCAGTAAAAAATACTTAGCTAGTGCACCTTTATTAAGGAAACTACGAGATTTAGAGCAGCACCCATGGGTTGCGCTAACTTTATTGAATCTTCCTCAAGATAAAGTCACGCTAATCAATCCAAAGGGAGTGAGATGCAACATTAAAACCCGCCCTAAACATATCTGCAATGCGCCGCTTGGTGCGATGTCAATGGTACAACAAGGCATGGGGATCGGCTTGATTGCCAATTTTCTCGCTGACGAAATCAATGATCCTAACCTCGTCAGGCTTTTTCCAGATTATTATCTATCAGATAACACCATGAACATTCTTTACCCGAGCCGTCACCACCTTGCGCCACGTGTAAGGCTATTTATTGATTATTTAATTGAAAAAATCCGAGCTTGAGCAAAACAAAAACGCCCCGTCAGTTAACGGGGCGCACTTTAAGCCTTAACGACGACGTCGCCACATACCAAAGCCGAGTAATGAGAAGAGTGCTCCTAGGCCGAATGAACCGCCATAGATGTTCAGTTCTAACACGGCAGGATCATGATCAGATGCGCGGAAATGATCTTGATATTTAGGTAAATCACCTTTGAATTCACTGTTGTAATCAAACAGTGTCGATTCACCGCCGTTGATGTGCCAATCGGTCGCATCCACCACTTTGCCTTTCAAACTTTTGCTGACCAGCAAATGATCCAGTGCGCCAACTTCATCATTAAATGAGTAACTCCAGCTCTCTGGGTGTTTTATCGCCACAGCGTTAAGGTACCCATAATTGTGAGTAATCAACGCGCCATTATCACCAAACTGAGGAGTACCTGCAATGTAAGTATTACGTGCCGCACGAATGGTTTTGCCATACTTCTCTGGGCTGTAGTCCGTCAATACGAGCATCGGGTCTTCCATACCGTAAGAGTTCATATCACCCAAAATGACTTTATGCCCTTTTATTTTTTGTAACGCTTCACCTAAAGCAACTGCAGCTGCGACACGGAATTGTTCACATGCACCTTGAAAATCAAGATCTTTGCCGCCTTGCCCACCTTGTTCAACTGGTGCAGCATCTTCCCAACATGCCGAACCCTTGGATTTTAGATGGTTAACCGCGACGGTAATTTTCTCATTGCCACCTTTAACTTTGAAGGTCGGTGCAAGCGTGTCACGCTGGTAATTTTTACCATCTTCAATCACTTTGCCTTTGTCATCCAACACTTCTGGTGCTTGTTGGCTTGGCATTGGAATTACACGATTTTCTGTCAACTTCACCACTTTTTCACGATAAATCACTCCTGTGGTGATCACATCCGTGCCAATAGAATCAAGTTCATCGGTCACGCCATCATTATTTGAGTCAATCGCGACAAAACGGTAATGCTTTTTCTTATCCGAGATCTGGCTGTTGATCTGATTGACCAATTGCGCAATCGCCGAACCTGCACCGAAACCGTTATTCTCAATTTCCATCAAACCGACAATATCAGCATCCAAACGTACAATCGCATTGACGATCTTCGCTTGCTGCAGTTCAAATTCTGCAAGGTTATTAGCACCACGATTATCACCATGCTGATTTGCATCACCGCCAAACGGCGAGTTGAAATAGTTAAGCACGTTGAATGTGGCAATGCGCAGATCGCCTTCATCGATATCCGGTTTCTCGCTGCGAGGATCATTGCGCACGAAATTCTCTTGGTTGAGCGAATTGGTCACAATCAGACGATATTCGTTGTAACCGTATGAGAGCACACCTTCTAAACCTATGATGCTGTCATCAATGCGGATGTAATCTTCCGTCGAACCATTTTGATCAATATCACTGCGACCAAACTCTGGGTAGTACGGAATTTGGCCATCGGCGGCTTTCGCATCTGATTCAATAAACAAGCGGCGCTGCGCGTTTTCGATGCTCTGCTGTTTGGCTTGCTCAGAGCCCGCAGCGAATAGCTGGTTCGGCTGCATGTTAATACGACCTTGCGCTAACACCATGTTATTGCGACGAGAAGCATAGTCATAACCAAAGGTACGCGTCACACGCATATCCAGCTCTGGGGTGGTTTTTACCAACATGCCTTCATAACGCTCTAATGTGTGCTCAAAGTTCTCATCGGTGGGCAAAATCTCTATCGCGGTCGCTTGTGGAGCCTCTTGCTCACCTTGTTTTAGCCATTGGTTGTTTTCGACTTTAAGTTGTGTGAGGTTGTAATATTCCTGTACTTTACCTTTCACACAAACCACATCCCCCGGTTTTAAACTTGAGCTTGATTGATCGGTAAAAACAAACAAACCTTCAGAGGTATTTAAGTTGTAATCATCTTCCAACGCTTGCAGATAAAAACCCTTAGTTAACCCTTTGGTAACGGCACTCACGACACCTTTGACAAAATATTCTTGGTCGGTGATGTAAGGGTAGCCACTAATAAAAGGAGAGGTTTGCCCTTCGCCTTGGATCGCTTGAATAGAGGTAAAGGTGGGCTCAGATCCTTCTTGAGTACAGGTAAATTCAGCCGGTGGCTCAACGGCATCGAGTGCGCCTAACCCTTCAATATTATCCTTGCCTAACGCGCTCCACTGCGCAGCTTGATAAGCCGCTGAGGGCGTGAGGCTATCGCTATTACGCACTAAAGTGGTGTCCTTGCCCCAGTTAATGCCGCCCATCACTCCCAACACATCATGTACGCTACCATCACTGTTTAGCAGCGCCACCGGATCATCACCGTTAAAATTAATCACCGAGCCATCATTTCCATCACTCACCGCTTGGATAGCACTATTGGCGCTGGCATGAGAAATCACTAACACATCGTTCGCAGCAATTACTCGCCCAGTCAGGGGCAACTGTGTATCCCAGTTCCCACCGCCATTGCTTGATTTCGCTAAAATGAAATTGTCTAAACTGACGGATGCATTGCTAGTGTTAGCAATTTCGATGGCCTTATTGAAGCTGCTGCCTTCTACATACTGAGAAATAATAATCTCAGCTTGAGCTGATACAGCCAATGTGGAGCTTATCGCCGCAGCGAGTAATGTTCGGCCAAAGGGTTTAATTCGTGTCGATTCCATTGTTCACCTCTTTCCCTGCTCTGTAACCGAAGTGGTAAGCAAGGTGTTGTAAATCACGTTTATAAAGGGGATTGGTTCCATTTGCGCGTACAGTGTTGTGTTTTTAAATGAAAGATAAAAACATTCACCATTCATATCGAGATCAACATCGCATAGCTAGAGCAAATACTTGAACTAAGCGCAAACTTTCAACAAAGAAGGTAAAGGGGGTTTTCGACAGTTATATTGCAGTGAGGTGAAAAGTCTTATTTTTCTAAAAAGAAAAGCAAACAAGGTGCTCCATACACGACAAACACCTTAGTTTGATTATTGTGGCTGGCTAAAAGAGAGGTAGCGATCAAAGACCGCCTGCGCGCGACCAGTTTGCTGCGCATCGAGAAAATAGTCATTAAGCTGATTTAACAGCGGCATCGAATTTTCTAAGCTACGGCGAACTTGCACGTGGTACGGCTTGTTTCTAGCGAGAAAATGATGAACGATTGGCCGATCAATTTTATATAGACCCAACTGAATTCCACCATAAATGGGTTCAATTTCACTCACAAACCAATCACACCGCTCTTTTTGCAGCATATTCAGCGCTTGCTGTACGGAATTTAAATAGAGAGAGGGTTCTCTAGACAGTGCAAAATTCTCATAATTAAAGCCATTAACTCCGCATAATACGCCATCAACGGATGGGTCTTTTAAATCTTCATGGTTGTCTGGCAGCGTAAAATAACCGAGTTGGATCGTATAAAGCGGGACCGAAAAATAGCTGTACTCAGCCCTTTCTGCGCGATAACTTGCATCCCATGTCAAATCGCAGCGACCGCGCTCTTGCGTCAGTTCATGTTGGACTCGCGCCCAAGGCATAAAATAAAACTGGTAATCGATGTTGTGAGATTTTAATGCGTCCAACACCAGCGTTGTGGCTGAGCCAGTCAAGGAATCGGCTTTTTCTTGATACGAGCTCCCCTGCCAATAGGTGAACGGGGGCCAAACATTCACATCACCAACACAAATACGAACTGGCTCTGCGGCGGCGGCACTACAGATGAACATCAATCCTAATAACAGCAGTCGTCTCATGTTCAAAACTCATCATCATGGTTATGATTTAAAGTGTAGACCTAAGCCTACAATACAAAGAGAAAGATCAAATTTTATTAAGCAGAAGTAAAAAATAAAGCCAGGAAAACCTAGCTTTATTTAATGCGAAAAGAGTTAGATTGTCGCAGGAAAAACTAAGGACGCTCGACAAACCCTACCGCTTTAAATGCTTTTTTCAAAGTGATCGCAGCGCGAGCCGAGGCTTTTTCTGCACCCGCTTTCATTACTGAATCAAGATACGCGCGATCTTCTCGAATGCGCGCGTATTCAGCTTGAACAGGCTCCAGCATGGCAACCAGCGCTTCGCCAACATCTTTCTTGAAAGGGCCGTACATCTCAACACCTTGATATTGCGCTTCAATCTCAGCAAAGCTTTTGCCTGTCGCCGCAGAGTACAAACTCATCAAGTTGGAGATGCCCGCTTTGTTTTCGGTATCAAAAGCGATGCGTGGTGGCGTTTCAGTATCTGTCTGAGCCTTATTGACCTTCTTGATAATCGACTTTGGATCTTCCAGCAAAGTGATGACATTCTTACGGTTATCATCTGACTTAGACATCTTTTTCGTCGCATCTTGCAGGCTCATTACTCGCGCGTTCACTTGAGGAATGTAAGGCTCTGGAATGGTAAAGATCGGCTTTTCAGGACTATAGATGTTGTTAAAACGAGTCGCGATATCTCGCGCAAGCTCTAAGTGCTGCTTTTGGTCACTGCCCACGGGTACTTGGTGCGCGCCATAAAGTAGAATATCGGCCGCCATCAACACCGGATAACCGAATAAGCCCGCATTCACATCGTTCGCATAACGTGCTGATTTGTCTTTGAACTGAGTCATGCGGCTCAATTCACCCATCTGCGTGTAGCAGTTGAGAAGCCAACCCAATTGAGCATGCTCTGGTACGTGTGACTGAACAAATAGCGTGCTCTTTTTAGGGTCAACACCAACTGCAAGACAGATTGACAATGCATCTAACGTGGCTTCATGCAGTGCTTTCGGATCTTGACGAACCGTGATCGCATGCAGGTCAACCACGCAGTATTGACAATCATAGTCATCTTGCATCTGTTGCCATTGACGTAGAGCACCCAAATAGTTACCGATACTTAGTTCACCTGACGGTTGAACACCACTCAATACAATGGGTTTGCTCATAGGGATGATTTCCTTGCTACTTAAAATGAGATAAGACTGAAAATGTCTGTGAAAAAAAACCGCGCTCATTCGCTAAGTGATACTTGATTTAGCGATAACGCGGTTTATGCAGTGTACTCATTGACGAGTATTTTACTAGCGCATTGTGTGAACTTTTATGCTGAAACTCGCAACACATCAAGCAATTGGTCGATACAGTCCGCCACGTAATCAGGGTTGGAAGCTGAAATGGGCTCACCGTGATTGTAGCCATAAGTCAAACCAAACGAATAACAACCCGCATTTTTAGCCGCTAAAATATCGTTTTTCGAATCCCCAACCATCAACATTTCCTTGGCCGTTAGTTGATGTTTATCCAATAGCCAGTTAAGCGCCATTGGATCAGGTTTTTTGATCGGGAAGGTATCACCACCAATCACATCACTAAAAAAGTGCTCAATACCATGTTGTACCAATACGTCAGGTACAAACTTAGACGGTTTATTGGTCACCAAAGCTAATGTGAATCCAGCACTGTGTAGCTGCGCTAAGGTTTCTTTCACTTGGGGATATAAATGGCTCAGTTTATGGCCCGTTTGGGCATAAAATTCATCAAAACGCTCACGAGCGGTGGCTTTGATCTCATCGCTAAGATCAGGGTTGATGGTTAAACTTTGGCTAAGTGAGCGAGCGATCAGCACATCTGCACCATTGCCGACGTAATCACGCACTTGCATTTCTGATACTGATGAATAGCCTAACGATTGTACCGCTTGGTCGGCGGCTACAGCTAAATCTGGCACGCTGTCGAGCAAGGTACCATCGAGATCAAAGGCGATTAATTTAATTGAGCTTAAAGACATCTTAACTTCCGAATAATAGACAAGGGGCACAAAGCCCCTTGTTGCGTTATAAGTATGTTGCGTAGTGATTATTGAGGTGTAGTCAGTATTATGACTTAGCGCGCCACTTTGGCTAATTCTGCGCGCATCTCATCAATCACCGTTTGGTAATTAGGTTGACCAAAAATAGCCGAGCCTGCGACAAACATATCTGCGCCCGCTTGCGCAATTTCACGAATGTTATCGACTTTGACCCCACCATCAATCTCAAGGCGGATATGACGACCCGATTGCTCAATCAATTGACGCACCGCGCGCAGTTTATCCAACGTATGCGGAATAAAAGATTGACCACCAAAACCAGGGTTAACCGACATCAGCAAAATGAGGTCCACTTTATCCATAATAAATTCGAGATGCGCAAGTGGCGTAGCTGGGTTGAGCACTACACCCGCTTGGCATCCGTGCTCTTTGATCAATTGCAATGTGCGATCAACGTGATCAGAAGCTTCCACATGAAAAGTGATCATCGAAGCCCCTGCTTTGGCAAAATCAGGAATGATGCGATCAACCGGTTTAACCATCAGGTGGACATCAATCGGTGCCGTAACACCATAGTCACGCAGCGCCTTACAAATCGGAGCACCAAAGGTCAAGTTGGGAACGTAGTGGTTATCCATTACATCAAAATGGACAACGTCTGCCCCAGCGGCAAGCACTTTCTCAACATCTTCGCCAAGACGAGCAAAATCTGCTGAGAGTATAGATGGGGCAATTAGGAAATCTTTCATACCTGACCTCTTAGGCTAGTGGGCGCAAATGCGTGATGAGCAAAATTCGCCCGCAATTCTACCTAAGCTGGCCAAGATATCCTAGCGCGACACCCGATTTAACTGCGAAATGTTAACCTTCGCATTCCGCTGTATTGAACAGTGCCAACAACTCATCTACTTTGTTGCGCCCTGCTCCATTACGGCTAATGGTGCGCTTAACCTTGACCACGTTAAGTTCTGCACCATGATATAAACGGCGCGTTAACTTAGTGTCATGATTGGAAATCAGTACCGGTATGCCACGATCATTGGCGGCTTTTTCGGCGACATCGGCCAATGAGGCTTGATCATCCAATGAAAAGCCATTACCAGAATAAGAAGTAAAATTGGCGGTGGTAGAGAGTGGCGCGTATGGCGGATCGCAATAGACAACACAGCCCTTGCGAGCACGACGAAACGTCTCTTCGTATCCTTCGCAAATAAAGGTCGCTTTCTTGGCTTTCTCGGCAAAAAACTCCAATTCTGCTTGCGGGAAATAAGGCTTTTTGTAGGAACCAAAAGGCACATTGAAACCGCCTTTTTTGTTGTAGCGACATAAACCATTAAAACCAAAACGGTTCATGTATAAAAACGCCAACGAACGATACAGTACATCATCGGTTTTATTGAACTCTTTGCGAATATCGAGATACGCTTCTTTACGGTTGTTATCGGCCGTGAACCAACGCTTAGATTCGGTGATGTACAGTTCAGGTTGATCTTTGATCAGGTTGTACAAGTTGATGAGATCAGGATTGATATCGGCCAACAAATACTGTTCAAAATCAGTATTGAGGAACACAGAGCCAGCACCAACAAAGGGTTCAACCAGTTTACGCGCTGGTGGCAGGTGACGTTGAATCTCTTCGACTAGGCCATACTTACCACCAGCCCATTTAAGAAAGGCACGCTGCTTCTTCATTTACTGCTCTATCTTTCAACCACGAAATAAGGCTGCGGAATGTAACATATTTTTGCGTCAAGCTCAGCGTTATTTCGCACGATCAATCTCTCGCTGTACTTGGCTGAGCGATTTGGCCCAAGGGCCTTGCAATTGCAACGCTTTCGGTAAGGTTTCAACGGCATCACGCGCAAACTGGATGGTTGGATAATTACCATAAGTGATGATGTACCACTCCACATCATTGCGTGCTGTCGGATAAATACGCACCTTTTCTTGCAGCGCGTAGGTGTTAATAAAGTTTTGTGCTTCAGCAAGCGAACTGACTGCCGCTAATTGCAAAGTATAACTGCGTGGCGAGAAGGCTTTGAGTTCTTCTCTCGCAAAGGAGAAGGTGATTTTCGTTGGCGCAGTGGCAGTCTCACTTACTGGCACAGTTTGCGCCGTGCGGTTTTGTGCATCAGCAAGTGCATTATTAATCACTGACGTATCGGCTTTGGTCGAATTGCCTTCCAAAAGCGCATCCACAACATCAGACTCAATCACCACTCGTTGCTGATCGCTGTCAATTATGCCCACGCTCTCTGAATTCTCCATCACATCGGGTGGTAACGAACTGGAATCATCTTCAGCATCTAAATAACTCGGGTCACTTTTCGCAAGCAGCTTCCCATTATTGGTGGCGTCAGTTGCTGAATCATCGTTAAGCGTATTGACTGTTGGTGCAGCAGCATCCCCGAGCGTCGGAATCACCGTCTGCTCGAGTGTGCCTGTAATTTGCGACGCTTGCTCATCGGGTGAGGGCTGGGTAAATAGCCACCAGTAACCACCACCGATGATGAGCAGAAGCAGTAAAACCAAGGCAGCGATCTGCACAGGAGAACCGATAATCGAACGGATGATGATCCTTTTTTCCATTTTCTGCTCTCCTAATGCCATGATTTCCCCAGGCACGCGTTTCACCTTTTTGTAAGCGTTGCGTACGCGGCGCTCCATCTCATCGGGTACATAACGCATGACCAGATTTTCAAAAAAGCGATCCGCTTCTTCATTGCTTAGGGCTTCAATCTCAAGCTCTACGGGTTTATGCTCTTGTCCGTAGCTTAAACGAGTCAGCAAAGCATCAAGGCTATTAGCTTGTGCAAATAATACGACATTGATGGTCCACAATGGATTGGCTTGTGCTTCTAACACCAGCATCCATAGCTCAGACACTAAGGTTTCGGAGAGTAGATGAGCGTCATCGACAACAATCACCACATCACAACCGCCACCATCTAGCAGACGAGCTAAGCTGTCAGAAAGTGTATCATGAGGATTAAATAACGGGCCTGAAACGATTTGGGTAAGAATGGTCGCTCGACGCTGCTGGTCATCTTGATTGGGATGACACAGCAACAGCGATTGGTTTTTATCTTCGGCCCACGCTTCTAAATAACGCTGCGCTAACCAAGATTTACCAAAACCTAATCCACCACCAACGGTAATGACATTTGAGCCAAAATTGGTCAATAATTGCAAACGCTCAAGTAGCTCGACTTGCGAATCTAATTCCAATATACGTAATTCATTCGCCAAACTCATTAGGCCGTCCTACTGACAGACAACTGTCAAATTAGTATCAATGAAGATTTACAGGGTGCGGCAGAAGTCAATCGCTTGTTCAATGACCGCTTCGGGTACACCTTTCACTACTTGTGATGTACCAATACTGGTTGGTAGCACCAAACGTAGTTCGCCTGAAAGCACTTTTTTATCACGCATCATGTGTTGCATAAAGTCAGAAAACGACATGCTTTCGGGCGTATGAATCGGTAAATTTGCTCTTTTGAGTATAGAAACAATCCGCTCAACTTGCTGATCGTTAATTAAACCTTGTAACTGCGCCGTTTTAGCGGCCATCACAGTTCCGGCAGAAACCGCTTCACCGTGTAGCCAATTACCATACCCGAGCTGCGCTTCAATCGCATGACCAAATGTATGACCTAGGTTCAACAACGCGCGAATTCCCGACTCTTTTTCATCTTGAGCGACCACATCGGCTTTAATTTGACAGCAGCGAGCGATGGCATAACTTAGCGCTTGCTCATCTAAGGCATAGAGTTTATCGAGATTCTCTTCCAACCAGATAAAGAAATCATGATCGTAAATGATGCCATATTTGATCACTTCCGCCATACCAGCAGCAAATTCTCGCGCTGGTAAAGTCGCCAAACATTCAGTATCAATGATGACGGCTTTCGGCTGATAAAATGCACCAATCATGTTTTTACCTAAAGCATGATTGACAGCGGTTTTACCGCCAACGGAGGAGTCCACTTGCGAAAGCAGCGTGGTCGGTATTTGGATAAAATCGACTCCGCGCTGATAACAGGCTGCGGCGAATCCAACTAAATCACCAATCACGCCACCACCTAAAGCGATGATCACCACATCACGGCTGTAATTACCTTCCAGCAGGTAACTCATCACCGTATTAAATGTATCTAAAGTTTTGTACTGCTCGCCATCTGGCAGTTCAAGCAAGGAGACGTTACAAGCATGCGGTGCAAGAAGGGCGAAGATTTTATCCGCGTACAAAGGCGCGACCGTCACATTACTGATGACAACGACTTTTTGTTTGGCCGATAAAAAAGAAAGGAGGGCCGGATCATTAAATAATCCGGCGCCAATTGAGATTGGGTAGCTACGCTCATCTAAACTGACCGTAATCCGTTCCATGGTTTGCACTCCAAAATAAAGAACTTAGGAATGTTCTTCTAGCATTTTTACGATCTCGTTGGCTACCACTTTTGCACCTTGATCGTCAGTACGAACCGTAAAATCAGCGATCTCAGCGTAAAGATCGTTACGTTCATCAGCCAAACATTCTAAGACTTCACGTGGATTGTCTGTTTGAAGCAATGGCCGTTTTTTGTCACGGTTCGTGCGTGCAAGTTGTTTTTCAATCGTCGTTTCAAGGTAGACCACAATACCACGAGCAGATAAACGATTACGGTTTTCTTTACTCTTAACAGAACCACCGCCTGTTGCGAGTACAATACCTTGTTTCTCGGTTAGGTCATTAATTACAGCTTCCTCACGTTTACGGAAGCCCTCTTCACCTTCGACGTCAAATACCCATGCGATATCTGCGCCTGTACGCTCTTCAATGACTGTATCTGAGTCTAAAAACTCCATATGCAGTTGTTGAGCAAGATGTCTACCAATTGTACTTTTGCCGGCGCCCATTGGGCCAACAAGGAAAATATTGCGTTTCTCAGCCATGTTTAGCAGTAATTTACAACGTTAATTCAATGACATCGCCACAAGATTAGCCAGTATAATACTGACCGTTAAGACGCTCGTGGCACCTATTCCTCACAGATGATTCGTGATAAGACCCGAAATTATCTAGATATGGTGCCACTAATGCAACTTTATTTTTTAACCAATCGCAATATCAGCCGTAAGTTATTGAATGACGACTTTCGGTGTCACGAAAATCAGCAGCTCACTTTTGCCCACTTGCTCATAGGAACGGCGGAACAATGCACCAAGTAATGGCAAATCACCAAGCAATGGAACCTTATCCACCGTATTGTTGACGCTATGTTGGAATATTCCACCAAGGACCACGGTTTCTCCATTATTGACCAATACTTGAGTGCCAATACGCTGAGTATTAATTGCAACCGCTTCTCCCGTCCCTGTTTTTACAATATCCCCAGGCCGGTCTTGAGTGACACTGAGATCTAACACTAAACGATTATCCGGCGTTATCTGCGGCGTCACTTTTAAACTCAGCACCGCTTTTTTGAAGGCGACCGTCGTTGCCCCGCTGGAAGAAGACTCCAGATAAGGGATCTCCGTACCCTGCTCGATATAAGCTGGCTTCTTGTTTGTCGTGATCAAACGAGGGCTGGAAATAATCTCCGCTTTCGACTCACGTTGCAGCGCTGAAAGCTCTAAATCCAACAACATATCCGACCCCAACTTAGCCACTTGGAAGGCAATACTTGAGGCGTTAGCAGAGGTCGCCGCTAAGTTTACGTTAAGGAAGTCATCAACGGGCAATGTGCTTTCCCCCAACTTGCCCACTTGGAATAAATTACTTTCAATACTTCCGCCTGCGGTGTTGTTGCCATTGGTCGAAGTAAAGCCCCAGCGTACGCCAAGTTCATCCAAATTACCTTCGTTGACCGTAACAATGCGCGCTTCAATCTGTACCTGTTTGACCGGGATATCGAGCGATTCAATAATTTGGCGTATCACCACAATATTCTCAGCCAATTCGCGGATCAGCAGTGAGTTGGTTCGTTCGTCGATACTGATGGAACCTCGCTCAGACAACATGCTGACTGCCCCTTCGCCGCCAATCATCTGCGCAATATCAGACGCCTTAGCAAAATTAATTTTGATGATTTCAGAACGCAGATCGCCCAACTCTTCAGCCAAACGTGCCTTTTCAAGCTGCTGCTTTTCACGTAAATCCAACTCTTCTTTAGGTGCAACTAAAATCACATTGCCGTCAACACGCTTATCTAATCCCTTGACTTGCAAAATGATATCGAGCACTTGCTGCCAAGGCACGCCATCAAGCCGTAGCGTCAGGTTACCAGTGACCGAATCTGAGACGACTAGGTTAAACGCGTTATAATCTGCGATAAGCTGCAAAACATTTCGCACAGGAATATCTTGAAAGTTAATCGAGATAAGCTTGCCCTCTTTCTCAAGAATGCTCTTCGGCTTAGGTTTTTCTTGTTCTTTCAGTTTGCCAATCACCACCTCAAGGTATTTCCCTTTCAAGCTGTAATCATACTTAAACTCGCCATGAATGGTCGCCAGTAACTGTGTACTTGGCTCTTTGCGCAATACCTCGATACTCTCAACAACGGTTGCAAAATCTTTGACGTCTAAGACATAGAGTTTCTCATTGGAGACATCCGTCTTAAGCAGTTCAATTTGTAAACCGTCAGCCACTTTCTGCACATTAACTACTGTCGAAGGTGATGCGAGTTCAACAATCAATACAGCGTCTTTGTTTTTATTGACTCGAAAATCAATGCCTTTAAGCTCGTTGGTCTGCGCCGTTTCTGCCGCCACACTTAGCCCTGCCACACTCAATAATAAGCCAAATAAGAGGCTCCGAAATACCATAGTCATTTGTGTCTGTAGTCCTTTAATCATAGTGATTTCTCTAAATTCAAATTCTATTTCAGAGCCAATTTGACGTTACGTTGATTCCAACAACCTAAGCCGTCTGGCAAGGTTTCATTGATCAGCAGGTAATTGGAATTAACTCGAGTAACTTTGCCGTGATTCAAACCTAAATATTGTCCCGCTTTCACGTTGACGACCTTGCCTTGGGGCGTTTGCACTAATGCCGATACCGCGCCCCCGCTACTCATCACGCCTTTTAATCGCAGTTGATTAAGCGGATAGCGCTCTAGCTGGCCATTTTTACTGCGAGCTGGAGGTTGCCAGCAGTCTGCCTTCACTACAGGCTGATTTTGTACAATCGCTTCTTTAGGCAGCACAAAAGGTTCGCGGGATTCATGTTGCGCATAATGAGCAACTTCAAATTGAATAATGGGTTTTAATTTGGAGACTTCTTTGCGTGCTTGCCCCTCAACCTGCTCCACATAAACCTTCAATGAATCTTGATTCGCCTTACAACCAACCAATACGCTGGTACTAAACAGCACCATCAGCAGCAGATTATTGTTTTTCATCGTCCACCTCTTGCTTGAATTGATAGGTATAAGCGCGCACCCTAAAATGTAACGTACTGCTTTCCTGGCTAACCCGTTGCCAATCAACATCATCGAAATTAATAATGCGGGGCAATTTCGCGATCGCCTCGGAGAAATCACCAATGTCGTGGTAATTCCCAGTTAATTCGATATTGAGCGGCAAACGATACAGAAACTCTTTATTCTGTTTTTCTCCCCAATCAATACGTGTAAAGGTTAACGCGTTATCTAGCCCTAGTTCATTGACCGACGCCAGCATGCTTGCGAGCTCTTTTTGCACGGGTAATTGGCGTAATAAAAAATCATAACGTTCAGTTAATTCATCCAGTTGAGCTTGCAACTGGGGTAAGGTGGCGGCTTTGCTGGCCTTAATCCGTAAGGTCGATTTCAACACCTCTTCTTGCTGTTTTAAGTTCTGCAATTGCTCATTTTGAGGCATCAGGTAGAACCACGCGCCAACGCCTTGAATAATCAGCATCAACACCAAAATAACCAGCAGTTGAGGCAGCAACGGCCATTCAGCCATTTCATCCATATCAAGATCTTGAAAACTAGTCATGGACACCTCCTGTAGACCGAATCTTGGTTAGTGCAGCGCCCTGTGGTGTCGGCGAATGAAACATAAATGACACTTTAAACGTCTGAAACTCCTTACCAAATCGCTTATTACCGTGCACGATAGAGTGCATGTTGACATCGGAAAGTAAGGCTGATTTTTCAAAATTATCGAGCATGGTCGCAAGACGCGCAGTGCTGTCACTGATGCCCGTAATTTCAATTTCTTCACCATTCATTTTGATCTTATCGACGTAGACTCCTTCAGGCATAAGCTGTGGCATCAGGTTCATCAACTCGGTGGTTTTATTGCGTTGGCTTTGCAATGACTCAACAACCGATAAGCGAGTTAATAGTGCCTTGTGTTCTTGTTCCGTCATTTTTAATGCATTGATCTGTTTATCAAGCTGCTGAATGTATTGATTCAAATAGGCCAGACGAGACTCTTGCTGCTGTGCTTGCCCAGAGAAATACAAACCGATACCCCATTGAATACCAACAGCGCTCATCACACCTAAGACGACCAAGCCCATAAAACGACGCTTATGCGCCGCTCTTTGTTCCTCTCGCCAAGGCAGTAAGTTAATGCTATGCAACATGAGAAGACTCCAACCACTCGATACCACGCAGTGCAAGGCCTGCTGCGGTGCTAAAACTCTGCCCAGACTGCTTATCTCGCTGGCGTTTCGCTAACTTATTGTTAAACAGAAGGAAGGGATCGAGAATCTCGCACTCAAGCTTGAGACGCCGCGAGATCTCTTGCGCCAACATCGGAGTATCTGCGCCACCACCTGAGAGCCAAATGCCTGCTAAACTGCCCGCGCCATTGACGGAGGTGAAAAGCTGCAACTGACGTTGAAGTCGCTCGATCAACTCATGCACAAAGCGCTCGTTTTTATCGGCTAATTCCGCATTGGTGCCCGACATCGCGCTGTCTTGGGACAACCACTGACAACCGAGAGGGATCTCTTTATGAAAAGGGGCTTTATCAGTAAAATCAATACAGAGCGCCGTTTGGGTATGGCCCACATCCATGAGCATCCAATCGCTGCGATGTTGTGCCCTGCTCGCCAACTGCCAAATGTTTAACAAACTGTGTATTTGCACATCAACCGCGATCGGTAAAAAGCCCGCTTTTTGAGCCGCTAACGCACGGCTTTCCACGACGTCTTTACGAGTGGCGTAAACTTGATAACTTACGGTGCTACTGCGACTTACGCTTTTTTCCATCACTTTGACGAAATCGAGACTCAGTTCTTCTACCGGGAACGGTGACTGATGAGAAAATGCCTGATAAATAGCAAACTCTTTTTCACGCGCCTGCAGGTCACTATCTATCTGTAATACCTTACTTATTACCGCATTGTCCGGTACCGATATGGCGACTTTGCGACTAAATAGTGGTAAACCCTTTCTTAGTTCTTTGAGTTTCTTTACAATTTTCTGATAATCCAGCGTGTGGTTATCGGAGAATATGTCCTCAGTAATAAATAATTCTTTATAACCGACGAGTGCATATGAATCACCCGCTAGCTTTAACACCACCGCTTTAATACTATGGTGGCCAATATCTATACCCGTAACCAATGATTTACCCATACGGCTTAGCTCCAGTAACGCTGCTTAGGCTTAGCTCGATTTGCTTATTTTGAGGTTAAATAAGCCACAATTTATTTTTAGAGCTAAATTTTTAGCCTAGAGTACAAGGGTTTGCATAAGGGCAGCCTTAACTAAACAGGGATTATCCGGTGAAGTTCATAAAGCGATTGTTATTACTTTCATTGATTTGCATTATTCTTGGAGTCACTACGATATTTGGCTTCTATTTTTACGTGAAGCCAGACCTCCCCGATGTAGCGACTTTACGTGATGTACAATTGCAGACACCGATGCAGGTCTATAGTCAAGATGGCAAGCTCATCGCCCAATTTGGAGAAAAGCGCCGAGTTCCGTTGCGTATTGAAGAGATCCCGCCTGAACTTATCGAAGCGATTATCGCCACCGAAGATAGCCGCTTCTACGAGCACTATGGTTTTGACCCAATTGGTATCACGCGTGCTGCGGTCGCTGTGATCGCCTCAGGTAGCGCTAAACAAGGTGCAAGTACCATTACTCAGCAGCTTGCTCGTAACTTCTACCTCTCTAATGAGAAGAAGATCATGCGAAAAATCAAAGAGATTTTTATCGCTATTCATATCGAACAATTGCTGACGAAAAAAGAAATCTTAGAGCTTTATCTCAATAAAATTTATCTCGGTTACCGATCGTATGGAATTGGAGCGGCAGCCCAAGTTTATTTTGGAAAAGAAGTCAAAGATTTAACACTGAGTGAAATTGCCATGATTGCAGGACTTCCCAAAGCACCTTCAACCATGAACCCTATCTATTCTCTAGATCGCGCGACTAACCGCCGTAATGTGGTGCTACAGAGAATGCTTGATGAGAAATACATAACCCCAGCGCAATATGCGCAAGCCCGCTCTGAGCCCTTAATGTCGAAATACCACGGTGCTGAAATTGAACTTAATGCACCTTATGTTGCAGAAATCGCCCGTTCATGGATGGTGGAGCGCTATGGTGAAGAGTCGGCCTATACCTCTGGCATGATTGTCACCACAACGGTAGATTCCAAACAGCAGCAAGCCGCGAGTAAAGCTGCAATCAATAACCTACTCGCCTATGATGAGCGTCATGGCTATCGCGGTGCTGAAAAAGTAGTTTGGAAAGAAGGCCAAACGCCATTGAATGAACAGCAACTGGCCGAGCACTTAAATAATGAACCGACTTATGGAGATTTATTACCAGCCGTCGTTACCCACGTAAGCAGCCAATCGGCTACGGTTTGGGTTAAGAACCAAGGATTGCAGACCATTGAATGGCAAGGCATGAACTGGGCTCGCCGTTTCTTAACTGATTCTCGACAAGGACCGGTTCCGAGTACAGCGACGGAAATCATCGCCGCTGGTGAACAAATTTGGGTACGTAATCGTGCTGAATACAGTGATGACCATACCACCGACGAAGTACCACAGTGGTACTTAAGCCAAGTACCCAATGCCAACACTGCCTTTGTTGCCATGAACCCAGAAAATGGTGCGGTACTGGCGCTGGTTGGCGGCTTTAACTTTGTGCACAATAAATTTAACCGTGCGACTCAATCGGTGCGTCAAGTCGGCTCAAGTATTAAACCCTTTATCTACTCTGCCGCCATCGATAAAGGCATGACCTTAGCCACGCTCATTAATGATGCGCCGATTAACCAATGGGACCAAAGCCAAGGCACTGCATGGCGTCCTAAAAACTCACCACCGACTTATATTGGCCCTACGCGTCTGCGCGTTGGTTTAGCTCAATCCAAAAACGTGATGGCAGTGAGAGTGCTACGCGCTGTTGGGCTGGATGAAACACGTGAATATCTCACTCGCTTTGGTTTTGATATTGACCAAGTACCACGCTCAGAAACCATTGCCTTAGGTGCGGGAAGCTTAACGCCGGTTAAGATGGCGCAAGGCTATTCCGTGTTTGCCAATGGTGGCTATTATGTTGAACCCTATTACATCAGCAAAGTTGAAGATCCCTTTGGCAAACTTGAGTATCAAGCCACACCAAAAGTCGTTTGCCAACAGCAATGCACCCCAGACACAAATGAGTTCGATGAGCAAGATGTTGCATCGCACTATGCTCCACAAGTAATTTCCGAACAAAACGCATTTCTTGTCCGAGAGATGATGTACAGCAATATTTGGGGTGGCGGAAATTGGCGTGAAGGAACGGGTTGGAATGGTACAGGCTGGCGTGCACAAAAGCTGGGGCGTCGTGATATTGGTGGTAAAACAGGAACGACCAATGACTCCAAAGATGCGTGGTACAACGGATATGCACCGGGCATGGTCGCTATTGCTTGGGTCGGATTTGATGATCATAACCGCAACTTAGGTAGGACAACCGAAAACAGCAATGTAGATGACGATGGTGTATCCGGTGCAGAAGCGGGAGCAAAAACGGCACAACCCGCTTGGATTGATTTTATGCGTCAAGTACTGGTCGATGTGCCAGCGCAAGACAAACCCATTCCCGCCAATATTGTGCGGGTAAGAATCGATATCGATACCGGCCTGTTAACCAATAAGTTTGATTCAAGCTCGATGTTTGAATACTTCATTCAAGGCACAGAGCCAACCGAGTATGTCGCAGAGAGTGTCTCTGACAACATCTACTCTTCACCTACAGGTGAAGAGCTATTCTAAAGCTCAGTAAAAAGAGGCTAAATTTAGCCTCTTTTTTTATTTCTCATTTAGCTTTGTTTTGATTGCGTGAGCCAACTGCTCAAAACGCTGCCTCAATGGCGATCCCGGCCGATAAGCTAATACTAAGCGGCGTGAAGGCTGCGGGTTGACCGCTTTAAGGTAACAAACGCCATCCTTCTCTTTGACATCTGGTAAAGAGAGCTCAGGTAACAGGGTAATTCCCCCACCCGCTGCGACCATATTACGCAGCGTCTCTAAGCTGGTCGCTTTAAAACGTTCGTCATCTTTTGCGCCTGCCGCAAAACAGAAACCTAAGGCTTGATCGCGTAAGCAATGACCGTCACCTAAAGCCAATACCGTTCGCCCTTTCAAATCCAACATACTTACTTCACTTTTTGCAGCCCATTCATGCCCACTAGGCACGGCAATACTCAATGCTTCGTCATACAGATCAATCTCTTTAAAGTGAGCCGTTTCCGCAACGGAGGCCAACACTAAACAATCGAGTTTTCCATCTTCTAACTGGCGCACAAGCTGTTGGGTTTGCGCTTCGTGTAAATAGAGCTCCAGTTCAGGAAATTGCTCTTTTAAAAAAGGCACAATACGCGGCAAAAGGTAGGGGCCTAAAGTGGGAATGAATCCAATATGGATAGGACCACTCATCGAGCCACCCTGGCCGCTAGCCATATCTCTGAAGGTTTTGATTTCACTTAAAATACGCTTGGCCTGATCGACCAATTGCAGGCCCGAATCGGTGAACAATACTCGGCGACTGCTGCGCTCTAATAATACTGTTCCCAGCTCATCCTCCAGTTTGCGGATCTGGCCACTGAGTGTTGGCTGGCTCACAAAACAAGCTTCTGCTGCTTTACGAAAATGTTTATGTTCAGCTAATGATACTAAGTACTCAAAATCACGAATGTTCATCTTCAATCTCAATAGAATCCACCTATCAAAACCATAGCATCAAACGATTGGAGCTATCAAAGGTTTTCTTCCATAATGGCTTCAACAAATGAGAGCAGCGGCTCTTAAAATCATAACCTAACTTAGAAAATCACAAGGAAAATAGAATGTTAGTATCTAAAGAAGGCCAAGCGGTACCACAAGTCACTTTCCCTACTCGTCAAGGTGATGCTTGGGTTAATCTCACAACAGATCAATTATTCAAAGGTAAAACCGTTATCGTATTTAGCTTGCCAGGTGCCTTCACCCCAACCTGTTCATCAAGCCACTTGCCGCGTTACAACGAACTGTACCCGGTGTTTAAAGAGCATGGCGTTGATGACATCCTATGTGTTTCGGTGAACGATACCTTTGTGATGAATGCTTGGAAAGCAGACCAAGAAGCAGAGAATATTACTTTCATTCCTGATGGCAATGGCGAATTTACTGACGGTATGGGTATGTTAGTTGATAAAAGCCAAATCGGTTTTGGCAAACGTTCATGGCGTTACAGCATGCTAGTCAAAGATGGCATCATCGAAAAAATGTTTATCGAAGCTGATGAACCGGGTGACCCGTTCAAAGTATCAGATGCTGACACTATGCTGAAATACATTGCACCTAACTATAAAACACAAGAATCGGTTACCGTATTTACTAAACCAGGTTGCCCATTCTGTACTAAAGCAAAACAACTCTTGATTGACCACGGCCTTCAATATGAAGAAGTGGTATTGGGTAAAGATGCAACCACAGTGAGCTTACGAGCTATCACAGGCCGTACCACCGTTCCGCAAGTTTTCGTTGGTGGTAAACACATCGGCGGCAGCGAAGAGCTAGAAGCTTACCTGGGCTAATCACGCCTGCCCTAGGAAAATCTTCCTAGGGCATCCTCCTCATTTAGACTCAATGACAGCATTATTAAATGTTGCCATCGACTATCCACATTCCAAATTTAGAGAAAGCGATGATGAAACAGTTAAACGTTGATGTAGCCATTATTGGTGGTGGGACCGCAGGACTCGGCGCTTATCGTGCAGCAAAAGCACATACGACTAGTGTCGTCATGATCGAAGGTGGCCCATACGGAACCACATGCGCTCGCGTCGGCTGCATGCCATCTAAGTTACTGATTGCGGCCGCTGAAAGCGTCCATCACATCCACAAAGCTCCTGCTTTTGGTATTCATCCTCAAGGTGAAATTGTCATTAATGGGCATGAAGTGATGGCGCGGGTAAAACGTGAACGTGACCGCTTTGTCGGATTTGTGCTTGAAGGCGTTGAGGAGATCCCCGCTGAAGACAAAATCTCAGGCTACGCCCAATTTATCGACAACCACACCCTGCAAGTTGACAACCATACCCAAATCAACGCCAAGCGGATCGTGATTGCTACCGGTTCTCGCCCAGCCTACCCCGCGGTATGGCATGAACTTGGCGATCGCTTAATCATTAATGACGACCTATTTGAGTGGGACGACTTACCGGAATCTGTTGCCGTATTTGGCCCTGGGGTGATTGGCTTAGAACTAGGTCAAGCCTTACATCGCTTAGGGGTAAAAGTGAAGCTGTTCGGCATTGGTGGACAAGTTGGCCCATTAACCGACCCTGATGTGATGGCTTACGCCGATAAAACGTTTAAAGAAGAATTCTATTTAGACGCTGACGTTAAAGTGGAAAGCATGAAACGCATTGCTTCTCCAACAGGCCAAAACGACAAAGTTGAAATCCAATTCATCAACCGTGAAGGGCAACTCGAGACATTTGTCGTTGACTATGTGTTGGCGGCAACCGGTCGTCGCCCGAATGTAGATAAATTGGCAATTGAAAATACCGATATAGCCCTTGATGCGCGTGGCGTACCGACGGCCGATCACTATACGCTGCAAACCTCTGTAGACAATATTTTCATTGCTGGTGATGCCAGTAATCAACTGCCCCTGCTTCATGAAGCAGCCGATCAAGGCCGTATTGCAGGGGATAACGCTGGCCGCTACCCAGATATTCGCGCCGGGCTTCGTCGTTCCTCTATCTCAGCGGTTTTTTCAGACCCACAAATTGCGATGGTCGGTGAATCCTACAAACAGCTAACCACTCGTTTAGGAAATTGTGGCTGTTTTGCTATCGGTACTGTGTCGTTTGAAAATCAAGGCCGTTCACGCGTCATGCTGCGCAATAAAGGGTTATTGCATGTGTATGGCGAACAAGGAACAGGGCGATTTTTAGGCGCTGAAATGATGGGACCGAATGCGGAGCACTTGGCTCATTTACTGGCGTGGGCACATCAAAATCAGATGACGATTTCACAGATGTTGGATATGCCTTTTTATCACCCCGTAATTGAAGAAGGCGTGCGCACCGCGCTGCGTGATCTAAACGCTAAACTGCATTTAGGTCCTGAGATGATAAAGCATTGCATGGACTGCGGTCCGGGCTGTTAATTTTCAACATCCATTCATGCGGTCGCCCTTGGGCGGCCGTTTTTTATACGCTTTAGTTTCAGCCGCGCCTTAGACTCACACCTTCACGCACGTTATACTGCCGTTATTTTCTCTTTAATGAACGCGCTTATGCCTTGCAATAACTGCCAATCTTCGTGGTTTTGGAAAAAAATCGGCCGCTGCCAACGTTGTATGGATCAGCTCACTGTTTTGTCTGTTGGGTGCTGGCTTGTGTGGTGGTGGTTATGCAGGGAGAACCCTAAAACCATTGAATCGATCAGCTTGCTAATAGCGGGCTTTGCCTTTAACGGTTTGCTGTTTTTACATCTGTGGATGAAGTTTGTGGTACTCCCTTGGCGTAAGCGGCAAGGGCGCGACAAATAAAAAGCTAAAGAGCACAAAAGAAAAAGCCCCAGAACCAATAGTAGGTTTGGGGCCTTCTTAGATTCTTCTAAGAAAAAGCAGTGGTACAGTTATAGACCACGCTTTTCTTAAATTGTTCCGTGATCATTCGATCTTTTTGAGATCTTTTTCCAAGGCCTCATTAACGGCAATGATCGCGTTTGTAATCAACGTATTAAGCGACGCTGACTCGCTTGATGATCTGCTCAACCAAATTGATCTCAAGCGCCACTTCATCACAAGCGTGCTGCCGTGGGCATTGTTCACAATCTTTGAGCACTTTCTCTGGCAGTAAGCTTTTTGAGGTTGGAATAAAATCATGCTTCATGAAAAACTCTGGCGTTCGAGTCAGAACAAACACTTTCTTAATCGCCATTTGCCGCGCTTTATTCACCAAATACGAGACGATCGCTTTTCCTTGTCCTTGACCTTGCCAACCTGCTTCTACACCAAGCGAACGAATTTCAGCCAACCCAGAGTCATAGACATATAACGAGGCGCATCCCGTCACTTCACCATGGTGTTCCGCCACGGCAAACGAACCAATATCGCGCACCAACTCATTGCGTGAACGAGGCAGATTTTCTCCCATATTCGCCCAATAAGTGACCATACTTTCTAGCGTTTCAATATCCGTCAAACGGGCAGGACGAACTTTCACCGCCGTGGTGTCACGTTTGTCTAAACGCGCTTTGGCTTGATCAACCGCATAGGCCACTTGTTTTGGCGAAACGCCACCTAAAGCGCTGCGTTTTTCTAAGCAAGATTCAATGGTGAGGATCGCATAAACATCATCTTCAATGACCGACGAAAACTCTTTAAGCTCGGCAAGGGTCAGTTCTTCAAGCGCACACCCTTTCGCGATCGCGCCAACCACCGCTACGCCCACAATATGGTGCGCTTCACGGAAAGGGATCCCTTTGGCGACTAAATAATCAGCTAATTCGGTAGCATTGGCATAGCCTTGTTTGGCCGCTTCTAAAGTCCGTTCGGTTTTAATTTTGATGCCATCAAAGCAAAGCGCAGCCATTTCCATGCAGTCGTTCCAAGTATCCAGCGCGTCAAACAGCCCTTCTTTATCTTCTTGCATATCTTTGTTATAAGCCAATGGTAAGGCTTTGACCGTCATCATCATGCCCGCAAGCGAGCCATAAACACGGCCAGTTTTGCCACGGATCAGCTCTAATGCATCAGGGTTTTTCTTTTGCGGCATCAAGGATGAACCCGAAGTCACGGTGTCAGCCAGTTCGATAAAACCAGACTCACCCGAGTTGTAGAAGATCATATCTTCCGCCAAGCGCGATAAATGCAGCATCGAGATCGACGCCACCGACATCAATTCCATCACGTGATCTCGGTCGGATACTGAATCGAGCGAGTTACGCGTGGCACGGCGAAACCCTAAATGATGAGCAAGCTGTTCACGATCAATCGGATAGGCCGTACCTGCCAGCGCGCCGGAGCCAAGCGGACAAGTATCAAGGCGCTTAATCGCATCATTTAAACGAGAGTAATCACGCTCAAACATTTCAACATAGGCCAAACACCAATGCGCAAAGGTCACTGGTTGCGCACGTTGCAGGTGGGTATAACCGGGCAAAACCGTCTCTTGGTGCTGCTGAGCAACCGACACTAATTTCGTTTGCAGGCGATCTAACCCCAACAGTAATTGTTGACCTTGCTGGCGGCACCACAATTTTAAATCGGTCGCGACTTGGTCATTACGAGAGCGCCCAGTGTGCAGCTTTTTGCCTAAATCACCCACTTTGCTGATCAACTGCTGCTCAACCCAAGAATGAATATCTTCTGCATCAGAGCGTAAGATCTGCTCAGGATCTTCCATCACTTCCAGTTTGAGTTCGTTGAGCGCAAGTTCTAGTTTTTGCTGCTCCTCTTCGCCCAAAACATTCACTGACACCAACGCCTTTGACCATGCTATAGAGCCCACAATGTCTTGTTCAGCCAATCGGTAATCAAAGCGAAGTGAATCGTTGAACTCTTTGAACCTCGTGTCTGCTGCTTGGGTAAATCTACCGCCCCATAATGCCATTGCGTATCTCCTGCTCTTAGGTCGCGACTGAGCCTGACCACATCAAATTGCTCAATCATTTTTATAATAAAGATCGCTACTAGAGCGATCTTTTATTGTTATTTTTGTGTCTCTACCTTGGGGGTTAACCTAGGCTTTATTCTTCTTTGCTTCGTTCAATGCTCTGATCCGGCTTGCCAACGAATAAAGACGAATGAAGCCGCCTGCGTGGCTTTGGTCATACACAACATCTTCACCAAAGGTCGCAAACTCTTCCGAGTACAAGCTGTTTTCCGAACGTTTTTGCGTCACTGTCGCTTGCCCTTTGTAAAGCTTCACAACCACTTCACCATTAACATCCTGTGCCAGCTCATCGGCTGCAGCCATGATGGATTTACGCAGCGGAGTGAACCAACGGCCATCGTATACAAGATGCGACGCTTTGACACCCAGTTCTTCACGAAATTCGAATGAGGCTTTATCGAGCACTAACTGCTCAACAGCACGCAACGCTTCCATCATGATGGTGCCTCCTGGGGTTTCATAACAACCACGAGACTTCATACCAACCAAACGGTTTTCGACGATGTCGATACGACCAACTCCGTGTTTAGAGCCTTTCTCATTAAGGTAAACGAGTGCGTTGTAAGGCGTCATCAGTTCACCATCGACGCCAACGACTTCGCCTTTCGCGACCTGCAGTGTGACAAACTCTGGCTCATTTGGCGCTTGCTCTGGATCTACTGTCCATACCCAGCAATCCTCATTAGGGGCGTTCCAAGTACTCTCAAGCACGCCACCTTCGGTCGAAATGTGCCACGCGTTCGCATCACGCGAGTAAATTTTCGTCAATGAAGCGGCGCAAGGAATGTTACGCTCAGCAAGGAAATCAAGACACTCTTCACGACTCACGATGTCCCACTCACGCCAAGGGGCAATCACATGTAAATCAGGCGCTAGGGCTGCAAACGCACCTTCAAAACGCACTTGGTCATTACCTTTCCCCGTACAGCCGTGACACAGCGCATCAGCACCCACTTTACGCGCCACTTCAACTTGAGCTTTGGCAATGATTGGGCGAGCCATTGACGTCCCAAGCAGGTATTTACCTTCGTAATAAGCACCTGTTTTTAGTGTTGGGTAGATGTATTCAGCGACCATCTCTTCTTTAAGATCGACCACATAACACTCTGACGCGCCAGACGCTTTCGCTTTCTCTTCAATGCCGACCAATTCTTCTTCACCTTGGCCGACATCGGCAACAAAGGCAACCACTTCACAATCGTAGTTTTCTTTTAACCACGGAATGATTACCGAGGTATCTAGACCGCCAGAGTATGCGACAACGACTTTATTGACTTGAACCTTGCTCATCTTACTTTCTCCATTTCCCGGCGCTGCGCTTGGCGGTCAGTGCTCTGGGTGATTAATTACTTACAGCTGTTATCAACAACTGATTAAATACGTTTATTGAGGTAAAAATTGGGTCCCGATACTTTCGCCCGCAAACAATTTGCTGAGCTTATCTGGGTAACGCCATGTCGCCACTTCAATCGGGCGACCTAAATCATTTGCCGCTTCCAGCGCCGCTTTCACTTTGACAATCATGCCATCCGTGATCACTTTGCCTTTAATCAGCGCATTGGCCTGCTGCTCATTGAGGCTCGACAACAAATGGCCTTTGCCATCCAGCACGCCGCTCACATCGGAAAGCAGAACGAGTTCTGCATCCAATGCGCCAGCCACTGCAACGGCTGCTTGATCGGCGTTGACATTCATCATTTGGCCATCGGCGGTCAGGCCAATCGAGCTGATAATAGGCAAACCACCAGCGGCTAAAATCGCTTGCACGATTTGTGAATCACCAGGAGAAGCCTTGCCCACTGCGCCGAGTTCTGGATCCAACTCTTCGACTTTGCATAACCCGCCATCAGCGAGCGATAAACCAACCGCGTTTAAGCCATCTTTAATCGCTTGCCCTTGCAGCATTTTGTTGGCTGTCCCAGCCAGCGCGCCTGCAATCAGCGGAATTTGATCATAAGGCGTGACACGCAAACCTTCTTTCTTCACGGTTTTTAGTTGTAATTTCGCCATCAGGTCATCGACGAGATAACCGCCCCCGTGCACGATGACAATTCGTCGCTGAGCTTGGGCTTGATACAGTGCGATTGCGCCAAACAGTTTGCTTAGCGTTTCAGAACAAGACAGCGCCGCGCCGCCTAACTTAATCACTAATGGATTTTGCTTTGTATCTGTCATATTTAACCCTTACGCTTGGTGCGTTACACCAAAGCCGTTAGCTCAGAAAAACCGTAATGAATATTTAAACACTGCATCGCTTGGCTCGATGCCCCCTTTAATAAATTATCGATCGCGGACACGACGATAATATGCTCACCTTGCACTCGCCAACCGAGGTCGCAAAATGGTGTGAATTCAACATCTTTGATGCTCGGCAAGGTTGATTTGAGCCGAACCGCTGGTTTGTTAGCGTACGCCTTCTCAAAAGCATGGCTGACTTGTTGCTCTGAAACACCCGATGCAAGCTTCATCGTCACGGTGGCCAAAATACCGCGTTTGAAATTCCCTAAGTGAGGCGTAAAAATCACATCACATCCTAAATGGGCGACGATTTCAGGTTGGTGGCGATGAGTAAACACGCCGTATGGCTGTAAGCTCACTTCACAAAAACTATTGGTTAATGTCGCTTTTCTGCCCGCACCTGTGACACCGCTGGTGGCATTAATCACCGGCCATTGAGTTGTATCTAACAAACCCGCTTCAACCAAAGGCTTTATCGCCAGTTGCGATGCGGTTGGATAGCAACCTGCAACGGCGATCAATTGGCTCTGCTTAATTGCCTCATAATTCCATTCCGCCAGTCCATAAACCGCGTTTTCTAACCATTGCAGGTGTTGATGTTTAAAACCATAGTAATTTTGGTAAAAATCATCACCTTTGACGCGAAAAGCACCAGAAAGGTCGAAAACTTGACAATTTTGCGCAAGAAAAATAGGCGCGAGATCATGGCTCACCTCATGAGCCGTAGCTAAAAACACCACATCACATTGGCTTGCAACGCTCACCGGATCCACTAATGGTTGTACCTGCATGTCGACAATACCGGAGAGTTTGCCATGCAGCTCAGCCATTGGTTTTCCAGCATCTAGGCTATTGGCGGAAACGTATAAACCTGATAGCGTGAGTTGTGGGTGTTTTTGCACCATATACGCCAACTCAGCGCCGGTATAACCGCTAGCTCCGATAATTGTGGTTTTCAACATCTCGTGACATCCAATTTCAAGGTAAAAAAGACAATCTAAAAATGACTATAAATTTCAAAAAAGACACTTAACTCGGTTTTTTATTCACACAAAGTGATTTAATATGTGTTTTACCTTCTCACAATTACTCTGTCAATACTAGGAGCAAAGATAATATGCAATTACCCAGTTTTCTTGAGGTTTACCAAGGTCTGATTTCGACCTCTTCCATCAGCTCCACAGATGCTCGTTGGGACGAAGGTAACCAGAGTGTGATTGATAAATTGGCAAGCTGGTTTTCCAGCTTAGGGTTTGTAGTCGACACCATTGAAGTCGCGCCGGGAAAATACAATTTAGTGGCGAAGAAAGGGTGCGGCGAAGGTGGCCTACTGCTCGCGGGGCACAGTGATACCGTTCCATTTGACGAAGGACGTTGGAATTTTGAACCACACGCGTTAACGCAAGCCAATGATCGTTTCTATGGCTTAGGCACGGCAGACATGAAAGGCTTTTTTGCTTTTATCTACGAAGCGGTGAAAAAAGTCGATTGGAGTAAACAGAGTAAACCGCTGTATGTGTTGGCTACCTGTGATGAAGAAACCACTATGCTCGGCGCGAGTCATTTCACTGAACATGCACCATTTCAACCGGATTACTGCATTATTGGTGAGCCGACTAGCCTTGTGCCCATCCGCGGCCATAAAGGCCACGTAGCCAACGCTATTCGAGTGACAGGAAAATCGGGCCACTCGTCTGATCCTGCTCTGGGCGTAAATGCCATCGAAATCATGCATGAAGTGCTGTTCGCGTTAATGCAACTGCGCGACAAATTGATCAAAGAGTACCATCACCCAGGCTTTGCCATTCCTCACCCCACTTTGAACCTCGGCCATATCCACGGTGGCGATAGTCCAAACCGCATTTGTGGCTGCTGCGAATTGCATTACGATGTGCGCCCGCTGCCCGGCATGAGTCTAGATGGGCTCGATAACTTGCTGCGCAATGCACTGAATGAAGTCAGTGCAAAATGGCCCGGTCGCATTGAGATTACCGCGCTGCATGATGCGATTCCGGGTTATGAATGTCAGCATGATCACCCCTTTATTGGCAACATTGAAGAGATTTGCAATACCGCTTCACAAACCGTGAATTACTGTACTGAAGCACCGTTCTTACAACAATTATGCCCAACACTGGTACTCGGCCCAGGTTCGATCGATCAAGCGCATCAACCGGATGAATTCCTAGCGTTTGAATTTATTGATCCAACCATCTCGATTTTGTCCAAAGCAATGTATAAATACTGCTTCTAGCCTACCAAGCTTACTCAAGCGATAAATGCCTGACAGCTTTTCTACGGTCGGGCATTTTTGTAATAAAATTTCAGTAATTTACGCCAATTATTCACCAAATGATCACGTTCAATAACATTCAGCAATAATCGTAAAAATAGTCGGCTTTATTTGACTCTACAGGGATCTTTTCGCTAGATTGTGTACTTAGCAAGGAACAATGGATGTAATTTTTTTACAAGGCAGGATGACAATGAACGAAAAATACGCTGCGCTCAAAAGTAACGTGAGCATGCTTGGCCGTTTGCTGGGCAACACCATTCAGGACGCCCATGGTGACGTTATCTTAGAGAAAGTGGAAACCATCCGAAAACTTTCAAAATCAGCCCGTAATGGCAATCAAGCCGACCGAGACAGCTTGGTTGAAGAGATCAAAAACCTTCCCAACGAACAGCTCACCCCGGTAGCGCGGGCATTCAACCAATTTCTTAACTTAACCAACATGGCCGAGCAGTACCACACCATTTCACGTCACTGTGAAGAACATGTGTGTGAGCCTGATGCGATTAATTTACTGTTTACTAAACTGAATCAAAATAAAATCAGTAAATTGGATGCTGCTCAAGCGGTACGCGATCTCAATATTGAGTTAGTGCTAACGGCTCACCCAACCGAAATTACACGCCGCACGATGATCAACAAGCTGGTGAAAATTAACGAGTGTCTCTCCAAGCTTGAACTCAGTGACCTTTCATTTAAAGAGCGCCAAAAAACCGAACGCCGTTTAGAACAGTTAATCGCGCAAAGCTGGCATTCAGATGTGATTCGTAAGCAGCGCCCTACGCCACTGGATGAAGCAAAATGGGGCTTTGCGGTGGTGGAAAATTCTCTATGGCAAGCCGTGCCTGATTTTCTTCGTGAATTTGATGAGCACCTCACCAACTACTTAGGTGAAGGGCTACCAATTGATGCACGCCCTGTGCATTTTTCTTCGTGGATGGGCGGCGACCGTGATGGTAACCCCTTTGTGACTCATAAAATCACCCGTGAAGTAATGCTGCTTTCTCGATGGAAAGCGGCCGATCTCTACCTAGGTGATATCAATGAGCTGGTCAGCGAATTGTCGATGACCAAATGCAGTGACGCGCTACGCGATTTGGCTGGCATAGATGAACACGAACCTTATCGCGCCATTCTCAAACGCCTGCGTGAACTACTCAGCGAAACACTGGAAGTGTTAGATGCCAAGATCAATGGCCAACAACTGGCACGCAAAGCACCACTGCAAAATATCGCACAGTTGTGGGAACCGCTTTATGCCTGCTACCAATCTTTACATCAATGCGGCATGGGCGTCATTGCCGATGGCTCGCTGCTTGATACTCTGCGCCGGATTAAAGCGTTTGGTGTGCATCTTGTACGTTTGGACATTCGCCAAGAGAGCACTCGTCACTCTGATGTGATCTCCGAGCTCACCCGTTATTTAGGCATTGGTGATTATGACCAGTGGAGCGAGCAAGACAAAATTGCGTTTCTCACCAATGAGTTGAGCTCAAAACGTCCTTTGTTACCTCGTGACTGGCAGCCTTCAGAAGCGGTACAAGAGGTGATCGACACCTGTAAAATCGTTGCTTCTCAGCCTCGCGAAGCCTTTGGTGCTTATGTGATTTCGATGGCTCGTACCGCATCAGATGTACTTGCCGTACATCTATTGTTGCAAGAGTGTGGCTGCCCTTATCGCATGGACGTTTGTCCACTGTTCGAAACTTTGGATGATTTAAACAACGCAGAAACGGTGATCCGCCAGCTAATGGGCATTGATCTCTATCGTGGCTTTATTCAAAACCACCAGATGGTGATGATTGGTTACTCTGATTCGGCTAAAGATGCAGGTGTAATGTCCGCCGGTTGGGCGCAATACAGCGCAATGGAAGCTTTGGTTAATGTCAGTGAAGAGGCCGGAATTGAACTGACACTATTCCATGGACGTGGCGGCACCATTGGTCGCGGGGGCGCTCCAGCACATGCGGCACTGCTTTCACAACCACCCAAAAGCTTAAAAGGTGGCTTGCGTGTGACGGAGCAAGGCGAAATGATCCGCTTTAAACTTGGTCTACCAGAAGTAGCGGTCAATAGTTTTACGATGTACGCCAGCGCCATTTTAGAAGCGAACCTGCTGCCACCACCAGAGCCAAAACAAGATTGGCGCGACTTAATGGAGGTATTGTCTGAAGTCTCTTGCGAAGCGTATCGCCATATTGTTCGCGGCGAGCCGGACTTTGTCCCGTACTTCCGCCAAGCAACGCCAGAGCTAGAGCTGGGTAAATTACCGCTCGGTTCACGTCCGGCTAAACGCAACCCTAATGGTGGGGTCGAAAGCTTACGTGCAATCCCGTGGATCTTCTCTTGGAGCCAAAACCGCCTCGTGCTACCAGCCTGGCTAGGTGCGGGAGAAGCAATTCAGTTTTCTATCGATAAAGGACACCAAGCACTGCTGGAAGAGATGTGCCGTGAATGGCCATTTTTCTCAACGCGTTTGGGCATGCTAGAAATGGTTTACTCCAAGTGCAACATTGAAATCTCACGCTATTACGATGAACGCTTAGTCGATGAATCGTTACGCCCGCTCGGTGAGCGTTTGCGTTCTCAATTACAGAAAGACATCAAAGCGGTGTTAAATGTAGAAAACAATGAGAACTTAATGCAAAGCGATCCTTGGGGTCAAGAGTCAATCCGTTTGCGCAATATCTATGTTGAGCCATTAAATATGCTGCAAGCAGAGCTGTTGTACCGCACTCGCCAAACCGAAACCGCACCAGCAGAGTTAGAAGAAGCCTTAATGGTGACTATCGCGGGTATTGCAGCAGGAATGCGTAACACAGGCTAAGTAACAGCATTTTATTTCACAAACTAGCTAAAAGGCCGCCTGAGCGCGGCTTTTTATTTTAAATCACAAAAATTATTGAGCATATTATCAGTTTTTTAAGCTAAACTAACAAAGTATTCTACTTTATGCTTATTATTTAGATATACTACTGCTCCTCTGCGGTAGCATACAAACATAACAAATCGCAGGTCGATATGCGTCACGCATATAATCCTAGGTGATAAACGGCTTTTTAAGGTGACACAACCCACTCCGTCAATAGAAAGGTGGGTGTTGCTTAAACTCATTCATGATTGATGCCATCAGAAGCACAACACGAGTTTGAGCAAGTTGTTTTTGAGTTTATTAACTATTTGGATTAAAGACATGTCATTACCACACGTTATCCTCACTGTTTTGAGCACTCGCGATGCCACAGGGTACGACATCACAAAAGAGTTCTCTTCGAGCATTGGCTATTTTTGGAAAGCCAGCCACCAACAAGTTTACCGCGAACTGAATAAAATGGGTCAACAGGGCCTAGTCACTTGTGTATTAGAACCGCAAGATGGCAAGCCAGATCGTAAAGTTTACTCCATCACCGATGCAGGTCGCAGCGCTTTAGGTGAATGGTTTGACCAACCTACAGCTCACCCAACCGTACGTGATGAATTTAGCGCTAAATTGATCGCTTGCGCGGTACAACCAGCAACACCTTACCGAATTCAACTGGGTGAATTAGTTGAAGAATCGAAAAAATTGGTTGCTCACTACAAAGAGATTGAGTCTGCGTACTATGCAACACCAGCTACTCTCGATAAGCTACAGCGCCTTGAGCGTCTAACACTACGCCGCAACCTACTGGTTCGCCAAGCGTGGGTTGATTGGGCTGAAGAAGTGCTTACTGAACTCGATGCAATGGCTTAATGCCAACCATAAAAAAGGGTGATGCTCTGTGAGCATCACCCTTTTTGTTTTCCGCGACCAAATCAAATACCATCACCGGCAATAAAACTTTGAGAGCGGCCATTAAATTGTTGGTCCATATCTAACGAAGGCTTATCGGTTTGCGGACGACCGACAATTTTGGCTGGCACTCCAGCGACGGTAGTGTGCGGAGGCACAGCTTGCAATACCACCGAACAAGAACCAATTTTCGCCCCTTCGCCCACTTCAATATTACCGAGAATTTTGGCACCCGCGCCAATCATCACGCCTTCACGAATTTTCGGGTGGCGATCGCCGCACTCTTTACCCGTTCCACCTAGCGTTACATCTTGTAAAATAGAGACGTCATTCTCCACCACCGCGGTTTCACCGATCACAATGCCCGTAGCATGGTCAAGCATGATGCCGCGGCCAATACGTGCAGCAGGATGGATGTCCACTTGGCAAGCTACCGAAATTTGGTTTTGAAAATAGGTAGCCAACGCCACTCGACCTTGCTTCCATAACCAGTTCGCGACGCGATAGCCTTGTAAGGCATGGTAGCCCTTGAGATAAAGTAGAGGCATTGAAAACATAGATACCGCGGGGTCGCGATTGACAGTCGCGCAGATGTCACACGCCGCCGCTTCCATAATGCTGGGGTCTGCGGCAAATGCCTCTTCGACCACTTCACGCACCGCCATCGCTGGCATTGAGGCCGTATTCAGCTTATTGGCAAGAATGTAGCTCAAGGCCGAGCTTAAACTATCATGCTTAATAATAGTGGCATGATAAAAACTGGCCAGCATCGGTTCTTGTTCTGACTGCTCGCGCGCCTCTTTGACTATGGCTTGCCACACTTTGAGTTTTTCGCAATGTTTCATCGTTGGTTGATCACCCTTCCTCATCCAATCTCTAGAGCGTCAATGTAGATTGCTAATAGGCTTTGTGCCTAATCATGAGCAATGAATTAGCGTTCTGCTTTTTTATCACGAGCCAGCAAATCTTGTGCTGCAACACGCGCATCTTTTCCTTGATACAGCACTTGATAGATTTGATCAACTATTGGCATTTCAACCTCCATGCGCGCCGCTAATAACCACACCTCTTTGGTGTTGCGATAACCTTCAACCACTTGGCCAATTTCTTGCTGCGCCGTATCTACGTCTTTCCCTTGTCCCAACGCCAAACCAAAGCGACGGTTACGTGATTGGTTATCGGTGCAAGTGAGTACTAAGTCACCCAATCCGGCCATCCCCATAAAGGTTTCAGGCTGAGCACCTAACGCCGCACCTAAACGGCACATTTCAGCTAGGCCGCGCGTAATCAATGCAGTACGCGCATTCGCACCAAAGCCAATCCCATCGGACATGCCAGCGCCAATCGCAATCACGTTTTTCACCGCACCACCTAGCTGCATTCCAATAAAATCACTATTGGCGTAAACGCGGAAAGTTTTGCTGCAGTGAATTTTGCCTTGCAGATCTTCGACAAACTGAGCGTCAGGCGAGGCAACAGAAATTGCGGTAGGCATCCCCATCGCCAGCTCTTTAGCAAAAGTCGGCCCAGATAACACCGCCAATGAATAGCGCTCGCCAATGGTGTCATAGGCCACATCCATCAGCAGCCGGCCCGTTTCAGGTTCAAGCCCTTTGGTTGCCCAACAAATACGGGAATCATCACACAAGTGAGGCTTTAAACTCTTCATAACAAGGCCAAATACGTGGCTCGGAACTACAACCAACAAATCGCGGCTCGCTTGTACCGCTTTTTTCAAATCGGTTTCCACAATCAGCGAATCGGGAAAATCAATACCGGGTAAAAATTCTTGGTTAGCACGATCAGCATCAAGACGAGCCATATGCTTAGCATCGTGTCCCCAAAGGACAACATTAGCACCGTTACGTGCTAAAGAAATCGCCAGAGATGTGCCGTAAGAACCCGCACCAACTACTGTCATGGTGATCGCTTTACCGTAAATACTGTTAGGATCTGTCATTGTTTCGTCCATTGCTATTCGTGTTGTCATGTTATACCTAAATTCCTTCCGATACAGCTTTCAATACGGAGTAGCAAGGAACGGAGGTATTGGCATTCGAAATAAACAAAAAATGCACAACGCACCATCATTATCTGGGATGCTTTGTGCATTTTTTATCATCAAAGTCTGACGTGGAACGCCAACGTTAATGATCTCACGTCATTAACGATTAAGCTTCTGCTTGCTCGCCTTGAGTCGCTTGTTGTTGTAGGTAGTTCATAAACAATGCATCAAAGTTCACTGGTGCAAGGTTAAGTTGTGGGAATGTCCCTTTAACAACTAAGCTAGAAATCGTTTCACGTGCATATGGGAACAGAATGTTCGGGCAGAATGCACCTAAACAATGAGCAAGTTGACCCGCTTCCATTTTTTCAGCAGTAAAAATACCACCTTGTTGCACTTCGCATAAGAACGCGATTTCTTCCGCGTTTTTCACTGTCACCGTTAGGCGTAATACGACTTCATACACACCTTCACCCAGATCACGACTTTGAGTGTCAAGATCCAACTTCACATCTGGATTCCACTCTTTTTGGAACATAACAGGTGAGTTTGGCGCTTCAAAAGAGACATCTTTTAGAAAGATACGTTGAATTGCGAAATTTTGTTGTGCTGTTTGTTGTGCGGCTTCAGCCATGATTAAATCCTTAAATACTTACAAATTCAGTGTTGCTTTTAGACTAACCGAGCTGATTTCGAATGACTAGATGAGCTCACGATTACGTGGAAAACATCACAACTCTTAGCATCAAATGCTGGCTTTTCAGCCAGCACACTCAGTTCAAGATAACCGCGATCAGTGAATTATTTATTGCCACGAACCAATGGCAAGTTCGCTTCATTCCAAGCTACAAGACCATTTTTCAGTAAATTCACATTCTCAAACCCAGCTTTAGCAAGCAGGTTGGCACTCTCTTGCGCGGTTTGACCCGTTTTACATACCACAATGATTGGGTCAGACTTGTGCTTTTCAAGGCTAGCCAAGTTACCGGATTTAATATCTGACGGTAAAATGTGAACCGCATCGGTAATATGGCCTTTTTTAAATTCATCTTTCGTGCGGATATCGACAACAACACCGTTTTCACGATTCATTAAAAGCGTCGTTTGTGAAGCGGTGATCTCTTTATAGGCTGCCGTGGTTGATTTCACGATGCTCATGATTAAGGCGACGAGAATACCTACCCATGCCAAAGATAGAATCATATTGTGTTGGAAAAATTCGATGTACTCTTGCATATTCTGTGCTCTTGCAATGTGGGCTTAAAATCAGACAAGGAGTATAACGAGGTTGTCAGCCAGACGCGAGGGCTTACATTGCATAATAAGAAACTGTTGCCGTTTTTCAGCGCGCTCATCGCACTACAAGCGCGCAATCCACATAAGCTTAAAAGCTTAAGCTATCGGAAAAGGAAAAGCCGTCACGTTATCAATATGATCTTGGCCTAACGCCAGCATAATCAAGCGATCAATACCAAGCGCCACTCCTGAACATTCAGGCAAGCCAGCCTCTAATGCTGCTATCAAGTGGTAGTCAATCGGCTGTTCGACCAGCCCCATCGTTTTACGCTTTTGGTTATCCGCTTCAAAACGAGCCAGTTGCTCTTGTGGGTTGTCCAGCTCATGAAAACCATTCGCAAGTTCAATCCCTTTGAAATAGACCTCAAAGCGATCCGCAACACGATGATCTTGCGGGTTAATCTTAGCTAGTGCCGCTTGTGATGCAGGAAAATCGTAAACAAAAACGGGTACCTGTTGACCAATTTCCGCCTCAACACCGACACTAAATAGCAGTTGCAGTAAGGTATCTCTATCCTCTTCTGGCTCAGCAATGTCACTTAGACCTAATCGGCTCGCAGCCGATTTTAACTCGTCCATTGAGCCTTCTAACGGACAAACCCCAAGTACCTGCAAAAATGCTTGTTGGTAGCTCATCTTCTGCGCCGCTCCACACTGCAAAATAAGTTGCAGCAATTGATCCATCTCATCCATTAAATCATGGTGGGTAAAACCAACCCGATACCACTCTAACATCGTAAATTCAGGGTTGTGATAGCGGCCATTTTCCTCGTTGCGAAACGCTTTATTGATCTGATAAATCGAACCACTCCCCGCCGCCAAAAGTCGTTTCATATGAAACTCTGGGCTTGTCATTAAATAAAGTTGACGGCCATCAGCATACCCTGGGCCAACAAATTGGGTTTGGAAGGTTTGCAAATGAATGTCGGTTACCGTGGCATGGCTCATGGCTGGTGTATCGACTTCCAATACATCTCGTAGTTCAAAGAAATGGCGGATCTGCTTGAGTAACTGAGCACGCTGTTTGAGTTGTGATATTGATGCGGTTGGCATCCAGTTTTTTCTATTCATGTTCTGGCACACATAAGTTTGGATGATATGAATTTTACTGACTTAAAGCGCAATTCCAAATTCTAACGTGATTATTATCACACAAAGAAAAATAAGTATGCTCGCGCTTGCACTTCCGAAGCAAAAACCTAACAGAATCAATTTTTTCCTTACACAGCTCTTCTACACTACCCGTACCACTTAAGGCTTACGAACCTTTAACTATAACAAGCGGATTTTCCGCATCACACACCGGAGGATAACTGTGCAAATTATCACCACAGATATCGCAGTCATCGGCGCAGGCGGCGCTGGTCTTCGCACTGCAATTGCAGCCGCTGAAGCAAACCCTGATTTAGAAGTTGCTCTGATTTCTAAAGTTTATCCTATGCGATCTCATACGGTTGCAGCGGAAGGAGGCTCAGCAGCAGTTATCAAGGAAGAAGATAGCCTTGACAACCACTTCAACGATACCGTTGGTGGTGGAGATTGGCTATGTGAACAGGATGTTGTTGAATATTTTGTTGCCAACTCGACCCGCGAGATGGTGCAAATGGAACAGTGGGGTTGCCCATGGAGCCGTAAAGAAAATGGCGAAGTCAACGTACGCCGTTTTGGTGGCATGAAAGTCGAGCGTACTTGGTTTGCGGCTGACAAAACAGGCTTCCACATGCTTCACACCCTCTTCCAAACTTCAATGAAGTACCCACAAATCAATCGATTTGATGAGTATTTCGTGGTGGATCTACTTGTTGAAGATGGCGAAGTTCAAGGGCTTATCGCGATTCATATGTCCGAAGGTGAGCTAGTAACCATCAAAGCGAAATCCGTGGTATTAGCCACTGGTGGCGCAGGCCGTGTGTACCACTGCAACACCAACGGCGGCATTGTAACCGGCGATGGTATGGCGATGGCTTATCGTCATGGCGTCCCTCTACGCGATATGGAGTTCGTGCAATACCACCCAACTGGCCTACCTGGCACGGGTATTTTGATGACGGAAGGCTGCCGCGGTGAAGGTGGTATCATCGTCAATAAAAATGGCTATCGTTATCTGCAAGATTACGGTATGGGCCCAGAAACTCCAGTGGGTCAGCCTAAAAACAAATACATGGAACTCGGTCCTCGCGACAAAGTTTCTCAAGCTTTCTGGCATGAACAACAAAAAGGCAACACCATCAAACATCCGCTTGGTGATGTGGTGCTGCTTGATCTTCGCCACCTTGGTGAAGAGTACTTACAGGAGCGTTTGCCGTTTATCTGCGAATTGGCGAAAGCTTACGTCAACGTTGACCCAGCAAAAGAGCCGATCCCAATTCGTCCAACCGTACACTACACCATGGGTGGTATCGAAACGGATGGACAATGTGAAACGCGCATCAAAGGTCTGTTTGCTGTCGGCGAATGTGCCTCGGTTGGCTTGCATGGTGCAAACCGTTTGGGTTCTAACTCATTAGCTGAATTTGTGGTCTTTGGCCGCGTTGCGGGTGAAAGTGCAGTGAAACGCGCAGCGGAATTCAAAGGTTGGAACGATGAATCTATCGCCAAACAAGTCAAAGCCGTAGAAGAGCGTATTGCAGCGTTAATGAACCAAGAAGGTGATGAAAACTGGGCCACCATTCGCACTGAGATGGGTCACACCATGGAAGCGGGTTGTGGTATCTACCGCCAAGAAGATTTAATGCAAGCGACGATTGATAAAATCACCGAGCTAAAAGCACGCTACAAGAACATTAGCATTAAAGATAAAGGCAAAGTGTTCAACACCGACCTTCTGTACGCTATCGAAGTCGGTTATGGCCTTGAAGTGGCTGAAGCTATGGTTCACTCAGCTATCTTGCGTAAAGAATCTCGCGGTGCGCATCAGCGTTTAGACGAAGGTTGTACTGAGCGTGATGATGTGAACTACCTCAAGCACTCTTTAGCTTTCTATCAACCTGATGCCGCTCCAAGTATCGACTACAGCGCGGTTAAGATCACGAAATCTCAGCCGAAAGCTCGTCTCTATGGTGAAGCGGCAGAACAGGCTGCCGCTGCGGAAAAAGCGGCAGAAGAGAAAAGCGCAGAGGAGCAAAAATAATGTCAGCAAATCGCATTCAAAAAGTAGACATTTTGCGCTACGACCCAGAAAAAGATGCTAAGCCACACCTGCAAGCGTTTGAAGTTCCTTTTGATGACACCATGTCAGTGCTCGACGCAATTGGCTACATCAAAGATAACCTTGATAAGGATCTCTCTTATCGCTGGTCTTGCCGTATGGCGATCTGCGGTTCGTGTGGTGTGATGGTTAATGGCGTACCTAAATTGGCTTGTAAAAGCTTCCTGCGCGATTACCCTAATGGCGTGAAAATTGAACCTTTAGCCAACTTTCCAATTGAAAAAGATTTGATCGTGGATATGACTTCGTTTATCGAGCGTCTTGAAGCCATTAAACCCTACATCATTGGCAACGATCGCAAACCTGAAGATGGCACCAACTTACAAACGCCAGAGCAAATGGCCAAATACAAACAATTTGCTGGTTGTATTAACTGCGGTCTTTGCTACGCGGCCTGCCCTCAGTTTGGTTTGAACCCTGAGTTTATTGGCCCCGCAGCATTGACCCTTGCTCATCGCTACAACTTAGATAGCCGTGACTATGGTAAAGCCGAGCGTATGAAGCTTATCAATGGTGATAACGGTGCTTGGGGTTGTACCTTTGTTGGTTACTGCTCTGAAGTGTGTCCAAAACACGTGGATCCAGCAGCAGCCGTCAACCAAGGCAAAGTTGAATCTTCAATGGACTTCGTGATTGCCATGCTAAAACCTGACGGTTCACCAAAGAAAGTGGAGGGATAAGAATGAGTAACCGTAAACCTTACGTTCGTGAAATGACACGTACTTGGTGGAAAGATCACCCATTCTACCGCTTCTACATGTTACGCGAAGCCACGGTACTGCCACTGATATTCTTTACCTTATTCCTTACCTTTGGCTTGGGCTGCTTGGTTAAAGGCCCTGAAGCATGGGAAGGCTGGCTAAGCTTTATGGCAAACCCAATTGTGGTCGCAATCAATATTGTCGCGTTAGCGGGGAGTTTGCTGCATGCACAAACCTTCTTTAGCATGATGCCGCAAGTGATGCCAATCCGCTTGAAAGGTAAGCTAGTCGACAAGAAAATCATCGTCTTAACTCAGTGGGCAGCGGTTGCGTTTATCTCACTGATTGTTCTCATCGTGGTGTAGGAGCTTATAGTCATGAACAACAATTATAAGGTAAATCGCACGCCAAAACGTTCTGATGAACCTATCTGGTGGGGGCTGTTTGGTGCCGGTGGAACATGGTTTGCGATGATTACCCCGATCACCATTCTCGTGTTGGGTATTTTAGCACCATTAGGCATTATCGATGCTGAAGCAATGAGTTATGAACGCGTTTCGAGTTTTGCGACTAGCATCATCGGCGCACTGTTTATCATTGGCACATTAGCCTTACCGATGTGGCATGCCATGCACCGTGTTCACCACGGTATGCATGACCTAAAATTCCACACCGGTTTAGTGGGTAAAATCGCTTGTTATGCGTTTGCTGGGCTAATTTCCGCGCTCGCAGTCGTTTTTATCTTTATGATTTAAAGATGGAAAAGTGATGACATCAAAGAGCTGCCTCGGCAGCTCTTTTTTATTACGGCACTCACTCAGCTTTGGAGCAATAAAAAAGGCCGCTTAACGAGCGACCTTCTTACTTACTTTAAGGTTATTATTTGACTCGACCTACGTACTCGCCAGAGCGGGTATCCACTTTGATCACTTCACCGATAGAGATGAACAGTGGCACACGTACCACAGCACCTGTGACCAACGTAGCGGGTTTACCACCCGTACCTTGCGTATCACCTTTCAAGCCTGGATCAGTTTCAGCCACTTCAAGTTCAACAAAGTTTGGTGGCGTTACCGCAATTGGGTTGCCGTTCCAAAGCGTCAACATGCAAGTGTTGTTTTCCACTAGCCATTTTGCGCTTTCACCCACCGCTTTATTATCCGCCGCAATTTGCTCGAATGTTTCATTATTCATAAAGTGGTAGAATTCGCCGTCGTTATAGAGATAATCAAGATCGATATCCATTACGTCAGCCGTTTCTACTGAATCACCTGACTTAAATGTTTTTTCCAACACTTTGCCAGAAAGAAGTTTACGGATTTTGACACGGTTGAAGGCTTGGCCTTTACCTGGTTTCACATATTCATTTTCGAGAATGACACAAGGCTCATTATCAAGCATAATTTTGAGACCGCCTTTAAATTCATTCGTGCTAACAGTAGCCATTTTTTCCTCTTACCATTCTTCGAGTTAAATTCAATGCCGCATATAATAACCCGAAAACTTGATTCTGTTGAGCAAAACTGGCTTCAACAATTAACGAATGCGATCTCAAACCCTGCAGAGCTTCTCCAGCAGTTAGAGATTGATCCTGCCCTTTGGCAAAACGGGTTTGCCGCACGCAAACTCTTCGCACTACGGGTGCCACAAAGTTTTGTCGATCGCATGGAAAAAGGAAACCCTTACGATCCCCTGTTGCGTCAAGTTTTGCCACTCAATGAAGAGTTTGAATGGCATGATGGGTACTCAAATGATCCGCTTGATGAGCAAAACAATGCCATTCCGGGATTGCTGCATAAATACCGCAACCGAGTGCTAATGATAGTCAAAGGTGGTTGTGCGATTAACTGCCGTTACTGCTTTCGTCGTCATTTCCCCTACCAAGAGAATAAAGGCTCAAAGCCGGTGTGGCAGCAAAGTGTCGACTATATTGCCGCGCATCCCGAGCTCAATGAGGTCATTTTATCGGGCGGTGATCCGTTAATGGCGAAAGATGAAGAACTGCGTTGGCTCATCGATGCAATCAGCAGCGTGCCTCATATTAAACGGTTGCGTATTCACTCGCGCTTGCCCGTGGTGATCCCCGCTCGAATCACCGATGCATTGTGTGATCTGCTGCGTGAAACTCGCTTACAAGTCATTTTGGTGACGCACATTAACCATGCCAATGAAATCAATCTAGAATTCAAACAGCAGATGAGTCGTCTGCGCGCCATCAATGTTACCTTACTCAACCAAGGTGTATTGTTAAAAGGTGTCAATGATAGCGTTGACGCGCAAGTCGCGCTCAGCGAAACGTTATTTGATGCAGGAATTTTGCCTTACTACTTGCATGTGCTGGATAAAGTGCAAGGCGCAGCGCACTTTTTTGTTAGTGATCAAAAAGCAAAAGAAATAATGGCAGGTGTCATTGAGCGAGTATCGGGCTATCTTGTTGCTAAGCTAACTCGAGAAATCGGTGGCAGAGCCAGTAAAACGCCACTCGATCTGCATCTTGAGTAATTACAGAACTTCAAAAGAGCGGTTCGGTGTCAATCAACGAACTCTTACCTTCATACTTTTGGGAAAACCATCATGCAATCTCTCGGACAATTTCTTGATCTTAGTCCATTCAGTTGGTCTGCATTATTGTGCTGTGCTATCAATGGGTTACTGATTGGCGTTGAACGCCAGACCCGCGGTAAACCTGTGGGCATTCGCACATCAATATTAATCATCTCAGGGACTTATCTCTTTCTAGCGATGGCCGTATCACTGTCCCCTAACACTTTAGATCAAGCTCGCGTGCTTGGACAAATTATTACTGGGGTTGGTTTTTTAGGCGCAGGCGTGATGATGACTCAAGATGGGAAAATCCATGGCGTCACCTCAGCCGCTGTTATTTGGGTACTGGCATCACTGGGATTGATGATCGGTCTTGGTTACTTACAGCAATCCATCATTATCACGGTATTAGCATTGTGTGTGTTGTATGGCGTGGATAAGGTAGAAAATAGCTTTCAAAGTTTGCGCCGTGGTGTTCATCAACGCTTTCGTCGTCGTACATAAGGTGAAAAAAGAGCAGCTTGATGCTGCTCTTTCGATTTCAATTCATCGGCTATTTAGCAAAGTTGATGATAGGAAAACACTTAAAGAAACCGTTATCCGCACAGTTAATTAGACCAACCTGAACACCTTCAATTTTTGTGGTTTTGTTGAACAAACCCACTTGCACTTTCGATGTATCAGAGAAGTTTGCTGCACCAACATCAACCATGGTATTACCTTCAGAGTAGTTCACTAGACTGACGTTAGCACCTTGTACATTGTTGGTCAGATTCACTACACCCACGTTAGCACCCACGGTTTGCCCTGTATTCCAGTTTAACAAACCGAGTGAAGCACCAGTCATCTCTTGATTGACTTTCGATGCCCCTAAAAGACCTAAATTTACACCCGTCGTAGAGTCAGTTTCAGATAATCCAACAACGGCGAGATCTAAGCCTTTAACCTCATTCACTTTACCGTAAAGAGCCGCAACACGAACGCCTGATACCGCATTTTCATCCGGCGCATTGAAGTTATTGATGGAAGAAAACATAACTGGAGTGCCAGCCATCGCAACAGAAGAAGATAACGCAGCCACTACGGCTAGTGCTGAAAGTACTTTTTTCATAAAGATCTCCATTGACCAATGAAACCGTTAATATTTGGTTTGTTCACGCTATTCCACTCACATCATCACCAAATTGTGATCAGTGAAGAGACGAAGTCTAGAAGAGTCGGATCACTCAAACGTCAGGATTGAGCTAATTATGCGAAAAAAAACCGGAGGCAAGCTCCGGTTTCTTATTGAGAGAGGATGATTACATCATCCCTCCCATACCGCCCATGCCACCCATATCAGGCATTGCCGCTTCTTTCTTCGGTAGCTCAGTCACCATAGCTTCTGTGGTGATCATGAGGCCCGCGACTGAAGCTGCGAACTGTAGTGCACTACGAGTCACTTTGGTTGGATCCAAAATACCCATGTCGATCATATCGCCATATTCACCCGTCGCAGCGTTGTAACCATAGTTACCTTCACCAGCGCGAACATTGTTAGCCACAACAGAATCCTCTTCGCCCGCGTTTTTCACGATTTGACGAATTGGTGCTTCCATCGCACGTAGTGCAACTCGAACAGATGCACGACATTGAGCGTGATAGTCGAGTTTGCGACCGTATTAAGGCTGTTTTGCTGGCTTCTGAAGGCTGGAGTCAGACTATGATTTCACAAGCTCTTCGTATTCATGAATCGACCGTTGCACGTCACCTCAGTGACTACGTACTTTCTGAAAAACTTAAGCCTGAGAATGGAGGAAGCCAAAGCAAGCTTTCTGCTATTCAAACCATGCACCTAATCGAGCATTTGACTGAGAAAACCTATTCTCATACTCATCAAATTGTCGCCTATGTTAAAGAGACGTTTGGGCTTGATTATACTGTTTCTGGTATGAACAAATGGCTTCACCATAATGGTTTTAGCTACAAGCAACCGAAAGGCATACCACACAAGTTTGATGAAGCAAAACAGCAAGCATTCATAGAGGCGTATGAAGCGCTAAAGGCAAGCTGTGGCGAGGATGAATCGATAGTCTTTATCGATGCAGTTCACCCAACACTATCAACAAAGATATCGCATGGCTGGATACGTACTGGTCAGGATAAAGTGATTGAAACAACGGGTAATCGTAGCCGATTGAACATTATTGGCGCACTGAACCTGTCGGATATTGGTGCAACCATTGTTCACGACTATGAGAGCATTAACAGTGAATCGATTGTTCGTTTTTTCTGTAAGTTAAGAGAGAGTTATTCGTTAGCCCATAAGCTTCATATCATATTAGATGGTGCGGGATATCACCGCAGTGACTTAGTCAAAGATGCGGCGTTTGTCCTGAATATTAAACTGCATTATCTTCCACCTTACAGTCCAAACCTCAACCCAATAGAGCGGCTATGGAAAGTAATGAATGAGAAGTCGAGGAACAACGTTTACTTCAAAAGAAAACGGGACTTCAAGGCGGCAATAGACCAATTTTTTTCTGTGACTCTTCCAGAGATCGCAGGCTCTTTGACATCTCGAATTAATGATCATTTTCAGGTTCTCAAGCCTGCATCTTCAAGTTGATTCGGTATAGGTTGGCATTGTCGCCCATACTTTCAGACTGTTTATTTACGGAAATAGAGGCTTGTTCAAATATATCCATAACACTGCGATTTGACGATTCGCCCGCAGCTAGCTGTTCAAAACCTTTAGCTACTTCTTCGCGTAATATTTCGAGCTGTTGATTTTTAGTCACATCTTTTTCAAACAACAATCTCAACCCATCACGGATCACTTCACTCGCTGAGGTATATAAACCATCAGAGACTTTCTCTGTGATCCTTCTTTCGAATTCTTTGCCTAAAGTAATATTCATAATTAACACTCCAACCATTTAATACCCATATTATGCGCACTATATGCGCCCAATTCAAGTTTAACTAAAAGAGAGTGATGAAAGTAAAAGTCAGTTGACTACTTTTCTGGCATCATTAATTGATACGATCACGCTACTGAAAGCCACAATATGCTGCCCATGGATGAATTATCACCTTGTATTTATAGAACTAACCATATGGAAGAAATTATCGCCCCCACTTTAACCCCTAAAATTATAACGTTTGTTGAAAAACAGAAACAAAAAAAAGATATAACATCAATATGTTATGGCTTCCTAGAAAAGCGATTTAGGCTAAAATCTACTACATGTTCCCCCATATAGCATTTATCCTTTTGTTTTAATAGGACTTATTGAGTTGGGATTACTTATCACCCCCCACTTTAACCCCCTAATTATTCGGAACTAACTCTAACCAATTGAATTTTAATGAAATAATCAACTTTAGTGTTATATTTAAAATTTTTATATATAAATACTTATCCAACTAAATCCAATTACTTGCATTCCATTTATTCAATAAATTGTTTTTTGTTAAATTATTAGATAGTTAACGGATTTTATACTCGTTCATTAACCCGAGTTGAGGTTAAGTATTATTTTCATAAGGCATAACGCCCCCGAGCCGAGTTATAAGTTACATTAATTGGCCAAAGTGAGATAGAACACTGGTTAGCCCAGAGGGAGGATGACAATAACTTTTTAAAAAATTTAGATAAAATTAATCAATATTGAGTTGATGCATGATAAAATCTATGCATAGTTTTACTTTAGAAATTTGATACTTTGAGCGTTGATACAATATAAAAATACCGGCATCAGCACGCTGAGTAATATTTATTGGAAAGTCAGTTGCTACTTCAACTAACTCCCCTGATTCAATATATTTATCTACTCCCCAAGACGGCGCTAACATCAGTCCTCGATCAGTCAACGCCGCATTTAATAATGTTTTCCCGTTGTTACAAATAACAACAGGATTAATAGCAATTTTTTTCCAGTGACTGTTTTCATTAACCCACCAAGGGAGCGCACCACTGGCGACTCTATGTTGTAAGGTCGGACAATGTTCTAAATCTTGAAAAGATAACACCTCTTTGTTATACAAAAGTTGAAGTGAATACAGCAGTTTTGGCGACGCTACTAATTTAAAGTTATTTTTACTTAATTGTTTCGCCACAACGCGCTCATCAGGTGCAAAACCAGAACGAATAGCAATATCAATGGGGTCTTTACCTAACACGGTCAGGCTATCAGAGTAGTCTAAATCAAGGGTTATTAACGGGTGATCTTGCTGGAATTTTTCTAATATAGGCGACAGTATTTGCTCACCATAGCTAGGCATGGCACTTATTCTTAGTATCCCTTCGGGTGTACTCATACGCTGCATCATCAATTCATCGGCATCATCGAGCTTCTCCAGCCCCTCAATAATCATGTCGTAATAGAGTGAGCCAAGTTCTGTTAGCTCAACAATACGAGTTGAGCGCTTTAATAACTCTAACCCTAGTATTGATTCAAGATCTTTAATTCGTCGCGAAATAGAAGAAGACGGCACTGAAAATTCTTGCGCTGCTAAACTAAAACTTTTTAATTCCGCTACACGTTTAAAGTAACGCAGAGCCCTCATTTTATCCATAATACCCGCATAACCTGTATCAATAATGCCAAACAATGCCCTATTGTTGTTTTAAAGACAATAGTGATTTGCCGTTTTACCTATTTTTCTTTAGACAGCTTATCTGTAACATTCATCTCAATCGAGTTGCAGCAATGCATTAACTCCCTTATAAAATATTAAATTAGGAATAAAAACATGAAAGCATTAATGATGACCCAATACGGCGATGTAAATACTAGCTTAGCATTTCAAACGGTAGCAAAACCACAAATTAGCAACAACCAAGTATTAATCAAAACGCATGCTGCAAGTATTAATCCGATTGACTACAAAGTGTTGCGAGGCGATATGAAAGCTTTTTCAAAACTTACATTCCCTGCAGGTATCGGCCGTGATGTCAGTGGCGTTGTTGCAGAAATTGGGGCAAACGTAAAAGGACTAGCCATTGGTGATGAAGTTTTTTCAAGAGTCGCTGAACCTTATGCAGGCACACTAGCGGAATATGCTGTTTCTGATGCCGATCATATCGTTAAGAAGCCAAACAATTTGAGCCATGAAGAAGCAGCAAGCATACCGTTAGTTGGCCTAACCGCATACCAAGCGTTAATCGATATTGCTAAGTTGCAATCAGGTGAAAAAGTATTAATTCATGCAGGTTCTGGTGGCTTAGGCACGGTTGCCATTCAGTTAGCAAAAAGTTTAGGCGCTTTTGTCGCAACCACAACAAGCACAGCAAATGTTGACTTAGTCAAAAGAATTGGTGCTGACCAAGTGATCGATTACAAAACTGAAAATTACCTCAATGAAGTTAAAGACTTTGATGTCGTGTTTGATACTTTAGGTGGAGACTACACAGCAGACGCATTTAAAGTTATAAAAATGGGTGGACGTGTTGTTTCTGTTTCTGGTGACCTTGATGGTCAAACAACTAAAAATTTAGGATTAAGCTTTTTTATTCGCGGATTACTCGCCTTAAAAGCTAGAAAAGTAACAAAAGCAGCAGAGCAAAAGAAAGCATTGTACCGCTTTGTATTAATGTCACCTAATGGTCAGCAACTATCTGCCCTAGCTGATTTATATGTTGCCAATACAATAACCCCAGTAATTGACTCAGTTTACAAGTTTGATAACAGCGTAGAAGCATTTAATAGTTTAGTAAAAGGACGTGCTAAAGGAAAAATCGTTATTAATTTTGTTGACTAAATAGATAAGAAGCCCAAATGGTAATATTTGGGCTTCTTTTAAATAGTTAGAGCTATAATTATAGAGTTTTCACTCTACTACATCATGCCACCCATGCCGCCCATATCAGGCATGCCAGCAGATTCTTTCTGTGGTAAGTCGGTTACCATCGCTTCTGTTGTGATCATAAGCCCAGCAACTGACGCAGCAAATTGCAATGCGCTACGAGTCACTTTGGTTGGGTCCAAAATACCCATGTCGATCATATCGCCATATTCACCCGTCGCAGCGTTGTAACCATAGTTACCTTCACCAGCGCGAACATTGTTAGCCACAACAGAATCCTCTTCGCCCGCGTTTTTCACGATTTGACGAATTGGTGCTTCCATCGCACGTAGTGCAACACGAATACCTACGTTTTGCTCTTCGTTGTCACCTTCAAGGCCCGCAACTTTAGCAGCCGCACGGATCAGTGCAACACCACCACCCGCAACCACGCCTTCTTCAACGGCTGCGCGAGTTGCATGCAGTGCATCTTCTACACGATCTTTCTTCTCTTTCATTTCAACTTCAGTGGTTGCACCGACTTTGATCACTGCAACGCCACCTGCCAGTTTGGCCACGCGTTCTTGTAGTTTTTCTTTGTCGTAATCTGAAGTTGCGTCTTCAATTTGTTGACGAATTTGTGCAACGCGACCTTTAATGGCTTGCTCTTCACCTGCACCATCAATGATGGTGGTGTTTTCTTTAGTGATAGAGATGCGCTTCGCTTGGCCTAGATCTTCCAAGGTCACTTTTTCAAGCTCAAGACCGATCTCTTCAGAAATCACAGTACCGCCCGTTAGGGTAGCAATGTCTTGTAGCATCGCTTTACGGCGATCACCAAAACCAGGTGCTTTCACGGCAGCAACTTTTACAATGCCACGCATGTTGTTCACAACCAGCGTCGCCAATGCTTCACCTTCAACATCTTCCGCCACAATCAGTAGTGGACGAGAAGCTTTTGCTACCGCTTCAAGTGCAGGAAGCAGTTCGCGAATGTTAGAAATTTTCTTATCAACCAATAGGATGAATGGGCTATCTAGATCAACACTGCCCGCTTCTTGGTTATTAATGAAGTAAGGAGATAGGTAACCACGATCAAACTGCATACCTTCCACTACATCGAGTTCATCTTGCAGTGCTTGGCCTTCTTCAACAGTGATAACGCCATCTCGGCCCACTTTTTCCATCGCTTCAGCAATGATGTTACCCACGCTTGAATCCGAGTTCGCAGAAATAGTACCCACTTGCGCAATAGCTTTAGTGTCTGAACAAGGTACTGAAAGCTCTTTCAACGCTTCAACCGCCGCCACGACAGCTTTGTCGATACCACGCTTAAGATCCATTGGGTTCATACCCGCTGCTACAGCTTTCAAGCCTTCAGTGATGATCGCTTGCGCTAATACCGTTGCGGTTGTCGTTCCGTCACCCGCTGCATCGTTAGCTTGAGAAGCAACTTCTTTCACCATTTGTGCACCCATGTTCTGGAATTTGTCTTCCAGTTCAATTTCACGCGCAACAGTGACACCATCTTTGGTGATAATAGGTGAACCAAACGATTTATCTATCACAACGTTACGGCCTTTAGGGCCAAGGGTGACTTTTACTGCATCGGCTAGAATATTAACGCCTTCTAGCATTTTAATACGTGCATCGTTACCAAATTTAACGTCTTTAGCAGCCATCTTTAATTTCCTTTTCTAAATTCTGTTTTAATCAATCGTTTTTGAATCAGAGCAAAAATTACTCAATGCTTACTCGACAATCGCCATGATGTCGTTTTCAGACATAATGAGCACTTCTTTACCGTCGATCTTTTCCGTTTTAGTACCGTAGCTTTCTGCAAAAATAACCGTATCACCTACTTTGACATCCAGCGGTTGTACCGAACCATTTTCAAGGATTCGGCCTTTGCCTACTGCTAAGATGACGCCGCGAGTCGATTTCTCTGCAGCGGAACCTGTTAGAACAATGCCACCAGCAGATTTAGATTCAACTTCTTGGCGTTCAACGATAACTCGGTCGTGTAATGGACGAATGTTCATCGGTCGTCTCTCCTGATTAGATTTTCCGTTAGGTTTATGAAAAGGCTGATTACTCAGCTCGTGAGTGATAAGTGGGGGAGCAAGCAAGGGATCCCAAGGGGGGAAAGCGAAAATTTTGTGATCTATTTAACGAATTGATAGCGAATCTTGGTTCTGTGCTGACAAAAGTTACTAGCGGCTCATCCTGTATAGTCAATAATTTGCTTTATTAAGCTGCTTCTTCATAATAGATAAGGCAAACAGAGGAATGCGATGAAAACCATTGACCGAATACTTCAAACCATCAAACGCGATGGAGCGGTAACCGCTAAACGACTGGCCGACGACCTAGGTATTACCACCATGGGGGCTCGCCAGCACCTACAAAGTTTGGAAGATGATGGCATTGTGGCGTTTCATGATGTCAAAGTAAAAGTCGGACGCCCTACTCGACACTGGTCTTTGACACAACAAGGCCACGACCAATTTGCTGATCGGCATGGCGAGTTGATCATCCAAGTGATTGATGCTGTTGAGCACCTTTTTGGTAAAGAAGGACTAGCCAAAGTGGCGGCAGAGCGTGAAGCTCACACATTAGCACAGTATCAACACGCATTAATTGATTGCCACAGTTTAGAAGAAAAACTAGCTAAGCTAGTGACGCTTCGTGAGCAAGAAGGCTATATGGCAGAGCTCATACCATCAACGAACGGTTACACTTTAATTGAGAACCATTGCCCTATCTGTAAAGCTGCGGTACGCTGCCCTAATCTGTGCCAATCTGAACTTAATATTTTCCAAACGTTGATCGGTGAGCAATATGTAGTTGAGCGGAGCGAACACATCATTATGGGTGAGCGTCGCTGCCGTTATCAAATCACACCACGCTAAGATCGTCTCATTAGTAAGAAATGGCGATTTCGTTCCAACTCCTACCTTATTGATCGGTTATGCTTTCATTGTGTTGATAAAATAATCAACAGAGAAATAGTGTAAAGGAGAAAGATATGGAGCCCCCTCAAAAACAGGCCTTACCTTCTTTTGATGAGTTGGTTGAACTTGCCAAACATAATCCAGATGCCTTTACGCAACTGAAAAAAGATATCTGTGAAGAGATGATCCTCTCCTCTTCCAACAACATGCAAGACAGGTTATGGGCTCAGCAAAGTCACATTGACTTGGTGGTGAGCCAATGCAAAAACCCTGTCCATGCTAATGTTATGCTGATGCGTGAGCTCGGCGAACAGATGATGAAATTTAGAAATGCCTTAGATGGCGAATCGGCGCGCACTCAACCGAGCGCGACCATCATTCCATTTGTGCCGCGCCACAGCGACTGGCGTTAACCTCGCTATTTGAAGCTTTTTAAAACAACAGGAGGCATTGGCCTCCTGTTGTTTCATCAATTTTTTTCTATCAAGTTTACTCAGGTTCAGGTCCGTAGCGGTTGCGGCTTTGCGTTCCCTTCATAAAACCACATTCGACTAAAATCCATGAGCCACAAACCAGTGCGACCAGCGATACCAATGACTCTGTCATACTGGCTTGAGTGGCGATCTCGGCACTCGCAAAAGGCATACTCATACGGCCTATCACCAAAGGGACATTAAGCAATAACCACCAAGCAGACTTATCTCTGTCATGCCAACGTTTTACCGTGATGGCCAAATCAGGCAGTAACACCACTAGCAAAAACAGCGGCAAGATCAGGTGCGTATAGGCAGGAAATATTTGGTTTGCAGCGAGTGCGAAGCCCATAATGGACGCGTAATAACAGAGATTCCACATCCAAAATACTTTGCGCCCGATGCGTCCTTGAAATGAAAATAGCAGTTCTTTAATCGACATCTTGTTACCTAAAATGGTTAATTTACAACCTTTTGGAAGCAATCTTTATCCATATCACGCACATTCACGGTCAGACTCCTGACTTGACTAGCTTGCTGTTGCAATACCGCCATTAATTGACGTGACAACTCTCTTTTTTGTTCAGGTGTCCGCCCTGACAGTAAATCAAAGCTGAGGTGAATAAAATCAACACTGTCGCCCTCTTCACCAATGCACCAATGGTGGCAGCGTAGCGCCCGTGATTTTACTGAGTCAGCGTCAAATAATCCGCAGCGAAGTGCGACTTGGTGAAGATCTTCCAATAACCCTTGAACATTCACACGTTCATCCACAGAGTTCGAGTATTCCATAACAAGGTTGGGCATACGAATTCCTTTTCTTCATTCATGATCAAATTTCAACACTGGTGAGCCTTATTGGTATCACTAGCTTTTCTTTTAACAGCCACTAATAGCAATTAATCTCGTAAAATCCGAGCCATTATCGGCTATTCTGTCTATCTGATCACTGATAAGGGGTATCACGCATTGCTTAAGATCCCATAAAGTCATGACTCGAATCATGATCTGACCGATTTTATCTGTTATATTCTTTCGCAATCACGTTTATTTTTGACATTCATTCATTTTAACTTTGATAGATAATGGAGATATTCCTATGCGTCATCCTGTAGTTATGGGTAACTGGAAACTAAACGGCAGCAAAGAGATGGTTGTTGAGCTGCTAAATGGTCTGAATACAGAGCTTGAAGGCGTAACTGGTGTTGACGTAGCCGTTGCTCCACCAGCACTTTTTATTGACCTAGCAGAGCGCACTCTGACCGATGCGGGTAGCGCGATCATTCTGGGTGCCCAAAACAGCGACGTACACAACAGTGGCGCATTCACTGGCGATATGTCTCCAGCAATGCTGAAAGAATTCGGTGCAACACACATCATCATTGGTCACTCAGAGCGTCGTGAATACCACAACGAATCCGATGAATTTGTGGCGCAAAAATTTGCATTCCTAAAAGAAAATGGCCTAACACCAGTACTTTGTATCGGTGAATCTGAAGCACAAAACGAAGCTGGCGAAACAGTGGCCGTATGTGCACGTCAACTTGACGCTGTGATCAACACTCAAGGTGTTGAAGCGCTAGAAGGTGCGATCATCGCTTACGAACCAATCTGGGCGATCGGCACAGGTAAAGCAGCAACAGCAGATGATGCTCAACGTATTCACGCTGCCATTCGCGCGCACATTGCTGCAAAATCAGAAGCAGTCGCGAAGAATGTCGTTATCCAATACGGCGGTTCTGTAAAACCTGAAAATGCAGCAGCTTACTTCGCACAACCAGACATTGATGGTGCTCTAGTTGGCGGCGCAGCACTTGATGCGAAAAGCTTTGCAGCTATCGCAAAAGCAGCAGCTGAAGCGAAAAAAGCGTAATTATTCACACTAATTATCGTTAAGAAGGTCAGCATTTGCTGGCCTTTTTGTTTCTTCACTCTCGTCACGCTTCCCATCCTAGCAGCTATAGTCGCGATCGCCAGAATCAAGTATCCTAACGTTTTGCTTAACCTACGTTGCCAGTAATGCACGATAAACACGGCCTATTAACCGCCCCAATTCCAAATGTGCTCAGTCAAATGACGATCCCAATGATTTTTGGTTTGATCGCGATTTTGATGTTTAACTTGGTCGACACCTTTTTTATCTCACTGCTGGGCACCGAATCTCTTGCCGCCATCAGTTTTACCTTTCCCGTCACCTTTGCGGTCAACTGCATCACCATGGGAATTGGTATTGGACTTTCGACGAGTATTGGCCGCTTACTCGGTCAAGGTGACGCTAAGAATGCGGCGCGTTTTTCTAGTCACGGTGTGTTACTGGCTGTGGTGCTGGTGACATTCGCTTCAATTCTGGGTTTACTGACCATTAAGCCACTCTTCCTACTGCTTGGTGCCACTGACGATTTAATCCCTTTGATTGAGCAATACATGCAGGTTTGGTATTTGACTATTCCTTTGCTCGTTATTCCCATGGCTGGTAACAGCGCAATTCGAGCCACAGGTGACACCAAAACACCGGCTAAAATTATGATGCTCGCAGGTTGTATTAACGGTCTGCTCGATCCGCTGCTGATTTTTGGTTATGGCCCTTTCCCTGAATTAGGAATCCAGGGTGCTGCTATTGCCAGTGCATTCAGTTGGTTAGGCGCACTGTGTGGATCGCTATATGTCTTAATCAAAAGAGAAAAATTATTGGCATGGCCGTATTTTCCTACTTTATGGCATGATTGGCAGCAGATCTTAAAAGTGGGCACACCAGCGGCACTCTCCAATGCAATGAATCCACTCTCTGGCGCGCTATTAATGATAATGCTGGCCAGTCATGGCACGGCTGCCGTGGCCGCTTACGGCGCCGCGCAGCGTATTGAGTCGATACTCATTTTGGTCTTGATGTCACTAACCTCAGCACTGACTCCCTTTATGGCACAAAACATCGGCGCAAAAAATATCGAGCGTAGCTTTGCTGGCCTGTTCCTCAGCATGCGTTTTTCTATCGTATTTCAATTGATGATTTTTGCGATGATGGTACCGCTGAGCATCCCTTTGTCAGCCCTATTTTCTCAAGAGCCCTCGGTGCGCGATCTATTGTGGCACTATTTGCTGGTGGTGCCACTGAGCTATGGCTTTCAAGGCATTGTGATGATGCTTGTATCTGGATTGAATGCATTGCATCAACCCATGCGCGCCTTTCAGTGGAGCGTGATGCGGCTATTTGTGTTCACTCTTCCTGCCGCGTGGTCAGGTTCGTATCTCTATGATGTCGAAGGGCTGTTTATCGGGATTGCCGCAGGCAATACCTTAGGTGGGCTGCTGGGTTATTACTACGCCCTGCGTCTAAAACGAACTTACCTGTTTCGCTAATGCTACCATTTATCTGGTTGAGCACGTCGTGGTGAACTAAATATAAAAAAGCCAGCATTCATGCTGGCTTTATCACTTAGAAGCATCGCCTTTCAGCGCGAGAAACTACTCTTCAATCTCGTCAAGGTCATCATCTAAGTCCATATCCACATTTAAAGGCTCAGGAGATAAAATAATACCCGTATTATCAGCGTATAAATAATCTTCAGGTAGGAAAGTGACGCCACCAAAATTGACAGGCACATCCACTTCACCGATACCTTGATTGGATGCTCCAACAGGAATAGAGGCGAGCGCTTGAATGCCGATGCTCATCTCTTCGAGTTCATCCACTTCGCGGACACAACCGTAAACAACGATGCCTTCCCACTCATTTTCTTCAGCAAGAGCGGCCAATTCTGCATCAATCAGCGCACGGCGCAGTGAACCACCACCATCAATTAACAGCACCCGTCCTAGCCCATCTTGCTCTAATACTTCACGGATTAAGCCATTATCTTCAAAACATTTAATCGTCGTAAGCTGGCCAGCAAAGGATGCGCTTCCACCAAAGTTACTAAACATTGGCTCCACCACATCGACTTGGTCGAGATAAATATCACATAACGCAGAGGTGTTGTATTCCATAATGGTTCTTCTCTTGCCGAAAATTATCTTCACCGAGTATATAGGGTCATTAAGTCATTGCAATGACAAGCGACAATTAACTCGTCAGAGTTTGAGCTATAACAATTCCAACAAACAACAAGTTGGTGATCAGTGAACATTTAACGATAGCGGGCATCATAGGTGCTATCTGCGCAGGTTGATCACTCACCCACACCGCTTTACTGTGTTTTACCACTACCACAATGCTCAACAAAAAGGGCAAACTTATCCACGTTGGGCTGCTTTGCATCACTAAATACCAAGCAAAAGCGACCACCGCACCCGCCAATAGCATAAAGTGATATTGCTTGGCGCGCGTTTGCCCAAGACGTACGGCAACGGTTTTTTTTCCGCAAACTGCATCATTTTCAATATCACGCATATTGTTGACATTGAGCACAGCGACCGCCAATAAGCCACAGCCTAACGCGGGTAAGAACAGGCTCGGTTCCACATGGCCGGTATGCAAGAAATAGGTTCCAGACACCCCAAGTAAACCAAAGAAAATGAACACGGATAAATCACCTAAGCCGACATAGCCGTAGGGTTTGTTACCGACCGTGTAAGCAATCGCGGCCACAATAGCGAGCACGCCCAGCCCGACAAAAGCCAGAATACTTTGCACACTATCCAGTGCATAAAAAATCAACACCAAACCCGAGATAACCGTCAATGTGATGTTAATCAGCATCGCTTGCTTCATATCATCGAGCGTCACCGCACCGGACTGAATCGCTCTGATTGGCCCTAAGCGAGCCTCATTATCCGTGCCCTTGACCGCATCACCATAATCATTTGCAAGGTTAGATAAAATTTGTAGTAAAGTTGCGGTAAGCAGAGCAAGCAGCGCTACTGGCAACGAAAAATGGCCCGATGAGAAAGCTAACGCGCTGCCCGTTAAAATAGAAACTAGCGCGAGAGGGAGCGTTTTAGGCCTGGCCGCATCAAGCCAGATATGGAGCGAATTCTTCATGCAAGGTCACTGCCGTTCAAAAAAGGGGTCAGTATATACTGTTCTGCTGGCGAGTATAACACGGCAATAAAAAGCCCGTCACTTTGGACGGGCTACAAACAGTGTACTGGCCATTCGATCCGCTAAAGAATAAAGCGGCTCAAATCTTCATTCTCGACTAACTCACCTAGGCGCTGCTTGACGTAGGCGGCATCGATAATCATTGAGGAGCCAGGCTTTTCTGTTGCATCAAATGAGATTTCATCCATCAAACGCTCCATCACGGTATGCAGGCGACGTGCGCCGATATTTTCCGTGGTTTCATTCACTTTCCACGCGGCTTCCGCAATTTGAGTGATGCCATCTTCAGTGAATTCAATGTGCACCTCTTCCGTCTTCATCAGCGCAATATACTGCTCGGTCAGAGAGGCTTTCGGCTCAGTCAAAATACGTTTAAAGTCATGGCTCGATAATGCTTCAAGTTCGACGCGAATCGGCAAGCGGCCTTGCAACTCGGGGATTAAATCAGAGGGCTTCGCCACTTGGAATGCACCCGACGTAATAAAGAGGATATGATCAGTTTTAACCATGCCGTGCTTAGTCGAGACGGTACTGCCCTCAATCAAAGGTAGCAAATCACGTTGTACCCCTTCACGCGACACATCTGGACCTGAGCTTTCGCCGCGTTTACAGATTTTGTCAATCTCATCGATGAAGACAATGCCGTTATTTTCAACATTAAAAATAGCTTGATCTTTCAGCTCTTCCTGATTGACCAATTTTGCCGCTTCTTCCTCAGTCAAAGCTTTGAAGGCCTCTTTGATTTTGAGTTTGCGTTTTTTCTTGGTATCCCCTGCAAGGTTCTGAAACAAACCTTGCAGCTGATTGGTCATCTCTTCCATGCCTGGAGGTGCCATAATTTCAACCCCCATTTGAGGGACAGCGACATTGATTTCAATCTCTTTGTCGTCGAGCTTTCCTTCACGCAACTTTTTACGGAAGATTTGGCGAGTGTTCGAGCTCTCTTCGCCCTTTTCATTCTCTCCCCAAGCATCACGAGCTGGCGGCAATAAAGCATCTAAAATACGCTCTTCTGCTTGCTCTTGCGCGCGAAATTGCACTTTTTCCATCGCTTGCTGGTGAGTCATTTTTACCGCGACATCGGTTAAATCGCGAATAATGGTTTCCACTTCTTTACCAACATAACCCACTTCGGTAAATTTGGTCGCTTCCACTTTAATAAATGGTGCGTTGGCAAGCTTGGCGAGACGACGAGCAATTTCCGTTTTTCCCACCCCAGTTGGACCAATCATCAAAATGTTTTTCGGCGTTACTTCGGCGCGCAAGCTCTCTTCGAGCTGCATGCGACGCCAGCGGTTACGCAGCGCAATCGCCACCGAACGTTTGGCTTTATCTTGACCAATAATATGGCGATTTAATTCGTGAACAATTTCACGTGGAGTCATTTCAGACATCAGATTTTCCTTAATTCTTTACCCTAACACTGTCTTTATTTTTCGGTGGTCACTGTTTGTTGCAGTAGCAATTCCGCCGGTATTTCTAGTTCTTCGATAGTGTGGAAATGGTTGGTAAACACGCAAATGTCGCCCGCAATTTTCAGTGCTTTTTCAGCGATTTCACGTGCATCTAAATCGGTATTTTCTAATAATGCGGTCGCCGCAGCTTGGGCAAAATTACCACCCGAACCGATAGCAATCAGGTCGTTTTCTGGTTGAACGACGTCACCATTGCCCGTAATAATGAGCGATGCAGTTTCATCAGCCACCGCTAAAATCGCTTCTAGCTTACGCAGTGCTCGGTCACTACGCCAATCTTTTGCCAGCTCAACCGCGGCCTTAGTAAGATGACCTTGATGCATTTGCAGCTTACTTTCAAAGCGCTCAAACAAGGTAAACGCATCGGCTGTGCCACCTGCAAACCCTGCCAAGACTTGATTATTGTACAGACGGCGAACCTTGCGCGCGTTGCCTTTCATTACGGTATTACCGAGCGATACTTGTCCGTCACCGGCGATGACAACTTTATTATTACGACGTACAGAGACGATGGTAGTCACGACAGGACCTCTTATTTGTTTTCACGATGGAGTTAGCAAATATATGAGGATGGTTGGGGAAGATTTCAAGTCACAAAAAACACTCACCGCGAATCGATTGGATGCGGTGAGTGATCGCTCTTATTGTGGTTCAGTCCAAATGGCGCACGGCTCAATTTTAGCGCGTTGTAATTTATGCTCGTCACGCTGCGCATCACGCTTATATTTGTATGGCCCTAATACCACGCGATACCAACTGCTGCCTTCCGTTTTTCGGATTTCACTTTTTAAACCCTGAAACGCGATATCAAGTTTACGGCTTTCAGCCTGTGCCGAAGTTTTGTACGCCCCACACTGCATGATATAAGGGATTTCAGACACTTTTTGTTCTTTGGCTACCACTTCCACTTCACGTTTCGGCAAGCTATCCACGTAATCCCATTTTTCCTCTGGAGGCGGTGGGATCACTTTCTCTGGCTTAGGTTTTGCGACTGGTTTTGTAGGAACCACAACCGCTTGAGGCGGCTCAGGATCACGGCTGAGTAAGAACAGCCCATAACCAAAACAGGAAACGAGCAACAGTGCCAATAAGCCACTACGCCAAGGTTTACGACGTGGAGTTGTTTTTTTCGGGGTCGGCTTTTTCGGACTACGACCGCGCCTTACATAATCTTTATTAGCCACAGAGAATTCAAAAGTTGATGGTTTGTGCCAATGTTAATGCAGTTTCCAACGACTTAATAGTGTTGAAAGAGTTGCAGCGCATCAAAAGTGCGCTGCATGTGGTTAGCTCAAGCGAGGAGGTGCTGCGCTTTCTCGAATCACTAACTTGGTTTCTAATAGTCGAGAACCTGCGCCAACCTCTTGACCGCGAAGAAGATCGAGCATCATGAGCATCGCTTGACGTCCTATCTCATAGCGCGGCTGTGAGATGGTCGTTAACGGTGGATCGCAGTAGAGCGCAAATTGAATATCATCAAATCCCACCACTGAAATATCTTGTGGAACGCGCAAGCCCAATTTTTTGGCTTCCTTAATGACACCGATAGCCATACTGTCATTATGACTAAAAATGGCTGTGGGTGGCTCAGATAACGCCAATAATTGGCGCAGTGCTTTAGCCCCAGCTTCAAAAGTAAAATCACCATAAGTGCAATAATTAGGGTTCATGGTAATTCCTGCACGGCGTAAGGCTTGTTGATAACCTTGATGGCGGAACTTACACAGCGTGGCCTCTGCTGGCCCCGATATTTGCGCGATGCGTTTGTGCCCGAGCTGCGTCAAATAGTTCACCGCTTCAAACGCTGAAGTAAGGTTATCAATATGTACCGTCGGCAACTCAAGTTCTGGCGCAAATTCACATGCCATAACCATAGGTGGCAGGTTTTTTTGCTCCGGCTTACTAACATCAAACGGCAAATCCGTTCCCAGCAACAACATGCCATCGGCCTGCTTAGTAAATACGAGGTTAACTAACGAACTTTCTCGCTTTTTCTGCTGACCACTATCACCCAACAGTACTAAATAACCATGTTCCATCGCCGCATCTTCGATACCACGAATGATCTCTGTGAAGTAAGGGTCACAAATATCAGGCACGATAGCGACAATGGTTTTAGATTCATTACGGCGTAAGTTGCGAGCGAGAGAATTTGGTGAGTAACCAGCTTCCAAAACAGCATCTTCGACACGCTTTCGCGTTGAAGATGATACTTTTTCAGGGTTCATCAACGCCCTAGATACTGTGGCGGTTGATACACCTGCAAGCTGGGCAACATCCTTCATTGTCGCCATAGAAATTAACCTCTTTAAAAGTTGTTACTGGGCTGAAATCACCCGTTGTTATGTTTATAAAATCCGGTTGTAAAATCTGGTTATCCATTTTGAACGCTGAGCTGTTATTCACAGCGGATATATGAGTGATAGTCTATTCATTTCCACCCAGAAAGTTACGGTCAGATTAACAAATTTCACATAATAAGCGTGAAGCCACTCACATTAGAGAGGATTAAATAGGCTGACAAAAATAACAGTAACCTTTTTAGCACTCGATTGCTTCAATATGTTACATCTCATTTCATCGAAAACGCTACTGAGGTTTAACTGAGATCTTGCGGTTCAATATCTAACGACCAGCGAATTTTCTTGGCTAATGGTAACAGTCCAATCGCAGGCTTAGCACTCATCAATAGTTTTTGCATTTTGGAGCGATGTTGAGTTTGCAGTAATAACTGCCAGCGATATTTGCCCGCTCTTTTCGCCAATGGGGCTGGAGTTGGCCCTAAGACTAAGCACGAATCATCAAATAACGGATGCGCTTCTAACGTATGCCTAATTTGGCGTAAAAACTCTTCCACCATCGAAGCTTGATTGGATTCCGCTTTAAACAGTGTGAGATAGGTGTAAGGTGGCAACATCGCTATTTTCCGCTCTTCTAACGCGGTTTCTGCAAAATGACGATAATCCTTTTGCAACAGTGCTTGCAGCAAACTGTGTTCCGGGTGATGCGTTTGTAAAATCACTTCGCCGGGTTTACTAGCGCGCCCTGCTCGACCTGCCACTTGAGTAAATAGCTGCGCCAAGCGTTCGGCGGCACGAAAATCACTGCTGTATAGCGAACCATCCACATCCAATAACGCTACTAAAGTCACATCGGGAAAATGGTGCCCTTTAGCGAGCATCTGCGTGCCAATTAAAATCTGATACTCACCTTGGCGAATCGATGATAAAGCACTTTCTAAACTGCCTTTACGACGCGTACTATCGCGATCAATACGCACCGTTTTATATTCGGGGAAAAGCTGCGCCAGTTGCGCTTCAAGTTGCTCAGTACCTACCCCAACCGTAACCAACTGAGTTGAACCACAACCTTGACACTGATGAACCACCGAACGTTGCGAGCCACAATGGTGACAGCGCATGTCACTGCTGTATTGGTGAAAGGTATAGTACGCATCGCAACGTTTGCACTCGGCAATCCAACCGCATTCATGGCACATCAGCGCGGGCGAGAAGCCGCGCCGATTGAGAAACAGCATCACTTGGTTACCTGCACTGAGGTGTTTTCTCATCTCAGCAATCAGCGGCGCTGATAACCCACTCTCTAAAAACAGGCCTTTCACATCCAACACTTTGTTTTTAGTGGGAACCGCTACGCCCGCACGCTGAGTTAAGCTTAAGTGATGATATTTGCCACTCAATGCATTATGCAACGTTTCTAATGCTGGAGTGGCAGAACCGAGCACAATCGGGATCTGCTCAAGATTTGCACGCATTACCGCGACATCTCTTGCATGGTAGCGTAGGCTATCTTGCTGTTTATACGAAGCGTCGTGCTCTTCATCAACAATGATGATACCTAGATCTGCAAAAGGCGTTAGCAGCGCTGAGCGAGTACCAATGATAATGCCCGCAATATTATCACGCGCCGCTAACCACGCGTTGAGGCGCTCGGTTTCATTGAGCCCCGAGTGGACCACGGCAACTGGCACATTAAATCGCTTACGAAAGCGGTTAATGGTTTGTGGTGTTAGACCAATCTCAGGCACCAGTACCAATGCCTGACGTCCTTTTTCTAAAACGGGCTTGATTAAGTTTAGATAAACTTCGGTTTTCCCTGAACCGGTGACCCCTTCAAGTAAATAGCATGCGAAATGGTGATGGCTATTAATTGAAGCAATCGCGATCGCTTGTTCTTGGTTTAGCTTGGGCTTTTCCACATCCGCTTCAACATTCTGCGGCCAAGCCGTCTGTGTCGGCCGTTTTTCCAGTGATTCTATCCAGCCTTTCTCTTGTAAGGTTTTGAGTACGCTGCTACCTACCTCTTCATCAATAAACAGTTGATGGGGCACAGCGCCAGACTCAAGCATCGTCATCACTTTGGCTTGCTTTACCGCTCGCCCGAATCCTTGCATGAGTTGATCGCGCCCACTGGGCGTCAGTTGCCACTCCACTAAGGTCGAAAAATCGGCCGCTTTCCCTTTGCGTAATGCGCCAGGCAATGCATTAAATAACGTGTCGCCTAATGGGTATTGATAAAATTGGCTACACCATAACAGCAATTGATAGAGTTTCTCTGGCCAGACTGGCTGGCTATCGAGCACCGCTTTTAGCGGCTTTAATTGATCGACTGAAAACTCAGACTCACTGACTATAGCGGTGACGATACCCACCAGAGTTTGCCGACCAAATGGCACCGACACTCGTCCACCAACAATCGGAAACAGATGACTTGGGATCTGATAATCAAACTGCTTATCCAATGGGACAGGTAAGGCAACGCGTGCAATGGTGGGGCGCATAATCGACCGTTCGTTCTACAAAAAATGTGAAAAGACAGTCTACTGGATGCGTCACCGAAATTCGAGCTTCGTCATTGGACAAAAATGTGGCGAAAATAGCGGCGAAATGGCTTGATCCACTGAAGAGGATTCATTAATATATCGCGCCTTGATGATATGGCTTCTTGCTTGATGTTAAGCAGTCAGCGGTATCAACATTTTTTTATTAACTACGTGTGGTGTCCGGCTTCGATTCGGATAGCGACGCGGCCCAATTAGAGGTTATCCCATGAAAGCTGGTATCCATCCAGAGTACAAAGCAGTTAGCGCGACTTGTTCTTGCGGCAACTCTTTCGAGTTCAGCTCAACGCTAGGCAAAGATTCTATCCACCTAGACGTGTGTGACAAATGTCACCCATTCTACACTGGTAAGCAACGTATCGTTGATACTGGCGGCCGTGTAGATCGCTTCAACAAGCGTTTCGGTGCTCTTTCTAGCAAATAATCTCTTTTTTGCTAGAAAATTAAAAAAGGATGCTTCGGCATCCTTTTTTGTTGGCATTTTTTGTATAGTTGTCAGTACGCACTGGTCTTATCTGCGACATTTTCTCCATTTTTTGATGAAGCACGTCAGGTTCCCGCCTAGGAAGTTTGAGCGACATCCATTAGAATTATGGACCTTTTCCAATCCAACACGAGCACTTATACCTATGTCTGATGACACTCACCAAGAATTAACGGCAGAAGAACAATTTCGCCAACGCGCACTCGATTACCATGCTTACCCAACCGCAGGTAAAATTGCCATTTCACTAACTAAGCCTGCCGACTCGGCTGAAGACCTTGCTTTAGCTTACAGCCCGGGCGTCGCTGAACCGGTTCGTGAAATCGCACAGAACATCGACAACGTTTATAAATACACTGCGAAAGGCAACACCGTCGCTGTGATCTCAAACGGCACGGCTATTCTTGGTTTAGGTAACTTAGGTCCGATGGCTTCCAAGCCCGTCATGGAAGGAAAAGCGCTACTGTTTAAACGCTTTGCTGGACTTGATTCAATTGATATTGAAGTAAAACACCGCACAATCGATGAATTTGTCGATACGGTTGCCAATATCGCCGACACCTTTGGCGGCATCAACTTAGAAGATATCAAAGCACCAGATTGCTTTGAGATTGAACGCCGTTTGATCGAACGCTGTAATGTGCCTGTTTTCCATGACGATCAACACGGCACTGCGATTGTTACCGCAGCTGGCATGCTCAATGCGATTGAACTGCAAGGCAAGAAACTCAACGAATGCACTATCGTCTGTCTTGGCGCTGGCGCAGCAGCCACCGCTTGCATGGAACTATTGATTAAGTGCGGCGCAATGCGTGAAAAAATCTACATGCTTGATCGCAAAGGTGTGATTCATACTCGTCGCGATGACATTAATGAATATAAGCAGTTGTTCGCTAATAACACCGACAAACGCACACTGGAAGATGTGATTGAAGGCGCTGACTTATTCCTAGGTGTGTCAGGCCCCAACCTGCTGCCTGCCGAAGCGCTAAAATTAATGGCCGATAAACCGATCGTATTTGCTTGCTCAAACCCGGATCCGGAAATTAAACCGGAACTCGCACGCGCGGTACGTGATGATTTAATTCTCGGCACAGGTCGTAGCGATTATCCAAACCAAGTCAACAACGTGTTGTGCTTCCCATTTATTTTCCGTGGCGCTTTGGATGTCCGTGCTAGTGAAATTAATGACCAAATGAAGCTAGCCGCAGTTGAGGCGATACGTGAACTGGCTAAAGAAGAAGTGCCGGCTGAAGTGTTGAAAGCTGCAGGCGTAAAAGCGTTAAGTTTCGGCCCTGAATACATCATTCCAAAACCGATGGACCCACGCCTACTGCCTCGTGTTGCTAAAGCGGTTGCTCAAGCAGCGGTTGACTCTGGCGTCGCTCGAATCGAGATGCCTGTCAATTACATGCAAGAATAATCACAAGCTTGAGCGGCTAAATGCCTCGCTCGAAAAAAAACCGCTGACTTTCAGCGGTTTTTTTATATTCTGAGACACAGAGCCAAAGTCACAATGGCAACTTACCCAGTATCCTCTCGATTTTATCTCGTTGTACCGCAATTACGCGCTACACTTCTTCATCATCATACGCTTCAAATTCAATGCCCATGGCGGTCATTAATGCTTTTGCTTCCGTCGGAATATCGTCTGGACGATCTTTTCTCAAATCTTCGTCGGTCGGTAAAGGTTGACCGGTATAAGCATGCAAGAAGGCTTCACACAGCAGCTCACTGTTTGTTGCGTGGCGTAAGTTATTGATTTGACGGCGAGTGCGCTCATCAGTTAATACTTTCAACACTTTCAATGGGATTGAAACGGTGATTTTTTTGACTTGCTCACTCTTCTTCCCATGTTCAGCATATGGGCTAATGTATTCCCCATTCCAGTCTGCCATTGCGCACCTTCGTTATCGTAATTGGTCGTTAAAAATTTGAAAGTTGGATTTTAGCGGGATTTACCGCCACAAGCAAAGACATATAGACGTCTAGATATATTGACGTCTTCTTTTGAGTTCAGTAAAGTGTGCCATTATCGACAAAGAGATACCCGAAATACTTGAAATTTCAGCAGAGCGGCAAGTCAAGGCAGCCAGACTATGTGATTGAAGTAGGTGAACCTAGCCAACATCGCAGCAACTTCAAGTTAGAAAGGGGATAGCAATCTCACGCACTATCGGATATAGCTAATACTCGAGACAATGGACGTTGCCATTTCGTTGTCCCCAGATAAAGCAGGAACCCCTCAATAAAAGTCAGTTTATTGAGTTTAATTAAGTAAGGAAACCGTCATGACCACTCGCAAGCCAGCCACCATCGCCGTTAGAACCGGTATTGAATCCGACTCTCAATATCATGCTGTTGTGCCTCCAATTTATCTTTCGACAAATTATAGCTTTCCTGCGTTTGGTGAAGTGCCTAAATACGATTACACACGCTCTGGCAACCCAAATCGAGGGCTGCTCGAAAAAGCGTTGTTTGAACTCGAATCGGGTCAAGGCGCGGTGGTGACTAACTGTGGCACTTCGGCGCTGAATCTATGGGTTTCCGCCTTTTTAAGTCCTGACGATCTGATTGTGGCCCCGCATGACTGTTACGGTGGCACATATCGCCTGTTTAATACACGCGCCAAAAAAGGCGATTTTAAGACACTCTTTATTGATCAATCCGATCCAAACGCTTTGCAGGCCGCTTTGGCGAAAAAACCCAAATTGGTACTCATTGAAACCCCATCCAACCCATTAGTTCGCGTGGTCGATATTGCTGATATTTGCCAACAAGCACACGCCGTCGGTGCATTAGTGGCGGTTGACAACACCTTCTTAACGCCTGTCTTCCAAAAACCATTAGAGTTGGGCGCAGATTTTGTCATCCACTCCACCACCAAATTCATCAATGGCCACTCCGATGTGATTGGCGGAGTTGTTATCACCAAAACAGAGCAGCACGCTGAAGAGCTAGCATGGTGGGGCAACTGCCTTGGCTCAACGGGAACCCCTTTTGATAGCTATATGACGCTGCGTGGCATTCGTACCTTAGGCGCAAGAATGCGCGTCCATGAGGAAAGCTCACGTGCCATTTTGGACTATCTGCAAAGCGAAGCCTTAGTAAAGGTCATTTATCACCCGAGTTTGCCAGAGCATCCTGGCCATGAGATAGCGAAAAAGCAGCAATCTGGCTTTGGCTCTATGCTCAGTTTTGAGTTTGCGGGCAGCTTTGAACAGCTCAAATATTTTGTCTCTCAGTTAACATTATTCTCACTGGCAGAATCATTAGGAGGCGTGGAGAGCTTAATCTGCCACCCCGCTTCGATGACTCACCGAGCGATGGGCGAAGAAGCGTTGGCCGAAGCCGGTGTTTCACAGCAGCTATTACGCCTATCGGTCGGCTTAGAAGATGCCCAAGATTTGATTGACGATCTCGTGCAAGCCTTTGCTAAAGCGAAGGAGGCCTATTAATGACTGCCCTACGTCAATTGCACAAGTTTGGCGGTAGCAGCCTTGCCGATCCTGAATGCTACAAACGGGTCGTTAATATCTTAAAAGAGTATTCTCAAGCTGATGATTTGGTGGTGGTTTCTGCCGCAGGAAAAACCACCAATCGTTTAATCGAATTTCTCGACGCTCTCAATAAAGATGGCCGAGTAGCTCATGAGAACTTGCAATCGGTCCGTCAGTACCAAATCGATTTAATCAACGCGCTGCTCGATGAAGATGCAGCGCAACCGCTCATCACTTTACTCACCAACGAAATTCGCACCTTGGGTCAGCTTTGCGCGCCCCTATCGCCAGCTCAACAAGCGGCGGTACTTGGCCATGGTGAAGTGTGGTCATCACGCTTATTGGCGGCGTTACTCAATCAACATAACCTTGCGGCTGTGGCACAAGACGCCCGCGAATTTCTTCGCGCGCAAGCAGGCACACAACCGGAAGTGGATCGCGCCCGCTCCTACCCTTTGCTGAAAGAAATTTTGGCACAACACGCGCATCACCGAGTGATCATCACAGGCTTTATGGCTCGCAGTGAACAAGGTGATACTGTGCTACTTGGGCGCAATGGCTCTGATTACTCCGCTACGATGATCGGCGCACTTGCGGAAGTAAACCGAGTAACGATTTGGAGTGATGTGGCCGGTGTTTATAGCGCCGACCCGCGCATTGTTAGTGATGCCTGTTTACTGCCGCTACTGCGTTTGGACGAAACCAACGAGTTAGCGCGCCTTGCCGCCCCAGTATTGCACAGCCGAACTTTGCAGCCCGTGGCGCAAAGCACCATGGATTTGCACTTGCGCTGCAGTTATCAACCCGAAGCAGGATCGACTCGTATTGAGCGTGTATTGGCATCGGGACGCGGTGCCAAAATCATTACTTCACTTGATGATGTGCTGTTGATTGAGCTTAATTTTGCTCACGGGCATGACTTCCAGCGCCTACAAAATGATGTACTACGCAGCTTGCGTCGTGCTCAACTCGAACCGCTAGCTTTCGATACTCAAGCCGATCAACACCAACTGCGCCTTGCCTATACTGCTGAGATTTCAGGTGGAGCCCTAGCCCATCTGCAAGATGCCGCTTTTGAAGCAGAAATTAAACTCAAAGAAGGCTTTTCATTAGTCGGTGCCGTGGGTGCGGGAGTGACGAAAAACCCCAATCACTGCTACGGCTTTTATCAACAGCTACGTTCATCACCGATCGAGTTTATCTGTGAAGCCGAATCTGGGCTGAGTTTAGTCGCAGTACTGCGTAAAACGCCGATCACCCCCTTAGTGGTGGGTATGCATAACCAACTATTTCAGGCGCAAAAACGGGTCGCACTGGCACTATGTGGCAAAGGCAACATTGGTTCGAGTTGGTTAAAACTCTTTGCTGAACAAAAATCAGAGTTAGAAAAACGCCATGGCATGAACTTCGAGTTGGTCGCGGTGGTCGATAGCCAAACCTATTGGTTTGATGAGCAAGGGATTGATGCAGCATCGGTTTTAAAGCATTTTGACGATGAAGCGATTGCCAGTGAAGGAATGGCTTGGCTACAGCGATTAAGCAATATTCAAGGATATGACGAAGCGGTTGTGCTCGATGTAACCGCAAGCAAAGAACTGGCTGATCACTACCTCAACATTGCTGAAAATGGGGTGCACCTCATCTCAGCGAATAAAGTCGCGGGCTCTTCCTCTAGCGTCGATTACCACCAAATAAAAGAAGCGTTCGCGAAAATTAGCCGCCATTGGCTCTACAACGCGACGGTTGGCGCAGGCTTACCCATTAACCACACGGTACGTGATTTGCGTGAAAGCGGTGATGAAATCGTCGCCCTCTCTGGTATTTTCTCTGGCACTTTATCTTGGTTATTTCAGCAATTCGACGGCTCAATACCGTTTAGCGAACTGGTCGATTTAGCATGGCAACAAGGACTTACCGAGCCTGATCCGCGCAGCGATCTGGATGGTTCAGACGTAATGCGCAAACTGGTGATCCTAGCCCGTGAAGCGGGATTACATATCGAACCGGAAAATGTCAAAGTTGAATCACTGGTTCCTGATGAGCTCAAGCACCTCTCACTGGATGACTTTTTAGACAAAGGCCAACTGCTGAGTGAAAAATTAGCAGAGAGACTAACCAAAGCACAACGTGAAGATAAAGTGCTACGCTATGTCGCAAGGCTTGAGAAAAATGGCAAAGCAACGGTGGGGGTTGAAGCTTTAGAGCGTGAACACGCTTTGGCTAACCTTTTACCTTGTGACAACATTTTTGCTATCGAGAGTAAATGGTATCGCGATAACCCGTTAGTGATTCGTGGCCCGGGCGCTGGTAGAGAAGTGACAGCAGGAGCTATCCAATCTGACCTCAACTTGCTGTCAAGCTTGCTGTAACACTCCAGCTTATTCCAGATTAAGGGGCCACTAGGCTCCTTAATTTAACTGCGAAAGGATGATATTAGGTCATGCATACCGAGGTTGAGCATGACTTGAAGGTCACTCACAATCAACATGAATAATATTCATAATTACAGTGTTGACATTAAATGCTATTCAATACATTCTGTGGACATATAGACGTCTAAACGTCAACTTAAGGAATGATAGATTGGCGGAAGAACGCCACAGGGAGAAATAAAATGGGATACACGCACGCCGGTCATATTGATGCACTCAACCAGAACGTGGCTGAGCTATCAGATAATATCAATGTCTCATTTGAGTTTTTTCCACCCAGCTCAGCGCAAATGGAAGAGACATTGTGGAATTCCGTTCACCGTTTAAAAACCCTGCAACCTAAATTTGTTTCTGTGACTTACGGGGCAAACTCTGGCGAGCGCGACCGCACCCATTCGATCATTAAAGAGATTAAAGATCAAACTGGCCTTATTGCAGCACCGCACCTCACTTGCATTGATGCCTCTCGCGATGAGCTTATTCAGATTGCCGATGACTACTGGCACAACGGCATCCAGAACATAGTTGCACTGCGTGGCGATATTCCCGCTGGTGGCGGCAAACCAGAAATGTATGCTTCCGACTTAGTGACTCTACTCAAATCTCGCCATGATTTTGATATTTCTGTCGCGGCATTTCCAGAAGTCCACCCTGAAGCGAAAAGCGCGCAATCCGATCTGGTCAATCTAAAACGCAAAATTGATGCAGGTGCAAACCGCGCAATTACTCAATTCTTTTTTGATGTTGAAAGCTACTTACGATTTCGCGACCGCTGCGTAGCTGCTGGTATTGATGCTGAAATTGTACCGGGCATTCTACCGGTATCAAACTTTAAACAAGCTTCTCGCTTTGCCGCGCAAAACAACGTTAAAGTCCCCGGATGGATGGCGAAACAATTTAATGGATTAGATGATGACCCAACCACACGCCAGCTCGTGGGTGCAAGCCAAGCAATTGACATGGTTCGCATTTTAAGCCGTGAAGGCGTCAAAGACTTCCATTTCTATACGCTCAATCGCGCTGAAATGACCTACGCATTGTGCCATACGTTGGGCGTAAGACCGAAAGCATAAACTTTCTCTGCACTCATAACGCTATTATTGGTAAATGTTGCTCGTGATAAAACGCGATGATTGATTAAAAGTAACGCCGACTTGATGTCGGCGTTGTGGTATCACTTAAGCGAGCAGATTATTCCACGTCGTCCATTTTACCAAGTAAGCTACGAATACGATCTTGCCATGCATTCTGCTCTTGCTCCATCTGCTGCGCTTTTTGCTCAAGCTCTTCACGCGCTACTTTTAGCTCATTCGCTTCATTCACGAGCTGCTGTTTCTCTTCTTTAAGCTCTTCCACTTCCATTTGTAGAAGTGCGATGGTGTCAACTGCGGTTTGAATTTTTGCTTCTAGTAGTTCTAATACTTCAAAAGACATGGTGCATACCCTTAGTTATTCGGTTGAGGTGAACAAAATTTCACTTATTGGTTCATTCTACTCAGCACAGCGCTCAGAAACACTCACTATATGCAAATTTTCTCGCTATTTGGCTAAAAAATCGGCTCAACTTAACCGTCAACTCACTTAAGCGCCAAACCTAGGCCGAAAAACACTTTATCTGGCCATGGATTTGCTCAATTTGAGGCTTAGCTTTGATCAAGTGCAACCCTTGCGAACTAAAAAAGCAAACGTTTACTATTTGATATGCTAAAATTCCCGCCGAAATTTCCTATTCCCTTTTCTTTGGAGCTAGCATGAAACGCGATTTAGCAATGGCATTCTCTCGAGTCACTGAAGGTGCCGCACTGGCAGGTTACAAATGGCTTGGCCGAGGCGATAAAAATGCGGCCGATGGCGCAGCGGTAGAAGTCATGCGCAACCTACTCAATAAAACCGACATCCAAGGTGAAATTGTAATCGGTGAAGGCGAAATTGACGATGCTCCAATGCTCTACATTGGCGAGCTTGTTGGCCTTGGTGGCGATGCGGTTGATATCGCAGTGGATCCTATTGAAGGTACGCGCATGACGGCAATGGGCCAGTCAAACGCATTGGCTGTTTTGGCGGCTGGCGAAAAAGGCAGCTTCCTTAAAGCACCTGATATGTATATGGAAAAATTGGTGGTTGGCCCCGGCGCTAAAGGATGCATTGACCTCAATAAGCCTTTAAAAGAGAATTTAGAAAATATCGCCGCCGCGCTGAATAAACCATTAGACACTCTAGTTGTGATCACCTTAGCGAAACCTCGCCATGATGCCACCATAGCGCAGATGCAAGAGATGGGTGTTCGCGTGTTTGCTGTGCCAGATGGCGATGTCGCCGCCTCGATCCTAACTTGTATGCCTGATAGTGAAGTCGACGTGATGTACTGCATCGGCGGTGCACCTGAAGGAGTGGTTTCAGCCGCGGTCATCCGAGCTCTAGATGGTGACATGCATGGCCGTCTACTACCACGTCATGAAGTCAAAGGCGATACGGAAGAAAACCGCATTTACGGTGCAAAAGAGTTAGCTCGCTGCGCGGAAATGGGTGTCGAAGCTGGCATAGTGTTGAAAATGGAAGAGATGGCCCGCAGTGATAACGTCATTTTCTCAGCTACTGGTATCACCAAAGGGGATCTGCTGGAAGGTATTACCCGCAAAGGCAACATCGCCACCACAGAAACGCTATTAATTCGTGGCCGCTGTCGTACCATTCGCCGTATTAAATCAATTCACTACTTAGAACGCAAAGACCCAGAAGTGCGCGCGATCATTTTGTAATCCGCCAGTGCTTTGTTCTGTTTTATTTTAACGACAAAGCATAAAGAGACAAAAAAGACCGCAATGCGGTCTTTTTTATTTACTCACTTTATACCAAGATGGAAGAAGCGATTAAAACAGCTCTTCAGCCACTTTATACAAATCAGTGCGAACTGGACGCTTCATATTTTCAATTGCGTCGATAATATCGTGGTGAACCAACTGCTCTTTCTGAATACCAACACAACGACCACCGTGGCCATCAAGCAGTAAATGTACCGCAAAATTACCCATGCGTGACGCAAGAACACGGTCAAACGCCGTCGGGCGACCACCGCGTTGAATATGACCCAGCACGGTAGCGCGAGTTTCACGTCCCGTTGCTTTTTCAATTTCTTTCGCCAGTTGGTTAGCATCCATCATCAACTCAGTCAGTGCAATAATGGCGTGTTTCTTACCTTTCTTAATACCGTCTTGAACATTTGCAATCAGTTGCTCCATATTCAGGCCAGTTTCAGGGGTGATGATGTATTCACAACCGCCTGCAATCGCCGACATCAGAGTCAAATCACCGCAATGACGACCCATAATTTCAACAATAGAAATACGTTGATGAGAAGAGGAAGTATCACGTAAACGGTCAATCGCATCGATAACCGTATTTAATGCTGTTAAGTAGCCAATTGTGTAATCGGTACCAGCAATGTCGTTATCAATCGTGCCTGGTAAACCAACGCATGGAAAACCCATTTCGGTCAGCTTTTTCGCACCCATGTAAGAACCGTCACCGCCGATGACAACTAAAGCATCAATACCATGCTTTCTTAGGTTTTCGATCGCTTTTTCACGTACTGCGACTTCACGAAATTCAGGGAAACGCGCAGAACCTAGGAAAGTACCACCTTTATTGATAACGTCAGAAACGCTTGAACGATCCAATTTTTTAATGCGATCTTCATAAAGACCAAGGTAGCCATCGTAAATACCAAATACTTCCAAATCAGCACCGAGTGCCGTACGAACAACACCACGGATTGCTGCGTTCATGCCAGGTGCGTCACCGCCACTAGTCAAAACACCGATCTTCTTAATCATGCTCACCCTCGATTTTTTGGGAACTTAATACTAATTTTTTACGCTGTCCGTTAGCGATAAAACCGACAGCAAAATCTTTCTAATCTGTGCATAATGTTACCTTTCCTAAAGAGGAATACTACTGTTATTTGCACGAAATTATGTAAGTTTGCTACTTATGTAAGAGTATTACAGTTTTGAGTTAATGCTTTGTTGATTCATATCAGAATCAGGCTTATTTATTGTTCTTAAAAAGATAGTTAATAAGCGCGTTTTTGTCGCTACCACCCTTGTGATTTTTGCTTTTTTTCTGGTCCAAACACCACAGAATAAGGATCTTGGTGGATTAATACATCAGCTCCCGGGAAAGCCTCGAGTAGCTTATCTTCCACCTCATCGGAAATGCGATGCGCCTCAATCAAGCGGATATTGTCATCTAGTTCCAGATGTAGCTGAATGAATCTTACAGGTCCAGACATGCGAGTTCTTAATTGATGCACACCCAACACACCAGCCACAGAAAGACATTCTGTGCGGATTTGCTTCAATTCCTCATCAGGTAACTTACGATCCAATAAGGTCTGAATGGCCTCTTGCACCATACGAAAAGCGCTGTAAAGAATATAAACGCCAATGCCGATCGCAAAGATGGCATCGGCCTGTTTAAAGCCAAACCAGCTCAATATAAGCGCGATCATAATCGCCGCATTCATGAACAGATCGGTTTGGTAATGCAATGAATCCGCGGCAATGGCTTGGCTGCCCGTTTTTTTCACCACATGCTTTTGGAACAACACTAAGCCAAAAGTCACTAGCATTGCAAACAGGCTGACATAAACGCCATATTCAGGAGAAGTTAATTCGTGTGGGCGGAAAAAACGGTCAACCCCATTGAGGATAAGAAAACAGGCCGAGCCTGAAATGAACATCGCTTGGGCAAGAGCCGCAAGCGATTCCGCCTTACCATGACCAAAGGCGTGCTCTTTATCTGCGGGCTGCAGTGCGTAACGCACCACAATTAAATTGACCACGGAAGCGGCAATATCAAGTAAGGAATCAATCAAGGATGCGAGTAGGCTGACCGAGCCAGTAACCCACCAAGCGATCACTTTTACTATCAGCAACAATGAGGCTACAAGGGTTGCTGTCCAGGCAGCAAGCGTAACAAGGCGTGCGTATTCTTGTTTCATATCACTAAAATCAGCTTGAGAATGAGCAGGTAGTATACCTTCTCAAATTAAGAATGAATATGACACAAAAATGAACAGGCCTCACCCGAGGCCTATTATCAATGATTAGCGGTTATCAATGATTAGCGGTTATCAATGATTAGCGGTTATCAATGACTAGCTATTTTTTTTCATGTGCTTAGGACCATTTTCCATGCACTTCTGCATGCGATCTTGTTGTAGCGTTTGCAGTTTTGCTTTTTGTTCCGGAGTTAGCACACTCATCATGTCATGACGTTTTTCTAGCATCTTGACACGGTGAGCGACCTGTTGATCGACCATCTCTTTGGCTAGTTCATTTGCCGCTGCCGCATCAAAGTTCTCAGCGAGCACGAGAGCCTGTACTTTGTCATGGTGCGCTTTCATTTTCGCTTGGCGTTGACCTTTGTGCTCACCCTTCATCGCTTCGCGATTCGCCTCACGCATTCCTTTCAGCTTTGCTTGTTGATCAGACGTCAAATCAAGCTGCTGCATCATGCCGCGATCAAAACCGCCACACTCATCATTTGGGCCTTTATGCTGCTCTTTACCACCAAATGCAAAGACGCTTGCTGTGCTAAGAGTCAGAGGAAGTATCACCGCCGCAAGTACTAATTTTTTTGCCATTTTCATCATCTATTCCTTCACTAAGTGGATTCTAACAAGCTGTATTCACAGCGCTTGAGTGTAGAATAGGGCCTGTACGGTAAAGCAACGTATAGTGAGCGTAAAGAATCGTAAAGAGCTTATTGCTCACTGAATATCTTGCCTATTTCGCAGTAAACTGTACCCATAACTTCCCCAACGACGAGGCGACACATGGCGCATATTCTTCTGATTGATGATGATACTGAGCTCACCAGCTTACTAAAAGAAGTCTTGAGCTATGAAGGCTTCGATGTCTCTGAAGCGAATGATGGAGAGAGCGGGCTCGCGGCCATTCATGATCGCATTGATCTTGTCTTACTCGATGTAATGATGCCTAAGCTTAATGGGATGGAAACGCTGAAAAAGTTACGTGAAAACTGGCATACCCCGGTATTAATGCTCACCGCCAAAGGAGAGGAGATCGATCGCGTCATCGGTCTAGAACTCGGCGCGGATGACTATTTACCGAAGCCTTTCAGTGACCGAGAGCTGCTGGCACGCATTCGCGCGATTTTGCGCCGAACCCAAACCAGCAATGGCACCAAACATAATGAAGTCATTGAGTGCCAAGATATTCAAGTATACCCCAGCAAGCAGGAAGCCTATTGCCAAGGGCAATTGCTGGACCTTACCACCACGGAATTTGCCTTGCTGACTCATTTTGTGCAAAACCCAGGCGAAACCTTAACTAAAGAAGCGCTCAGCCTTGATGTTCTAGGAAAACGGTTGGCGGCCTTTGACCGCGCGATTGATATGCACGTCTCGAATTTACGCAAGAAATTACCTGAGCGTGTCGATGGTAAATCACGGATTAAAACGCTGCGTGGTCGTGGCTACCTCATGATTCTGGAGGATTAATGCGCCTACCTAAAATCAACAGCCTTTATGGCAGAATTTTTGCCATTTTTTGGTTTACGATGCTGCTGGTGCTGATCGCAGTATTAGCACTGCCGCACCTTGATCCTCGTAAAACCCGTGATATACCTAGCGATGAATACCAACGTCTTACACACTTAAAACAAAAAATAGAGAGTATGTTTAAAGATGAGCATGAACTCACACGCATCCTCTTTCGTTTAGAAAGTAGCAGCAACAAGCGTGGTGAAGGGCACATGCGCGAGAAGAACGGCACTCCACAATTCTTTATCACAACGCCAGATGGCACAATTCTCACCACCAAAACTCAAGCCGACTTTAAGTTTAAAGCACTCCAAAATTTCGTGACCAGCATTGAATCCATTGATAAGCCACAACAGAAGCTCTATGGCCGTTATATGATTTCAGGTCCATTGCCAATTACCCTTGCTAAGCAAGATCTACTCATGTTTGTCGGTATTCGCTGGAATGAGCCCCCTCCGTTCTTATTGCAACTATTCGACCGTCCGTTCGGCCTACTGCTTGCCGTGATGCTCGTCAGTACACCACTACTCTTATGGCTCGCATGGGCATTGAGTCAACCCGCCAGCCGCCTCGAGCAAGCCGCCAAACGGGTCGCTCGCGGCGAATTTGTGGTCGACCCAAGCTTAGAAAAAGGCACCAGTGAATTTCGCCAAGCAGGAAAAAGCTTTAACCAAATGGTAGAAGCCGTCAATCAGATGATTTCTGGCCAGCAGCGATTGCTGTCGGATATTTCACACGAACTGCGCTCCCCTTTAACGCGACTGAGAATGGCCAATGCACTTGCCACTCGAAAACAAGGTAGCAGCTCAGAATTGGAGCGGATCGACACCGAAGCACAGCGTTTAGAGCAGATGATCGGTGAACTTCTGACGCTTTCGCGTATGCAAACCAATAGCCATCTCAGCCGAGAAACTCAACCGCTATCCAGTTTATGGGAGGAATTATTGAGTGATGCCCAATTTGAGGCGGAGCAGATGGAAAAAAGACTCACCTATAATGCGATTCCACCGCACACGATTTCCGGTACACCAAAACTGCTGATGAGCGCATTGGAAAACATTGTGCGTAACGCCATTTACTATGGCAAAGATGAAATCAATATTACCTTTTCGGTCGAAAAAGGCAGACTATCGGTTTGCGTGGAAGACAATGGTGAAGGCGTTCCCGAAAACGAGTTAGACGATATTTTCCGCCCCTTTTATCGTGTTTCCACTGCGCGTGATAGGCACAGTGGTGGTACAGGGTTAGGTTTAGCCATCACCGAAAGTGCCATTCGTCAACACAGCGGTACGATTCACGCAAGTCGCAGCCAATTAGGTGGGTTAAAAGTACAATTCACGCTCCCATTGGATAGTTAAATTCCACTTATGCCTATATCGCCAAATAACGGGTGACTTGTACTCAATAGGCTCGTCACCTTATACTTCCGGCCCACACTCTTTAAGAGCAGCTATACCATGTTTGATATCGCACTTTACGAACCTGAAATCGCCCCTAATACCGGAAATATTATTCGCTTGTGTGCCAATTGCGGCGCTAATTTGCATCTTATTGAACCGCTAGGTTTTGATCTAGAAGATAAGAAAGTGCGCCGCGCAGGGCTTGATTACCACGATTTAGCGCGCGTAACGCGTCATGCCAACTTGGATGCCTTTATGGACTACCTCAATGCAGAGCGCGAAACGTACCGGATTTTTGCTTGTACCACTAAAACCACGGGGCACCACGTCGATGCGCAGTTTCAAAAAGGAGATGTGTTGATGTTTGGCCCAGAAACTCGTGGATTACCAGCGCAAGTCATCGAAAGCCTACCGATGACACAACGTATTCGTATTCCGATGATGGCAGAAGCTCGCAGTTTAAATCTCTCTAATGCGGTCGCTATTATTGCGTTTGAAGCGTGGCGTCAAATGGGCTTTGAAGGTGCGCAATAACAGCGCTAGTGTTCTAAAACGGTAGGAAGATAAATCACCAAATAGCAAAAAGGCCGCCTAGGCGACCTTTTTATTAATTCTAGATATTAGGCTAGATTACAGAACAGTTACTTGAGCTGCTTGTAGGCCTTTTTGACCATTTTCTACATTGAAAGACACTTTTTGGCCTTCAATTAGAGTTTTGAAACCGTCAGAAGCGATTGCATTGAAGTGTACGAACACGTCAGCGCCGCCGTTATCTTGAGTAAGGAAGCCGAAACCTTTAGTTTCGTTAAACCATTTTACAGAACCAGTTGTTTTGTTAGACATAATGTGTCCCTTTTATTTAAATTCATAAAGTTATCGCGCTTATGCGCAATGCACTGATAGATTGAATTATTTAATGTTACGAATAAGGTAAGGGAAACACTGAGGACATCAATTTTTACGATGGATTCTGAGAATTTACTTTTACTTTTATTTTTTGTTTCATTAATAACCCCTGAACAACAGAGCGAGGCCACTATAGGCTTTAACGTTACACTAAGCAACCTATTTCGCGATCTAAATTGTCCGGTCAACTCTGGTCAATCCCAAAGGCTCATCAAAGCCTTTTAATTCAACTTGTTGCGTTCGCCCTCTTTACGTTCGAACTCACCTTCTAATGTTTCTCCCGCCTCCGATGATGAGAAAGGAGTTTGGGAAAAAGAACCATGACTATGCCGGCCTGCGCGAAATTCCGTTTGGAAATGACTAGCACTATTTACGACTACTTTGTTCATCAAATAGTTGGCAAGTAACGCACGAGGGGCTGGCAATAACGCCACCATACCAAGTGCATCGGTCAAAAAGCCAGGAACTAAAAGCAGAACTCCAGCCACCGCCAATATTACACCTTCAACAATTTGTTGAGCAGGTAGCTCACCTTGTTGCAAGCGATGTTGAACACTCAATAAGGTCTGAATACCTTGACTACGAACCAATGAAGCACCAACGAATGCCGTAATCAGCACCAAGGCGATGGTTGGCCACATACCTAGCAAGCTGCCTACTTGGATAAAGAGACCAATTTCAATGATTGGCACAAAAATAAAAGCCAGAAGTAAGATTGGAAACACACGCCCTCCTTTGTTTATTGCTCTCACCTTACCGTCAACCACAAGCAACTACAACACCCGCTAGTCAATCAAAGCACACAACCTGATTACGGCCACCTAACTTGGCTTGATACAATGCAACATCGGCTTTTTGAATCAAACTATCAAGGCCATCAAACAATACGCCTGTCGTGCAGCCAGCACTCACCGTCACGGGTACAAGCTTCCCCTGCCAATAGAATCCAAACGAAGCGATGTGATAACGAATTTTATTGGCCATTGCGATCACCTCTTGTGGAGATGCACCGGGTAAGGCAACTAAAAATTCTTCGCCCCCCCAGCGCACACAGCAGGCATCAATACTGGTGGATTGCCAAAGAATATTGGCCAAGGTACACAGCAATTGATCGCCCGCCATATGTCCAAAATTATCATTGATCGATTTAAAATGATCAATGTCGAGCATGATAACCCCCACATCACAACCCAACTCCCTATCTTCAATCCAATACTCTAGGCCACGTCGGTTAGTTAAATGGGTTAGAGGATCGGAATTGGAGATATGAAGCACCTCTTCCAACGACGCTTTTAATTGATGAATATTCTGGAAAGTAACGATATGCCAATTAGGCTGGCACTCAGCCTTAATTTGAGCACTTACGGTAAACCAACGTTGCAAACCATCACCACACTTAATTAGTGCGGGAATTTCTGCAATTTGTCGGTTCGCAAGCATCGAAGCATGGACTTCCTTCTCCCACATTAGAGCAACTTCTTGCCGATACTCAGGATCTGGATAAACCGTGGTAAACCAAGTAGAAATATCAGGAATATCTTGGATGGTGTAACCTAACTCTTTCACAAAAGTCTGATTAAAATAGAGATGCTGCCGATTGTTATCTCCCTCTATGGTAGAAATTATCCCTTGCGAAACGACTATCGGGAGAGGAATGATATCAAGCGACCGGAAAAAATAGTCTTGAAACTGTGTAAGGGAGAGCCCATCGACTTGCGTCATATCAATACATCCTTATGCCAATACCATCCTTACATTTATAGACCATATACTTAGCCATCACTCAATATCCACACCGACAAAGCCTAACCTTCGCTAACAAAATACAAACAAACCCCATGCATACAAATAAATACCACCACCAACATAATCGTCACTTATTAGTTAATCAAGGTGAGAATCATTTTTTAAACCTGAAAATAACGCCTATGGATACACATCAAATTTTCATCAAATATTGACTTAAAAGGTGATCCACTTACTATTTTTTAAATCTAGGTTAAGTATGATGTGCCACAGAAGTCAGGACGGATTTTCCAGCCTAAAACTCTGACGAATGGACTCTTAAGTTGCAGAAATGGCTAATAATTTCACTAATTATCAGAATAATTCTCTAAGGATCCTGTTATGGCTAACCTATCAGAAACGACAGCTGCTACAGCTAACTCGGCCACTCGTATCGAAGAAGATCTATTAGGTCAACGTCACGTTCCTGCTGACGCGTATTACGGCATTCATACGCTGCGCGCTATCGAAAACTTTAATATTTCAAAATCAACCATTTCTGATGTGCCTGAATTTGTACGTGGTATGGTGATGACTAAAAAAGCTGCCACGCTAGCCAACAAAGAGCTCGGCGTCATTCCAAGCCAAGTGGCTAATTACATCCTCCAAGCATGTGACTTGATCCTAGAAACAGGTAAGTGCATGGATCAATTTCCGTCAGACGTATACCAAGGCGGTGCCGGCACTTCTGTCAATATGAATACCAACGAAGTGATCGCAAACCTTGCTCTGGAATTGATGGGTAAAGAAAAGGGTCAGTACGAGTTCATCAACCCCAATGACCACGTTAATAAAAGCCAATCAACCAACTGTGCTTACCCTACTGGTTTTCGTATTGCGGTATACAACAGCATCCTGAAACTGATTGATTCAATTGCCTATCTAAAAGGTGCGTTTGAGCTAAAAAGCCAAGAGTTCTCTGGCATTTTGAAAATGGGCCGAACTCAATTGCAAGACGCCGTACCGATGACCGTAGGTCAAGAGTTCCGCGCTTGGGCGGTCACCATTAATGAAGAGATCCGCAACCTAGAGTACACCTCTAAACTGCTGCTTGAAATCAACCTTGGTGCAACGGCTATTGGTACTGGCCTCAATGCAGCGCCGGGCTACCAAGCGGCGGCAGTGAAGCACCTTGCTGCGGTGACTGGCTTAGCTGTGGTACCAGCGGAAGATTTAATTGAAGCAACCTCTGACTGCGGGGCTTATGTGATGGCGCACGGCGCGCTAAAACGCCTTGCTGTGAAACTCTCTAAAATCTGTAATGACTTGCGTCTTCTTTCATCTGGCCCTCGCGCGGGTCTAAACGAGTTGAACCTACCTGAACTGCAAGCTGGGTCTTCCATCATGCCTGCAAAAGTAAACCCTGTGGTGCCTGAAGTGGTCAACCAAGTGTGCTTTAAAGTACTTGGTAACGACAACACTATTTCCTTTGCCGCAGAAGGTGGCCAATTACAGCTAAACGTGATGGAACCTGTGATTGCACAAAGCATGTTTGAGTCAATTGAAATTCTTTCAAACGCCTGCATAAACCTTCGTGACAAGTGTGTTGACGGCATCACTGTCAATAAAGAAGTGTGTGAAGCTTACGTATTCAACTCTATCGGTATCGTGACTTACCTTAACCCATATATTGGCCACCATGAAGGTGACATCGTGGGTAAAATTTGTGCGGAAACGGGTAAGAGCGTACGTGAAGTGGTGCTTGAGCGAGGCTTACTCACCGCCGAAGAGCTCGATGACATCTTGTCCGTCGAAAACTTTATGCGCCCTCAGTACAAAGCGAAACGCTACGAATAATCAAAAAAGGCTCTGATTCAGAGCCTTTTTACTTTCTACAAGTTATTAAGTGAGGAAAAATTGCGTTACATCATGGCGCAAAGCATACCGTTCAATATCGCTGAACCTGTAGAATGACCCTATTTTTCATTATCTTTAGGAGTATAAGATGTTCTTAATTGAGTTCCTTATCGTATTAGGATGTATCCTAATTGGTGCAAGGATTGGTGGTATTGGGCTTGGTGTGATGGGCGGTATTGGCCTTGCTGTACTGAGCTTTGGATTTGGCATGCAACCAACCAGCCCACCGATTGATGTGATGTTGATGATCATGGCCGTGGTTGCAGCAGCAGCCTCAATGCAAGCGGCTGGCGGTTTAGATTATTTGATCAAAATTGCCACTAACATTTTGCATAAAAACCCTCGCCACATCACTTTCATCGCCCCTTTGGTAACTTACTTTTTTACAATGATGGCTGGTACAGGTCACGTGGCCTATTCAGTACTGCCCGTTATTGCTGAAGTGAGCCGTCGCAGTGGTATTCGTCCAGAACGTCCTTTAGGTATGGCGGTGATCGCGTCACAATTTGCGATTGTAGCTAGCCCAATTGCGGCCGCCGTCGTGGCGTTAGTCGCCTTCTTAGAACCACAAGGCATCACGCTAACGGATGTGTTGATGATCACCATCCCAAGTACCATTCTTGGTTTGGCTTGCGCGTGCTTATTCGTCAATAAAATCGGTGTTGAACTGAAAGACGACCCAGAATATCAACGTCGCTTGCAAGACCCAGAATTTCGCGCAGAGATGGAACAAGAAGTATCAATTGCTGATATTCAAATCACGCCACAAGCGAAAAAATCGGTCGGGCTATTTTTGTTCGGTGCCATTGTGGTGGTGGTGATGGGTGCATTGCCTAGCTTGCGCCCACAATTTAACGGCTCAGCCATGGGGATGGCGCACACGATTGAAATCGTGATGCTGTCTATCGCGGCGCTGATCATTTTACTGTGCAAACCTGACGGCAACGCCATCAGCCAAGGTTCCGTATTCCATGCAGGTATGCGTGCCATCGTGGCGATCTTCGGTATCGCTTGGTTAGGTGACACCTTCATTGCCGGCCATGGTGCCATGGTCAAAGAAGCGGTCTCTGGCTTAGTGGAAGTCGCACCATGGACATTCGCGTTCGCGTTATTTGCTCTGTCGGTGATGGTCAATAGCCAAGGCGCAACAACAGCCGTGTTAGTCCCTGTTGCAATAACCTTGGGTTTGCCACCAGCCATTATTATTGCGGTTTTCGTTGCCGTTAACGGTTACTTCTTCATTCCAAACTACGGCCCTATCATCGCATCTATCGACTTTGACCGGACTGGTACCACTCGTATTGGTAAGTATATTTTCAACCACAGCTTTATGCTCCCAGGCTTGTTAAGCATGGTGTTTAGTATTGGTTTTGGTTTGTTGTTCTCCAATATTTTGATGTAATCTCTACTATTGTTATAAGGGAGCTTTGGCTCCCTTTTTATTTGTTACGTATAAAATATTGATACATATCAATAAAGCAATAAATAATTACTTCTCTTCATTCATTCAGCTTAATGAATAAAATTTCAATATATTTACCCTACAACGATTATCCGCCTATCTCCATGTCTTCGAATAAAAAGCGTAAGAATATAATTCCATTATTTACACTCAATTACCCTAAATTAAATTCCCTAAAAAAATGGTGTGTAACTCGGTACTATTTTTTTGTGAAGCAAGACAAAGTTACGCTTTAAAACTCACCTTAGAATTTATACAGATATCTGAGCAAGTGAGCATTTATGTTCACTTAATAATAATTAAAACTTTTCATTTAACGTATTTAATTGAAGTTCCAATAACTTTTTATTCTTTCACCCCTAATAGATAATATTTTAATGGGCTGGAAGACTGAAGAACATTAGCCGCTGAACACACTCAGAATCTCGTTGTTCTCTGAGTGTAAGGAGATCGCTATGACAACCCAAACTGTATCCACGGAACCTAAAGGTGGCTTCTTTGCTAACTTTAAGTTTCCTTCCGCTTACACCATCCTTTTCATTCTAATTGCTCTTGTGGCCCTTTTAACCTGGATTGTGCCTGCCGGTCAGTATCAGCGCACCATGAATGAAGAACTGGGCAAAGAAGTGCCTATTGCGGGAACTTATCAACACGCAGAAGGTAACCCACAAGGGGTGATCGATGTGTTGATGGCACCGATTGACGGCTTTTATGACCACAACAGCTACGAAGCTGCCGCGATTGACGTGTCTCTGTTCATTTTAGTCATTGGTGGCTTTTTGGGCCTAGTGACCAAAACAGGTGCGATTGATGCGGGCATTGAACGCGTAACAGCGCGGCTTGAAGGGCGTGAAGAGTTGATGATACCCATCCTGATGGCGCTGTTTGCCGCAGGCGGTACGATTTACGGTATGGCGGAAGAATCCTTACCTTTCTACACCTTACTCGTACCTGTGATGATGGCCGCTCGTTTTGACCCACTGGTTGCCGCCGCTACCGTACTGCTTGGCGCGGGTATCGGTACGCTGGGCTCCACTATCAACCCGTTTGCCACCGTAATTGCGGCCAACGCAGCGGGCATTCCGTTTACTGATGGCATAATGTTGCGCTTAGCAATGTTAGCTGTCGGTTGGGTTATCTGTGTACTGTACGTGATGCGCTACGCGAAAATGGTGCAAGCAGATCAAAGCAAATCGATTGTGTACGACAAGTACGAAGAGAACAAAGCTCACTTCCTTGGCAACCAAAGTGGAGAGAAACTCGAATTCACCGCCACCCGCAAAGTTATTTTGACCATTTTCGCGGCCGCTTTTGGCGTGATGATTTATGGGGTATCTGTTGCTGGATGGTGGATGGCTGAGATCTCAGCCATGTTCTTGGGCGCAACCATCATTATCGGTTTAATTGCTCGTATGAGTGAAGAGGAATTCACCACCAGCTTTATTGATGGTGCACGAGACCTATTAGGCGTAGCGCTGATCATTGGTATCGCACGCGGCATTGTGGTGATCATGGACCGCGGGATGATCACCGACACTATTTTGTTCTCAGCCGAGCAAATGGTTACTGGCCTTTCATCCGTCATTTTTATTAACGTAATGTATTTACTGGAAATTCTTCTCTCCTTCCTTGTACCTTCGTCTTCTGGCCTTGCGGTATTAACCATGCCCATCATGGCTCCATTGGCTGACTTTGCAGGCGTTGGTCGCGACCTTGTCGTCACGGCTTACCAATCAGCTTCAGGGATAGTCAACCTCATCACGCCAACCTCTGCGGTAGTGATGGGCGGCTTAGCAATTGCTCGCGTACCTTATGTTCGCTGGGTGAAATGGGTCGCACCACTGCTAGGCATATTGTGCGTATTCATTATGCTATCTCTCAGCCTAGGTGCGATGCTATAGCGCCAAACTGATGAACGATATGTCGTAGGTGAAAACCGCGTCACATCCTTTAAAAGCCGCATGATTGCGGCTTTTTTATTGGCAGGCCGACTTAAGCTCATTGGCTGCGCAGCTACTCAACTCTAAACATGATACGTTAGCCAAATCAGGAAATGATGGCTTTCAACATCGTTAGATAGCCATTAGTTTTGATGGCTATTTTTTTATAGCAATCGGCTGGGATAAATAACCACTTTTGGTGACTAAATAAAATGCGGCCGATATTCCTTTATCACCAAATTCAGATCGCCTGCTATTTCATCTCTCATTTTCCGTCCTCTATTACGCCCATTCAGACAAAACATCTACATTAGAAAGCCTGCGTGAGATCAAGTTTTATTAAGAAAGTTATGTTAACACAGCCCATTTCTTCGACTCATATTCAACTATATACCCTTTTCAAGTGCATATTCTTAACCAATTCGATGAATTATCGATGTGTTTTTGGTGCATAAAATTCCCAACCAAAATACCGATCCTATATGGAGTAGTGCTGCGTGAGATTTAAATTGAATGAACATCCATAAAAAAAGCAGTAATAAATATGACACTCACAATATAAACACTGCATAAACATTGTTAAAAAACTCTTATTTTAGCCGAATTTCAATATAAATCATTCTGTGATGGACCTCTAAGAACATATACAGACCAAGGGTAATATTAATTGCAGAACAAAGAAGTGAATAAATAAATTCATACTGAATTCCCTACAGAAATAATTATGTATTTATCCAGAACAAGTTGAATTTAATGTCAAAAATATAACGGCATAAATGCATATAAATTAAGAGAGATACTATTATGAGTAAGTTATATGTTGGTTCTGAAATTGGTCAATTACGTCGAGTTCTTGTTCACCGCCCAAGACGCTCACTCACTCACTTAACACCATCCAACTGTCACGACCTTTTGTTTGATGATGTATTGGCCGTAGAGCGTGCGGGGAAAGAGCATGATGCGTTCACACAAACGCTACGTGACCAAGGTGTTGAAGTTTTACTGCTGACCGATCTATTAGCCGACACGCTAGCGGTTCCCGTCGCAAAAGAGTGGCTGCTTACTCAACAAGTATCGGATTACCGCCTTGGCAAAACATTTGCGAATGACGTGCGCTGCTACCTCAGCGATCTGCCAAACCTTGAATTGGCAAAAATCCTGACAGGTGGTTTGTCTTACGCTGAAATGCCAATGAAATCCTCTTCAATGATGCAAGGCTTGCATGCACCAACCGATTTCATCATTGAACCACTGCCAAACCATCTCTTTACTCGCGATACGTCTTGCTGGGTATACGGTGGCGTGTCAATCAACCCGATGGCAAAACCTGCACGTCAACGTGAAACCAACCATGTGCGTGCGATTTACCGCTGGCATCCAAGCTTTGCGGGCCAAGACTTCATTAAATACTTCGGTGATGACGAGAGCATTAATTACGATAATTCAACCATTGAAGGTGGCGACGTTCTTGTGATTGGCAAAGGTGCAGTACTGATTGGTATGTCTGAGCGCACCACAGCGCAAGGTGTTGAACACTTAGCTGCGGGCCTATTTAAACATGGCCAAGCGAAGCAAATCATTGCGATGGAACTACCAAAACACCGCTCTTGCATGCACTTAGATACCGTCATGACACACATGCGTGAAGACACCTTCTCTGTTTATCCAGAAGTGGTACGCAAAGATGTGAAATGCTGGAGCCTCACAGGCGATGAGTCTGGTGCCGTGAACGTGAAAGAAGAAGGTTACTTCGTTACCGCCATCGAAAAAGCACTTGGCGTTGACAAGCTCAACCTAATCACAACGGGCGGTGACAACTTCAATGCAGAACGTGAACAGTGGAACGATGCAAACAATGTCCTAACCGTCAAACCTGGCGTAGTGATTGGCTATGAAGGCAACACCTATACCAATGAAAAATACGACAAAGCAGGCATCACTGTTCTGTCTATTCCTGGTGACGAATTGGGTCGTGGCCGTGGCGGTGCACGCTGCATGAGCTGCCCAATTGAGCGTGACGGTATCTAGCCCTTAGGTTAATCAAATGGGTTGAGGCAAATTTCCTCTGCACGCCTCAACCCACCTTAGAAGAGATAGAATTATGAGCAAACAAACCGTTGTTGTTGCATTAGGTGGAAACGCGCTACTTCGTCGTGGTCAGCCATTAGAAGCAGATGTTCAACGTCGCAACATTGAAATTGCAGTCAAAACCATTTCCGAAATAGCCAAACACTATAACGTGGTGCTGGTGCATGGCAATGGCCCTCAAGTTGGCCTGCTGGCACTACAAGGTCTCGAATACAAAAAAGTAGCGCCGTACCCACTCGACGTATTGGGCAGTGAAACTCAAGGGATGATTGGCTACATGTTGATGCAAGAGTTCAAAAACATGCTGCCTGAACGCAATATTTCGTGCATGTTGACCCAAATGATGGTCGACCCGAAAGACCCTGCATTTGCCAACCCAACCAAACCGATTGGCCCAGTTTATCAAGAAGCAGAAGCGCGTGAATTGGCTGAGAAATACCACTGGACAGTCAAACCCGACGGCCAATACTTCCGCCGTGTGGTTCCGAGCCCTCAACCGATAGGTATCGTCGAACATGATGCGATTTCCCAGCTTATCAGTGCCGGTCATTTAGTGATTTGCACTGGTGGTGGCGGTATTCCAGTCAAACGTGAAAACGGCAAATTAGTCGGTGTAGAAGCAGTGATCGACAAAGACATGTCGGCTGCCTTTCTTGCCAAACAATTGAACGCCGACGCGCTGCTGATTTTGACCGATGCTGACGCCGTTTACCTTGATTGGGGTAAACCAACCCAACATGCGCTGCGCAGCACAACGCCAAGCGAGCTTGCCAACTATCAATTTGATGCCGGTTCTATGGGGCCCAAAATTGAAGCCTCGTGCGAATTCATTCAACAAGGCGGGAAAGTCGTTGGGATCGGTGCGTTAGAAGATGGCCTACGCATCTTAGAAGGCACAGCAGGTACCAATATTACGCGTGACTAAAACATTGTTTTTAAAATCTATTTTATAAACCGAATCTGTTTTTAACTTTAAACAACTGTTTTTAACTTTAAACAAATATTAACGCTTTCTTCCACCCTTTCATCAGAAGCAAGCGTTGCAAATGAGGAAAAGATCATGGCTTTTAACTTACGCAATCGTAACTTTCTAAAACTTCTTGATTTCACTCCACGCGAAATCCAGCACCTATTGGATCTATCACTTGAGCTGAAAAAAGCCAAATACAACGGTTATGAGCAGCCTCGTCTCAAAGGCAAAAACATTGCACTTATCTTTGAAAAAACCTCAACTCGCACTCGCTGTGCATTCGAAGTAGCGGCGTTTGACCAAGGTGCTCAAGTCTCCTACTTAGGCCCATCAGGTTCACAAATTGGCCACAAAGAATCGATGAAAGATACCGCGCGCGTCTTAGGCCGCATGTATGACGGCATCGAATATCGCGGCTTTGGTCAAGAGATCGTTGAAGAGCTTGGTGCCTACGCTGGCGTACCAGTATGGAACGGCTTAACTGACGAATTCCACCCAACACAAATTCTGGCTGATTTCCTTACCATGATCGAACATGGCCGTGGCAAACGCCTCCATGAAATGAAATTTGCCTACCTCGGTGATGCACGCAACAACATGGGTAACTCCTTGATGGTGGGCGCTGCGAAAATGGGCATGGACATTCGCCTTGTTGCACCAAAAGCGTTCTGGCCAACCGAAGAATTAGTCGCGGAATGTCGCACTATTGCAAAGCAAACAGGCGCGAAAATTACGCTTACAGATGATGTTCAAGAAGGCGTTCAAGGCTGTGATTTCCTTTACACCGATGTTTGGGTATCGATGGGCGAAGCGAAAGAAGCATGGGCAGAGCGCATTGAATTGATGCTGCCTTACCAAGTGAACATGGCAATGCTAAAAGCCACTGGTAACCCACATGTGAAATTCATGCACTGCTTGCCTGCTTTCCACGGCGAAGATACCACCGTTGGCAAAGAGCTTGCGAAAAACTACCCAGTGCTTGCCAAAGGCGTTGAAGTGACCGATGAAGTGATTGAATCTGAGCATTCCATCGTGTTCGATGAAGCTGAAAACCGCATGCACACCATCAAAGCCGTGATGGTGGCCACCTTAGGTAACTAACTTAGGGCAGCTAACTTAGGTAACGAATAGTAGATAATGAATGTAGGCGATGAATCGTCTACTTCATCTCTTTGATGTTGAATCGATGCGAGCTTGAATAAAGCTCGCATTTTTTTTCAGTCAATAACACTCACAAATCGCGCTTATGCTTTAGCTGTAAACGCGTAGTAAATAACATCGAAATTAAGCTAATTTCGCATAAAAATCCATTTTCTGGATATTTTCCAAAGAGTATTGCCAGCGTGTTTTTTGTCCGTATAATCCTTCGCAATTTGTCTAAACGGAGCAGAAAATGAACCGCAGCACTCCCCATCAACGCCATCCATTACACCCGGCGCCGGTCGAGTTAGCTGTTTTGTTTTTCTGTTCTGAACGTTATTGAAGCCTCCTATTTTAGGGGGCTTTTTTTTTAAGCAAAATTTCGCAAAGGCTAGTAGCCAAAGCGAACCATACAGAGGGAAGACACGTTATGGCGCATTCGTTATTTAACAAGCACATCATTTCCATTCCAGAACTGAGCCGCGCGGAACTGGAGCTGATTGTTGAAACCGCAACAAGGCTTAAAGCGGAACCAAACCCTGAACTTCTCAAAAATAAAGTAGTAGCAAGCTGCTTCTTTGAACCTTCTACACGTACCCGTTTGTCGTTTGAAACGGCAGTGCAGCGCCTAGGCGGCACAGTGATTGGTTTTGATAATGGCGGCAATACGTCACTTGCCAAGAAAGGGGAAACCTTAGCTGACTCGGTGCAAGTTATTTCCTCTTATGTCGATGCATTTGTTATGCGCCACCCACAAGAAGGCGCTGCACGTTTAGCCTCTGAGTTTTCCAACGGCGTCCCCGTAGTCAACGGTGGTGATGGAGCTAACCAACATCCAACTCAAACCTTGCTCGATCTGTTTTCCATTTATGAAACGCAAGGCAGGCTCGATAACCTTAACGTCGCGTTCGTCGGCGACTTAAAATATGGCCGCACCGTCCATTCGCTCACCCAAGCCTTATCGAAATTCAACAATGTACGTTTCTTTTTTATCGCCCCAGAAGTGCTGGCGATGCCAGATTACATTTGCGAAGAGCTCTCAGAGGCTGGCATTGCGTTTAGTTTGCACGCCAGCATTGAAGAGGTCGTGCCTGAACTGGATGTGCTGTACATGACGCGCGTACAAAAAGAGCGCTTTGATGCATCCGAATACGCACACATGAAATCGGCTTACATCTTAACCGCAGAAACATTAAAAGAAGCGCGCCACAATTTAAAAGTGCTGCACCCACTGCCTCGGGTCGATGAAATCACCACCGATGTCGATAAAACACCTTACGCCTACTATTTCCAACAAGCCGAAAACGGCGTTTATGCGCGTGAAGCTTTATTAGCCCTTGTTCTTAACCCAACCTTATAAGTAGGAGATAACATCATGGTAAAAGAGACCCAATTGCAAGTTGAAGCGATTCGTAACGGTAGCGTGATTGACCATATCCCTGCCAACCTTGGGATCAAAATTCTCTCTTTGTTTAAGTTAAATGAAACCAATCAACGTGTGACGATTGGCCTAAACCTACCCTCTTCTGCGTTAGGTAATAAAGATCTGATTAAAATAGAAAACCTTTATCTCACCAAAGAGCAAGCGAACCAATTAGCACTGTATGCCCCGAAAGCCACCGTCAATCAAATTGAAGAGTATAAAGTGGTCAACAAACTGACCCTCACTTTGCCAGAGCGAATTGACAGCGTATTTCGTTGCCCAAACAGCAACTGCATCTCTCATGGCGAGCCTGTCGAGAGCCGCTTTAAAGTGCAGCTCAAACAAGAGAATGTGCATCTCAAATGCCACTATTGTGAGAAAGTATTCTCGCGCGAAATCATGACTGAACGTTGCTAAAACAGCACTAAGCGCGCATCCATCGCGTTTACAGCCCTGCGAGCCTCCAGCGTCCTAACTCGGCGCTGGACAACTTCCGAATCTTGCATATTTCCGTGCATATTATTCCATCAAATCAACATAAAACGCCAAAAATCAATCGGTAATCTAGTTTATTATTTGGTGATCCCCCGCAAAAAGCGACACATTGATTAATGTTAAGCTACAGGCATCAATAATAATCCCCCACCACTTATAGAGGGGAAAAGAGCAATGCTCAACCGTTGCGCCATTGGCGTCAAACATAACGTGAACTCACACTCTATGGCTTTGGGAGTGTGCTGGCATGGTAAGGATCACCGATACCCCAGACGCAGTAGCGTGTATAAAAGGAACCGCCCGTGAACAGAAAAATCCCCCACGGCGCAATGCAAACCGATGACAAAACGTTAGCTTCCGCTTGTAAAAAAATCCTACAACAACAAAGTTTTGCTAACCAAAATGAGCTACGACTCAGGCTAATAGAGCTCGGCTATGAGGGCATTAGCCAATCCACTGTGTCACGCTTGCTTTCCCAACTTGGTGTGGTGAAAGTGCAAAATGCGTGCGGCAAAAAAGTATACTGCATTACGGTCGAAACCGCGCCAGTGCGTGTTGAGTCATCTATCGCCTCACAAATTGAGTTTATCACTCACAATCAATCCACTGTGGTGGTAAAAACGCATCCTGGAAGTGCTCAATTGGTCGCACGATTGGTTGATATTGATCCCCACACTGAGATTTTAGGAACGGTCGGTGGTAATGACACTGTGCTTATTATTCCCAAAGACATCAATAATATTGAAGCGTGTGAAGCGGTGGTGAAAACTCGCCTAGGTGTCGCTTAACCCCCATCGCCCAGCCAAGTGAGGTCCACAACCTCACTTGGCTTTTCTCGCTTCACTGCCTCATCAGCGACGATTTTTCCATCACTGTGAAACTTATTGCGCCGAAAAGCGGTCTGATTGGGTTAAGATGACACTCACCTAATGAAGACTCGATTTTTGTATGCGCCTACTCTTTTCCTTTGTACTGCTAGCTCTGCTGACACTTTCCCAACCTGCGTTAGCAGTCTTCGGCAATGACAATCCATTCAATAGTGGTAACAACCTCGGTTTGGCCTCAGCCGACAATCAATTTGTCCCAGTTGACCAAGCGTTTCCTTTTCATGCCGAGCAGCAAGGTAAGCAGGTCTTCTTAGATTGGCAGGTCAAGCAGGGCTATTACCTCTACCAAGATCGGATCAGTATCAGCGCCGAAAATGCGCAGCTTGGTGAAATAGAGATGCTCGATGGTCAGCCATATCGTGATGAATTTTTTGGTGATGTAAAGATCTATACTGAACCACTGTTTGTCGATGTACCGCTCCTCAGTGCAGCAGCGAACGCCAAATTAATTATCCAGTACCAAGGGTGTGCAAAAGCGGGCTTTTGCTATCCACCAGAAACGCGAATTATCGACCTTCAAGCTGTGGCAAGCGATACTCGCTCTGACAACAACACGGCGGCCAATATGGCGAAAAGCGAAACAGCTTCACCAAAAGCGCCCGTGGCTGAACAAGACGGGCTAGCAAGCCGCCTCGCCGATTCTTGGTGGACACCGCTGCTCTTTTTAGCACTTGGCGTTGGCCTAGCCTTTACACCTTGTGTACTCCCTATGTACCCGATCCTCACCAGTATCGTGCTTGGTCGTGGTCAACTTTCACCACGGCGCGCGTTGATTTTGTCGTTTATTTACGTGCAAGGTATGGCGCTCACTTATACCGTACTTGGCCTAGTCGTCGCTTCGGCTGGGTTACAATTTCAAGCCGCGATACAGCACCCTTATGTACTGATTGGTCTCAGTACCCTATTTGTGCTACTCGCCTTGTCGATGTTTGGCGTTTATACCTTGCAACTGCCAAGCAAAGTGCAGACGTGGCTAAACAGCCTGAGTAATAAGCAGCAAGGCGGTAGCAGTGTTGGTGTGTTTGCCATGGGCGCGATTTCCGGTTTGGTTTGCTCACCGTGCACCACCGCGCCTCTTTCTGGCGCGCTGCTGTATGTCGCGCAAAGTGGCGACCTATTCACGGGGGCGATTGCACTGTATGCCTTAGCAATGGGCATGGGGATTCCACTGATCTTGGTCGCCGTATTTGGTAACAAACTACTCCCCAAAGCCGGTGGCTGGATGGAGAGAGTCAAAACACTGTTTGGCTTTATTTTACTGGCTGCGCCGATATTCTTACTTGAACGCTTATTACCACCAGTGTGGTCAACGGCGCTCTGGTCCGCGCTTGGGATCGCCGCGTTTGGTTGGCTCTATCATTGTAAAAACAGCTTGCCGTTTGGTGGCTGGAAACAGAGCATGGTTGGCATTATTGCGGTATTGGGTCTGTTTGCTTCAGCGCAACCTGCACTAGATGTGTGGTTTAAGCCAGAACAAACCAACCTAGCAAGCCGTAGCCATGTCGAGTTCATTCGGGTGAATAATATTGCCGAGCTCAACTTGCAGTTGAGCCAAGCCAAATTAGCAGGTAAACCCGTCATGCTCGATTTCTACGCCGACTGGTGCGTGGCGTGTAAAGAGTTTGAAAAGTACACTTTCCATCAGCAAGAGGTCGCGCAGAAACTGCAAAACTTTGTGCTATTGCAAGCGGACGTCACCAAAAATCAGCCACAAGATATTGAGCTGCTCAAGGCGATGAACGTGCTAGGGTTACCGACGATTGATTTTTGGAATGCGCAAGGTGAACGCGTTTCAAACGCACGTATCAGCGGTTTTATGCCAGCCGATCGCTTTTTAGCACACCTCATCGCCCATCAGCTTTAAGGTTTACCGATTATTGCCGACTGTTTGAGCAAGCCATTGCAACCGTCGGCAATAATAGCGCGTGAACGCCATCACTTCTTCTCGAACCGCCTGACATACACCACTCTCAGATCAGGCTCAGTCACTACTAAGTATCAGACAAAAAGTGGATACAGTTCAGACTTTTAGCGTATAAAGATTGTTCAGCGAGAGATCGCGGTCAATAATCGATTTAACGACATTGCTAAAAGTGTAAAACGTCATGGATTCGACCTACACCATCATCATTGCTGACGACCACCCTCTGTTTCGCAATGCGCTATTTCAATCGGTGCATATGGCGATAAGCGGTGCCAATTTATTGGAAGCGGATTCGCTAGATGCCCTGTTAGCCTTATTAACCAAACAGAGCGATGTGGATTTGCTGCTGTTGGATCTCAAAATGCCAGGCGCAAATGGGATGTCAGGGCTCATTCACTTGCGAGCCGAATACCCTGATTTACCGATTGTGGTGATTTCAGCCAGTGAAGAGCCTTCGGTAGTAGCGCAAGTAAAAAGCCATGGCGCGTTTGGCTTTATTCCGAAATCGAGTGACATGCGCGCGCTGATCGCAGCACTCAATCAAGTCCTAGCCGGTGACCCATTTTTCCCTGAAGGGCTAATTGCCAATCACGCCGCGTGCAATGATTTAACCAAGAAAATTGCCGCCTTAACCCCGCAACAATACAAAGTATTAGGCATGCTCTCTGATGGGCTACTCAACAAACAAATCGCCTATGAGCTTAATGTTTCTGAGGCGACCATCAAAGCGCACATGACGGCTATTTTCCGTAAACTTGGGGTTAAAAACCGCACTCAAGCAGTAATTTTACTCAATGAGTTGGGCGAGTAGTCGGCTACTCGCTCGCTTCATCTAACGTTTCTTCTAAAGGTAATCGCAAGCCGACTTTGGTTGCTTGCCAATCGGCCACATCCGCTACCACCAGATACAGACCTTGCCATTCAAAATGGTCACCCAGTACTTGTGTGGCTCCGAGCTCTTGGATCAGCAAATCGTTGAGCGTCATCTCTTGATTGAGGTGCTCAATCGTCAAACCATAGTAGGCTGCGACATCAACGAGTTTTGCATCCACATCCAAAAAGAAGTCACCAAAGAAGCGCTCTAACGAGGCTTTTTCTGGCGCTTCACTAAATAGGTTGCTCAGTGATTCGAGATCTTTCTCCTGTGCTAACACGCACAAGACATCGCCCTCTTGCAACTTAGTGCTGCCCGATGGGTGAAGCAGTTGCTCGTCACGAAACACGGCGGTAATACGTGTTCCTTCAGGCATAGAGAGGTTGCGTAATGGCTCACCAATACACCATTTATCTTGTTTGAGTTTATAGACCAACATTTCCCATTCGCTGCACGGGTATATCTCAACACCGGTACGTGAAATTGGCTCAGGTTTGGGCGGTAGTTCAACGCGAGCCAAAGCGGCCGCTTTCATCAAGGTTCCCCCTTGCACCACTAGCGACACCATCACCACGAAGAAGGCTAAGTTGAAATAGAGCTGCGCATTCGGCAAACCGGCCATCATTGGGAAAACCGCTAAAATAATGGGTACAGCGCCGCGCAGTCCAACCCAAGAGATAAACCACTTTTCACGCGCAGTAAATGCTTTGAATGGCAATAAACCAATCCATACAGAAATGGGGCGCGCAAACAAAATCATACCAAAGGCGAGCGCAAAGCCCGGCACCGCAATGGTCAGCAATTCAGAAGGTGTGACCAATAACCCAAGCACCAAGAACATGCCAATTTGGCTAAGCCACGTCATCCCATCCAGTACGTTCAAAATGGAATAGCGGCAACGAGTCGGTTTATTGCCCAGTAATAAACCCGTCAAGTAGATGGATAAAATACCACTGCCGCCGAGTGAATTGGACAGCGCAAAGATAATCAAACCGCCACTGATGGCCAAAATGGAGTAGAGCCCTTCTGGAAGTTGATTGCTATTAATCAGCTTCCAGAGCAGCCAACCTCCGGCTAATCCAAATAAAGCCCCGAGGCCAAATTGCTGGATAAAACTCAGCAGCAAGAATCCTGCGCTGAGATCATCGCCTTGGCTACCCAGTACCGCAATTAATGTCACGGTTAAAAACACCGCCATTGGATCGTTAGTGCCCGATTCAATCTCTAACGTTGAACCGACGCGCTCATTCAAGCTTCGTCCTTTCAGCAGAGAAAAAACCGCCGCCGCATCGGTTGAGCCGACAATCGCACCAACCAATAGGCCTTGTAGCAACTCCAAATTAAACAGCCATGCAGCCATTAACCCCGTTAGCATAGTGGTAATTGCTACCCCAATCGTCGCTAATGAGACTGACGGCCAAAAGGCAATCCGAAAACTGGCAACGCGGGTACGCATGCCGCCATCCAATAAAATGATAGCGAGCGCTAAGTTACTGACTAAATAAGCAATCGGATAATTATCAAATAAGATGCCACCGGGGCCATCCTCCCCAGCCAACATACCCACCAATAAAAAAACGAGCAGAATAGGAATTCCTAACTTAGAAGAGACTGGACTTAACAACACACTTAATGCAATCAGCAAAGCACCTACGAGAAAAAAACCATTGATAGCGATTGCATCCATATTCCTTCCTTATTGATTTAATTATTATTGATTGAGTAACCAACATAAATTCGCGTTCCATTGTGCCTTAGTTTAATCCGTTTTTAAGACAACTTTATGTAAACATTGATCGTTTTTATCGCGGCATGAATAACCAACCACATAAAAAATCGTTAACTCGCCATGAGCGATTTTCCAATCAAGAGCTTATGATCTTATACTTTTGGCTAATTTAACATTTTCTCAACATAAGAAAGACCTTCAAAACTGAGGAATTTCAATTAGTTACAATGAATTGGAAAAAACAACCTCCCGACTAAAGTTGCACAGACCCACCACCCTTTCACTGCTATCTTAATTTCGTAACATTAAATTAACACTACGATATGCAAACCGAAGGAGAAGGTCATGGCGTTCCAATCAACCGAACATGCTCAAGCCTACTGGAAGGAAAACTTGGGAATTATGGGCTCACTGCTGGCAGTGTGGTTCTTGGTATCATATGGTGCAGGCGTTCTTTTCGTCGACGCACTTAATACGATTCATTTAGGCGGGTTCAAACTAGGGTTCTGGTTCGCACAACAAGGGTCCATCTATACCTTTGTCGCCTTGATCTTTATTTACGTTGTGCGCATGAATGCGCTCGACAAGAAATACAACGTGCAGGAAGACTAAGAGGTTTACGAAATGGATATTCAAACTTGGACGTTTATTCTGGTCGGTATTACGTTTGCACTCTATATCGGCATTGCCATTTGGGCCCGTGCAGGATCGACCAGTGAATTCTATGTTGCTGGCGGTGGTGTTCACCCTGTTGCTAACGGCATGGCAACCGCAGCGGACTGGATGTCAGCCGCTTCGTTTATCTCAATGGCGGGTATCATCTCGTTCATTGGCTATGATGGTACCGTGTACTTGATGGGCTGGACAGGCGGCTATGTGTTATTGGCACTTTGCCTTGCACCTTACTTGCGTAAATTTGGCCAGTTCACCGTGCCAGATTTTATCGGTGAGCGATACTACTCAAAGACCGCGCGTATGGTGGCGGTATTTTGCGCCATCTTTATCTCGTTTACTTATGTTGCGGGGCAAATGCGCGGCGTCGGCGTGGTATTCTCTCGCTTCCTCGAAGTAGATATTAACGTTGGTATCGTCATCGGTATGGGGATCGTGTTTTTCTATGCGGTACTCGGTGGCATGAAAGGCATCACTTATACGCAAGTTGCACAGTTCTGCGTGCTCATTTTCGCCTTCCTTGTTCCCGCCATTTTCACCTCGATCATGATGACAGGCAACCCTCTGCCACAGATTGGTATGGGCTCAACCATTACTGGTACCGATGTTTACCTACTCGATAAACTCGATGGCTTAACTCAAGAGCTCGGCTTCACCGCTTATACCGAAGGCAACAAGAGCAAGGTTGACGTGTTCTTTATCTGCGCAGCCTTGATGGTGGGTACTGCTGGTCTTCCTCACGTCATTATTCGCTTCTTCACTGTGCCTAAAGTGCGTGATGCGCGTATCTCTGCGGGTTGGGCATTGCTGTTCATCTCTTTGCTATACACCACAGCGCCAGGTGTTGCTGCTTTTGCTCGCGTGAACATGATTGAGACCATTAATGGCCCAGACATGCAAGGCGTACCCGCAACAGACGCGCCTACTTGGTTTAAAAACTGGGAGAATACTGGCCTTGTAAGCTGGAAAGATAAGAACAACGACGGTCGTATGTTTTACTCCGGCGATGAGCGCAACGAGATGAACATTAACCGTGACATCATCGTATTGGCGTCTCCTGAATTGGCAAAACTGCCAAACTGGGTGGTTGGCTTACTCGCCGCTGGGGGTTTAGCTGCTGCGCTTTCGACAGCTGCAGGTCTTTTATTGGTTATCTCGACGTCAATTTCTCACGACTTATTGAAGAAAGGCTTCAAACCAAACATGACCGATAAACAAGAGCTGTTAGCCGCACGCTTAGCCGCCATCATTGCGATTGTGGGTGCTGGTTACCTAGGCATTAACCCACCGGGGTTTGTGGCTCAGGTGGTAGCGTTTGCCTTCGGCTTGGCAGCCGCCTCCTTCTTCCCGGCCATTATTTTGGGCATCTTCTACAAGAAGATGAATAAAGAAGGCGCGATCGCGGGCATGGTCGCAGGGATTATCTTTACTGCAACCTACATCATCTACTTCAAATTCATTAACCCGGCAGCCAGCACGCCAGATAACTGGTTGTTTGGTATCAGCCCTGAAGGCATTGGTACGTTAGGTATGTGTTTGAACTTCGTGGTATCGATTGTGGTGAATAAATTTACCGCAGAAGTTCCAACCGAAGTGCAAGAAATGGTGGAATCAATCCGCTTCCCGAAAGGCGCGGGGCAAGCTCACGACCACTAATCTTCACCTGCGAGCGTCATGCTCGATGTTCGCTCCGCAGTGAAGTGTGATAACAACCATAAAGCCGATGCCCACGCATCGGCTTTATGCTGCATGCTTAATTGACTCGATTCAACAACGCGCGCAGTTTGAGTGGTTTTATTGGTTTGGGAATAAAGCTAAAGCCATTGGATTTAATCGCATCCATCATCTCTTCAGTGCGATCAGCGCTGATGATGACCCCTTCAAAGCTATCTCCAAGCCGCAAGCGACACTGCTGCAACACTTCTAAACCAGTGCGACCATTATCTAAGCGGTAATCCGACAAAATAACATCAGGCAACCAATTGTTTTCTAATGCTTTCAGGCTTTGCAGTAAGTCCGCTGCTACTTTGACATCACACCCCCACCTTGCGAGCAGGTCGTTCATGCCAACTAAAATATCAGCTTCGTTGTCCACACACAGTACGCGCAGATGATTGAGATCAGATGGCATACCTTGTTCTATCGCCAGTGTCGGAGCCTGTTTGACAGCTTCAGCGCGCGTCAAAGAGAGCGAAAACACGCTGCCTTTTCCATGCCAAGAGCGCATCGAAATTTCATGACCCAGCACATATGCAATGCCTTTTGAAATCGCTAAACCGAGCCCCAAACCTTGGTCAGAACGGACTTGACTACCACGGTTAAACTCTTCGAAGATTTCTTGCTGCTTATCTTGCTCGATACCAATGCCATTATCCCAAACATCAATCCTGACCTGATCTCGCACTCGGCGTACACCCAGCACCACTTTACCTTTAGGGTTGTAGCGAAACGCGTTAGTGAGAAAGTTTTGTACCACGCGACGTAATAATTTAGGGTCAGACATCACATAGAGCGAGGATGGGATCACTTTAAAATCAATCCCTTGCTGCTTAGCTAAGGCGCTAAATTCAGCGTTAAGATTCGAAAATACATCATTAATAGCAAAGCTATGAGAATGCACATCGAGCTTGCCGGACTCTAAACGTGAAATATCCAGCAAATCACCAATCAGATCTTCAGCCGCGCCCAGAGCACTCTCTATATAACCCGCCAACGTTTTCACTTCCGTCTCTTTGGCCACCTCCGAGAGCGAAGAGGCAAACAGGCGCGCAGCGTTCAACGGCTGCATTAAATCGTGGCTGACAGCGGCCAAAAAGCGCGATTTTGATTGCGATTCTTGGTCTGATTTTTGAGTTGCCGCCACCAAACGTTTATTAAGGGTTTCAAGCTCTAGGGTTCGTTGGTGCACGCGCTCTTCCAAGGTTTCATTGGCCTCTTTTAATGCCTGCTCCGCCTCGCGAAAAACGGTGATGTCGCTAAAGCTCATCACAAACCCGCCGCCAGGCATCGGGTTGCCTTGCACTTCAATAACTCGTCCATCAGGACGAATACGCGCCGAGGTATGTCTGGTTCCTTGCTCAAGGTGATACACCCGCCGCCGCACGTGATCCTCAGGGTCACCAGGGCCGCATAATCCGTGTTGCGCGTTGTGCCGTATCACATCCGCAATCGGCCGCCCCACTTGAATCAGCCCAGCGGGAAACTCAAACAGTTCGAGATAGCGTTGATTCCACGCCACCAGCCGTAACTTTTTATCGACCACGGTAATTCCTTGACCAATATGCTCAATGGCCCCTTGCAATAAGCCGCGACTAAAGTCGTACAGCTCGGATGCTTCATCAACAATGGTCGCCACTTCCTCAAGTTGCATGTTGCGCCCTTGCAGTGCGGAAGTGAGCACCAATTTGGCCGAAGAAGCACCAAACACCCCCGCTAGCACTCTTTCTGTATGACGGATTAAGGTAGATGGCGCTTGTTGGTTAGGCAGTAACGTCTCTCGCTGCTGGCTCCAATATTGGCGAAAGGCAGTGCGAACACGAGTGCGCCCCACAAAACGAGCGGCCAACATTTCAAGCTCAGCCACTGTCACGCGGCTTTGATACAAGCTGAGATTCTCACTCTCAGGCAGCGGCGTACCGACAAAAGAAGCCGATTGCAAACGCTCACTCAAACTCGGACGAGTCACCATAGAGACAACAACGTAGCAGAATGTGTTGAGTGCAACACTGAGCATCATGCCCCAATCTGAGTTTTTCAGCCCCATCTGCACCAACCAATCCGGCGGGGTGATCATCCATAACAGAACGTTACTTTGTGCATCGCCCGCCAACATCTCCGTTTGGCTCATTAAGGTTACTAGCCACACAGTAAAACCGACCGCCAATCCAACATAAACGCCTTTGCGGTTGCCTTCACGCCAGTACATGCCACCAATCAATGAAGGGGCAAATTGGGTAATCGCCGCAAATGAGAGAAAACCGATCGCCGATAAAGAACCAATCGCATCCAACGCTTGATAAAAACCCCAAGCGCCAAGCAGCAGCAATAGAATCAACCCGCGACGGATGTTGAGCAACAACCCTGATAAATGACGGTAGTTGCGCTGAGTTAAGCGCATGCGGCGCAGCAGAAGCGGCATCACCAAATCATTAGAAACCATGATCGCCAATGCAATGGTCGAGACAATCACCATGCCGCTGGCCGCTGACGTGCCACCTAAAAACGCCAGTAGCGCTATCTGCTCTGCGCCCACCGACATAGGCACGCTAAGCACATAAGTATCGGCGGGGCTGCCACTTAACAAACTTTGCCCAACCCATGCAATAGGTAGAACAAATAATCCCATTAAAGTCAGGTAAAGAGGAAATAACCAGCGTGCCGTGTGTAGATCTTGCGCGCGTTCATTTTCTACCACCATGGTATGAAACTGACGCGGTAAGCAGATGATCGCCATCATGGTTAATACGGTGTGGATCAACAGCGTTGGCCAGTTGGGCGCTTGATACGTCTGCTCGGCAATCGCACTTAGATCAACCGTTTCACGGCTTGAAGCCAGATAAATGATGAAACCGCCCACGGTTAAAAAAGCGACCAATTTAACAATCGATTCAAACGCAATCGCCATCATCATGCCGCGGTGGTGCTCGGTGTTATCAATATGCCGTGTACCAAACAGCATGGTAAATAGCGCTAAAGCCGCGACCACAAACCACGAGACGTGATAATTCTGATAACCAAATTGCGTAGCGAGGTTGGGGGCGACAATCTCAAGCCCCATAGTGATGCCGCGCAGTTGCAAGGCGATGTAAGGTAAAATGCCCACCACGGCAATCAAAGTTACGGTTACCGCTAATCCTTGCGATTTTCCGTAGCGAGCAGCAATAAAATCGGCGATGGAGGTAATATGTTCGCGCTTCGCGATCAAAATCAGCCGCGCCAACATACGCCAGCCAAGGGTAAACACTAAAATAGGCGCAATGTAGATAGGCAGAAATGACCAAGGGTTGCTAGCCGCTTGACCCACAGTGCCGTAAAAAGTCCAAGAGGTGCAATAGACTGCGATCGATAAGCTGTAGATCCACGGTCGCCATTTCGCCAGCCATTGGCTTTGCCTATCACCATACCAAGCGACGAGAAACAGCACGCCTAAGTAAGCGAGCGAAACGGGAACGACGATCCATCCTTGCATTTGATATCCTTATCGGTTCAAAAAAGCCTCTTCAAAGAAGAGGCTTCATTTAACTAAGGATAATTTTTAATCTCAATCAGTTAAGGTTAATTCTGTGCTTCAGGCGTAGCTTTCATTACCTCAATACCTGACACGTTAGATGAGGTCGGTTCGACTTTGATCAATAGCGCTAAGATACCCATTGCCGCCATCGCCCAAAATACATTCGCGCCCCAGCGTTCATAACCCCAGCCACTCAAGGTAGTCATCAACGCAATAAATGCCCCAAGTGGAATGGCGTTATACAGCGCTTGCATAGCCACCATTTTGCTTTGCGGTGCGTGCTGAATGTATTGAATCGCCGCTATATGCGCCATCGCAAACGTCACCCCATGCAGCAGTTGAATCGTCCCCAACGCAAGCAGCGCGGTGGTCGATGCCATAAGCCCCCAGCGCACCACAACCCCGATCGACGCGGCAACAAATAGTGTGCGTAGTGACCACCCTGAAAAAAGGCGTTTGCTGAGCGCAAATACCGCGACTTCAGCGGCAACCCCAAGGCTCCATAAATAACCGATTAGCTCTTCCGAATGCCCCGCCGCTTTCCAGTGAATCGAACTAAAACTGTAATACGCCGCGTGACTGCCCTGTATTAGCGCCGCTAAAATCAAGAATTTTATCACTGGCCATTCACGCAATAACTGCGTCAGTTTCGGCCGGACGGCATGTGCATCACCAACCGTCACGGGCATTGGGTTGGGATTGCGCAAGCTAATCAATAGCGAAACAAACACCCCAGCCAAGGCGGTGTAGAGGATCATGTCAGAGCCATAACGTGCCACAAGTACGCCAACCACGGTAGAACCAGCGATAAAAGCCACCGACCCCCATAAGCGGGTGCGACCATAATCGAGCATTTTTAAGCGTGCATAATAGTTAGCCATCGCATCAGATAGCGGCACCACGGGGCCACAGCAAAGGTTAAACAACACAGTAGCTAATGCCATCAGCCAGAAACTGCCGCCCGTAAAAAAGTGAAAACCAATAAATAAAAACGCCGCCAAACTTAACCAACGCAGTGCTGGTAGAAGAAGCTCGGCCTTATGGATACGCGGCGTAATCACAAAGTTAGCGACGCAACGCGTGGCAAAGCCCATACCGATTAATACGCCAATATCGGTTGCAGACACACCTTGGGTTTCAAACCACAGCGCCCAAAATGGCAAGTAAACGCCATACGCAAAGAAGAAACCAACAAAGTACTGCGATATCCAACCATATGGAGAGGGGTTAAGCATGATTCATCCTGAACAAAACGAGGGAGAGAAAACGGCGGTATTATGCAGGCAGTTTAAGATTCTAAAAAGGGAAGTTTACTGATAAATCTGTTTCCTTATTCACAACCTTGCGGGTCATATCACTCATTAGACCAAAGTCGTCTGGAGGTAGTGGCGATTTTTGTCACACTTAGATAGGAATTTCTTCTGAGTGACGATCGTTATGCCTGACAAATTCAACATGCAGTCACCGCCCTTTGACCGCTTAACACCGCCGCAGCAACAGCGACTTCGCTCATCCTTGGATGTGGCGTATTTTCGTAGCAACGATCTGCTGCAGGCCAGTGGTAAAGCCAGCCTGTATCTGCACGTACTGATCAAAGGTGCGGTCGAAGAACGCTCGCCAGATGGCAAAGAGATTTTTGCTCACTACGCCAACGATGACATGTTTGATGTACGCGCACTGTTTGAAGAAAAAGCCAAGCATCAGTACGTGGCGCTGGAAGATACCTTAAGCTATCTGCTGCCGAAAGCCGTCTTTCTCGAACTGTATAATGACAACGGTCAGTTCGCCGCCTACTTCGACAATAACCTCGCCAAACGCCAGGCTCTGCTTGATGTGGCGCATCAGCAGAAGAATTTAGCCGAATTTATTTTAACTAAGGTTGATGACTCGATTTACCATCCACCGATGATTTTAAGCCCAGATCAACCGCTCAACCAAGTAACCCAGCAATTACGCGATAACGGAGTTGATGCGGCCTTAGTTCGTCTTGCCGAGCATGATCAACGCTTAATCGAAAACCCCAGCGCGCACCCTTATGCTATCGTCACGCGCACCAATATGCTGCATTCCGTTATGCTCGATAACCACCCGCTCGATACCCCTGTTGGGGAAATAGCTACCTTTCCTGTGCTGCACATCAACGATGGCGATTTTCTGTTTAATGCGATGATCGCCATGACGCGCAACCGCATAAAACGGGTGATGGTGTGTGATGGCCATCAAGCCGTTGGCATGCTGGACATGACACAAATTCTCAGTGCTTTCTCCACTCATTCTCACGTGCTGACGTTAAGTATTGCTCGCGCTAACTGCGTAGAAGAGTTAGCTCTCGCCTCCAACAAACAGCGGCAACTGGTTGAAAGCCTAATCAACAATGGCATTCGCACTCGTTTTATTATGGAGCTGATTTCAGCAGTCAATGAACAGATCATCGAAAAAGCCTTTCATTTGGTTGTGCCACCCGCGCTGCATGATCACTGCTGCTTGATCGTACTCGGCTCCGAAGGCCGTGGAGAGCAGATCCTCAAAACCGACCAAGATAACGCGCTGATCATCAAAGATGGCTTGCAGTGGCATCAAATGGGGGTGGTCATGGACACGCTCACCCACACCTTACAGCAGCTCGGCTATCCGCTTTGTCCAGGCAATGTGATGGTCAATAATCCCAAATGGGTTAAAAGCCAAACTGAGTGGAAAACCACGCTTAGCCAATGGGTGAAAGCGGCCAAACCCGAGCAAGTGATGGATATTGCGATCATGGCCGACGCACACGCCGTCGCGGGCAACAAACACTTATTGGCCCCTATTAAACAGCACTTGAGCCATTTAATGGCCGACCAAGAATTGATTTTGATGGAGTTTACTCGCCCCGCGCTGAGTTTTTCTGTGCCACTCACGCTGTTTGGCACCGTAAAACACTCCAAATCTGGCTTAGATATTAAACAAGGTGGCATTTTCCCGATTGTGCATGGCATTCGCGCCCTAAGCCTTGAACATCAAGTTCAACAAAACAACACCTTTGAACGCATCGAGGCGCTAGTAGAGCAACGGGTTTTGGAAAAAGAAACCGCCGATAATCTCAGTGAAGCGCTCAAACAGTTCTTTAAATTGCGCTTAGCTCAGCAACTGAGCAATCAACACAGCACCAATAAACTCGATTTAAAACAGCTCGACCGAACCGAGCGTGACCTGCTCAGGCACAGTTTACACGTGGTGAAAAAATTCAAGCAGTGGCTTGGCTATCACTATCAAATTCGCGAATAGTGGAGGCGAACAATTGAATTGGTTTACACGCCATTATTGGTTTCACAAGCTGAAAGACTCGCCTTATCAGCCGTTGTTTGCGACGCCGATGCAAGGGGAATATGTGTCGCTCGATTGCGAAACCACCAGCCTTGACCCGAATCGCGCCGAGTTAGTGACGATTGCCGCCACCAAAATTATCGACAACCGTATTTTAACCAGCCAGCCATTTGAAGTGCGTTTGAGCGCGCCACAATCGCTCGACTCGGGTTCAGTCAAAATCCACAAAATTCGCCATCAAGATCTGGTCGATGGCATCGACGAGCAAGAGGCCATCACTCACCTATTAGACTTTATCGGCAACCGACCTTTAGTGGGCTATCACATTCGTTATGACAAAAAAATCCTCGACCTCGCTTGCCGACGACATTTAGGCTTTCCACTGCCCAATGCTCTCATCGAAGTAAGTCAGATCTATCATGATCAGTTAGAGAGAATGCTGCCGAACGCGTACATCGACCTCAGCTTAGAGGCGATTTGTCGCCATCTCGACTTGCCGATGCAGGATAAACACGACGCGCTGCAAGATGCCATCGCCGCGGCATTAGTGTTTGTGCGCTTGACCAAAGGTGATCTGCCTCCCTTTGTTGCACCTTACTCGCGCTAGCACTTACCCCACACTCATCCTAAAGTCTAATTGTAGAAAATCGCACTCTGACTGACAGTTACCCACATACAGATTTTCCTTTCAGCGCAATTTGATCGCCAATCAACAGGGAAATTGTTCAAATTCACAAGGAGAAAAGCAATGAGTGAAGCCCACGTTTATCCGGTAAAAGAGAACATTAAAGCCAAAACACATGCGGATAATGACACTTACCTAGCGATGTACCAACAATCAGTGACCGACCCAGAAGGCTTCTGGAGTGAACACGGCAAGATTGTGGATTGGATTAAGCCTTTCACTCAAGTGAAACAAACCTCGTTTGATACTGGCCATGTAGATATTCGCTGGTTTGAAGATGGCACATTAAACGTCTCCGCCAACTGCATCGATCGCCACCTTGCCACTCGTGGTGATGAAGTGGCGATTATCTGGGAAGGTGACGATCCGGCTGACGATAAAACCCTCACCTTTAAAGAACTCCATCAACAAGTGTGTCGCTTTTCTAATGTGTTAAAAGATCAAGGAGTACGCAAAGGAGATGTGGTCTGTCTTTACATGCCAATGGTGCCAGAAGCAGCCGTTGCGATGCTCGCTTGTACTCGAATAGGCGCAGTGCATACTGTGGTGTTTGGTGGCTTTTCACCGGAAGCCCTTTCCGGTCGCATCATTGATTCCGATTCCAAAATAGTCATCACTGCCGACGAAGGTGTGCGTGGCGGTCGCGCTGTGCCCTTGAAGAAAAACGTCGATGAAGCCTTGACTCACCCTGAAGTGAAAAACATCAGCAAAGTGATCGTCTTTAAACGCACTGGTGGCCAAATTGACTGGCACGAACATCGTGATGTGTGGTGGCATGAAGCAACCGCAAAAGCTTCCGACCACTGCCCAGCCGAAGCCATGAAAGCGGAAGATCCCCTCTTCATTCTCTATACCTCTGGTTCAACGGGTAAACCCAAAGGTGTGCTACACACAACCGGTGGCTACCTTGTTTACGCGGCGATGACCTTCAAATATGTGTTTGACTATCAGCCGGGCGAAGTGTTTTGGTGTACCGCCGATGTGGGCTGGATCACTGGCCACACCTACTTGGTTTACGGTCCTTTGGCCAATGGTGCAAAAACCGTTCTGTTTGAAGGGGTTCCCAACTACCCAGATACCAACCGCATGAGTCAAGTGGTGGATAAACACCAAGTCAACATTCTTTACACTGCGCCGACCGCTATTCGCGCCTTGATGGCGAAAGGCAATGAAGCCGTCAAAGAGACGTCACGCACCAGTTTGCGCATTATGGGTTCGGTGGGAGAACCGATTAACCCAGAAGCGTGGGAGTGGTACTACAAAACCATCGGTAACGAAAAATCACCGATTGTCGATACATGGTGGCAAACCGAAACGGGTGGCATTTTAATTACGCCACTGCCGGGCGCGACGGCACTTAAACCGGGTTCGGCCACACGACCATTCTTTGGCGTGCAACCTGCCTTGGTTGATAACATGGGCACCATCATTGAAGGAGCTGCCGAAGGTAACTTGGTTATTTTAGATTCATGGCCGGGCCAAATGCGCACCGTTTATGGCGATCATGACCGTTTTGAACAAACCTATTTCTCAACCTTCAAAGGCATGTATTTCACCAGCGATGGCGCACGCCGTGATGAGGATGGCTACTACTGGATAACGGGCCGTGTGGATGACGTGTTAAACGTTTCTGGCCACCGTATGGGCACTGCGGAAATTGAATCAGCTTTGGTTGCTTTTGATAAAATTGCAGAAGCGGCAATTGTCGGCGTGCCACACGATATTAAAGGCCAAGCCATTTATGCTTACATCACCTTAAATGATGGCGTCTACCCCAGTGCCGAGTTGCACAAAGAGGTCAAAGATTGGGTACGAAAAGAGATTGGCCCAATTGCAACGCCCGATGTACTGCACTGGACCGATTCACTGCCCAAAACCCGTTCTGGCAAAATCATGCGTCGTATTTTGCGTAAAATCGCCACCGGCGACACAAGCAACTTGGGCGATACCTCGACACTGGCCGATCCTAGCGTAGTGGATAAATTGATCGCCGAAAAAGCAGAATTGTCTTAACGCTAACGATTCTACCTGCCGCGAGGCATTGAGATGATTAAGCCGTCACACTTGTGGCGGCTTTTTCTTTCCCTCTCAGTTCTTCTCATTCTGTTAACTCGGTTGCAGAATTAAATGAGTAAACTATCTGATAAGACCAGTAAATTGCTGCCATTTGCGCTGAATTAGCTATAATCTTGGGCAATTTCTTAAATTCAGGGAATTTTTGACGAAAAATTCACTCTGACCTAAGAATAATATGGGAATATTAATATTCGTTTCACGATATAGGGAGATGTCGACACAATGACTGCTAAATCTCGCATTCTGGTCTTAAATGGGCCAAATCTTAACCTGTTAGGGCTACGTGAACCTGCACATTATGGTTCTGACACCTTAGCGCACATTGTCGAGACATTACGCGAACAAGCGCAAAAAGCAGATATTGAGTTAGAACATCTTCAATCGAACCGCGAATATGAGCTGATCGAAGCCATCCATGCCGCTTACGGCAAGGTCGACTTCATCATCATTAATCCCGCCGCATTGACGCACACCAGTGTGGCACTGCGCGATGCGTTATTGGGTGTCGCCATCCCATTTATTGAAGTGCATCTATCCAACGTTCACGCACGTGAACCTTTTCGCCATCACTCCTATCTGTCGGATAAGGCGCAAGGGGTGATTTGCGGGTTAGGTGCACAAGGTTATGAATTTGCTCTTGCAGCTGCCATAAAAGCGCTACAGGCAAAATAACCCACAGACGATCAACGATAAACAAACACTCTACGGCCCAACCTTAAGGGCTGACGTATTCACAAGATAAAGAGAAAGAAAAGATGGATATTCGTAAAATCAAAAAGCTTATCGAACTGGTAGAAGAATCTGGCATTTCTGAACTAGAAATCTCTGAAGGTGAAGAATCGGTACGCATCAGTCGTAACACTGCGCCAGTACAGATGGCTCAGATGCATTACGCTGCACCAGCGCCAGCACAACAAGCCGCGCCAGTCGCTGCCCCTGCGCCAACGGCTGAAGCCGCCGCGCCTGTAGCGCCAAAAGGTCACCAAGTGCTTTCGCCAATGGTCGGTACTTTCTACCGCTCACCAAGTCCAGATTCAAAAGCGTTCATCGAAGTCGGTCAAAGTGTTTCAGTCGGTGACACACTATGCATCGTTGAAGCGATGAAAATGATGAACCAAATCGAAGCCGATAAAGCAGGTATCGTTACGGCAATCCTACTTGAAGACGGCCAGACCGTTGAATTCGACCAACCGCTTGTTGTTATCGAATAATCGAGGTTTGCTTTATGTTAGATAAATTAGTCATCGCGAATCGAGGTGAAATTGCACTTCGTATTCTGCGCGCATGTAAAGAGCTTGGCATCAAAACTGTTGCCGTGCACTCCACTGCCGATCGTGATTTAAAACACGTACTGTTGGCCGACGAAACCATCTGTATTGGCCCAGCACGTGGTATTGACAGCTACTTAAACATTCCACGCATTATTTCTGCAGCAGAAGTAACTGGCGCAGTAGCAATTCACCCCGGTTACGGTTTTCTTTCTGAAAACGCCGACTTTGCTGAACAAGTCGAGCGTTCAGGCTTCATTTTTGTTGGCCCGAAAGCCGATACCATTCGCATGATGGGTGACAAAGTGTCAGCCATCAGCGCAATGAAAAAAGCGGGCGTTCCTTGTGTGCCGGGTTCTGACGGCCCACTGGATGGCGATGAAGTCAAAAACAAAGCTCATGCGAAACGCATCGGCTACCCTGTGATCATCAAAGCTTCTGGCGGAGGCGGCGGTCGTGGTATGCGCGTGGTTCGTAGCGAAAATGAACTGACTCAAGCGATCGCAATGACGCGTGCCGAAGCCAAAGCAGCATTCAACAATGACATGGTTTACATGGAAAAATTCCTAGAAAACCCACGTCACGTTGAAGTACAAATTATTGCGGATGGTCAAGGTGGCGCAATTCACCTTGGTGAACGTGACTGCTCAATGCAGCGTCGTCACCAAAAAGTGGTTGAAGAAGCTCCAGCACCAGGTATTACCGAAGAGATGCGTAAATACATTGGTGAACGTTGTACACGCGCTTGTCTCGAAATTGGCTATCGTGGTGCCGGTACGTTTGAGTTCCTATACGAAAACGGCGAGTTCTACTTCATTGAGATGAACACGCGTATTCAAGTTGAGCACCCAGTCACTGAAATGGTCACTGGCGTTGATCTCATCAAAGAACAACTTCGCGTCGCCGCAGGTCAACCACTGTCGTTTACCCAAGATGACATTAAGATCCGTGGCCATGCGATTGAATGCCGTATCAACGCGGAAGATCCGGTTCGTTTCCTCCCTTCTCCGGGCAAAATCGAACACTTCCACGCGCCGGGCGGTATGGGCGTTCGTTGGGAATCACACATTTATGCAGGCTACACAGTGCCACCGCATTACGATTCAATGATCGGCAAGCTTATCACTTACGGTGAAAACCGTGACGTGGCAATTGCGCGCATGAAAAATGCGTTAAACGAAATGATCGTCGATGGCATTAAAACCAACATCACCTTGCAGCAATCGATCATGCAAGATGAGAACTTCCAACACGGTGGGGCGAACATCCACTACCTTGAGAAGAAATTGGGTTTACAGCACTAATCTTCTCTTCGCGTCGCGAGAAACCAAATGCTCACTTCGGTGAGCATTTTTGTTTTCGGCAGCCGAGTCAGTTTCTGCTAAACTCTGCGCCAACTGACGACATAACAGAGCAACTGACATGCCTTGGATTCAAATTAAACTGAACGCAACTAACGCCAATGCCGAGCCAATTGGCGACATGCTGATGGAAGAGACGGGCGCAGTATCCGTCACTTTTCTTGATGCTCACGACACCCCTGTTTTTGAACCGCTTCCGGGCGAAACTCGCCTTTGGGGCGATACCGACGTGCTGGCGCTGTATGATGCCGAAGCCGATAGCGCATGGATCATAGACCAAATTCGCTCAAGCAAACTGCTGAGTGATGACTTTGCCTACAAAGTTGAACAGCTCGAAGATAAAGACTGGGAACGTGAATGGATGGACAACTTCCACCCGATGAAATTTGGTCAACGTTTGTGGATTTGCCCAAGCTGGCGTGAAATCCCAGAGCCTGACGCTGTCAACGTAATGCTCGACCCGGGCCTTGCATTCGGTACAGGTACTCACCCGACGACCGCATTATGTTTAGAGTGGCTCGAAGGGCTCGATCTGACAGGCAAAACCGTCATCGATTTTGGTTGTGGTTCAGGCATCTTAGCCATTGCGGCGATCAAATTGGGCGCAGCCAAAGTCGTCGGTATTGATATCGACCCACAAGCACTGCTTGCTTCTAACGACAACGCAGGGCGCAATGGCGTAGCTGACCAACTTGAAGTGTATTTACCACAAGACCAACCTGAAGGCTTAATCGCTGACGTGGTTGTGGCCAACATTTTGGCCGGCCCACTGCGTGACCTGAATGGCGTGATCAAAGGGTTACTTAAACCCAACGGCCAACTTGCGATGTCCGGTGTTTTGGACACTCAAGCCGAAGAAGTTGCCAACCATTATCGTGACGAGCTTCACATTGACCCGATAATTGAGCTCAATGAGTGGTGCCGCATCTCGGGTCGCAAGCAAGGCTAGATAAGACTTTGCGTGCTAATAGACTGTATTTTATACGATTTACTAAAACAAATTGTAAATGCTCAAATATTAGTCTTTTCACGCAGTAAAAAAATGCGTAAAATGCGCGCCCTTGCTGGTACAGAACTGTGATGACGTTTTGAAAATCGGAAACTATCAACTTAAGAACAATCTTATCGTTGCCCCTATGGCAGGAGTGACTGACAGACCATTTCGAGAGTTGTGTCTTCGCTATGGAGCAGGCATGGCCGTCAGTGAAATGATGTCCTCTAATCCTGCTCTATGGAATACGTCAAAGTCGATGCAACGTATGGTACATGAGGGCGAATCGGGCATTCGCTCGGTACAAATTGCGGGAGCCGACCCACAGCTTATGGCCGATGCAGCCCAATTTAGTGTTGAGAACGGTGCTCAGATCATCGACATCAACATGGGTTGCCCAGCAAAAAAGGTGAATAAAAAGCTGGCGGGTTCAGCCTTACTCCAATTTCCGGAGACGATTGAACAGATCTTGAAAGCGGTGGTGAACGCCGTTGATGTCCCAGTGACATTAAAGACCCGTACTGGCTGGGACACAGACAACAAAAACTGTGTCTACATCGCTAAATTAGCCGAAGACTGCGGCATACAAGCTTTAGCCCTGCATGGCAGAACCAAAGCGTGTATGTACAAAGGCGAGGCCGAATACGACAGCATTAAAGCGGTGAAAAACGCCATCTCTATTCCGGTTATTGCTAACGGTGATATCGATAGCCCAGAGAAGGCGAAATACGTGCTGGATTACACCGGCGCTGACGCTTTAATGATTGGACGCCCTGCCCAAGGTCGCCCGTGGATTTTCCAAGAAATCCAACACTATTTGGAAAACGGCACCACGATGTCTGAACTTCCGGCTGCGGAAGTGAAAGATATTATGCTTGGTCATGTACAGGCTCTCCACAGTTTCTATGGTGAGTATTTAGGCCCTCGCATCGCTCGTAAGCATGTGGGTTGGTATCTGAAAGAACATGAACAAGCGAGTGAGTTTCGCCGTACCTTCAACGCTATTGACGCAGCACCGCTGCAAATTGACGCGCTCGAAGGTTATTTTGATAACGTTGCATCATAATTAAGAGAAGAGCTAGACCGCATATGTTCGAACAAAACCTGACTTCAGAAGCTTTCACAGTAACAACCGTAACTTCACAAGATCAAATCACGCAAAAGCCACTACGTGATTCAGTTAAAGCATCTCTTAAAAACTACCTTGCGCAGTTAAACGGCCAAGAAGTGACAGAACTATACGAGTTAGTTCTTGCTGAAGTTGAACAGCCACTACTCGACACCATCATGCAGTACACTCGCGGTAACCAAACTCGCGCAGCAACCATGATGGGCATCAACCGCGGCACTCTTCGTAAGAAGCTAAAAAAATACGGCATGAACTAATCTAGCTACTGCACAAATCTAGCAACTAGATACCATCGCTTTTAAAACCGAGCCTCTGCGCTCGGTTTTTTCATTTTCACCCAACGGATAACTAAAATATCAACGGGCTGCTTTACTTTGCATTAATGCAATAAAGAGATCTGATTGTTTGAGCGGGCTCTCTCTTCTTCTGTTGTCGCATTTACGCGACCGCAACAAACTGGTTACATTGTGCATGTGATGGAAATTTACCGACCGATCCCCAAATCACTTGTCGTGAACAGTGCATACAATGAGTAAGGCTTTATCCCCCAAAAATGGAGTGACTAAGATGAGCTCGGCGACGCAACAATCTAAACACCAAGTCAAATGGGCCTATTATAATGATAAAACCACTCGGAAGATTGACAAGGAGTGACGTCAATGAGCTTACTGAACTTGCGCCAGACCAAAATTAGAACGCGTTTATACCTGCTGACCACGGTCACCACACTGCTACTGTTGATCCCATTTGTCTCCATGCTCAATAGTTATCAACACGATTTAATGCAATCAAAACAGACAAAAACTCGCCACATCGTCGAAACAGGATATGGCGTATTAAGTTACTTCCACCAATTACAAATCGATGGCACCTTGTCCGAGCAGCAAGCACAGACTCAAGCCAAACAAGCCATCGCGAAACTGCGCTACGAGGCTGATGATTATTTTTGGATCAACGACCTTCAGCCAAGTATGATCATGCACCCAATGAAGCCCCAATTGGACGGCAAAGATCTCTCCAATGCCGCCGACCCGACCGGAAAAAAACTGTTTGTAGAATTTACTAAAGTCGCTAAACAGCAGGGTGAAGGCTTTGTCGACTATATGTGGCCCAAACCAGGTTCTAGCGTCGATGTGGGTAAAATCTCTTATGTAAAATTATTTAAACCTTGGGGTTGGATCCTCGGTTCTGGAGTCTACATCGACGATGTCAATGCGTTGATTTGGCAACGCCTACAATCGATATTGCTCATTCTTAGCCTCGTCATTATTGTGATGCTGATTCTTTCAGTAGTGATAGGAAATAGCATCACTAAACCGTGTGAAGAAACCAAACAGGCACTCGAAGAAATCGCCAAAGGCGACGGTGATTTAACCAAACAGCTCTCGGTGCAAGGTAGTGATGAGCTGTCACACATAGCGCAAGCCTTCAATGAGTTCACAGAGAAGATTCGTCATACCATTACCAATATCACACCGATCACCGACAATGTTAACCACTCGGCAAATGAGCTTACTCAACTCTCACAACATGCCTCAATCAAAGCCTTAGAGCAGCAGCAATCCGTCGATACAGTCGCATCAGCAATGAACGAACTGCATGCGAGCAATCAAGAAGTGGCTAATGCAGCGAGTAGTGCCGCGAAAGCCGCGCATACGGCCAGCAGCAAAGGCAAAGAAGGCAGCTCGGTGATTGGCAAAGCTTCTGATTTTATGGACTCCCTGTCTGCACTACTGACCACCACTGACACCACCACTAAAAACCTCGCGAAAGAGACACAAGATGTCGGAGCGATACTGGCGGTCATCCAAGGGATAGCTGAACAAACCAACTTATTGGCCCTGAATGCGGCGATTGAAGCAGCACGTGCTGGTGAACAAGGAAGAGGCTTTGCTGTCGTCGCGGATGAAGTACGGGCGCTGGCAACGCGTACTCAAACCAGCACCAACGAGATAGAGCAGATAATCAATAGATTACAGGCTCGCGCAAAAGAGCTGGGAGAATTTATGGCTCAAACGCAGCAACAATCAACCGCCACACAACAACAAGCCGTTTTAGCGCAGCAAGTGCTCAATGAGATCGACGAGCAAGTAAAACAGATTCTCTCACTCAATGAACATATTGCTGAGGCAAGCGCCCAGCAAACCACCGCTACAGAAGAGATTAATCGCAATCTGACTCATATTGCCGAACACAGCTCCCAGGCTGCAGCCCAAGCCGATCAAGTGTCGACAGCCAGTCAATATCTCTCAGACAGTGGCCAACAACTGAAACAGAGCATTAGCCATTTTAAAGTGTGAGCAACTCACGCCTTATCGGCTGATGAGATCACTCCAATGCCGCTAAAATTGAGCAGTGGCTGGCGTTGTCGTCTATATGACCGCAGCACGCATCGTTGATTTTTTTTAGCGCTTGACGAATCGCCGTTAACTCGGCGATTTTTTGATCAATCACCACCAGCTTAGCGCTGGTGATCGATTTCACTTCTGCACAGCTGTGTTCGGTCGCTTCCAGCTTTATTTCCAGTAACTCTTTGATCTCATCCAAACTGAGCCCTAGCTCTTTGGCTTTGAGAATAAAACTCACCTGCTGCTGATTTTTTTGATTATATAAACGATAACCAGACTCACTGCGCCCCGCCGGTTTTATTAGCGCATTTTTTTCATAAAAACGCAGCGTATCGGTTGAAACTTTACAGCGTTTGGCAAGTTCTCCAATTTGAAACATCTCATTCTCCTTTAACGTTTTTATTACGTTTGATACCCAATATCGCCGTTTTTATAAAAAATTTTGCGATGCCAAACGATTGCGCGAGCTTTTTGATGATTGTTTGGTTAGAATGTGCGCCATCAAATTTCCCATTAACTCCATGATTTGAGGAAGACCAAAGCATGAATAACGCTCGTCCTATTCACCGCGCATTGATCAGCGTATCAGACAAAACCGGCATTGTTGAGTTCGCTCAAGCTCTCGCGAAGCGCGGTGTCGATATTCTTTCTACTGGTGGCACCGCTCGCTTATTAGCAGACCAAGGTATTGCTGTTACAGAAGTTTCTGACTACACCGGTTTTCCTGAGATGATGGACGGTCGCGTAAAAACATTGCACCCGAAAGTACACGGTGGCGTGCTGGGCCGCCGCGGTCAAGATGACGACATCATGCAACAACACGGTATTAAGCCGATTGATATGGTGGTCGTCAACCTTTACCCGTTTGCCGAAACCGTTGCTAAAGCAGGTTGTACCCTAGCTGATGCGGTAGAAAATATCGACATTGGTGGGCCAACTATGGTGCGTTCTGCGGCGAAAAACCACAAAGACGTGACCATAGTGGTGAATGCACATGACTACGACCGTGTCATTGCCGAGATGGATGCGAACGACAATTCGCTAACACTCGAAACACGTTTTGACCTTGCGATTGCCGCTTTTGAACACACCGCCGCTTACGATGGCATGATCGCCAACTACTTCGGCACTATGGTTCCATCCTACGGAGAGAACAAAGAAGGTGATGAAGAGAGCAAATTCCCGCGCACCTTCAACCAACAATTCCTGAAAAAACAAGACATGCGTTACGGTGAGAACAGTCACCAAGCGGCCGCTTTCTATGTTGAAGCCAACCCAGAGGAAGCGTCAGTCTCTACTGCACGCCAACTCCAAGGTAAAGCGCTCTCTTACAACAACATCGCCGATACCGACGCCGCTCTTGAGTGTGTGAAAGAGTTCGCTGAGCCAGCGTGTGTGATTGTCAAACACGCCAACCCATGTGGCGTTGCCTTGGGCAGTGATATTCTTCAAGCCTACAACCGCGCTTACCAAACCGACCCAACGTCTGCCTTTGGTGGCATCATCGCTTTTAACCGCGAGCTAGACGCACAAACTGCAGCGGCGATTGTTGAGCGCCAGTTTGTTGAAGTGATCATCGCACCAACCGTTTCAGCGGAAGCGATTGAAGTGGTTGCGGCGAAGAAAAACGTGCGCCTGCTTGAGTGCGGTGAATGGTCAGCGAAAACCACGGGCTTTGACGTGAAACGCGTCAATGGTGGCTTACTGGTACAAGATCGCGATCAAGGCATGGTTAGCCTTGATGATCTCAAAATCGTAACCAAGCGCCAGCCGAGTGAAGAAGAGATCAAAGATGCTCTTTTCTGCTGGAAAGTAGCTAAATACGTCAAATCAAACGCGATTGTTTACTCAAAAGGTGACATGACTGTTGGCGTGGGCGCAGGCCAAATGAGCCGCGTTTATTCAGCCAAAATTGCGGGCATTAAAGCGGCTGATGAAGGTTTGCAAGTCGAAGGATGTGTGATGGCTTCTGATGCCTTCTTCCCGTTCCGTGACGGCATTGATGCCGCGGCGCAAGCGGGCATCAAGTGTGTGATTCAACCGGGCGGTTCGATGCGCGATGACGAAGTGATTGCCGCCGCCGATGAACACGGTATGGCGATGATCTTTACTGGTATGCGTCACTTCCGTCACTAAAAACCTTACCCCACCCTAGCCCTCCCCTAGAAGGGGAGGGAATAGAAACCAAGTGACCTCACCTAACTTTTAGAAAGAGGTATTGTTCTCCAAGTTCCTTCCCTTTAAGGGGAGATATTGTCATCCAAGTTCCTCCCCCTTTAAGGGGGAGGTTAGGAGGGGGTAAATGGCAACAAACAAACTCTATACGTTAAAGGATACTCATAGATGAACATTCTGATTATAGGTGCTGGCGGTCGTGAGCACGCTCTGGGTTGGAAAGTCGCTCAAAACCCAAATGTTAAAACTGTCTTTGTTGCTCCGGGTAATGCGGGCACAGCGCTTGAGCCTAAACTTGAGAACGTCAACATTGCAGTGGAAGACATTGCTGGTTTGGTCGCTTTTGCTCAAGAAAAACGTATTGAACTGACCATTGTTGGCCCAGAAACACCCTTAGTGCTTGGCGTGGTGGATGCTTTCCGTAAGGCGGATTTACCCATCTTTGGCCCGACTCAAGCGGCAGCGCAGCTCGAAGGCTCTAAAGCGTTCACCAAAGATTTCTTAGCTCGTCATCATATTCCTACTGGGGCTTACGCTAATTTCACAGAAATTGAACCTGCTTTGGCATACGTCCGCCAGCAAGGCGCGCCGATTGTGGTCAAAGCTGATGGCCTTGCCGCTGGCAAAGGAGTCATTGTGGCGATGACGCTGCAAGAGGCCGAAGACGCGATTCAAGATATGCTCGCAGGCAATGCCTTTGGTCATGCAGGCAGCCGCGTGGTGATTGAAGAGTTCTTAGATGGAGAAGAAGCGAGCTTCATTGTCATGGTCGATGGTGAAAACGTGCTACCTATGGCCACCAGCCAAGATCATAAACGCGTCGGTGATAAAGACACTGGCCCCAATACTGGCGGCATGGGCGCTTACTCGCCAGCTCCGGTGGTCACGCCTGAGATCCATGAACGCGTGATGCAAGAGGTCATTTATCCAACCGTTCGCGGTATGGCAGCAGAAGGCAACCCTTACACAGGTTTTCTGTACGCTGGGCTAATGATTGACGCGCAAGGCACACCAAAAGTGATTGAGTACAACTGCCGCTTTGGTGACCCTGAAACTCAGCCGATCATGATGCGGATGCAATCGGATTTGGTCGAACTCTGCTTTGCCGCTCTAGAAGGCAAACTTGATCAAGTGGAGTCAAAATGGGACCCACGCGCTTCTATCGGTATTGTTTTGGCCGCTGGCGGTTACCCTGCCGACTACGCGAAAGGGGATGTCATTTCTGGCTTACCAACGCAAGAAGTCGCGGGTGAGAAAATCTTCCACGCAGGCACAAGCAACCAAGCTGGAGAAGTCGTCACTAACGGTGGTCGCGTGTTATGCGCAACCGCACTTGGTAACACGGTTTCACAAGCGCAGCAGCGCGCTTACCAATTAGCCAAACAGGTCAACTGGGATGGCATGTTCTATCGCAGCGATATTGGCTACCGCGCGATAGCTCGTGAACAACAGACAACAAAATAACAACGACAAAGCTAGGTTATGATCCAATAAGGCGCTCATTGAGCGCCTTATTTTTATACTTCATATTCATACTTCGGTATTGGCTTGGTGTTAAACTCACTTCGAGATGAACTTAATCATCACTTCAACAATTGCGGTTTTTCGACACAGCCATGATTCTCATCAGCAAGCATTAATAGCTCTTCGATATAGACACGGTTATTGCGGATTTTACCTAAAAAGGCAATGTAGTTATCCAATGATGCTAAACGACTGACCACAAAACTGGGCAGCGTTTGGTTAAATTCCATCTGCGTGTATTCATGACCCGTGCAGGTTTCAAACACTTCGCCATCCCACACCCCTTGAATCAGCTCTAACCCTTGGTTGTCTTTATTTTTGGTTTCTGAGATCAGGTATTGTGCTTGTTGCAGGTAATGGGAAAGCTGTTCTTCATCGAGTGGCAGTATTTTTCCATCGACACGGTATTGTTGATAAATGGCCTCGCCAGCGTCATTAAAACGTAAGTGAACCGAATAAGGTACGAGCGATTTCTTTTGTAGCTGCTCACCTTCGCGCTTGAGCTCTCTTAATGTCCCTTCATCCCAGCGATAATTGGTTTTATACCAACCATAATCACCTGATGCGACATAATCGGCGGCGCTGTTTGGAGAAGCTGAACGCTCGATATACCAATAAAAACTGGTGGCATCACCCATGGTTTGCCCACTGGTATAATTGGAATATTGTTCGAGACTAGGCGTATGGCTAGAGGAGGAGCATCCCACTAAGACTAGGGGAAATAGAATGGATAAAAGAATTTTTTTCATGGGAGAAATCTACGCCGAGAGAGTATCTCGGCGTAGTATAAATTATTTCACTGAATCTTTCAGTGCTTTACCGGCTACAAATGCTGGAACGTTAGCTGCTGCGATTTGAATCTCAGCACCTGTTTTAGGGTTACGGCCAGTACGCGCTGCACGGTGGTTTACTTTGAATGTACCAAAACCAATTAGTTGAACTTGGTCACCCTCTTTGAGAGCGCCTTCAACTGCGCCTAAAGTCGCTTCAAGAGCAGCTTTTGCTTGTGCTTTAGATAAGTCTGCTTTTTCAGCGATAAAGTCGATTAATTGGGTCTTGTTCATTAGGTTTCCCTTCTCATGTGTTATCGAATTGACCTCACTCTAAAACATAAAGCCCCCGTCTGGCAAAGGTTTGTCGCTGATCTTTTGTCTCTATGCCGCACTTTTAACCACAATATGAGCAATAACTCACAATTTGTTACTGATTGACAAAGAATATCCGCTTGTTTTTGACGCTGTAAGCCCTTATTTATAGCGTACTTATGCTTGGATACCTGATATTTCAGGTCACTTAAGCGACCTAATATATCAGTACAATCCTACGCAGGTAGAGCCTCCAATGATCGACATTGGCATGGATCAAGCTCAACGCAGTATTGATTTGGTATAGATTAAAACTAAGGAACAATCATGTTTTTGCTTACGGTTTATATTGCCGTTGCCATCGGTGTCTCTTTTATCTGTTCGGTTCTTGAAGCTGTGCTACTGAGCATCACACCAAGTTACCTTGCTCAGTTGCGCCAAAATGCTCACCCTTCAGCTGATAAATTAAGCAAGCTCAAAGCGGACATTGACCGTCCCTTGGCATCGATTCTCACGCTCAACACCATTGCTCACACCATCGGTGCCGCCAGCGCAGGCGCACAAGCGGCGGTCGTATTTGGTAGCGAATGGCTCGGCGTATTTTCTGCGGTGCTAACTCTAGGCATTTTGGTGTTGTCGGAAATCGTACCGAAAACCATTGGCGCAACCTATTGGCGTCAACTTGCGCCAGCTTCTGCGGTAGTTTTACGCTGGATGGTGTGGGCTCTGACACCTTTTGTCTGGTTTTCAGAGCAGATCACCAAACGCTTAGCGCGTCACCATGAAGCACCCAAAATGCGTGATGAACTCTCCGCGATGGCCATGCTGGCCAATGAAAGCGGTGAGTTTGCCGATGGCGAATCAAAAATACTCAATAACTTGTTGGCTATCCAACACGTCCCAGTGACTCAAGTGATGACACCGCGCCCGGTTTTGTTTCGCGCCAGCGCGCAACTCACTATCGACGAGTTTCTCGTGCAACATAGAGATACGCCCTTCTCGCGTCCGCTTATTTATGGCGAAAGCAAAGAGGACATCATCGGTTTTGTACATCGCTTAGAGCTATTTAAACTGCAACAAAAGGGCCAAGGCAGTAAACGTTTAGAAGAAGTCATGAGGCCGCTTCATGCGCTGCTCAACAAAATGAGCTTATTAAAGGCGTTTGATCAAATGATGCAAAAACGGCTGCAATTGGCGTTAATCGTTGATGAATACGGCACAGTACAAGGCATTCTGACCTTAGAGGATATTTTTGAATACCTACTGGGTGAAGAGATCATTGATGAAGCAGATAAAACCACCGACATGCAGCAGCTCGCTTACCAGCGCTGGGAACGTTGGAAGAAAACACACGGCGTCATTGAAAACAGGGATGAGGAATAGTCGCCAATCTGCCTAAGTGTAGTTAACAATAGTAAAAGGGAAAATAGACTTATAAACTCACGCTTAATAAAGGTTAAATTAAATGCAAAAAATCCGATATCGAAACAAAGATATCGAATTTTTTGCACAATACACAACTTGCGGTTATGGATAGAGGCTCATGTAATACATATGAAGGTAGTAACGACTCTATGGTTTTTTAAAAGCAAATCTAACCAGCACAATAGCAATACCGAGCATTCCACCGAGTAACGTCGCTAAAACACAAATCAATGCCCGTTTCGGCCCTGCTTTTTCTTCAGGAACAACGGCTGGGTCAATCGTTTTAAAAGCAAATTCATCTTTAACTTCTGCCAGCATTAAACTTTTCATCTGCTCTTCAATCAACTGATAAAAAACAGACTGCATATCAACTAATTTGGTTTTTTCTAGTTGCTGCTCAAGATAACTAATATTCTGACGGGTTTCTGTCAATTTTTCATTTTTAATCCAATCATTTAAGTCTTTAACCAGCAATTCAACCCACTGCTGGGCTATAAGTGGTGAAAGATGGGTAATTGATACCTTTACCAACCCATTATCTTTCGCCTCTGAAACAGAAAAGATTTCTTTGAATGCTTTATGAGCCTCCCAATCACTAGGAGTAGAAGAGAGTGGAGGCTCAATTTTTCGGATCCATTGCTGTGTTTCTACGTCATAAAGAGCCGGGTCGATAACCATCTCACCAGATACACGATCCCAAGATTCAGCGGCCATTAGAGGCACAAGTAACTGATGGCGGTTGATAAAAGCATTGATAAACTGACGAGACTGCAATACAGCCAAAGACATCGCCTTATCTCCTGAGCGACCACTTCCTAGGTTAATGCCAGCTAAGGATGCCAATCCGCCCAGTTGCCCTCCCATTGACGTTAACCCACCACCACTATCTTCATTGGCAGCAACTAAACTCGCTTCCGCTTGATAGGTATTCGGTTTTGATAGCGCAACAATCACACCACCAACTGCAAAAACAGCCGTACATAACACGATGAGCAACTTACCTTTCCATAACGCCCCAAAAAGTTCTCGTAGGTCAATCTCATCATCTGAAACGCCTAACTTATCCATATGACTAAATATAGGTTGTTGTAACATTGGTTTATTCATAATCACACACTAGCAAACGTTGGCGCATTCAATACGCCAACATAAAAATGACGAAAACCCATTAATCTTTGATTGCGCTCCAAGCAACACCGATTTGGTACAGTATCTGAGTAGCAGAGGTTAAAGTACTTAGCCCATCTAAGTAATCGGTATCAATTGGAACCACTATCGTATCACTTGGCTCCAGTGGTTTTGATTTCCGGCTAAACCAGAAAGAATTATTTGGCAACATAACTGAACCATCAGCACGAATCACATAGATTCTATCAGTATCGGCTTGCTTTTTCGTTCCTCCAGCTGCGGATATATAATCTTCTATACTCATTCCCGGACGATAAGTATGATTCGAAGCAAATTGAACCTCACCCATGACACTGAGTATTGGTTGAAGAGCAGGCACGTATAACTTATCGCCACTCTCCAACATGATATTATTAGTACTATCACCCGCAACAGCTTGCTTTAAGTCGATAACCAACCGTCCAAGCGCCTCTGTTTTTTCTAACTCTTCAGCGATCGCCATGGCATCATTAGGGCTAGTGGTGTAGCTCGCTGAAGAGCTTTGACGGCGTAATGCTAGGCTAGCAATTTCCTGTTTCAACTGAACATTAAGTAACTTTAATCGCTCTTGCTCTTGGCGCTTTAAACTTTCACGACTAAATACCGCACCCGCAGGATAGGCAAATCGGGTAAAACCGCCAGCTCGAGCAATAACATCAGAGAGGGTTTCACCACGAGCAAAGGTGTACGTTCCAGGAAACTTAACCTCGCCTTGCAGCTCAATAGATAAATCGCGCTGCCAATCGGGTTGACGTTTTACCATGATCGAATCTTGAGCAACAAAATCAAACGACATGTCTCCATCGATTAGTTTTCGAGGGAAAATTGTATAGTGCTCGACATCAAAACTATCATTGACACGCTGAGAACGCGTTACTTCCGCCTGAGCAAGGTAGGCATGCTCAGCAAAGCCACCAGCAGCATCGATCAACGCCTTAAAGTTTACATCGTCAGGTAAAGGATAAACACCTGGATATTTAACTGCGCCGGTTACTTCGATAAGTTGAGCAGGAGAATCAAAGGTTGCCTGTGCTCTCAAACGCTCAATGATAGGTTCAAGTAATAACTCTCGGCTGCTTTTTTTAAGGCTATCACTCTTAGAAACCTTTTCTTCCCCTAAAAGATCAAGTTGACTAGTGGTGTCTAGTTCCACCAACGCACCTGTAGTTTGATCAACTACCTCAACAAACTTAGGTTTCTCCGTAGAGGCTACATCTACCTTTATATTTTTATCTTTGCGATACCAATATTCCAAATCAATACCATTATCAAAAATAAAAATTTGATCGCGAGCTTGAAGTGGCAAATTATCCGCAGATAAAGGCTGAGAGATCGCGTTAAGTAAACTGAATTGTTTTACTCTGAGCTTACGGGGAGCCACATCTTCTCTCACTAAAAGAGCGTAATGAAGATCGGCGGTTTCCTTTAAATCTTGTTCGATATCTTTAATCACATCATTTACTTTCATTCCAGGAACAAAAGAATAGGTACCTTGCCTAATGGCCTCCCCATGAACGGCAACCACATTACTAAAGCTTTGGTTAACAGGAGCTAGAGACACTTCATCCCCTGGTTGTAACATAAATGAACGGTGAGGTTGATTTAAAAAATCGAGGGTAATAAGTTCAACGCCATTAGTACTCACTCGTCGGACATTGACTAATGAAAGATAGGCATTAGGTAAAGCACCACCTGCCATTTTTAAGATGGATTCAAGAGTGGTTTTCCCTTTTAGCTCATATTTGGCGGGACGAATAATTTCACCTTTAACGGCAACACTTGCTTGTCTGGTGGGAATAAATAATGTATCACCCGCTTGCAACCGTATATCCTGTGAATTATCACCGTTAAGCAATAAATTATAAGCATCAAAATATTGAATGACCTTACCTTTGCGCTTGAGCTGAATGTTGCGCAAACTTCCACTCTCTTTAACGCCGCCACTTGCTACAATCGCTTGAGTGAGCGTAGTAAGCCCATTAACATTATAAGCACCTGGTTGAGTTGCCTCACCAGCAATGTATATTTGAATCGTTCTGATACTTCCTAAAGAAACGACCGCCTCAACACCAATGAGCTTTCTTTCAACCAAACTTACAATGTATTGCTTAATTTCGCCAAATGTTTGTCCTGCAATGTATTCGGCACCTAACTCTGGGAAATCCACTTTACCATCACGATCGATAGTCACTGAATAGCGCTGATTGGATTTACCATAAAGCTGAACCAGTATTTCATCGCCAGGTGCCATTACATAATCTAAAGGGATTGGAAGATTATCCACTGGCGTAAAATCCATTGGAGTGCCAACAAATAAATCGTAACCAAATAGCGGAAGTTCAGATTCATCAGATTCTTTTAAGTTTAACGACTCAACATTCGAATTCTCTTGAATGGAAGTTGCTCTTTTCGGCTCAGCAATTTTTTCTTTTCCATTTACTCCGTTTGATGCAGATGCTGAAGAGATAGCATTTAAATCAAACCCATACTGCTTTGCTAACTGCTCTTGCTGGGCCTTTGGAAGCGATTTAAATTGAGATATTTGCGCTGCTGTTGGAGTAAAACTTAACGCAGTGCTTGGCAAAATAGCCACAAACACCAGCAGGAAAGAGTTAAAGAAAAAATTACACTTCATCATTTTATGCTAGCCATCATCTTTAATTAGTTATTTTTATCTAAAAGAGCTACGTTAAAATCGAAATTCGTAGTTCGACCAATAATTCGTCTGACTACTTTCACTTTGCTCTCTGTCCACACCAAAGGTAAGTCTTCCACTCAACGCTGGGAGTCGATAACTTACCTGATACAATTCTTTGCCCTGCTGTTGGTACTGTGTTTGCTCTTGATATGTCGCTTCTATTTGATGGTCATTCGCTAACTGCACGTAACCAGATACAGACCAACCATCTTCCACTAAATAGCTATTTCTCATGAACTTATCATTAAATAACTTCATGTCTGTCAAGACATGTAAATCATCATCACGACCTTGTTGTCGTTCAATAACCAAACGAAAAGAGTATTTATCGAAGGGTATAAAACCAGACCAACCAAACAATAATGCCCCAAGCTGAGAGGCTCTAAGATCCGAAGCAACTTCAACATAGACGCTATGATAAAAATCACAAACGCTAGGTAGCGATAACTTAGCATCGAAGGTTACTTGCTCATCTAGATAATCACTGTCATCAATAGGTTTCAGCCACTGATGGTAAGTAAGGCCATATTCCAGTATAGAAAATGGCTTACTTATTAATCGAGAAGACCATTGGTATTGGTAAATATCATCAACATCACTGACTAATGTTTCCAAACTCCAAACACCCAACCAGTTATTTTCGCTCGTATAGCTAAGGCTAATCTCAGGTACCGACTCGTGTGTATTCAATACCAAATTATGCTGCCAACCTTGTCCCCACCAGCGAGGCAAAGTACCAATGCTAAAAACCCACCCACCAGTATTAAGCGCTAAGTAACTGTCTTGCCAACGGATATCGCGATCTTCACCATCATCAGAATACCCTGTCGTTAGACGAAAAGCGTAATGCGGCTTAAGCATTTCATAGCTAGCATAAGCGCCCCAATGATCATTACTCTCTCGACCAAAAGCATTATTTACCAATGGTTCGCTATTTACAATTACGGCAAATTTGCGATTTCCACGTTCTAACTGAGCGGCTTGATAACGGTATCTGAGATGAGAATATTCAGAATTTAAAGAGGAAGAAAGAACATTAAACTGAGATATGGAACTATCTAACATCGACCAGAGCATTGGAAAGTGATTGGTAGGGCTATTGACCCTCCCTGAATCTGACAGAGCCGCAAGATCTGAGCGCACAAAAGGATCGGATGTTTCTAACCATGGGGAAGCAAAAGCTTGCTTGCAAACAATGCAGCCCCCTAAGAGCACAACCAGTGATTTCATCATCCATCCATCCATCCATCCATCCATCCATCCATTATTAACCACTGCAAAGTCCTAAATGCTAATATTATTAAATAAACTAAAGTGTACACTGGCGCGTAGCATACTAAATACATCATACCAACTCAACTAATTCATAGTGACTGCATTTATATTAAAAAAATGAATACATTAAATGGGATATCACTCTTTAAAACACTCAATGACTATTGATAAACTTTTACTTTGGTGTCTATTTTGCATACCATGTCAATAGGCGTGCTTATGCATTGCCGACATCGATGTTTTTATTTGTAAATTTACAAGGATATACTATGAAAAAAATTGCATTAGCGGCATTAGTTGCTTTGAGTTTATCAAGTACAGCGTTTGCTGAAGAAGCTGCGGTAGCTGCAGGAGCAGAAGGTGCATCAGCCGCTGCTACTGGCGCTGTTGCTACATCAGGTATCGTAGCTGGTGCCCTTGCTGTTGCTGTTGTAGCAGTTGTTGCTGCATCAGACAGTGATGGGACAACAGGCACTGACGGCACAACAAACTAAGTTTGCTCCTACAAACATCCTTAACTTTGTTAAGGATGTTTTTTATGCTTACCAGAAACAACAAATTACTGACATAAAACGGATAATATCGATGTCGAGCAAAATAAAAACGGCGAAACCTCTGATCTCGGCTCTGCTGTCTTTGGGATTAATGACCGCTAGTGGCTGTTCAACTAAGTTTTCTAGTATTAATGATTCGATTAAATTTGCCGCATTCGGCGTCGATAATGTGACATTAACCAAGCAACAAATCGAGCAGATCCCTTATTTAAGCAGCTACGTGACTATCAACGATAAAGCACAAATTTTCATGGTATTGGCATTCATTGATATACATCCAACTTCAGGTAAAAAACAGTATAAATGGCTCTCTTCTGACAGTGCAATGATCGTTACTGAAAATGGTAGAATCATCAAAACAATCAATATGCCGACCGCAAACCTTTACAGCGTATTGCCTCTAAAAAACTTCCCGTCTTTAACCAACGATAATCAATGGCAAGCCCAATACGATTGGCAACCTGAGTATCAATTCGGTCAACGAGCCACCATATCAACTCGTCAAGTCGCCACCGAATATATCGAATCAGTACTGTGGCAAGAAAATACAAGTGTGTGGCAAGAAAACGTTCAGTTCGATAAAAGTGGTAAAAGCATGAGCAACACTTTCTGGGTTGATAGAAACGGCAATGTCGTTAAGTCCTCACAATGGTTAATTCCTGATGCCTTAAAAATCGACATGGAAATATTAAAACCTTACAAACCTCAGTAATTATAGGCTGTCATTTATGAATTATTGTCTTCTAGCACTATTTATGGCTGCTTTTTCAGCAAGCGGCTTTGCTTCCGTGTTAACGATACACTTACCCGATGAAAAAAAAGTACTTGAATATAGCCAACCAGAACGGCTGGAAAAAATATTCACTGACATTATTAACCAACAAAAAACCGTAGAAATGGCTTATAACAACCCAAACGGACCACTCGCTGCATTAACCACTTATCCATTGAACAATATGCTTTTTAATCAAGATAAAGCGAGCGAAGTGGAAAAAATAAAACAAACCTTACTTCAACGTTTAACTGCCTACACACATGATCATCCAAAATCTAAAGCAAGCATTGCTTTATTGAATGAGCAAATCAGTCGTTGGAATGTTGGTTATCGTGAATTCATCAATCTTGATTATGATGTAATACGGATCGCACCGAAGAACAACCCTCAGCTAGAAGGCAATTTCGAGATAATTACGCCCAAAAGGCCCAAAACAGTTCGTATTGAAGGGTTACTTTTCTCTCCGGTCACTAAACCGTTTATTGGTGGATTAACTGTCGCAGATTACCTTAACCAAACAACATTATTATCGAGCGCCAATAACAGCAATGTCTGGGTGATTTATCCTGATGGTCATGCCAAACAAGCGGGATATGCCTACTGGAATGATGAACAAACTCTCCTAGCACCGGGTAGCGTCATTTTCGTAGGATTTAACAGCTCAAACGCTCAGTTATTAGGTTTCGAAAGCGAGATTGTTTCGCTACTTCGGTCAAGAAAAGGCTTTTTATGAAACCTCAATATTCTTCATTTCTTATTTCGTCTTTAAGTCTGATCTCTGTTAGTTATGCATCGATTGCCCTAGGCAACACGAATGATTGGAAACCATCACAAATGGACTTTGGTGGTACTGGTCTAATGCAAATGCCTTCAGGCCGCATGGCAGAAGAAGGTGAATTTAATATCGGTGTCAGTTTTAATAACGACTACCACCATTACGTTGCTTCGATGCAAGTGATGCCATGGCTTGATGCGACAATTCGCTATACCCGCTTACCCGATGTTCTCTATAATTCAAATCCAGACTACAGCGGCGATAACCTGTATACAGACAAAGGTATGGATTTTAAAGTTCGCCTCATTGAAGAAAGCTACTGGCTACCAGAAACATCTATTGGCGTGCGAGATTTTGGTGGTACTGGTATGTTTGACGGTGAGTTTGTCGCTGCAACTAAACGTTTTGGCAACCTTGATTTCACACTGGGTATCGGCTGGGGATACATAGGGCAAAGTGGCAACGTCAGTAACCCGGTTTGTAAAATAAGCGACCGATTTTGTAACCGACCGAGTGATTTTAAAGACAATGGCGGCATGGTTGATTTTGAACGTTGGTTTAAAGGCCCCGCGGCATTATATGGTGGAATCGAATATCAAACACCTTACGAGCCACTGCGAATTAAAATTGAGTACGATGGCAACGATTATTCTGAAGATGGGCCACAAGTAAGAGCCAACTCTGATATGACTCAGCACACTCCTTGGAATATTGGTATGAATTACCGATTGGGGGACTGGGGAGATGCGAAAATCAGTTATCAACGAGGTGATACTCTAACGCTAGGCTTTAACTTTTATACCAACTTCAATCACATGAAAGCAAGTTGGTTGGATACGCCGAAACCCAAAGTTCAAGCAGCCCCTACATCCAATGATTGGCAGCAAGCATCAATTGAGCTGTTACATAATGCTGGCTATCAACAGAATACCATTGCGGTTTCTAATACCAAAGTTATCGTGACAGGTGAACAAGTTAAATATCGTGATAAAGACGAAGCACTTGAGCGAGCTGCAGCTGTTTTAACTCATTATGCTAGTGATGACATTACGGAATTTCATATCATAGAACAAAACAATGGTGTCGCATTAACTGAAACCATAATTAATAGAGAAGACTATATCTCGGCAGCCAATTATAACCAACTTGGGCTTACTCCTCAGTCTACTTTCGATAAATATCAAGAACCGACCCCAACATTTTCTTCTATAGTGGCTCAATCTATCAAACATTGGGATTACGGTTTATCACCGTCACTACAACAATCTCTTGGTGGACCGGAAGCTTTCTATTTATTCAGCCTAGGCCTGAGCGCGCACTCCAATTATTGGCTCACGCCTAAACTTGAACTTGGCGGCGCGATCTACATCAACATTATCGATAACTACGACAAATTCAATTACGGTATTGATAGCCCACAGTCACCACATGTTCGAAATGAAGCGACGCCTCGAGTTCGTACGATGTTCCGTAGCTACGTACAAGATCCCGTGCGTCTGAGCCAATTACAGCTAACTTGGTTTGAACAGCCAACAGAGAGTATCTACACACAAGTTTACGGCGGATATTTAGAATCGATGTTTGCTGGTGTGGGTAGCGAAATATTATATCGCCCCATGAACTCTAACTGGGCTCTAGGATTGGATATGAACTACCTCAGTCAGCGTGAAGCTGACTCTTGGTTTGGGATTTATTCAGATAATTACTTCTACTACAATGGTGTAAATCCAGACTCTCAGACTTGTATTAATAACCCAACAAGTTGCCGAGCTTATGTGTTAAACCAAGGTACGACAGGCCACCTAACCACCTACTATACCCCTGACTGGTCGTTTCTTAGTAATACGCTATTTAAAGTTAGTGCAGGCAAATTCTTAGGGGGAGATATTGGTGCCCGAATTGATTTTTCTAAACAATTCAAGTCGGGTGTGATTGCTGGTGTTTATACGGTATTTACAGACTTAACCGCTGATGAGTATGGCGAAGGAAGCTATAACAAAGGATTCTATGTCTCAATTCCTTTTGACATCATGACAGTGAAGCCATCAACGAACAGAGCAATACTAAATTGGGAGCCAATCACTCGCGACGGTGGGCAAATGTTGAGAAAGAAACATCAATTATATGATAGAACAGATGCCCGCTCTCCTTGGGTACAAAGGCCCAATACATCGCAGTAATGGCCTGTCAATGCAAGGCAATGTGGCAAAATACACACGGCGTCATTGAAAACAGGGATGATGGGAGCTTTAGCTCTAATGCCGATCAGTTAAGACTTTAATCGGCAGATCAGTTGAATGATCCTACCTTTATGTAAAAATCCGATAGACCTTGTTTATCGGATTTTTACACGTTTCTCAAGCCCTCGATATCATCAACAGTTATAAACCCAATCAAGTTGAAACGCTCGCAGACCTCTTGCTCATTGAGCTCATCAATAGTGCTTATGAGCTTACGGATACCGTTACTCTAAGAAAACGAAAGCTCACTTTAGAGTCGATGGCATGGTTACTGGTTGGCATGGCCATCTATAACGATAAATCCATGGCTGACATTGTCAATATGCTCGATATTGTTGACCGCACAGGTAAGCTATTTGTTGCTCCAAGTGCATTAACACAGCGAAGAAAAAAGGGCTGATTTATGAAGTCGTGAAGAAGAAGCCAAGCCGATACCCTAGAAAATACAATGCCGCTCACCTTAAGTGAACGGCATTAGTGCTTTAGCTCCCATTTTTCTACAAACTCACGCCAATGTTGCTCACGCCTTCGTCGCGTAGCTCTTGGCGTAGGTCTTTAATCAAATCAATATCTCGCTCTACGGCTTCACGCAGAGGGCGGAAAATAGCCCACTGTACATCCCATTCGGCGCAGACCGCTTCATTTTGTTTTTGATTGTCGTTGGTGATCTCTTCGCCCGTTTGCGCTTCTTCTAACTGCGCCACTGTCAGCACCGACACCTGACTGATTTTTTGCATGTTTTCATACAGATAATCGCGATCAAGCAGGCCGTGAAGTAGGTGAGACAAAGCCACACACGCATCAATTGCTGGATACACAGCGTAAACATCAAAATCTTCTGAGCTTGGAATGATCTCTTCCAACTTCTCCAATTGGTTCTCGAAATTGATTTTGGCACTTTTTACCGTGAGCAATTCCCAAACACTGTCGAGAATATCTCGATATACTCGCGTGTGAGCAAATTCAGTATTGTCGCAAAACATGGCATAGTTCGGGTACATACGTTCACACAAACACGCCATAAAAGTAATTTGTTGCCAAGGTTCAAATTTCTCAAGACGAACCTGCAGAGGGTTTTGTAGCATAATCACTCAATCGCAGCAGAAAAAGACAGCGGAAGTGTACTTGATAACCAACAGGGAAAAAAGCAAAGCCGATGAACAATTTCACTCATAAACTCTATATTCTGACCGAACACAACGATATTTATCGACAAGCGATTGAACAGGCGCAGTTGAGCGGCTTAGCCATCACTGACGATCGCAGCGAAGCAACCATTTTGCTGGCCGCACCACCACTGGCGGCAAAGTATTTGGACGATTTTCCGCAACTGGAATGGTTGCACTCGGAATATGCAGGCGTCGACACCTTAATGTCGCCACAACTTCGTCAAGATTATGAGCTCACCAACGTTAAAGGCATCTTCGGCCAGCAAATTGCTGAATACGTTCTGGGCAACCTGATTACACACTTTCGCCACTTTGCTTGCTACGCGCAGCAACAAGCGGCTAAACAGTGGCAGACCCACCCTTATCAATCGATCAATGATAAAACCATGGTGATCCTCGGCACAGACTCGATTGGCAGCCATTTAGCAAAAGTAGCCAAAGCCTTTGGTTTGCACGTGATTGGCGTCAACCGCACTGGCATCCCAGCCAAAAACGGGGGTTTTGATAAAACCTATCACATTAACGAGCTTGCTACTGCCCTCGCCCACGCGGAGGTTGTGGTCAGTACGTTACCCAACACGCCGCACACCAAAGGCTTACTCAATCAAAGTACATTGAGCCATTGCCACAATGCATTACTGTTTAATGTCGGGCGCGGTAAAAACCTTATTGAGAGTGATTTGATTGCATTGATTGAAGAGGGGCACATTCAACACGCCTACCTCGATGTATTTGAAAAAGAGCCATTAAGCGAAGATCACCCGTTCTGGACGCACCCTGCCATTAGCCTTACCCCGCACATCGCGGCAGTGAGTTTTCCTGAGCAAGTGGTGGAGATTTTCACCCGTAATTACGGCTTGTGGCGCGACGGGTTCCAACTTGAAAACAGAATTGATTTTGAAAAAGGCTATTAGGTCAAATAGCGGTTAATAATCGGCACTAAGCCTAGGGAAACCTTAACTCAATGTTACTATAGACACGCAAACCACTTGCCATTGCTGTCGAGAATACACTGCCGCATCGAACACGAGTTAATGCGGTAAAACAGGAACGGTATCGCCTAATGACACAAGGAGCAAATCATGCCTTCAGCCATCACTTCGTGGCTACAATCACTGAACATTAATTTAGAACAACTGCTGCCGATTGCTGAAGCACTTGGGCTTATCGCGCTTATTTCTATCGTTATCCATTTAGTGTTGCACCGAGGGGGGAGCCTATGGCTACAGCGGCGCACAACCAACGCACAAGTTTTACAAAACATTCTGTTTAGCAAAAAGCTTTTCAGCCGCTTTGCCTTGTTAATTCAAGGGATTGTCATTTCAATTCAAACTCAGTTATGGCTTAGCCACGCCAGTGCGACTTACGAACTGCTGCATACATTGACCTTACTGTGGATTATCCTCTTTGGCCTGTTAAGCAGTTACGCTCTGCTCAATGTGGTGGAAACGTTACTTTATCGCAGCGCAACCAGCCGTAACATTCCGCTCAAAGGCATTATTCAAAGCATCAAAATCATCGCATTTGTTATCGCGGCACTGTTCGCGACGTCGATTTTAATTGGCAAATCACCAGTGCTACTGCTGAGCGGTTTAGGTGCGATGACGGCGGTCATCATGCTGGTATTTAAAGACCCGATTTTAGGATTAGTGGCGGGGATTCAGCTTTCAGCGAACCAAATGCTAAGCGTCGGTGACTGGCTTGAAATGCCCAAATATGGCGCAGACGGTAACGTCATCGACATTAGCCTGACCACAGTCAAAGTGCAAAACTGGGATAAAACCATCACCACTATTCCTACTTATGCCTTGATCTCTGATTCGTTTAAAAACTGGAAAGGGATGCAAGAATCAGGCGGCCGACGCATTAAACGCAGCGTATTAATTGATGCCAATAGCATTCACTTTCTGACGCCAGAAGAGCAAAGCTACCTACGCAAAGCACAACTCTTAGAGCCCTACTTGGCCGAGAAAGAACAAGAGCTCAACGCCTATAATCAGATGAGCCAACTCGATTTAGCCTGCCGCATCAATGGCCGCCGCTTAACCAACATTGGCAGTTTTCGTGCCTATCTAGAACGTTACTTGCGTAACCATCCCCAAATTCACCAAGGCATGACATTAATGGTGCGCCAACTGGCCCCCACGCACGATGGCGTCGCGCTGGAGATCTATTGTTTCACCAATACGGTCGTGTGGGTCGAGTATGAAGGTATTCAGTCCGATATTTTTGACCACATTTACTCCGTACTGCCCGACTTCGGCCTACGCGTTTCTCAAGCGCCAACTGGCAGTGACTTTCAAGCACTCGCAAGGTAAACATGACATTGCCTGAGTTTCCTCCCCCTAATGGGGGAGGTTTAATCATAAAGTGATCGAGAAGGGTTACAGTTTAAAGCGGTTAATTTCTTGTTGAAGCTCTTTAGATAAGCTAGAAAGCAATTCAGCTTGTTGGGAAGCTTCTTGCGCTTCTTTTGCCAGTTCATCAGAGACGTCGCGTATACCTTGGGTATTACGCGTAATTTCCTCTGTGACTGACGCCTGTTCTTCTGCGGCGGTTGCAATTTGGGTTGCCATATCGCTGATCGTGCCGACCGCTTCACCAATTTTCACTAAGCTTTGCGCGGCCACGTTAGCATCTTCCACGCTACTTTCGGAAAGCTTGCTACTCTCAGTCATGATGTTCACGGCCTGAGTCGTGGTTTTCTGCAAGGTTTCAATCGTCTGTTGAATTTCTTGTGTCGAACTGTGCGTCCGTTGGCTGAGTACCCGAACTTCATCCGCTACCACCGCGAATCCACGCCCTTGCTCACCTGCCCTTGCCGCTTCAATCGCCGCATTCAGTGCCAGTAAGTTGGTTTGCTCAGCAATGCCCTGAATCGCTGACAAGATCGTATTAATATTTTGTGCGTGCTGGTTCAAGTTCTCAATGACTTCTTTGGCCACCGTCATCTCTTTCGACAACTCACTGATCGACTGTTGAGTATTTTTCACCTGCTCAACACCGTGGTTAGAAATTTTCACCGTATCCAAAGACGTGGCCGCTGTATTATCTGCATTGCCTGCAATCTCTTGCGTTGCGGCTGCCATTTCGTTAATCGCAGTGGCCACCATGTTGATTTCATCTTGTTGCACCATAATGCGTCGGGTACGCTCATGGGCTTGCGCTGCGGTGTTTTCTGCTTGCAGTGTTAACCCTTGCGACACTTCATGGAAGCGCTTGATCATGCCGTGCATATTACCGACGAACTGATTAAAGTTATTCGCCAGTGCGCCTACTTCATCTTGATAACGTGGTTCAATGCGCTGCGTAAGGTCAGCATCACCGTCTGCAATTTCCGCCAATGCTTGGGAGACTCGGCCCAAGTCACGCAGTAAGAAGCCAACCAATGCCGAAAACACGATCACGACCAAGATTGTAATGGCGACTGATATCGAGGTTAACTGCATAAAGAGCGCGCCAATATTGGTGTACTCCACCTCTTTATCGAGCTCAATGCCGAGCACCCAGTCAGTCTCAGGAACGGCGGTAAAGAATAATAATTTTTCGACATCACCAACCATCACGGTTTGTATTTTATTCTCTGCCATTGAGCGGTCGATGACTTGCTGCGTTAGGTTAGGGCTATAAGAAGCCAGCGGTTTGAGAATCAAATCTTTATTACGGTGTGCAACAATTAACCCGGTATCACGGTTGATCAACATAGCGTTTGATTTTGCCCCTGCATCAATCGCAATGACATCCTTCACCAATTGATCAATTAACACATCAGCACCAATAACGCCCCAAAACTGTCCGTCTTTTTTAATCGGTTCAGCGAGCGTTACCATCAAAGCGCCCGTGATCGCATCAGCATAGGCGGCAGTTAATATCGTGCCGGAGCTATTTTTCGCTTCTTGATACCATCCTCTTGTCCGAGGATCATAGCTTGCATTGTCTGCGCCTCGAGACGGAATAGAACGGTGCATGGTGCCTTGCTCAGTGCCGAAATAGAGTAAATCAAACTGTGCGCCTTGCTGAGCTTGCTGTAAAAAAGGCAGTGAATCTTCCTTCATCGTGTGAGGGATCACCGCACTAATGACTTTGCTACGAACATCCAACCATTGGGTAATCGAACTCGTTGCCGATTTCGAGATACCATACACCCTTTCCTTGATGCCACTCTCCGTTTCATCTTTCAATAAATTTGCCGACAGTAACGTCAACACCACCGCCATCACAATAACAACAAGCAAACTTGTCATTATCAACTTACCTTTTAACGATAGATTCACAACTCACCCCCATTGGTGAAATAGATTAGATTTTACTTGTAAGAATCGCCCACTACACATGTACACTTTGCACTCACACCGCGTCGTAATTAACCGACAAAAAGTCCAAGCCACAATCTAAGCTACAAAGCGTTATCTAAGCTACAAAGCGTTATCGTTTAGTTGCTAATGGATAAAAATCTTTTACACCCATTAATAGTAAGTTACTTCTATTAACAGTGCAATTAACACGGCAAAACATTGCGCTCAATCTATCACCTCATAACCTAAACTGCGCAACGTAACCGCAAAAGCTTGCTTTGTGGTGGGCTCTCCATGAATCAAATGAATTTGCTTAGGCTTAGTGGCAATGCCCTCAATAAAGCGCAACAAATCGGCTTGGTCGGCATGGGCAGAATAGCCCGACATACTGTGAACCTGTGCATTCACTAGTACGTCATCGCCATCGATCATTACCGAGTGATCGCCTTGCGCAATTGCTCGGCCCAGAGTGCCTTGTGCTTGGAAGCCCGCAAAGATCACATCGGTTCTTTTATCAGGCAACAGCGCTTTTAAATAGGCCATCACTCGGCCACCTTCACACATGCCAGACGCGGCCACCACAATCGCCGCTTCCCCTGTTGAGGCTAAACGGTTGACCAATGCTTGATGGCTTCGATAATCTTGAACGGTAATACACTGTTCAAACGCAAGCGGATGCCTTTGTGCATCCAAACGATTTTTCGCCTCTTTTCCCCACAATTTTTTTAAACTTTCGGTAAGATTTCGTCACCTGTTGCGCCATGGGTGAATCTAAAATAATCGGAATATTGCCATCGATTTCACCGCTGAAGATCAATTGTTCAATATCAAACAGCAGCTCTTGTGTTCGGCCCACACTGAATGCTGGAATTAAAATGGTGCCACCGTCTTGCAAAGAACGGTTGATGATGTCCTTTAAGCGCTGCGCCCGCAGCTGCACATTGTCGTGGGTTTTGTTCGCGTAGGTTGATTCAATCAGCAGATAATCAGCGCGAGGCGGAGAGACTGGGTCCGGCAATAAGGGTGTGTTGCTGGGACCTAAATCCCCTGAAAACGTAAACGCTCAATTAACCAGTGAGGCCTTATTCAGCCTCACGGATTTCTACATTCCATGGCATAAGATCAGTCAGATCATCACTTGAAGAGCGCTTCGGTAATTCCCTGAACAGGTGCACGAAGTAGAAGTACGGATTGATATCGTTAGCACGACAAGTCATGACCAGGCTATAGAGGTTTGCACTGGCCTTTGCTCCGCCAACTGAAGTTGAGAACATCCAATTTTTGCGCCCAGTCGTAAACGGACGCACATCTCTTTCAGTCACGTTATTATCGATGCTGATATTTCCGTCTGCCAGATAGGTAAGGAGTTTTGGCCACTGGTTTATCGTATAGTTGATAGCAACCCCGAGCTTTCCCTTCGGTAATTGTGTTTCTTTGATTCCGACCAGCCATTTGTGGAACTCATCAAGAACGGGGCTGGATTTTTGTTGCCTAATCTGCTGTCGTATTTCTGGACTTAGCCCTCTGACTTCCCGTTCAATGCCGTAGAGTTTTCCAATATAGTTCAACGCTTTCTCTACACGGCCCACTTTCTTTGTTGGTTGGGCTTTTTGAGCATCGGTGAACTTACGTCTCACATGTGCCATGCAACCCGCTTGTGTTACTGTTTTCAGTGTGTCATAGGCAGGATATCCATCTGACAGTAGATACCCTGAGTAGTCACCCAAGAAGGTTTTTACACAATTTGCACTTCGACTCGGTTGGTAATCGTAGATGACTACGGGAGTCGTATGGAACTCGCCACTTCGGTAGACCCACATGTAGGATTGACTCTGAGCTGTCTTGCCTGGCTCCGATAGCACCTGTACCGTGGTTTCATCTGCGCAGATAAGGCTTTCTGATAACAGATGGGCTTTCATCTGGTCGATAATGACTTCAACTTTACTCCCTAACTGAACGCACCAGTTTGCCAAAGTACCTCGGCTGATATCAATATCACCGCGTTTGAGGATATCAACCTGTCTGTATAGCGGTAATGCATCCACATATTTTGCTGTAACGATGGCGGCGAAGGTTTCTGGGCTGCCGATACTTTTGGGGATCATGCTAGCGGGTTTTGGAGCTGTCACTATCTTACTACTGATTTCGGTATGCTCGCACTGGCGGCAAGCATATTTGGTTCGTTCATGACGGAGCACACTGATTTTCTGAGGGATGATCTTCAGCTCTTCCGAAGTCTCCACGCCACACTTATGCAGTTCATGACCGCAACATTCGCAGTGTGGCGCATTCAGCGTATGCACCTGAACTTCCCGCTCTAACTCTTTGGGTAAAGGCTTACGTCCTTTTTTATGATGGGCTGGCTCTGGCTTGTTCAGCGCATTTTGCTGCTCTGCTTCGTTAAAGGTACCTTTAGCCACCTTTTCACTTTGGGAAGAGAACCGTTTGGATTTACTGAGATTGAGTTGCTCAAGTAGAAGTTCCACCCGTGTTTTAAGCTCAGCCATTTCTTCTTGCTGAGCCTGTAGCAGTTTATCCTTAGCCAGGTTGGCTTCCTGAAGCGCTAACAGTATCGCTTTCAGTTGTTCTACATCATCAGGAAGGTCATTCATTTGTCAGGCTCTTGGTCAAGATTATGCTGTTAGTCTGACAGAGGAAAAGGATCGTTCAAGCCCTTTATATCGATCATGGTTTTAGCTCACACTTCAAGACCATATAAGGGCTGGTGAGCCTTAGGATGCTCCAGATTAAGCCCTGATAATAGCCACTGAAGTTGCTGTCTGGAAATAGCTACGTGACCCAATTTATTTGGTTTCGGCCATTTAAAGCGGCCTTTCTCCAGTCGGCGGTAATAAAGCCAGAAGCCATTGGTATGGTGAGTAGACCAGAGTAGTTTCACCTCTAGCCTCTC